>NZ_JANEWG010000056.1 GCF_028069725.1 Citrobacter sp. Awk 4
TTTCAT
Organism: Citrobacter sp. Awk 4; assembly: GCF_028069725.1. Lineage (GTDB taxonomy): Bacteria > Pseudomonadota > Gammaproteobacteria > Enterobacterales > Enterobacteriaceae > Citrobacter_D. The sequence continues at coordinate 7 of NZ_JANEWG010000056.1, forward strand.
TTTTTGGAACTGATGTTTATACCGACTGTTTTTAGGGGGATCGCCCGTAGTCCGTGGCTTTGCGCAAATGCGGAAACAATCTGAAAAAAGAAAAAATATATTTGCTTGAACGATTCACCGTTTTTTTCGGCGGGTTAAATATGCAAAGATAAATACGCAATAATGTGTTTCCTAAACTCGTTCATTTATCACAAAAGGATTGTTCGATGTCCAACAATGGCTCGTCACCGCTGGTGCTTTGGTATAACCAACTCGGCATGAATGATGTAGACAGAGTTGGGGGCAAAAATGCCTCCCTGGGTGAAATGATTACTAACCTTTCCGGTATGGGTGTTTCAGTACCGAATGGGTTTGCGACAACCGCCGATGCGTTTAACCAGTTTCTGGACCAAAGCGGCGTAAACCAGCGCATTTATGAACTGCTGGATAAAACGGATATTGACGATGTCACTGCGCTGGCGAAAGCCGGTGCGCAGATCCGCCAGTGGATTATCGACACTCCTTTCCAGCCTGAGCTGGAAAATGCCATCCGCGATGCGTACGCGCAACTTTCTGCGGATGATGCACACGCTTCGTTTGCGGTGCGTTCCTCCGCAACGGCAGAAGATATGCCAGACGCGTCATTTGCAGGCCAGCAGGAAACCTTCCTTAACGTACAGGGGTTTGATGCTGTGCTGGTGGCGGTGAAACATGTCTTCGCGTCGTTGTTTAACGATCGTGCGATCTCTTACCGTGTGCATCAGGGTTATGACCACCGTGGCGTTGCGCTTTCTGCGGGCGTTCAGCGCATGGTGCGTTCAGATCTCGCCTCTTCCGGCGTGATGTTCTCCATTGATACTGAGTCGGGTTTCGACCAGGTCGTCTTCATTACTTCCGCCTGGGGTCTGGGCGAGATGGTCGTGCAGGGCGCGGTTAACCCGGATGAGTTCTATGTGCACAAACCGACGTTGGCGGCAAACCGTCCCTCCATTGTTCGTCGCACTATGGGTTCGAAAAAAATCCGTATGGTCTATGCGCCGACGCAGGAGCACGGAAAGCAGGTCAAAATTGAAGATGTGCCGCAGGAACAACGCGACATTTTCTCGCTGACCAACGAGGAAGTACAAGAACTGGCGAAACAAGCGGTGCAGATCGAGAAACATTACGGTCGCCCGATGGATATCGAATGGGCGAAAGACGGTCACACCGGTAAATTGTTCATTGTCCAGGCTCGCCCGGAAACTGTCCGTTCTCGTGGACAGGTGATGGAGCGTTACACGCTGAACGCTCATGGCAAAATCGTTGCGGAAGGTCGTGCCATTGGCCACCGTATCGGTGCGGGTACCGTGAAGGTCATTCATGACATCAGCGAGATGAACCGTATTGAACCCGGCGACGTGCTGGTGACTGACATGACCGACCCGGACTGGGAACCGATCATGAAAAAAGCCGCGGCGATTGTGACTAACCGTGGCGGTCGTACCTGTCATGCGGCGATCATTGCGCGTGAACTGGGTATCCCGGCAGTGGTTGGCTGTGGCGATGCGACCGAACGCATGAAGGATGGCGATAAAGTGACCGTCTCCTGCGCGGAAGGCGACACCGGTTACGTATATGCTGATTTGCTCGACTTTAGCGTGAAAAGTTCCAGCGTTGACACCATGCCGGATCTGCCGTTGAAGATCATGATGAACGTCGGCAACCCGGATCGCGCGTTTGACTTTGCCTGCTTGCCGAACGAAGGCGTTGGCCTGGCGCGTCTTGAATTTATCATCAACCGTATGATCGGCGTGCACCCTCGTGCGCTGCTGGAGTTTGATGACCAGGACGTGAAACTGCAAAACGAAATTCGCGAAATGATGAAAGGTTTCGATTCACCGCGCGAGTTCTACGTTGGTCGTTTGACGGAAGGCATCGCGACGCTGGGCGCCGCATTTTTCCCGAAACGCGTTATCGTACGTCTCTCTGATTTCAAATCGAACGAATACGCCAACCTGGTAGGCGGCGAACGTTATGAGCCAGAAGAAGAGAACCCGATGCTCGGCTTCCGTGGCGCTGGCCGCTATGTTTCCGATAGCTTCCGTGACTGTTTTGCGCTTGAGTGTGAAGCGGTTAAACGCGTGCGTAATGACATGGGTCTGACCAACGTTGAAATCATGATCCCGTTTGTGCGTACGGTTGATCAGGCGAAAGCGGTGGTGGAAGAGCTGGCGCGCCAGGGGCTGAAACGCGGTGAAAACGGACTGAAGCTCATCATGATGTGTGAGATCCCGTCCAACGCCTTGCTGGCAGAGCAGTTCCTCGAGTACTTTGACGGGTTCTCGATCGGCTCTAACGACATGACGCAGCTCACGCTGGGTCTTGACCGTGACTCCGGTGTCGTTTCTGCGCTGTTTGATGAACGTAACGATGCGGTTAAGGCACTGCTGTCGATGGCGATTCGTGCGGCGAAGAAGCAAGGTAAGTACGTGGGTATTTGCGGTCAGGGTCCGTCCGACCACGAAGACTTTGCTGCGTGGCTGATGGAAGAGGGGATCGACAGTCTTTCGTTGAACCCGGATACCGTCGTGCAAACCTGGCTGAGCCTGGCGGAACTGAAGAAGTAAGATAAATTACGTCACGTAAATTGAGAACGGCTCCCGTCAAAAGGAGCCGTTTTTTTATGTGCGGTTAGTGCAGGAGGGTCAGAATAGCGCGTAAGTCATTCACAGAAACCTGCCCCGGCGCTGACGCTTTCTTCACCGCGCCAAAGGTGGCTGCAGAACCAAACACTTCACCCGCCAGACGAGAAATGACCCCTGTTTTCGCCATCGACATGGTGATGATCGGCCGATCCGCATAGTTCTCATGCATATCCAGCGTAGCGGTAAGCAGCGTCAATACATCGCGTTTTGACTGCGGCATGACGGCAATTTTGGGGATATCCGCCCCTAATGCCTGCATTCTGCGTAGCCGATGGACGATTTCGTCTGCGGTTGGCGTCTGGTGAAAATCATGATTAGACATGACGACATAAACCCCTTTTTCATGCGCCCTGGCAACAAGGTTTTCTACGTGTTTATCGCCGGTATACAGTTCAATATCGATGATGTCAGCAAGCCCGCTGTCTATTACCGCCAGATTAAGTGCTGTGTACTCCTCAACGGAAAGCGCGTGTTCTCCCCCTTCCTGAGCGCTGCGGAAGGTAAAGAGTAAGGGGATATCTCCCATTATCTGGCGAAGATGGCCCAGCGCGTTCAGTACTGATTGTGCAGAACCGACATCCATAAAATGGTCAGCGCGCCATTCCAGAATGTCGAAATCAGCGTTGAGATAGGTTTGCGCTTCCGTCTTTAGGGTGGCGATGTCCTTGCCCATTAAAGAGACAATCACTTTCGGAACGCCTTCACCAATGACGAGATTTTTTATTGTTAACGTATTCATTATTACCCTTCACATGCCTGGTCTGCGTTACAACATGCCGCAACACTGCATCGCTTTGCAACTAAAGCTCAGCGGATTTTCAGTACATTTGAGAAATAAAGGGGCCAGGCGTCCATCTATAGAAGAATAAAAAAAAGCCCATCGTGGGAGATGGGCAAAGACTACACACAGCAATTCGTTGTTTCACTCAGGGGATGTCCATGCTTATAAATCAATGTGTTGATCTATAACCGTGAGCTAATAGTAGGCATGGGGATTTTTTGCGTCGATCAGATTCGTCTCAATAGTTTAAAAGCTGTAAAGAATTTGCGACACAAAGAAGGGAAAACAGAAAAATTTAGCAACAAGATTGGTTAATCAAGGGGTTGATTGATTAGTAATTCTAAAGTGTTTGGCGTTTTGGAATATCGGGATTGCCCGTCGGCGCGTTGTTAACGGGCAGTCCTTTGGTACGGTTTTGCCAGAAAAGTACGTTCCGGCAAAACCATATTGTTACGAACTATTTGCGGGGTTCTGCCAGTTCTTCCAGAACACTGTCTGAAGCATCATCGGGAAGCGGAGCTTCATTCACCCATGCGGAGAACAGACGCCAGGAGACGGCTAACAGCACCGGACCAATAAACAGGCCAATCATGCCAAACGCAATTAATCCACCGATAACCCCAGAAAGGATCAGAATCAACGGTAAATCAGCTCCCATGCGAATGAGCATTGGGCGAATGACGTTATCCAGCGTACCGACCACACAACTCCACACCAGCAGCACGGTGCCCCAGGTGTTGTCGCCCGTCCAGTAGAGCCAGATGATGGATGGAATAAGTACCGGCAAAGGCCCCAGTTGCACCAGGCAGGAGAGGATCATCAGCACGCTCAGCAATGTGGCATAAGGTACGCCGGAGATGGCCAGACCAACACCACCAAGAACAGCCTGCACCAGTGCGGTGACGACGACGCCAAGCGCCACAGCGCGAATGGCTTGCGCTGCCAGTACAACGGCCGCATCGCCACGTTTTGCCGCCAGTCGGCTGGCAAAATGACGGACCCCTAAAGCAACCTGCTCACCGCGCCAGAACAGCAGGGCGCTAAACAACAGCATCAGGCCACAGTGCACCATAAAGCGGCCAATATGGGCCGCCTGACCGACAAACCAGGCGGTCGTGCTGCCGATATAAGGCCGGATTTTGGCCATAATCCCTGAGCCGCCCATATCCAGCAGGTTGTGCCAGGCGGCATACAATTTGCTACCGACCAGCGGAATACTGTTCAACCAGGCAAGGTCGGGTAACGTCATGTCACCGGCGCTCATGGCGTGGATCAGCGGACCGCTGCCGTCGACAATGCTGTTCACCAACAGCGCAATGGGGATTACAAACAGCAATACCAGCAGGAGCGTCATCACCAGAACCGCGAGAGAACGACGGCCCCAGAGTAGTTTTTGCAGAAGAAGCAAAACAGGCCAGGTCGCAATCACCACGGTGCCTGCCCATGCAAAGCCAAGGATAAAGGGTTGTACAATCCATAGACATGCCACAATCATGATGGCCAAAAACAGCACCGATAGCAGCACTTGCGCAATATCCCTGGGCTGACGAATGTTTACCATAAATACTTTTCACCTTTTCTGTACGTCAGAATGTTGACGCGTTCTGAACACGCGAGTCACTCGTATACAATAATGAGCAATTTCAGCGGTTTTTGACAGGTAGATTCTGCCTGTAATTCTGCTGAGCGCATATTAAAAAAATGTGATACAACAAATAGTGCAACACGCAAACGATTAGGTGCCGCCCTGAAAGGCTGTTTTATACGCCGTTGTGAAGCTGAACTGTTTCTAACGGGTTGTAAAGTAGCCATTATCGGACAGGCCCAGACTCCACAACACAGACCGCAGGAAAGGGTCAATAATGATTCCACAAATTTCTCAGGCACCTGGCGTCGTTCAGCTGGTGCTCAACTTTTTGCAAGCACTGGAACAGCAAGGGTTTACGGGAGATATGGCGACCAGTTACGCCGATCGCCTTACAATGTCGACAGATAACAGTATCTATCAACTTCTGCCGGATGCGGTTCTTTTCCCCCGTTCAACGGCAGATGTGGCGCTGGTAGCCCGCCTGGCGGCAGAACCGCGATTCACCTCCCTCATCTTTACCCCACGTGGCGGCGGCACCGGCACCAACGGCCAGGCGCTGAATCAGGGCATTATCGTTGATATGTCGCGCTATATGAGCCGTATCATTGAGATCAACCCGGAAGAAGGGTGGGTACGAGTGGAAGCCGGTGTGATCAAAGACCAGCTGAATCAGTATCTGAAACCGTATGGCTATTTCTTTGCTCCGGAGTTGTCGACCAGCAACCGGGCGACGTTGGGAGGGATGATTAATACCGATGCGTCCGGCCAGGGTTCGCTGGTGTATGGCAAAACGTCCGACCATGTCCTTGGCGTGCGGGCGGTGCTGCTGGGGGGCGATATTCTCGACACTCAGGCACTTCCCGTTGAGCTTGCTGAGACGTTAGGTAAAAGCAATACGACGATAGGGCGTATTTACCATACGGTCTATCAATGCTGTCGTGAAAACCGTCAGCTGATTATCGATAAATTCCCGAAGCTGAACCGGTTTTTAACGGGCTACGATTTACGTCATGTCTTTAATGATGAGATGACGGAGTTCGATTTAACGCGCGTCCTGACGGGTTCTGAAGGAACGCTTGCCTTCATCACCGAAGCGCGTCTGGATATCACCCCTCTGCCCAAAGTTCGCCGTCTGGTGAATGTGAAATATGACTCTTTCGACTCTGCGTTACGCAATGCGTCGTTTATGGTTGAGGCGCGGGCGCTGTCGGTTGAAACCGTCGATTCTAAAGTGCTCAACCTCGCGCGGGAGGACATTGTCTGGCATTCCGTCAGTGAACTCATCACCGATGTGCCAGATAAAGAGATGTTGGGTCTGAACATCGTCGAATTTGCAGGGGATGATGAAGCGTTAATCGACGCGCAGATCAAGGCGCTGTGCGAGCGACTGGATGGATTGATTGCCGGGCAGCAGGCAGGCGTGATCGGCTGGCAGCTTTGTACTGAGCTGGCGGGTGTTGAACGTATCTACGCGATGCGTAAAAAAGCGGTGGGTTTGTTGGGGAATGCCAAAGGTACGGCAAAACCGATTCCTTTTGCTGAAGATACCTGTGTGCCGCCAGAACATCTTGCTGATTATATTGCCGAATTTCGCGCATTGCTGGACAGTCATGGCCTGAGTTATGGCATGTTCGGTCACGTTGACGCTGGGGTATTGCACGTTCGACCCGCCCTGGACATGTGCGATCCGCAGCAAGAGATTCTGATGAAGCAAATCTCTGACGACGTGGTGGCGCTGACGGCAAAATATGGCGGCCTGTTATGGGGCGAACACGGGAAAGGTTTCCGCGCCGAGTACAGCCCGGCATTTTTTGGCGAGCAACTGTACAGTGAATTGCGGAAAGTGAAAGCGGCATTCGACCCGCAAAACCGGCTGAATCCGGGGAAGATTTGTCCGCCCGCAGGCATTGATGCGCCGATGATGAAAGTGGATGCCGTGAAGCGCGGCACCTACGATCGCCAGATCCCGCTCGCAGTGAGACAAGAGTGGCGTGGGGCGATGGAGTGTAACGGCAACGGGCTGTGCTTTAATTTTGATGCCAAAAGCCCGATGTGTCCGTCGATGAAAATCAGTCTTAACCGTATCCACTCCCCGAAAGGGCGCGCAACGCTGGTGCGGGAATGGTTACGGCTGTTGGCCGACCGTGGTATCGATCCTGTTAAGCTGGAACACGAACTGCCGGAAAAACACGCCAGTTTGCGGACATTGATTGCCCGAACCCGTAACAGCTGGCATGCCCGCAAGGGCGAGTACGATTTCTCGCATGAAGTGAAAGAGGCGATGTCCGGGTGTCTGGCCTGTAAGGCGTGTTCTACGCAATGCCCAATCAAAATTGATGTACCGGAGTTCCGCTCGCGTTTCCTGCAGCTCTATCACACACGTTACCTGCGTCCTCTGCGCGATCATCTGGTGGCGACAGTGGAAACCTATGCGCCGTTGATGGCGCGGGCGCCAAAAACATTCAACTTCTTTATTAATCAACCGCTGGTGCGCTCACTGTCCAAAAAACACATTGGGATGGTTGATTTGCCGCTGCTTTCTACGCCGTCACTCCAGCAACAAATGGTCGGGCACCGCAGCGCCAATATGACGCTGGAACAGCTGGAGTTGTTAAATTTCGAGCAAAAATCCCGTACGGTGCTGGTGGTGCAGGATCCGTTCACCAGTTATTACGACGCGCAGGTGGTGGCAGATTTCGTTCGACTGGTGGAAAAACTGGGATTACAGCCGGTGCTGCTGCCGTTCTCACCGAATGGCAAGGCTCAGCACATCAAAGGTTTTCTCAAACGTTTTGCGAAAACCGCGAAGAAGACGTCTGAATTCCTCAATCGCGTGGCTGCGCTGGGGATACCGATGGTGGGCGTCGATCCGGCGCTGGTTCTCTGCTATCGCGATGAATATAAGCTGGCGCTGGGCGAACAGCGTGGCGATTTCCACGTGCAACTGGTTCATGAATGGCTGCCAAAAGTGCTCGAGCCGATACAGCCGCTGACAGTCAGCGGTGAGCCCTGGTATTTCTTTGGCCATTGTACCGAAGTGACGGCCTTACCCGGCGCAGTGGCGCAGTGGGGGGATATTTTTGCCCGATTTGGCGCCAGACTGGAAAATGTCAGCGTCGGCTGCTGCGGGATGGCGGGTACCTATGGGCACGAAGTTAAAAATCATGAGAACTCGCTGGGGATCTACGAGCTATCATGGCGTCAGGCGATGCAGCGACTGCCGCGCAACCGCTGTCTTGCGACCGGTTATTCCTGCCGGAGCCAGGTCAAGCGTGTTGAAGGCACCGGCGTTCGCCATCCACTACAGGCATTGTTGGAGATTATTGGATGATCTGGAAACGTGAAGTTTCTCTCGACGCGCTTAATGCGATGGGGGAAGGAAACATGGTCGGACTGCTGGATATCCGATTTGATCATATTGGCGACGATACACTGGAGGCGACAATGCCCGTGGATCGCCGGACAAAACAACCTTTTGGCCTGTTGCACGGCGGGGCGTCGGTTGTACTGGCAGAAAGTATCGGCTCGGTTGCCGGTTACTTGTGTACCCAGGGCGAACAAAAAGTGGTAGGGCTGGAGGTGAATGCCAACCACATTCGTTCCGCCCGCGAGGGGCGCGTGAGGGGCGTGTGTAAAGCGTTACATACGGGTTCGCGCCATCAGGTCTGGCAAATTGAGATCTTCGATGAACAGGGGCGCCTGTGTTGTACTTCACGGCTGACAACGGTTATTTTGTGACGGTGTCACTTTAATTATCAGCCTGATTTTGTTTTTGTTCGTAATGTGCACAGTGGAAAGTGATATACTGTGCACGTTTTGAACAAAAGTGAGGATGATATGTCTACCCAATTAGACCCAACCCAACTGGCCATTGAATTTATTCGCCGCGATAAAACCGATCTTTCTCCCGCGCAGTATCTGAAACGTTTGAAACAACTCGAGCTGGAATTTGCCGATTTACTCGCGCTTTCCTCTACTGAGCTGAAAGAGGAAATTTATTTTGCATGGCGGTTGGGCGTGCATTGATTCCGGATTACCTGAAAGACGACAGCTTATAATGTCAAACAGAAAACCCCGACCATTTCCCGCCGGGGTTATTTTTTATCTGCATACCACGCCATTTCACCGCTGTTCACTTTCGCACTCAATTCAAGAGCGCTTTCATTCACTAACCCTGGCCTGCCGGCAGCTTTGCGCTTGTTCCTTGAAGCGGGGATAAAACCTGACTATTAGTGCGCCCAGGTGCTTAATATGGCGCATAAAAAAGGCAAACCGCAATTTGTGTTAAAAAGGCACCGTTATGTTATGAGAGTATTCTTATGCCCCTTCAAGAGCTAAGCCAGAAATGAGTGCCGGAGATAAGCGCCGGATGGGGAAGGCGAACGGTCAGCGCTGTATCGCAGCGCTGACCGTTCGTTGGTCATTTCCTCACGGTCTGTCGTTTCTCTCTCTTCTTCAATAGCATCCTTTTAATCTTGTTTGATGATGGTTGTCGTCGAACGCGTCATACCTGTTCTTCATTCATTTCAGTGCTATTTGCACTCCTGGTGGTTCGTTAGCCTGGCCACATGACAGGTGCGCCTATTTCACAAATAGGCATTTTCTATACATCTTTTATTATTTGACCTGCCAGAACGATAACCTCTCATTAATTTATTATTAATCAACACATTGAGCAAAATCATCGTTCCCTGTAATCCCGCGTAGCAGGGTCTATGCTTAGTTAACGTAGCCAAAAAGGGCGATTTAAACGAATGCCCCTGCGGATAAAGGGTTGAAGTGAGAATCATTATCACTAACATGATGTTATGCCCTGGTGGCTCATGACATGAGGTGAACCTATGGAATTGCATTCGGGAACATTTAATCCGGACGACTTCGTCTGGCGCGGGTTGACGTTAACGCCCGCCGCGGCAGCGCATATTCGCGAGCTGGTTGCTAAGCAGCCGGATATGCAGGGGGTGCGTTTAGGCGTGAAGCAAACCGGGTGTGCAGGGTTTGGCTATGTGCTGGCGACGGTGAGTGAGCCGCACAAAGACGATCTGCTGTTCGAATTCGATGGCGCGAAACTGTATGTGCCGTTGCAGGCCATGCCGTTTATCGACGGAACGGAAGTCGATTATGTGCGTGAAGGATTAAATCAAATATTCAAATTTCATAACCCGAAAGCGCAGAATGAATGTGGCTGCGGCGAAAGCTTCGGGGTATAGGCGGTACTATGTCTCGTAATACTGAAGCAACTGACGATGTCAAAACCTGGACGGGTGGACACCTCAACTATAAAGAGGGGTTTTTCACCCAGTTGCAAACCGACGAGCTGGAAAAAGGCATTAATGAAGAGGTGGTTCGCGCTATTTCTGCAAAACGCCACGAGCCAGAATGGATGCTCGAATTTCGCCTCAACGCGTTTCGTGCATGGCTTGAGATGGAGGAACCACACTGGCTCAAAGCGCATTACGACAAACTGAATTATCAGGACTACAGCTATTACTCAGCCCCTTCGTGCGGTAACTGCGACGATACGTGCGCCTCTGAACCTGGTGCTGTACAGCAGACCGGGGCAAATGCCTTTTTAAGCAAAGAGGTGGAGGATGCGTTTGCCCAGCTAGGGGTACCGGTGCATGAAGGTCAAAATGTAGCGGTGGACGCCATTTTCGACTCCGTTTCAGTGGCCACTACCTACCGTGAAAAACTGGGGGAACAGGGCATCATCTTCTGTTCTTTTGGCGAAGCGATTCACGATCATCCTGAACTGGTGAGGAAATATCTCGGCACCGTGGTTCCGGGGAATGACAACTTTTTTGCGGCGCTTAACGCTGCCGTGGCGTCTGACGGCACGTTTATCTATGTGCCGAAAGGCGTGCGCTGCCCGATGGAGCTTTCCACCTATTTCCGCATTAATGCGGAAAAAACCGGCCAGTTTGAACGCACCATTCTGGTAGCGGAGGAAGGGAGCTACGTGAGTTATATCGAAGGGTGCTCTGCGCCGGTCCGCGACAGCTATCAGCTGCATGCGGCGGTCGTCGAAGTGATCATCCACAAAGACGCTGAAGTGAAATACTCCACGGTGCAAAACTGGTTCCCCGGTGATAACAACACTGGCGGCATTCTGAATTTTGTGACGAAGCGTGCGCTGTGCGAAGGCGAAAATAGCAAGATGTCGTGGACCCAGTCGGAAACCGGCTCGGCCATCACCTGGAAATACCCGAGCTGTATTCTGCGCGGCGACAACTCCATCGGCGAATTCTATTCCGTCGCGTTAACCAGCGGCTATCAGCAGGCGGATACCGGCACCAAGATGATCCACATCGGCAAAAATACCCGTTCAACCATCATCTCGAAAGGGATCTCCGCAGGGCATAGCCAGAACAGTTATCGCGGGTTGGTGAAGATCATGCCAACGGCGACCAACGCGCGAAACTTTACCCAGTGCGACTCTATGCTTATCGGCACGGAGTGTGGCGCGCATACCTTCCCGTATGTTGAGTGCCGAAATAACAGCGCCCAACTGGAGCACGAGGCGACCACTTCGCGCATTGGCGAAGACCAGTTGTTTTACTGTCTGCAACGCGGGATCAGTGAAGAAGACGCCATCTCGATGATTGTCAACGGCTTTTGTAAGGATGTCTTCTCCGAATTGCCGCTGGAGTTTGCGGTTGAAGCGCAAAAATTGCTGGCGATTAGCCTTGAACACAGCGTTGGATAAGGAAAGCTCATGTTAAGCATTAAAAATTTACAGGTCAGTGTTGACGATAACGCGATTCTGCGGGGCGTTGATCTTGAGATCCGTCCTGGAGAGGTGCATGCCATTATGGGGCCTAATGGTTCCGGAAAGAGCACCTTATCCGCTACGCTTGCCGGACGCGAAGATTATGAAATCATCCAGGGCCAGGTCGAGTTTAAAGGGAAAAATCTCCTCGAACTGTCGCCGGAAGAGCGGGCGGGAGAAGGGATCTTCATGGCATTTCAGTATCCGGTGGAGATCCCTGGCGTCAGTAACCAATTCTTTCTACAAACCGCACTCAATGCGGTGCGTAGCTACCGGGGTGAAGAGTCTCTGGATCGCTTTGATTTTCAGGATCTGGTGGAAGACAAAATGGCGCTCCTGAAGATGCCGGAAGATTTGTTAACACGCTCCGTGAACGTCGGTTTCTCGGGCGGTGAGAAAAAGCGTAATGACATTCTGCAGATGGCCGTACTGGAGCCGGAACTGTGCATCCTTGATGAGTCTGATTCCGGGCTGGATATTGATGCGCTAAAAATTGTCGCCGATGGGGTCAATGCCCTGCGTGACGGGAAACGCGCGTTCATTATCGTCACCCACTATCAGCGTATTCTTGACTATATCAAACCTGATTACGTTCACGTTTTGTATCAGGGGCGGATTGTGAAGTCCGGTGATTTCACTCTGGTCAAACAACTGGAGGAGCAGGGATATGGCTGGCTTACCGAACAACAGTAGCGTGCTGCAACAATGGCATCGTCTGTTTGAAGCGCAGGGAGAATCGCGTTCAGAACATGCACAGCAGCATCTGCAACAGATGCTGCGTCTGGGATTGCCGACGCGTAAGCATGAAAACTGGAAGTACACGCCGCTTGAAGGATTAACCAACAGCACTTTTGTCAGCCACTTTGCTGAGATTACCCCGGCACAATGCAAGGCCCTGGCCTTAGACATTGATGCCGTTCGCCTGGTGTTTGTCGATGGGCAATTTAGCCCAGAGCTGAGTGACAGCACGGAAGGGAGTGGTTTTGAGGTCACGTTCAATGATGAACGGCAAACCTGGGTTGCACCGATTCAACCTGAGGTATTCCTGCATTTAACCGAAAGTCTCGCCCAACGCGGTAGCCACATTCGCGTTAAACGCCATCAACGGCCTGCGAAACCCCTGCTCCTGATGCATATCACACAAGGCGTGGACGGTGATGAAGTGAATACCGCACATTATCGCCATCACTTTGTGCTGGCTGAAGGTGCTGAGGCAACGATTATTGAACACTACGTCAGCCTCGATGACACATGTCATTTCACCGGGGCACGGTTAACGATGAACGTCGGCGCGAATGCGCATCTGCATCACATCAAGCTGGTGTTTGAAAATCCGGAGAGCCATCATTTTGCGCATAACGATCTGCGACTTGCCGGTGATGCCACCGCGCACAGCCACAGCTTCCTGTTAGGCGATGCCGTGCTGCGGCACAATACCAGCACGCAGCTTAACGGCGAAAATACCACCCTTCGGATCAACAGCCTGGCAATGCCGGTAAAAAATGAAGTGTGTGATACCCGGACCTGGCTGGAACACAACAAAGGCTACTGCAACAGCCGTCAGTTGCATAAAACCATCGTCAGCGATAAAGGCAGGGCCGTTTTTAATGGCGTGATCACCGTGGCGCAGCACGCGATCAAAACCGACGGGCAGATGACCAATAACAACTTGCTACTGGGGAAACTCGCTGAAGTCGATACTAAGCCGCAACTGGAAATTTATGCTGATGATGTGAAGTGCAGTCACGGGGCGACGGTAGGACGTATCGATAATGAGCAGATGTTCTACCTGCGCTCGCGGGGGATTGGGCAGCAGGACGCGCAACAGATGATCCTTTATGCATTTGCCGCAGAGCTGACGGAAGCTCTCGGTGATGATGTGCTCAAACAACAGGTGCTGGCGCGAATAGGTCTTCGCCTGCCGGGAGGCGTAGCATGACTTTTCCCATCGAAAAAGTACGGGCGGACTTTCCTGTCCTGACGCGTGAAGTCAATGGTCTGCCGTTGGCCTATCTGGATAGCGCGGCCAGTGCGCAAAAACCCAATCTGGTTATTGATGCTGAGGCCGAATTTTATCGACACGGTTATGCGGCGGTTCATCGTGGTATTCACACGCTGAGTGCGCAGGCCACGGAGAAAATGGAAAACGTTCGTAAGCTGGCATCGCTGTTTATCAATGCTCTCTCTGCGGAAGAATTAGTGTTTGTTCGCGGTACGACGGAAGGCATTAATCTGGTGGCGAACAGTTGGGGTAACAGCAATATCCGTGCGGGCGACAACATCATTATCAGCGAAATGGAACACCACGCCAACATCGTGCCCTGGCAGATGCTGTGTTCGCGCGTCGGGGCGGAACTGCGGGTGATCCCGCTAAACCCGGACGGCACGTTGCAACTGGATATTCTGGATACTCTGTTTGATGACAACACGCAGCTACTGGCGATTACGCACGTCTCCAATGTGCTGGGAACAGAAAATCCATTGCCGGAAATGATTGCGCTCGCCCATCAGTACGGTGCGAAAGTGCTGGTGGATGGCGCGCAGGCGGTGATGCATCACAAGGTCGATGTGCAGGCGCTGGACTGTGATTTTTATGTCTTCTCCGGGCATAAATTGTATGGGCCGACGGGCATTGGCGTTCTGTATGTCAAAGAGGCGCTGTTGCAGGAAATGCCGCCGTGGGAAGGCGGCGGGTCGATGATCGCCACGGTCAGCCTGACGCAGGGAACCACCTGGGCAAAAGCCCCCTGGCGTTTTGAGGCGGGCACGCCAAATACTGGCGGCATTGTAGGACTCGGCGCGGCAATAGAGTATGTCTCGGCGCTGGGACTCGCGGACATCAGCGAGTATGAGCAGCATTTAATGCACTACGCGCTGGAGCAGCTGGCCGATGTGCCGGAACTGACGTTGTACGGACCGGAAAATCGGCTTGGCGTTATTGCGTTTAATCTTGGTAAACATCACGCCTATGATGTGGGGAGTTTCCTGGACAACTACGGCATTGCTGTGCGTACCGGGCATCATTGTGCGATGCCGCTGATGGCGTTCTATCACGTTCCTGCCATGTGCCGGGCGTCGCTGGCAATGTATAACACCCATGAAGAAGTGGATCGCCTGGTGACAGGTCTTGTACGTATTCACCGCCTGCTGGGGTAACAGGGAGACACTATGGCCGCGCTACCGGATAAAGAAAAATTGTTGCGTAATTTTCAGCGATGCGCTAATTGGGAAGAGAAGTATCTGTACATCATTGAATTGGGACAGCGTCTGCCAGAATTAACTGAGCAGGATCGTAACCCGGAAAACAGTATTCAAGGATGTCAGAGTCAGGTATGGATCGTTATGCGTCAGAATGCTGAAGGCATTATTGAGTTGCAGGGCGACAGTGATGCGGCAATTGTGAAGGGACTTATCGGCGTTGTGTTCATTTTGTACGACCAGATGACGGCCCGGGATATTGTGAATTTTGATGTGCGGCCGTGGTTTGAAAAAATGGCGCTTGCGCAGCATTTGACACCTTCCCGTTCACAGGGACTGGAGGCAATGATACGTGCCATCCGCACCAAAGCCGCCACTATTAGCTAAACTCAATAGACAGCTTTCATCCTGTTAGGCAAGGTGGTGCTTTGCCTTGTCGGACTTTCAGCCTTCTGGCTCATAGCCAGTGAATACAGGAGTTTGGGTATGAAACGCGTGTCTCTCATTACTATTACACTTTTCGGCGCTTACAGCGCCTTACAGGCAGCCTGGGCGGTGGATTATCCCTTACCGCCAGCAGGAAGTCGTCTGGTTGGGCAAAATCAAACGTACACCGTTCAGGAAGGCGATAAGAATTTACAGGCGATTGCCCGGCGTTTCGATACCGCCGCGATGCTGATTCTGGAAGCGAATAACACCATCGCTCCCGTTCCGAAAGCCGGAACGCTGATTACCATCCCCTCTCAATTGTTATTACCGGATGCGCCGCGCGAAGGCATCATTGTGAATCTGGCGGAACTGCGACTTTACTATTATCCGCCAGGGGAGAATCTGGTTCAGGTATTCCCAATTGGCATTGGTTTGCAGGGGCTGGAAACTCCGGTGATGGAAACCCGTGTCGGCCAGAAAATCCCTAACCCGACATGGACACCGACGCCAGGCATTCGTAAACGTTCTCTTGAACGTGGTATTACGCTACCGCCTGTGGTGCCGGCCGGGCCTAATAACCCGTTAGGACGCTATGCGCTGCGTCTGGCGCATGGTCACGGAGAGTATCTCATTCATGGCACCAGCGCGCCGGACAGCGTCGGTCTGCGTGTTAGCTCTGGTTGTATCCGTATGAATGCGCCTGACATTAAGGCGTTGTTTGCTCAGGTCAGGACCGGAACGCCGGTAAAAGTGATCAATGAGCCGGTAAAATTCTCCGTTGAGCCTAATGGTATACGTTATGTTGAAGTGCATCGGCCGCTGTCGCCGGAAGAAGAACAAAACGTACAGACCATGCCTTATGTGCTGCCAGCGGGTTTTAGCCAGTTCAAAGCGGACAAGAATGTGGATCATGGACTGGTAGAGAAAGCGCTGTATCGTCGCGCGGGATATCCCGTGGCCGTTACGGCCCGACAGACGCCGGTTGCGAATAATCTCCCAACGGTTGAATCTGCGCAGAATGGTCAGGCGGGGAATGGTACGGAGCAGCGTGTGACACAGTAACAGGGAAGGGGAAATTGCAGACAAAAAAAATGGCGCACAATGTGCGCCATTTTTATTACACAGGTACTATTACTTACGGTATTTAGTAGCCTGGTTGTCCAGACGCTGGTTAGCGCGAGCTGCGTCGTCTTTAGCAGCCTGAACGTCGGAACGCATTGCGTTCACGTCGTTGCTCAGCTGGTCAACTTTAGCGTTCAGAGTCTGAACGTCAGAAGACAGCTGATCGATTTTAGCGTTGCTGGAGCAACCTGCCAGCAGAGTAGAACCCAGGATTACCGCGCCCAGTACCAGTTTAGTACGATTCATTATTAATACCCTCTAGATTGAGTTAATCTCCATGTAGCGTTACAAGTATTACACAAAGTTTTTTAGGTTGAGAATATTTTTTTGATGCTAATGCACTTATTTTTGATCGTTCGCTCAAAGAAGCACCGAATTGAGCAAAATCGTCTAAAAAACCGAGTGAAAACAGAATCCTTCCATCGGATTCATCTTAGATAATCAGTAATTAGATAGTGAAATCCGATTTGATTTTTTATTAATAGTGGCTATTGATAAAATAAAAAAAGCGCCGCAAGGGCGCTTTTTAAACAAATTAATTCACTCAGGAATTATTACAGCACGTGAACAGACGCCGTGTTGGTGGTGCCGCTTGGTACCAGCGCACCGGAAACCATGACCACAACGTCGCCTTTCTGCGCCAGACCGCGTTCAACCAGCTGCAGAGCCACTTCTTTACCCAGACGGTAGAAATCATCCGTAGACGCAATTTCTTTCACCAGGTGTGGAATAACCCCTTTGCTCAGCACCAGCTGACGCGCGGTGGTTTCATTGGTGGTCAGCGCCAGAATGGTCGCATCCGGGAAGTATTTACGTACTGCACGCGCAGATTTACCACCACGGGTCGCAACTACGATCAACGGAGCTTCCAGTTTCTCTGCGGTTTCTACTGCGCCACGACATACGGCTTCAGTGATACGCAGTTTACGGCTGTCGTTATTGTAGTCCAGACGGCTGGTCATTACGCGGTCGGTACGTTCGCAGATGGTTGCCATGATGGAGACGGCTTCCAACGGGTATTTACCTTTTGCGGATTCGCCAGACAGCATGACTGCATCGGTACCGTCGAGGATGGCGTTAGCCACGTCGCCTGCTTCTGCGCGGGTTGGGCGTGGGTTTTTGATCATGGAGTCCAGCATCTGCGTTGCAGTGATAACCACTTTACGTGCGCGGACACATTTCTCGATCATCATCTTCTGCGCGAAGATCACTTCTTCAACCGGGATTTCTACACCCAGATCGCCACGAGCAACCATGATGCCGTCAGACGCTTCGAGGATCTCGTCGAAGTTGTTCAGGCCTTCCTGGTTTTCGATTTTGGAGATGATCTGGATCTTCTCGCCGCCGTGCGCTTTCAGGTGCTCACGGATTTCAACCACGTCAGAACGCTTACGGATGAAGGATGCGGCAACGAAGTCAACGCCTTGCTCACAACCAAAGATCAGGTCCTGTTTGTCTTTCTCAGCCAGTGCTGGCAGTGCGATAGAAACGCCCGGCAGGTTTACGCCTTTGTTTTCGCCCAGATCGCCATTGTTCAGTACTTTACAGATAACTTTGTTACCTTCGATGGCGGTCACTTCCATACCGATCAGACCATCGTCGACCAGAACGGTGTTGCCTACGCTCAGGTCAGTGGTGAAACCTTCGTAAGTCACGGCAACGATTTCGTTGTTACCAATCACGGTTTTGTCGGTTGTGAAGGTAAAGGTCTGGCCCGCTTTCAGGGAAACATCGTTACCGCCTTCCAGTTTGATGGTACGGATTTCCGGACCTTTCGTGTCGAGCAGGATTGCGGCTTTTTTACCGGTTTTGCTCATCACGTTGCGCAAGTTCTGGATACGCTGACCATGCTCTGCGTAATCGCCGTGAGAGAAGTTCAGACGCATGACGTTCATGCCCGCGTCCAGCATTTTGCTTAACATCTCTTCAGATTCGGTTTTCGGGCCGATGGTGCAAACAATTTTGGTCTTTTTCATGACAGTCTTAGTCTTTAAGTTGAGAAGGATATGGAAATCTGGCTTCCGGGGCGCACGGCCAGGAAGCTAAACCTGTGTTGCGAAAGTGGTGGTACATCGCTCTAAGGATAGGTGACATCGAAGGAGCGTGCAGAAGAATGTGTGCTCGTGTTTCAGCCCAACGGGAAGGGGATAATGTGAGTCGTTGAGTTCTATAGTCCAATCTGCTGAAACCATTCAAGAGTCAATTGGCGCGCATTATACGCTGAAGTTTATCCAAAAGGAAAATAAAAACAGCGTTTCAAAAATCTTCTGTGCAGATTCACAACAAATTGTTATTAAGGCGTTACTACCCGCACCAGGAGTGGCCCTCCAGAAGGCGAAAGTGTTGCGCAACAGAAACAATCCTATGCTTTAGCATTACAAAAATAGTGCCAAAGCCTGAATTCACCTCTCTACGCTTTTATGCTCTGAAGTTATAACAAATTCTTTTTTAATCAATTAGTGGCGTATCATGTCGATTTTTGAACAAAGGGGGATCTCACTGAAACCTGGCGTGGATAAAGTGTCTGCCCGCATCAGCGACATTGTCGATAGCCCGTACGCCAACATCATTACCGTGCATCGTGGCGATGAGAAGAAGAAGGATATTGTGGCGCTGGTTGACGTTCTGCACTCTAAGGCGATTCAGGACTGGATCCGCGCCAAATATAAAGGCGCGGTGATCCCGGTAAATAACTAATCTGTTCTGTGCCGGGAGGCGGCTTCGCCTGACCCGGCCTGGAGCCGATTTCCAGGCCGGATAAAACGCGTTAGTGTTGCCATCCGGCACTGATTCAGGCTCGCTCAATTTTCGCCGGTAATCCCTGGCGTACCGCCGCTCCCGACACCCAGTCCAGCCAGGTATTACTCACCTGGCGGGTCGGGTCGGCAAACCCCAAGTCGTTCAGGTTAATGCCCGATTTTATCTGTGCATCAAACGGCATCGGTTCACCGTCCAGCGTGTGCTGCGCCGCCCCCATTTCCCGATGCCCATAACCATGTTCAATGGCGACAACGCCAGGCATTACGCCATTGAGCAGGCTGATCTGCGCCTCCACCTCGCCGCCAGGCGTGGTAATGCGCGCCACGTCGCCATGAGCGAGGCCGTAACGTTCACCGTCTTGCGGATTGAGCGCCACCAGATTTACCGGTTTGAGGTGGTGTAAACGTGGGATCACCGCCGATGCGCTCGCCATCGTATTGGACTTAAAGGAGATGAGCTTGAGTGGCCACTGTTTTACCGGGAACAGTTCATCCACCGACCGCCCATCCGACAGTCTCGACGGATACCATGCCGGGCAACCACTGTAGCGTTCTCCCGTAATCGCGTGACGATGGGCCGCAACGTTTGCATTCCAGATTTGCAGGGGTTTTTCCCAGGCATTGCCGACCCGATTGTCCGCCCGACCGCTTTTGTCCGGCGCAAAACGACCGCCGCGCGAGTAAACAAAGGCGACGCGGCGAACTTCATCGGCTTTCAGCGTCTGTTCGATCACCGGCAGAATACGCGATACGCCAGTCAGCGTGACATCCTCCTGATTGGCCTCGGCCACCGGTGATTTACCCATAAACGCAATATTGGCGGCGACGCGAAGATAGTAATCTTCGGCGCGATTGAGCGGGTAATGGTTGCCCTGCACATCGGTCATCGCATCATCACCAAATCCAGGCAGATGAAGCCGTTTCGCCACCGCGATACAGAACGATTCCATGGAAACGGACTGTCCGTCTGCCGCGCGATGGGTGGCTGGCGGAACAATAGGCCAACGGGCGGTTGTGGCTTTACTGGCGACGCCCGCCCACGGCGCGCTGAATCCCCAACTTTCAAAGTTATGGGTATCCGGCACGATATAATCCGCCAGCGCAGTGGTTTCATTCATAAACGCATCGATCGCGATAAACAACGGCAGATGTTTGGGATCTTTGAGCTTTTCTTCGGCGACCGCCCGTAACCCTGGAATGCCATACAACGGGTTGGTCATGTTGGAAATCCAGGCTTTCAGCGGATAGGGATAACCTTCCAGCGCAGAGCTGAGTAATTCGGTGAGCTGGCCTGCCACGAAAGGGTACCACGGCGCTTTTGCCGGGAAAGGGGATTTCCCGGCCGCCACTTTATCACGGTACTCTTCGGAAGATTCATAGGCGGTTTTACTGCGTGCAATGCTCAGACCTTTTGGCTTCACCTTGCCGGGAAAACTGTCCATGTTGTAACGGGGACCATCGGTTGCGCCATTAAATTTTCCGCCGCCGACAAAAACGCCGCCTTCGAGGCTAAGGTTGCCAATCAACGCGTTGAGCATCATCACGGCCCAGGCATTGTAAAATCCATTGCCCGCCATCATTCCGCCGTGGGTAATCACTGCCGCTTTACGGCCATGACCGGTGAAGGCATCAGCCATCGCCACCATGTTCTCTTGTGAAACCCCGCACTGCTGGCTGTACTCAGTGAGCGTCAGTTTTTCTGCGGACTCTTTCAGGCACTGGAACCCGCTTTTCACCGTCACCTGACGTCCATCAGCCAGCGTTACCTGACGGGTGACAAACAGCTGGGCTTGCTGACACGCCGTTGCCGCAACCATTTCGCCCGATTCGTTGACAACCACGGGCTCGGCGCTTCCCTCAGGACTCAGGTGCGCCAGGGTCAGATGCTGCCCGGCAAGCTTTGGGATCTCATCGGTTATCACCAGGTGTGAAGCGTTCGTCCAGCTTTTCTCGCCAGCCTGTTGCATGGCCGCAGCGCTCGGGAGCGCGAGGTACGTGGCGTTGTAGCGTTGATTTTCGATGATCCAGCGGATCATACCCATCGCCAGCGCGGAATCGCTACCCGGCAAAATCGACTGCCAGTGTCCGCGATCGTCTGCCAGCACCGTCGTTAATGGCAATGCCGGAGAGACGACCACATAGCGAAAATCATGGCGCAAGCGGGCGCTGGCAAGTTGTCTGGCCTGTCGTTTAAACGGGTTGCCGGACTGCGCCGGAGAGGTGCCCATAAAGAGCGCAAATTCAACGTTTTCCCAGTCAGGTTTAACGTGGGTATTTTTATCCAGATCGCCCATCAGCGCGCCAGAGCCCGCCCGGTAAGCCAGGCCACAGTACGCGCCGTGCGCGCCGAAATTTTTACTGCCAAAGCTGTTGAGGGCAAAACGCCGCAGGAAGGTATCACGCCCATCATCGCTGGTGTTGGTCACCAATAGCTGATTACTTTTGGGGCCAAAACCGGGGTGCTGCGGGTCAATAGGCGTGTCCGGGGCGTGAATCGCGCGCAGGCCGTCGACGTGTCCTTCGCCGAACAGATCGCCACCCTCGACCACTTCCTCGATCAGCTGTTCAAAACTGATGCGCTGCCATTTCCCTTCTCCCCGTTTACCTACGCGTTTCATCGGTACCAGAATGCGCAGCGGACTGTATAAGCCTTCGAGCAGTGTGGCGCCACGGGCGCAGGCGGTAGAACGGGCGTCGAGTCCATTTTCACCGGCCAGTTGCTCCATCGCCGTTGCAAAAGGGACGGAGGCGTCAATGTGGTGTTCGTGCGAAAGCGGGTGATATGGATTGCCTGCAATACGCAGTACTTTTCCCTGCTGGCTGTCGACACGAACCCGCACGCCGCACTGCGTCCAGCAGCCGAAACATTGCGTCATGGAGATCACCTGATGCGGATTTTGCTGCCAGTGTGGTACCGCATGCGCCTCAGGGATCAGCGCATTGCCGAAGATCCGATCGCGGGTAATTTTGCCGGATGTACCCTCCAGCAGGCCATCAATCGCGCGTTTTGCCACATCACGGTAACTGAGGCCGAAAGTCACCATACCGCCCACGGCAAGACCCACTTTAAGCCACTGACGACGGGTTAAATTAGCCATGTTGTAATCTCCTGGTGAGTCCGTTAAGAACCTCACGAACAATGATTAACAGCGCAATCCACAAACCAAAAGTCCCTATGATGGCCAGCCAGCCATCGGTACCTCCTGGCAGCGTGTAAGGGTTAAATTGCGCGTTGAATTTGGGGACGGTCTGTACCTGAATCAGCAGCGTCCAGCGCATTAGCCAGCACAGCGCCATTGCGCTTAACGCCAGGCTGACGCGCCATGCGAGCGATAAAGGCTTACGCATGGCGACCGCGCACACGGTGAGCGCGAAAAGCCACAAGGCTACCCAGCCCATGGCGTAGTGGCGGGCGGAGGGCGATACGCCTATCCACTGGCGAAGAGCAACGCCGGAAAGCGTGTCGCTGCTTACCCAAATCACCACGACGAGCGCCAGCGCCAGCAACATCCAGAACTGTCCTCCCGCGAGGCGTCTTTGCAGGCGTGGGTCACGATGACTGGCGACAACCAGTAGCGCGAAGAAAGCCTGAAAGGCGCTGAAGAGCATCGCCACCGGAAAGGCGTAACTGAACCAAATTGGACGCGCCTGCACCACAGACACTTCCCGCCCGGTATAAATCAGTAATCCCACGGCGGACAATGCGCTGGCCAGCGCCAGCCATTTAGTGAGGCGGTAACTTTTGTCGGTAAAACGCGTGATCTGCTGCGCCACAAACCAGAGTCCCAGAAAACCCGTGAACAGCGGCAGAAATACGGCGCCCCAGGGCATCCAGGACCAGGGGGTAGGATAAGCATAAAAATGCCAGACGCGGGCGGTTTGGTGGAGATCGGCGGTGAGCGCCAACGGCGCAGTGATGGCGCAGGTCAGGGCAATCAACAGCGTCAAATTCTCCAGAGAAGCGCTGTCGTCAGACTTACGCCAGTGCAGGTAGCAGGCAAACAGTGCCGCACAGGTGGCGATACCAATAAAAAAGAAATATTGCACGGCCCAGGGGAGCCAACTCACTTCCTGCGGCCGGGTCAGTACCTCTTCGATCAACAGTGAATGCGACATTTAAACCTCCTGCCAGAGCGCGGGTTGTGCGCGGCCCATCAGCGGCGTGACGAACGCCTCATCGAGGCCCAGGTAGAATACGTGCGGCAAGGTGCCATTTTCCGGTTTCAGTACCTTGATCGCATCGTGATGAGTCTGGAGCATTTGCGAGATCCGGCTGTCTGGATCTTTGATATCTCCGATGATCCGGGCTCCGCCGACGCAGGATTCAACGCAGGCGGGGAGCAATCCAACCTCAAGCCGGTGCGTACAGAACGTGCATTTATCTGCGGTTTGCGTCTCATGATTGATAAACCGGGCGTCATAGGGACACGCCTGCACGCAGTAGGCGCAGCCGACGCAGCGTGTGTTGTCCACCACCACAATGCCATCTTCTCGCTGAAAGGTGGCCTGCACCGGACAAACGGGGACGCAGGGCGGGTTATCACAATGATTACACAGGCGGGGAAGCAGGACGTTGGTGACGTTTTGTTCACCTTCCAGTCGGACCTGATGATACTGGTTGACGAGCGTACGAAACTCACCTTGTGGCGTCTGGTTTTCAATCGCACAACTGACGGTACAGGCCTGACAACCAATGCAGCGCCGCAGGTCAATAAGCATTGCATAACGGTGTTGGGCCGACCCTTCATGTCGTTCGGGTGAAAAGGGAAATTTCGCCTCTGCCAGGGGGACCAGAGAGGCGCCTGCGGTCAGGACGCCGAGATGCTGGAGAAACTGCCGTTTACTGCTGTCCATATTTTCTCCCGTCACGGTGCAACAACTAAACATTGGTCATGCCGTTGATTTGCGTGTTATGTATAAAGAATCTTGATGATTTACAGTGTAAAAATCGTGGCGGGGGCAGCTCTATTGTGGTTAACCACATACCCGGCTTGTTGTTGATCTAAAACAACATAAATGACAGGGAATCTTGGGTGAAAGGCAAAGTGGCGAAATACCTGGCGGTGCTGGCATCCGTCTGGGTATTAACGAATCCTGCATGGGCGGGGTCGTGGAATATCGGCATTCTGGCGATGAGAGGCGAAGATTCTACGCGCAATCACTGGCAACCGCTGGTGACGATGCTGAATCAGCAACTCCCTGGCGAACAATTCCAGATTCAACCGTTAGACTTGCACCAAATGCAGGAGGCGGTGAATAGTGGAACGATTCAGTTTGTGATTACTAACCCGGCGCAGTTTGTGCAGCTTAATAACGATGCCCCGTTACGCTGGCTGGCCTCGTTGCGCTCCCAGCGTGGGAGCAAAACGGCAGGAAATGTGATTGGCAGTGTGATCCTGACGCGGCGTGACAGCGGCATCAATAGCGTTCACGACCTGATCGGTAAAACGGTTGGCGCCATTGATGCCCAGGCCTTCGGTGGATATTTGCTGGGATATAAAGCACTCAGCGATGCGGGACTGCGCCCGGAGCGCGATTTGCAGTTACGTTTTACCGGTTTTCCCGGCGATGCGGTGGTGTATCTGCTACGAGAAAAGGCGGTGCAGGCAGCGATTGTCCCGGTTTGTCTGCTGGAAAAAATGGACCAGGAAGGGCTGATCCACAAAGAGGATTTTGTGGCGGTACTTAGCCATCCGGCGTCGATTCCCTGTTTAACCAGTACACCGCTTTATCCTGACTGGTCGTTTGCCGCGCTGTCGTCCGTCAGTAATACCCTTGCGGATCGTGTCACCCGGGCGTTATTCAATGCCCCGGAATCCGCCCCCTATCACTGGGGCGCTCCGGCCTCTACCAGTCAGGTTGAAGCGCTACTGCGCGAGGTGCGCCAGCATCCGCAACAGCGGCGTTTATGGCTGGATGTGAAAAGCTGGCTCATTCAGCATCAGACAGTAATGGGCGGGGCCGCGATTATCGTCTTCCTGCTGACCCTGAATTACATCTGGGTCATGCTGTTGGTTCGCCGGCGGGGGAAACAGCTGGAACGCAATAATGTGCTGCTGCATAAACAAGAACAGGCCCTCGAAACGGCAAGGCAAATGAGTATTCTCGGTGAGATGACTTCCGGGTTCGCCCACGAGATCAACCAGCCGCTTTCGGCGATCCGCCATTATGCCGAAGGGTGTCTGATTCGGTTACGCCAACAAGATCCGCAGCACCCGCTGTTACCCGCGCTGGAACAGATCGACAGCCAGGCGCAACGTGGTGCGGATACGTTGCGCAATTTGCGCCATTGGGTCAGCCAGGCACAGGGAAATCCGGTGCTGGCCGAGGAGTGGAAGACTATCGGGATTCGCGACGCCGTTTCCCACGTCTGGCAACTGTTGCGCATGTCGCAGCATTTCCCGACGGTGACGTTACACGCCGATGTGGATCCCACACTGACGCTCACGCTACCGCCGATGCTCCTTGAACAGGTTCTGGCGAATCTTATTCTGAATGCCGCCCAGGCGGGCGCGACGACAGTGTGGCTGGAGGCTGAAGAGGGCAACCACTTGATGTCTATCCTGTTGCGGGACAATGCGGGGGGCATCGATGACGCGGTACAGCGTCAGGCTTTTCAGCCCTTCGTCACCACCCGCAAGGAAGGGATGGGCTTAGGGTTAGTGATCTGCCAGCGGCTGGTACGTTACGGTCAGGGAGACATGAGCATTTCGAACCAGACATCGCCTGATGGTCAGATGGGGGCGGTTGTCATACTGCATTTCAGAAAAAATGAGGGAGGGGGCAGCGATGGCGATCATTCATCTGCTGGATGATGATGTAGCAGTGACAGAGGCATGTGCCTTTTTACTGGAAAGTTTAGGCTACGAGGTTCGTTGCTGGAACGAGGCCACCCGTTTTTTATCCCTGGCGGACTTGCGACAAACCGGCGTGCTGCTGCTGGATATGCGTATGCCAGAGCTGGATGGTCAGAGAGTGCATGAAGAGATGCGTCAGCGAGGCAGTACGCTGGCCGTCGTGTTTCTCACCGGGCATGGAGATGTCCCGATGGCGGTGGAGCAGATGAAGCGCGGGGCGGTCGATTTCCTGCAAAAACCAGTGTCTGCCGGACCACTCCAGGCTGCGCTGGAACATGCGCTGGCGGTTTCTGCATCGGCGTTTGCGCGTCAGTCCATCATCCGCTGTTACCAACAACTCACGCCAAAAGAGTGTGAGCTGGCGGCGCTGGTCGCGAAAGGATTGATGAATCGCGAAATCGCCAGCGCAATGAATATTGCGGTGCGCACCGTGGAGGTTCATCGCGCCAGAGTCATGGAAAAGATGCAGGCCAGGAGCCTGGCGGAGCTCGTTAATCGCCTACAACAGGTGTTGTAAATCGATAAACATGCAATAGTTTCATGATTTATTTATTTGATTTTCATTGAATTTTGTCTATTTCAACAGCGTGATATATGCTGTTGGTTGATGCTGGCAAGGAGTGAAACATAATGGGAAAACCAGGCAAAGAAGACGAGCTGTACCGGGAGATGTGCAGGGTAGTAGGCAAAGTTGTGCTGGAAATGCGCGACCTGGGGCAAGAGCCGAAACACGTCGTTATTGCCGGCGTGTTAAGAACGGCCTTAGCGAATCAGCGTATCTCGCGAAGTGAGCTGGAAAAACAGGCGATGGAAACGGTCATCAGGGCATTAACAGGTTAATTGGATAAGGGGATTGGCGATATTTTTCGCCATCTCTGATTCTTTATATTTAGGTGACTATTTCCA
>NZ_JANEWG010000057.1 GCF_028069725.1 Citrobacter sp. Awk 4
ATACCACCCATCGAAAAAGTATATTAATAAATACGTTAACTAATATTACTAAGTATATTAATAGCACTATCTGTCATTCGTCTCAGAATAAATACTGTTAAAGCTTTACGAAATTCTACTACGCAATCCATTAACAGGAGTTATTATGAGCTGGGACAAAAATGCAGCAGTGAATTACGCTAAATCGCATGCAGGTTCTCATTCGCAAGGACGCTGCGCAGAATTTACCCGTAAAGCCATTCAGGCAGGAGGCATTGTCCTTGGGCACACATACCATGCCAAAGATTATGGTCCGATGTTAAAAAACGCCGGTTTTAGCGCCATCGGCACCTTTGAGTCCCCCCGCGAAGGCGATGTCATTGTTATTCAACCCTATGCGGGTGGTAATCCCAGCGGTCATATGGCGATTTTTGACGGGACGGTATGGTATTCCGACTTCAAACAGCGCGATATGTGGGCGGGTCCAGGCTATCGGACAGCAAAACCCACCTACACCATTTACAGGATAAAATGATGAAAGCGTTCTCTCTTATTGCGCTCATCTTGCTTAGTGGTTGCACGGCTGCCCACCGTGACAGCACGCAAGACGTCAAACAATTCTATCTCTCGTGGATGAAAATCTACACGGATGATGTGTCCACACCCGATGAGACAGAGGCAGTCATGCACCGTTACGTCGCCAGACAACTCGTCGAACGTCTGGATCTGATTAACAGTTTTTATGAACAGGAGATCGTCGGGTCGGACTACTTTATGTACGTGCAGGACTATGCACCGACGTGGATCCCATTATTACGCGTTGGTCAGGTGCAGCCATTTCTTGGCGGTGAAAAGCTGAATGTTCAACTGGGCACTGAGTTGGAACCAATCTACCTTGAGGTCTATACGCGCAGGGAAGACGGAAACTGGAAGATTTATCGCGTCCGTGATGTGGGCAATCATTACGAACACCCTGTTTACAGCGCCGGGGAGATTGAGCACGCCAGAGAGTGGTCTGACCGTAGCAACCCCGGTACGAAAAAATGAACAAATAAAAAAGGAGTCGGAAGGCTCCTTTTCCGCCAGTTTCCCGCTCTTTTCTATCCCCATTCTGCAACAAGAAATTTCACATCTGACATAGCTGTTTGAGAACGAGAGTTAACCGGGCAAGTGTGCCATAATCTCGCCGCCAGGCATACTGCGAGACCTGGTTTGCAAAGATTTAAGGATTAGTGATGATGCAACCCATTTCCGGAGCTCCCGCACAACCTCCTGGTGAAGGACAGAACCGTCTTTCCATCGCGGGCGAACAGCCGTTATCCACCCAACAACGTACCGTTCTGGAACGACTGATCACTCGCCTGATTTCGCTGACGCAACAGCAAAGTGCGGAAGTATGGGCCGGAATAAAACACGATTTGGGGATAAAAAGCGACACGCCGTTGCTTTCGCGTCATTTTCCTGCCGCTGAACAAAATCTCAACCAACGACTGGGCGTCGCCCAGCAAAACCACGCTAATCGTCAGGTGCTGGCGCAATTAACGGAACTGTTGAGCCGGGGGAACAATCGCCAGGCCGTCAGTGATTTTATCCGCCAGCAGTATAACCAGACGGCGTTAAGCCAGCTTACACCAGAACAATTGAAGAACGTATTGACGTTACTGCAACAAGGGCAGCTCTCTATCCCACAGCCACAGCAGCGTCCGGCGACCGACAGGCCGTTATTACCCGCCGAACACAATACGCTCAACCAGCTCGTGACCAAACTGGCTGCCGCCACGGGCGAATCGGGAAAGTTGATTTGGCAATCAATGCTGGAACTTTCCGGCGTAAAAAGCGGCGAGTTGATCCCGGCTAAACAGTTCACCCATCTGGTGACCTGGTTACAGGCGCGTCAGACACTCAGCCTACAGAATACTCCCACATTGCAAACGCTACAGGCGGCGTTGAAGCAGCCGCTTGAGCCGAATGAATTTACGGCCATCAAAGAGTATGCGCTGCAGACTTATCAGATCCAGCCGCAAACGATTTTGACCACAGTCCAGGTGCAGGATCTGCTTAACCAGATTTTCCTGCGTCGTGTAGAACGAGAGCGGGAATTGAACGATCCTCGACATATTCAACCACTCTACAGTCCGTTCGCGCCGGTTATTGAAACCATAAAATCGCTGTCGGCCCGGCCAGGCCTGCTGTTTATCGCACTCATGATTGTGCTGACTCTTTTTTTGTTGGTTTCCTAACTTTTCCTAAAAGA
Source organism: Citrobacter sp. Awk 4 (assembly GCF_028069725.1). Classification (GTDB taxonomy): domain Bacteria; phylum Pseudomonadota; class Gammaproteobacteria; order Enterobacterales; family Enterobacteriaceae; genus Citrobacter_D. Next base: position 2,234 of record NZ_JANEWG010000057.1, read on the forward strand.
GAGTAATGTCACGATAATGCCCACCACTGCGGAAATCGCCCCGGCCAGAAATACTGAGGGATAACCGCATGAGGTGGCTAATAGCCCCGCCAAAGGTCCGGTCACACCGTAGGAAATGTCCTGAAAAGCGGCGTATCCCCCCAACGCGGTACCGCGAACCTGCGAAGGTACGCGTTTCACCACCTCAACGCCCAGCGCCGGGAAGATTAATGAGCACCCGGCCCCGGTTAATGCCGCACCCAACAAGGCAAACCACGCGGTTGGCGCGAGCCAGAGCAACACCAGCCCGACGGTTTCAACACACAGTGAAACGAGTGCCACCCTCACGCCGCCAAAGCGATCTGGCATCCAGCCAAACAGCACACGCATGAGCACAAATGCGCCGCCAAACGCGGTCAATGTAAACCCCGCCATCGCCCAGCCATTGCTGGCAAAGTAGAGAGAAATGAAGGTACCGATAACGGCAAAACCGACGCCCTGCAGCGCCAGGCCAACTCCAGGTTTCCAGATAAGCCCGACCACGCTCCACAGTGAAGGACGTACGCCTGGATGCGCTGGAACTTTACGCACGGAGCCGTTAAACAACCACGCCAGCAGCGGAAGCGCTATAGTGACGCAGGCCAGCGCAGCAAAACCATAATGGCTGTGGATTAACAGACCAAGCGGCGCACCGGCCGCCAGCGCGCCGTAAATCGCCATCCCGTTCCACGACATTACCTTACCCGAACGCCCCGACCCAACCAGCCCCATTCCCCAGGTTAATGTGCCCGTCAGTAACTGACTTTCACCAAATCCCAGGATCAAACGCCCGACAATCAGCAGAGCAAATTTAACCGGGATAGAGACCGGCAACAGCGCTGCCAGCAACCACGCAACGCCCGCCAGGGCACAGGCAAACATCCCCTGTAGCACAGAACGTTTAGCGCCATATTGATCGGCGAGCCGCCCGGCATAGCCTCGTGTGAGCACCGTGGCCAGAAACTGAATGCCCACGGCGATACCGACCATGGTGTTGCCATAGCCCAGTTCATGATGCACAAAAAGCGGGATGACAGGTAAGGGTAAACCGACCGTCATATAGGTCAGGAAAACCGCAAAGGCGATGCGAAAGAGCGAAAAATTCGCAGAAGATGTTTGTTCTGTTTGGGTCACTGCTGTCATGCGTTACTCCGAAATGCAGAGTAAGGCGAGGAAATGCCACGCCCCCTCCACCTGACCATCAGGATTAAGGTGCGTTGGGTAATGTTAAACACCCACTATTATCAGAGAGATAATGTTGAGGATGGAGTTTGCCTTTGAGAAGCGGTTATTGTCAACGCATAAAAAAGGGAGCCATTTGGCTCCCCTCTTCTTGCATCGCGGATGCTTACGCTTTCAGTTTACGCATAACCAGCGTGGCGTTAGTGCCGCCGAAACCGAAGCTGTTGGACATCACTGTGATCAGTTCACGATCGGTCGTTTCCGTCACAATGTTCAGACCCGCAGCCTGCTCATCCAGCTCTTCAATATTGATGCTTGGTGCGATAAAACCGTGTTCCAGCATCAGCAGAGAGTAGATGGCTTCCTGTACGCCAGCGGCGCCCAGAGAGTGACCACTCATCGCTTTGGTCGCAGAAATAGCCGGGCTGTTATCACCAAACACTTCGCGAATTGCACCCAGCTCTTTCACGTCGCCAACCGGCGTAGAAGTGCCGTGGGAGTTCAGGTAGTCGATTGGGGTATCAACACCGTGCATTGCCATCTGCATGCAGCGCACTGCGCCTTCGCCAGACGGAGCAACCATGTCAGCACCATCGGACGTTGCGCCGTAGCCAACGATTTCCGCATAGATGTGCGCGCCACGAGCCAGAGCATGCTCGAGCTCTTCGACAACAACCATACCGCCGCCACCTGCGATAACGAAACCGTCACGGTTTGCGTCATAAGTACGGGAAGCTTTGTCCGGAGACTCGTTATATTTGGTAGACAGCGCGCCCATTGCGTCGAATTCACACGCCATTTCCCAGCACAGCTCTTCACCGCCGCCCGCAAAGACGATGTCTTGCTTGCCCAGTTGAATCTGTTCTACCGCGTTTCCGATACAGTGTGCGGACGTCGCACAGGCGGAGCTGATGGAGTAGTTCACACCGTGGATTTTAAACGGTGTCGCGAGGCACGCGGATACCGCAGAAGCCATCGCTTTGGTGACCACATATGGACCCACCGCTTTCAGGCCACGCGGGCTACGCATCGCATCGGCACCAAAAACCTGAGATTTAGACGAACCGCCAGAACCGGCAATCAGGCCCACGCGTGGATTGTTCTGATAAACTTCATCTTTCAGACCGGCGTCTTCAATCGCCTGCTGCATGGAGAGATAGGAATAGATAGAGGCATCGTTCATGAAACGGACCACTTTACGGTCGATAAGACCAGTGGTGTCCAGTTTGACGTTACCCCACACGTGGCTACGCATTCCTGAGTCTTTAAACTCCTGAGAGAAAGTGATCCCTGAACGTCCTTCACGCAGAGATGCCAGGACTTCCTGCTGGTTATTACCGATGCTGGAAACGATGCCCAAGCCAGTAATCACTGCACGTTTCATTCAATACCTCTGTAAGTCACACTATAGTAAGTTTCGAATGGCACAATAGCGTACACTTGTACGCCGAACAAGTCCGATCAGCCAATTTATGCGGAAATTTGCGCCGCCAGGCACACATCGCTAAGATCGTGACACTGCCTGTGAGACGAGTAACTTACGTGAAACAATACGCTATACAACCTGCCAACCTTGAATTTAATGCTGAGGGTACACCTGTTTCCCGAGATTTTGATGATGTCTATTTTTCTAATGATAATGGACTGGAGGAGACGCGTTACGTTTTTCTCGGCGGAAATCATCTCGCGGAACGCTTCCCCACTCATTCACGGCAATTATTTGTGGTGGCAGAAAGCGGTTTTGGGACCGGTCTCAATTTTCTAACACTCTGGCAGGCATTCGCCGCCTTTCGCGCTTCACACCCGCAAGCCACGTTAGAGCGACTTCATTTCATCAGCTTCGAAAAATATCCACTAAGCCGCCAGGATTTAGTGCAGGCGCATCAACGCTGGCCTGAACTGTCGCCCTGGGCTGAGCAGTTACAGATTCAGTGGCCACTGCCACTGGCCGGTTGTCATCGCCTGTTGCTGGACGAGGGGCGTGTGACGCTGGATTTGTGGTTTGGCGATATCAACGAACTGACCGGGCAACTGGATGAGACGTTAAATCAGAAAGTTGACGCCTGGTTCCTCGACGGTTTCGCACCAGCCAAAAATCCGGATATGTGGACGCAGAATCTGTTCGACGCGATGGCGCGACTGGTCCGTCCTGGCGGTACGCTGGCAACGTTTACCTCCGCAGGTTTTGTGCGTCGGGGTCTACAGGATGCTGGTTTTACCATGCAAAAATACAAAGGGTTCGGGCGCAAGCGTGAAATGCTTTGCGGCGTGATGGAACAAACCCTGACACAACCGTCCACGTCACCCTGGTTTCTCCGTCGTGGAACCACAAAACGTGAAGCGGCAATTATCGGCGGCGGCATCGCCAGCGCATTATTGTCGCTGGCGCTGTTACGCCGTGGCTGGCAAGTCACGCTGTATTGCGCTGATAAACAGCCTGCTCAGGGGGCTTCTGGTAATCGCCAGGGCGCGCTGTATCCGTTACTCAGCAAACACGACGCAGCCATTAACCTCTTCTTTCCTGCCGCATTCACCTTTGCCCGGCGCCTGTATGATGCCCTGCCCGTTGAGTTTGCACACAACTGGTGTGGCGTCACGCAATTAGGCTGGGATGAAAAGAGCGAACAGAAAATCGAACAAATGCTGTCGCAGTCATTACCCAGTGAATTCGCAAAGGCCGTTGACGCTACACAGATTGAGCGAACCATCGGCCTGCCGGTAAACTGCGCGGGGATCACCTGGCCGCAAGGTGGCTGGCTGTGCCCGGCGGAGTTGACCGCAGCGGTACTGATCCTGGCCGAAAAACAGGGATTACGTCTCTGTTATCAGCATTCACTGACCACCCTTTCAATGCAGGAAGCAGACTGGCAATTGACGTTCGCCGACGGGACGCAAGCTGAACATCAGGTTGTCGTCCTGGCAAACGGTCATCAGATTAATCGTTTTGATCAGACTCAGCCGTTGCCGGTTTATTCCGTCGGGGGGCAGGTCAGTCATATTCCCACCACCTCAGCGCTTTCCGCCCTACGACAGGTATTGTGCTATGACGGCTATCTTACCCCGCAAAACCCGGCCAATCAGCATCACTGTATCGGCGCCAGCTATCACCGTGGCAGCGAAGAGACATGCTATCGCGAGGATGACCAGCAACAGAATCGGCAGCGCCTGATTGACTGTTTTCCGAATGCGGAGTGGGCAAATGAGGTTGATGTGAGCGGAAAAGAGGCGCGTTGTGGCGTACGTTGTGCCACCCGCGACCACCTGCCCATGGTGGGCAATGTGCCGGACTATGACGCTACGCTCATTCAGTATGCAAACCTGGCTGAACACAAAGCTGACGCGGAAAGTGCGCCTGTCTACACGGATCTGTTTATGTTGGGCGCGCTGGGATCGCGTGGACTGTGCTCTGCCCCACTGTGCGCTGAGATCCTCGCCGCGCAAATGAGTGAGGAACCTGTTCCGTTGGATGCGGACACGCTGGCGGCATTAAACCCGAATCGTTTATGGATACGGAAGTTGTTGAAGGGGAAAGCGGTAAAGTAACGGGACAATGCCGGATGACGGTGCAAGCACCTTATCCGGCCTGTGGGACGCGGGATCGGAGGCCGGATAAGACGCCAGGCGTTGCCATCCGGCACAATCCGCCATTATTTTGTCGTGGCCTTCTGGAACAGAGTGTCCCACATCTCCTTCACTAAGGCCTGGTCACGTGGCGAGAGTTCACCCGCGCCAATCGCTTTTTCCAGACTCGTGGTGACATTGGTATATACCGCGTCAGCGGAATGGTCATTACCACCTTCCAATTCGGCAACGGCTAGCGTCAGGTGGCCACGCAAATACCCACTGGCAAAAAGCTCATCATCACTTGCATGCTCTACCATGTCGTCGATTAATGCCAGAATGCGTGATTCAAACTCCGCGATCATCTTCTTTCCTCATTGTAAACGTGGCGCTGGCTTCAGTTGAGCGCTTCTGGCCACGGGAACTGTTCCACCTTAAGATCAGGCGTGTGATAATAATTCTGTAGCGCTTTAATGAATCGCGCTGGACGTTCAGGGATCCCTTTTTCCAGATATTCCATCACCTGAGCATGTACCCGACGCTGAAACACCACGCGATCCGGTTCAAAGTCGCCTTCCAGATTGTCGCAGCTGACGTTGAACGGATAACCCGCCGCGACGCAAAACAACCAGTCAAACGCCTGTGGTTTCACTTCCACATCCTCAAACTGGCTCTGAGTCTGCGCATCCCGGCCATCCGGACAGTACCAGTAACCAAAATCGACCTGTTCCCGCCGCGCTTTACCCGCGATGCACCAGTGCGAAATTTCATGCAGGGCGCTGGCGTAAAATCCGTGGGCAAAGACAATACGGTGATATGAGATCTCAGCATCAGCAGGAAGATAGATCGGTTCGTCGTCGCCTTTAATCAGACGGGTATTAAACCCATCGGCAAAACAGCCATTAAAAATATCGATTAGCTGCTCGTAGTGATGTGTACTGTTCATTAGCTCATCCCCAACCAGTGGAGGATCTCCTGTCCATGGCTATCATAAAGTAGTTTGGCGCTCATCACCGCCGAAACGATAACGATCATGGGCCGAATTAAGGTTTGTCCTTTGCTCAATACCAGTCGGGAGCCCATACGCGCGCCAAGGAACTGGCCAATCAGCATCACAAAGCCGGTCGCCCAGATCACTTTTCCGCCGATGATAAACAATAACAGACCGCCCACGTTTGAGGTGGCGTTAAGTAATTTGGCGTGAGCCGTTGATTTGGCGAGGTTATATCCGCACAGCGTGACAAAAGCCAGTGCGTAAAACGAGCCTGCTGCGGGCCCAAAAAAACCATCGTAGAAACCGACGCATCCACCGGCGATCAGCGCAAAAGGCAGACCGTAAAGACGACGCTGTCTGTCTTCCTCTCCCAGTTTCGGCATCAACAAAAAGTAAAGACCGATACAGATAACCAAAACGGGCAAGATCTGACGCAGCACATCAGATTGCACATGTTGCACCAACAGCGCGCCGCTCATTGATCCAATGAAGGTCATCGCAATATTGAGTTTTTGATCCGCAAGATTGATTACTTTGCGGCGAACAAAATAGACAGTGGCCGAGATGGAGCCGCCGCAGGCCTGCAGTTTGTTGGTAGCCAGTGCGTTCGCAGGCGACATTCCCGCCGCCATCAGCGCGGGAATCGTCAGCAGCCCCCCGCCTCCGGCGATTGAATCAATAAATCCTGCCAACACCGCGATAAAAAACAGAACCACCAACAACAGCGGCGACACCATAAACAGGTCTAAAAAATTGTCCATTAGAGTACGTGCTCATCCAGTAGCGCCTGGCAGGAAGGTGGCAACGGTGGTGGTGTCTTCTTCTCCGGCTTTGTTGTTCCAGGTTTCGGTGGTTCGAACCAGCTCTGCAACTCCGCGCCACATCCATCACCCGGAGGCGGCAACGGTTGATCTTCGCACTCAAGGCTGTCGGCAGGGCAGCGTAGTCTGACATGCATATGCGCACGATGCTGGAACCAGGGGCGAACCTTTCGCAACCAGTCGCGATCGGTCCCGGCATCCAGGCAAAGCTGTTGTTTAATCGCAGGATTCACAAAAATTCGCGTGACGTCGTTATCTTCCGCCGCCAGTTTAATCAGACGAGATATTTCCGGCTTCCATAACGACGGCACGACGTGTTTACCATCAGCGGCCACCAGATCCAGCGCCTGAGGTCGCAGCAGTTGAGACTGCGTCCAACGCGTTTTCGGCAACTGGAGGAAAATATCGACGTCCAGGCCGGTTTGATGGCTGGCATGTCCGCCGTTGAAACGACCACCAGCAGGCATTCCCATATCGCCAATCAGCACCGTTCCCAGCCCCAGTTGGTTCACCTGCGAACTCAGACGCTGGATAAACATCACCAGATCGGGATGACCAAAATAGCGGCGCTGATCGGTGCGCATCACCTGGTAGGATTCAGACTGTACAGGAAGCGTGTCGGCGCCCACGATACAACCATTCGAAAATCCACCAATAGATTGTGCGCTTCCCGCGACGGGTTGGGTTATTTTTTGCCAGGGCGTCGCCGCCAGGCTGGCACTACTGACCAACAGGGCCAGCAGTGCAAGTAGCGTTTTTTTCATCTGTTACCAGCGTGGTATATCAGTTTTTACATCCGCATTTTGCGCCCGCTGACGCAGTAGATGATCCATCAACACGATCGCCAGCATCGCTTCGGCAATCGGGACCGCGCGGATCCCAACACAAGGATCGTGACGTCCTTTGGTTACCATCTCAACTTCTTCGCCAAAACGGTTGATCGTCCGTCCAGGCACGGTAATGCTGGAGGTTGGTTTCAGCGCCATGTGAGCCACAATTTGTTGCCCACTGCTGATCCCCCCCAGAATGCCGCCAGCATGGTTGCTCTGGAAACCTTCTTTGGTGATTTCGTCCCGGTTCTGACTGCCACGCAGCGCGACCACGTCGAAGCCATCGCCGATTTCCACCCCTTTTACCGCATTGATGCTCATCAGCGCGTGGGCGATGTCGGCATCCAGGCGGTCAAACACTGGCTCACCGAGACCTGGCGGTACGCCGTTTGCCACCACCGTCACTTTCGCGCCAATGGAATCACCTTCTTTTTTCAGCGCGCGCATCAGTTCATCTAACGCGTCGATTTTGTCCGGATCGGGGCAAAAGAACGGGTTAAGTTCTACCTGCGACCAGTCTTTGATCGCCAGCGGAATATCCCCCATCTGGGTCAGACAGCCCTGAATAACGATACCGAATTTTTCGGCCAGATATTTTTTGGCAATCGCTCCGGCCGCAACACGCATTGCCGTTTCACGGGCAGATGAGCGCCCGCCGCCACGGTAATCACGTAAACCGTATTTCTGCTCATAGGTATAGTCGGCATGGCCCGGACGAAAAACGTCTTTAATGGCGCTATAGTCCTGCGAACGTTGATCGGTGTTTTCAATCAGCAAACCGATGCTGGTGCCGGTCGTGACGCCTTCAAACACACCCGACAGAATTTTCACCTGATCCGGCTCACGACGCTGAGTAGTGTAACGTGAGGTACCCGGACGACGTCTGTCGAGATCGTGCTGCAAATCAGCCTCTGTCAGAGGGATGCCAGGCGGAACGCCATCGACGATACACCCGAGCGCCAGCCCGTGCGATTCGCCGAAAGTGGTTACGCGAAAGAGTTGTCCAAGTGTATTTCCTGCCATCACCGCTCCATTATCGTTGTTGTGTGTTTGCGCGTTTGATTAATCTTTATAGATGCTGAAATGTTCACGAGCCGCAATCAGCTGCGCTTTCGTCAGCATGAAGACGCCGTCGCCGCCATTGTCGAATTCCAGCCAGGTAAACGGCACATCCGGGTATTGTTCAATCAGATGTACCATGCTGTTTCCGACTTCACAAATCAGAATACCGTCATCAGACAAGTAATCCGGCGCATTGCCCAGGATACGGCGGGTAAGCTTTAACCCATCGGAACCTGATGCCAGACCCAGTTCTGGTTCGTGACGATATTCACTCGGCAGATCGGACATATCTTCTGCATCGACATACGGCGGGTTGGTAACGATGAGGTCATACTGGAGTTTCGGCAGGTCGCGGAACACATCAGAGCGGATAGGCGTGACATGATGGAGCAGACCATGTTCTTCAATGTTACGCTCGGTCACCGCTAATGCATCCGTAGAAATATCGACGGCATCAACTTCCGCTTCCGGGAAAGCATAGGCGCAGGCAATCGCAATGCAGCCGCTCCCCGTACACATATCCAGAATATGGTGCGGCTGGCCTTTGATTAGCCCGTCAAAATGGTTGTTGATCAATTCGCCAATCGGCGAGCGCGGTACCAGTACGCGTTCATCCACATAGAATTCGTGACCGCAGAACCAGGCTTTGTTCGTCAGGTAGGCCACCGGAATACGCTCATTAACGCGACGAATCACGCGTTCAACAATTCGGTGACGTTCACTCGGTGTCAGACGCGCGGTACGCATGTCTTCAGGAATATCCAGCGGCAAATACAGTGTCGGCAATACCAGTTGCACGGCTTCATCCCAGGGATTGTCCGTCCCGTGGCCATACCAGATATTTGCCGCGCTAAAACGGCTGACCGCCCAGCGCAACATGTCCTGAATGGTATGCAGTTCACTCACTGCTTCATCGACGAAAATTTTATCCACGTATTCCTCCAGGGCATGCTCGCATTAAATTCGGCGGCTAGTTTGCCACGAAGACGGGGATAAATCAGCATTCACGCAGAGCATGAACACGAAAATTGCGTTTTGGCGGATCGGATATCCCCGGAGTCGGGTAAACTAACGCAAAACAGAAGATGAGACGCGCGAATGAAAAAGAAAAACCCGCTCAGCGAGGAGGACCAGGCGTTGTTCCGGCAGTTGATGACCGGCACCCGTCAGATTAAACAGGACACGATCGTTCACCGCCCGCTACGAAAAAAAATCACCGAGGTTCCGGTTAAACGCCTCATTTCGGAGCAGGCCGACGCCAGTCACTACTTCTCTGACGAATTTCAGCCACTGTTGAATACGGATGGCCCGGTAAAATACCTTCGTCCCGACGTCAGCCATTTTGAATTGAAGAAGATGCGCCGTGGCGATTACTCCCCGGAGCTGTTTCTCGACTTGCATGGTTTGACCCAGCAACAGGCCAAACAAGAGTTAGGCGCATTGATTGCCGCCTGCCGCCGGGAACATGTGTTTTGCGCCTGTGTGATGCACGGACATGGTAAACACATCCTTAAACAGCAGACACCGCTATGGCTGGCGCAACACCCGCATGTGATGGCTTTTCATCAGGCGCCGAAGGAATATGGCGGCGACGCCGCGCTGCTGGTGCTGATAGAAGTCGAAGAGTGGCTTCCACCCGAACTTCCCTGAACCGCCAAAACAGAAAGAGCCGCAGTAGCGGCTCTTTTGATCGTTGTGTTTGCTAGATAGCGGCTTCGCCTGATCCGGCATTTTACCGTTAAATGGCTTTCGCCATTTTCAGATTACATGGACTCATCTGCCAGTTGAAACAGCCTTTGCCAGTCTCATCAAGCGTTACGCTTGCAATGGCAGACGTGGTAAACATTGGCGGCGTTTCACCCGGACAAAGTTCAGACACGAGATATCCCACTAAGGGTAAGTGAGAGATCACCAGCACAGTGGCGACACCTTCATTAGCCAGAGCCTGCAGATAGGCACTGACCAGACCAACATCGCCGCAGGGAGTCAACTCCGGTAAAACATCTACGCTTTTCGGCAGATTCAGACACTCCCCAACGACATCCAGCGTTTGTTCGGCTCGCAGGAACGGGCTCACCAGAACGCGTTCGATATCCACTTTTTGACCTTTCAGCCAGTTCGCCATTTGGCGGGACTCGTCACAACCACAAGAGGTTAAGGGACGAACCGAATCACTGGCGGCATCGAGGGCCGCGTCGCCGTGACGCATGATAAAAACTTGCATATTGCACCGCTTTTGTTAACCAGAATCACCCACATTCGTACTCAATACCCTAATGGCAGTGGTAAAAATGCGGTGGCCGGCATTGTGCCTTATCCGCTCACCGAATGAAACGCCGTTTTTTACCGCAATGGCGTAAATATAGTCAATCTCTGTTTACAAATTGAGCATGATACATTCATTCGGTGCGGATTCATCCTACCTTTGACCTTACACCTACAGGTCCGTTTCCCCACTCTTCCAGAAGCGATCACCACGCTGCGCCATCTGCAATAGCGGCTCACACGGCGTAAACCGGTCGCCATATTGCGCACTCAGCCGTTGCAGAGTTGCAACCACTTCTCCCGCCCCCAGGGAGTCCATATAACGGAACGGGCCGCCAAGAAACGGCGGGAAACCAATACCGAAAACAGCGCCAATGTCACCATCCCGGGCGCTCCGGATAACCTGCTCATCGAAACAACGAGCCGCTTCATTGAGCATTAACATCACGCAACGTTCAACAATCTGCTGCGCGGAAAGCCTTTTCTGCCCTTGTACGCCAATAAGCGTATAAATTGCAGGGTCGACGCGTTTTTTGCTTTTACGCCCTTTTGCCCCATAAAGATAGAAACCCCGGCCATTTTTTCTACCTTTGCGATCATCATTCAAAATTGAAGCAACAACATTTGCAGGCGCGCTAAAACGTTCTCCGTAAGCCGCTTCCAGTACAGGTATAATTTTAGTGCCTGTATCGATTCCAACCTCATCCAAAAGTTGGATTGGGCCTACCGGAAAACCAAACTTTACGAGCGCTGCGTCGATATGTTCGACACGTTCCCCTTCTGTCAGTAATCGGATGGCCTCGTTGATATAGGGAGCAAGAATGCGGTTGACATAGAATCCCGCTTTGTCGCTAACCACAATGGGCGTTTTACCCTGTTTTTTCGCCAGCTTAACGGTTGTTGCAATTGTCTGCGCGGAAGTGGTCGCATGCGGGATGATCTCGACCAGCGGCATTTTTTCTACCGGACTAAAGAAATGCATGCCAATCACTTGTTCCGGTCTGAGAGCCTTTGCTGCAATATCCCCAATCGGTAAAGATGAGGTGTTAGAAGCAAAAATTGTGTGAGAAGCGCAATTCTGCTCAACTTCCTCCACCATCCGTTGTTTTAACGACAAATCTTCAAACACGGCCTCAATGACCAGATCCCGGTGAGAGAAACCGCGATAATCGGTAGCGCCAGAAATTAACGCCAGCTGTTTGTCACGTTCGCTTGCCTTGATATGGCGGCGGCGCACTTTCGTTTCAAGTTGCTCCCAGGTGTACTTCAGCGCATGATTGATTCCTTTCGTATTAATGTCTTTGATGCGAACTGGCACGCCGCCTTTACAGGCCGTCACATACGCAATACCGCCGCCCATTAATCCACCGCCAAGAATCCCTACGCTTTCGAGTGGGCCTGGTTGTGCGTCGCTGCCTGGATCTTTTTTTACCTCGGTACTGGCAAAGAAGATATTACGCAAGGCTTTTGACTCTGACGTCATCGCCAGTTCGCCAAACGCCCGCGCTTCAGCGTCATAACCACTGCTGCTCCCCTGCGCCAATCCGGTTTCTAGCACGTCCAGAATATGGCCGGTGGCCGGATAGTTTCCCTGCGTTTTCTGTTCCGTCTGCTTCCTGACCATACGAAACAACAGGGCACGTCCCAATGGACCTGCCAGAATGCGTTCACGAACCGGTAATTCACGATGAACAGGCCGATCCTGTTTGACTAACTCAACAGCGGCTTCCAGCAAAATGGACTGGGGAACAACCTCATCCACCAGCCCCGCCTTCAGCGCCTGTTTGGCACGCAGTTGCTTGCCAGTGAGGATCATATCCAGCGCCGTACTTATCCCGACCAGGCGCGGCAGCCGCTGTGTGCCGCCCGAGCCCGGCAACAGCCCAAGCTGCACTTCCGGCAATCCCAGTACTGTTTTTGTATCATCGGTACAGATGCGTTTATGGCAGGCCAGCGCCATCTCCAGCCCCCCGCCCAGACACGCACCATGAATGGCGGCAATGACCGGGATCGGCAACGCGTTAATCTCGGACATTATCTGCTGGCCCTGACGTGCAAGGGCTTCAGCCTCCTGCGCGCTGCGACAATGGCCAATCATATTGATATCGGCGCCTGCAATAAAATTATCTGGCTTTGCGGAGATGAACACCACGCCGAGCAATGCTTTGTTTTCACGGATTTGTTTCAGAATGGCGCGAACCTGTGCCGCAAATTCCGCTTTCAAGGTGTTCATCTTTTCGCCGGGAACGTCCATGGAAACAACGGCGACATTATCCAGACGCACGTTAAGCGTAAAAGCCGATGTCATTTCCATTATTCCGCCTCCAGAACCATTGCCGCACCCAGACCACCCGCCGCGCACGCGGTGACTAAACCAAAGCCCCCTCCCCGGCGCCGCAACTCGTGTAATGTCTGGGTGATCATGCGTGCGCCTGTGGCGGCAAACGGGTGACCATACGCAATCGACCCGCCCAGCACGTTGAATTTGCTGTCATCCACCTCACCGGTGGCATGCGCCCGCCCCAAAACATCCCGGGCAAAACGTTCGCTGCCCAGCAGTTGAACATTGGCTAACGTCTGCGCGGCAAACGCTTCATGCATATCAATAAGCGTCAAATCGGCCATCGTGAGTCCCGCGCGCTCCAGCGCCAGCGGTGTAGACCATGCGGGACCCAGTAACATGTCCTGCCACACATCAATGGCGGTAAAAGCGTAACTGCGCAGATAACCCATCGGGACCAATCCCAACTCCCTAGCGCGAGATTCCGTCATCAAAATAACGGCAGCCGCACCGTCCGTCAGCGGTGTGCTGTTAGCCGCCGTCACTGTGCCATGCTTTTTGTCGAACGCGGGACGCAGTTTTGCGTAATCAGCCAGCGTAGAGTTACCGCGAATATTATTGTCTTCTGAGAGAGGATCGTTGAAGGGCGGCACCCATGTGGTCATGACTTCATCCGCCAACTTACCTTCGGCCCAGGCCTGGGCGGCACGCTGGTGAGAACGATGTGCCAGCGCATCCTGCTGTTCACGGGTAATACCGTACGTTTTCGCCATTTGTTCGGCGGTATCCCCCATCCGCAACCCCGTTGAATACTCCGCCACCGCAGGAGGAACCGGCATCAGATCGCGTAAACGCAGGCGAGAAAAGAGTTTGAGTCGCTGTCCGGTCGTTCTGGCTTTATTGACGTCCACCAGCACGCGCGCCAGTTTTTTGCTCACACCAATGGGCAACACAGAAGAAGAATCGGCCCCACCGGCGATACCCGCACGGATAGTACCCGTTATCAGACTCTCGGCGACATTCGCCACTGCCTGAAAACTGGTCGCACAGGCCCGGCTCACACTGTAGGCATCCGTATGAACGTTCATCCCGGTACCCAGCACGATTTCGCGCGCGATGTTTGGCGCTTCAGGCATTTGTACAACCTGGCCAAAAACCAGTTGTTCAATCACATCAGGGGGGATCTCACTGCGTGCCAGCAGTTCACCCACGACCATTTTCCCCAGATCAACGGCGGGAATGCCATGAAATGCAGTGGCTTGCCGGGCAAACGGTGTACGTAAACCGCTCACAATGGCGATACGATCGCCCTGACGGGTGACCAGCGGTAAAGCCTGACTCATAACACTCCCCTGTAAAAAAATAAATTAAGTGGTCTGACCTGATCACAGTCTTAACCAATTTTTTACATTTAGCCAAGGGGAGACATTAGAAAGTGCGAGCTATGGCACAGTGAATAGTTACATAGCGTTACGAAAACACCCCTGCCATTATTTGACAGGGGTGTTTGAAAGGAGGGGATTAACGCAAGCCCAGCTGGAAGATCAATGTTTCAGCTTCGCAGGCGAAGACAAAATCGATATCCAGACGAACACCTTCAGACTCTTCAGTGAAAGTAGAGGTGATTTGGCAAGGTTCGGATTCCACGCTACGCGCTTTCTCCGTCAACGCGGCCAGCGTCTCTTCAGCCTGCGCGCGGTTTGCGAACACACGGCTGTACGACGCGGTGCAGTCGGAGTTGTCCATAATGGTCCCAACGTCCATACAGCAGCAAACCGGGGTTTCATCAGCACTGCATTTACTCATTGTAGATTTCCTCTGTATTCGCACCTTAGGTGCCAGATAAACGTTGGGAATATTTTACGCTCCCGCCATTCACCTCTCCAGTCGTTAATGATGTGAAATAGGATAAGTGACCGAAATCACACTTAAAAATGATCTAAAACAAAAATCACCTAAAAGTGTGAGTGCATATCCCCCCAATTTTGCCAGCTGGATCGCGTTTCTAAGATCACAATTGAAAAATTTTATAAACATACTTGCAACATTCCATCTGGTCAGACCTATACTCACGCCACTGGTCTGATTTCTCTGCTGTACCTCAGACCCTACACTTCGCGCTCCTGTTACGGCATGTAACATAGTTTGAATAAAAATAAATCAATGAGGTTATGGTCATGAGCCAGAAAACCCTGTTTACAAAGTCTGCTCTCGCAGTCACAGTGGCAATTATCTCCACACAGGCCTGGTCTGCAGGCTTTCAGTTAAACGAATTTTCTTCCTCTGGCCTTGGCCGGGCCTATTCAGGTGAAGGCGCTATCGCCGACGACGCAGGTAACGTCAGTCGTAACCCGGCTTTAATCACGATGTTTGATCGCCCGACGTTCTCAGCTGGTGCGGTGTATATCGATCCTGATGTTAATATTAGCGGACGTTCACCATCAGGTCGTAGTCTGGACGCAGATAACATCGCGCCAACCGCCTGGGTACCGAACGTACACTTCGTTGCGCCAATCAACGATCAGTTTGGCGTCGGGGCATCCATTACCTCTAACTACGGTCTGGCTACCGAGTTTAACGACACTTATGCAGCGGGTTCTGTTGGTGGTACTACTGACCTCGAAACCATGAACATGAACGTAAGCGGCGCGTATCGCTTAAATGAGGCCTGGAGTTTTGGTCTCGGTCTGAATGCCGTTTATGCTCGCGCTAAAATTGATCGTTATGCGGGTGACTTAGGTCAACTGGTTGCCGGTCAGATTATGCAGTCTCCTGCCGGGCAGACTCCGCAAGGCCAACAATTGGCGGGAATGGCAAACAGTATCCCAAGCGATGAGAATATTGCTCACCTGAACGGTAATCAGTGGGGCTTTGGCTGGAACGCCGGTATTCTCTATGAAGTCGACAAAAACAACCGCTACGCCTTAACCTACCGCTCTGAAGTGAAAATCGATTTCAAAGGTAACTACAGCAGCGATCTGAATAGCGGAATCAACCGCTTTGGTCTGCCACTTCCAACGGCCACAAGCGGAGCGACCCAGTCCGGTTATTTGACGCTGAATCTGCCTGAAATGTGGGAAATCTCTGGTTATAACCGCGTTGCGCCGCAATGGGCTGTTCACTATAGCCTGGCTTACACCAGCTGGAGTCAGTTCCAGGAGTTAAAAGCAACGTCGACCAGTGGCGACACCCTGTTCCAGAAAGACGAAGGCTTTAAGGATGCTTACCGCATCGCCATAGGTACGACCTACTACTATGATGACAACTGGACATTCCGCACCGGTATCGCGTTTGATGATAGCCCAGTGCCTGCCGATAAGCGTTCCATCTCGATTCCGGATCAGGACCGCTTCTGGCTGAGCGCGGGTACCACTTACGCCTTCAATAAAGATGCGTCTATTGATGTTGGCGTCTCTTACATGCACGGTCAAAGCGTTACGATCAACGAAGGCCCTTACCAGTTCGAATCTGAAGGTAAGGCCTGGCTGTTCGGCACCAACTTTAACTACGCGTTCTAAGTTTGTCCCAGGCATAAAAAAAGGTGAGCGTTCAGGCTCACCTTTTTTATTGGCCTCAGGCCATCACTCAGAATCAATATCTTTGAGCTCGTCCTGAATCGCCTGCGCGTTCGGGTTTTCCTGAGGTTTAAGCTTCCCGCCATTGGCGATGAAATCATGGCGCTGGAAGTACGCTTCACGCACCATAATGTACGGGTCAGAAGACTGGCGCAGCAGGCCATCAGAATCCAGAAGCTGTGCGCGGGTCTCAATTCCTTCCAGCGTCCATTTGCCGATAGACATCGGCCAGGTCAGCCAGGAGAGGACAGGATAGAGATCATCCACCATGTCGCCGCCGTCGTCACGAAGCGTGAAACTGCCATAGAACGGAAGCTGCATATACGGCCCATAACCTACGTTATAGTGCCCTAACGTACTGCCGAAACGGTGGGGTTCAGCACGCTGCAGTTTCGGATTCGCCATTCCCGCAACATCAATAAAGCCGCCCATCCCCAACAGGGTGTTCAGGAAGAATCGGGTGAAATGCACCATCCCCTGATACGGATCGCCCTGCAGGAAGTAGTTCACCATTACCGCGGGTTCTTCAAGGTTGCCGGTGAAGTTGCTCAGACCATTTCGTGCAGGTTGAGGAACATAGTCACGCCAGGCGACAGCGACCGGTCGAACGACATACGGGTCCAACACATTGAAGTTGAAGTTGTACATGGTGCGGTTGAACCCTTCAAATGGGTCGGAACGCCCCTGCTGTTCTGTACCGGAACTCGCACACCCCACCAGCAGTGTGGTTCCCAGCGCAAGCGCCGACAGGCGAAGCTTCATAAATGTCTCCCTGTTGATTATGGCTATCGCTGATTGCCATCCATGACGGTACAAAAACGTATCCGCCTGTTTAGGTGTGAGCGATTGTAACAGCACGTCAAACGATGTCTATATGCCCGATCTTGATGATCTGATCATAGCTGGTAACGCCGCGCTCGTAATGCTTCTATCTTAACTGACGACAAAAAGCCAAACGTTACCATTTTTGCGATTTCAACGTTTGCCCCTCTGCTGTGAACAAAAAATCGCTACGCTTTAGCTATACGTGCTCATCACAAGGCGACACGATGGACAAGCTCAACAACGATAAAATCGATCGGCACAGCGATGAACTTGAAGTAGAAAGCGAAGAGAAACAGCGCGGCAAGAAAATTGAGCTCGACGAAGACAGACTCCCCTCGCGAGCGATGGCCATACATGAGCACATCCGTCAGGATGGCGAGAAAGAACTGGAGCGCGACGCCATGGCGCTGCTATGGTCGGCGATTGCTGCGGGGCTTTCCATGGGAGCCTCTTTGCTGGCAAAAGGGATTTTTCATGTTCAGCTGGATGATGTTCCCGGCCGCTTTTTACTCGAGAATCTTGGTTATACCTTTGGCTTTATCATTGTCATCATGGCACGCCAACAACTGTTCACAGAGAATACGCTCACGGCAGTACTTCCCATCATGCACAAGCCAACGCCAGGCAATATCGGTTTACTGATGCGACTCTGGGGAATTGTGCTGCTGGGTAATGTTCTCGGCACTGGCATCGCAGCCTGGGCCTTTGAATATATGCCCATATTTGATGAAGAAACGCGGGACGCGTTTGTCAGTATCGGAATGGAAGTGATGAAAAACAGTCCGTCAGAAATGTTTGCCAACGCAATCATTTCAGGATGGTTGATTGCCACCATGGTGTGGATGTTTCCGGCAGCCGGGGCCGCAAAAATCGTGGTGATCATCCTGATGACCTGGCTCATCGCGCTGGGCGATACCACACACATTGTCGTCGGGTCAGTTGAAATTCTCTATCTGGTCTTTAACGGGACGCTACACTGGAGCGACTTCTTTTGGCCCTTCGCTCTGCCAACCCTCGCCGGAAACATCTGCGGCGGCACCTTTATCTTTGCGTTGATGAGTCACGCGCAAATCCGCAACGATATGAGCAACAAACGTAAACAAGAAGCCAGGCAACGCGCTGAGCATGAAGAGCTGCGGCAGAAAAACCAGAAAAAACAGTCCTGAATGGCGACGGTTTGAGCAGTCAGGCGACCTTATACTTACCGCGCTGCGTAAAAAACGCTATACTCTTGCCGCTTCGTCTCCTTAGTTAAATGGATATAACGAGCCCCTCCTAAGGGCTAGTTGCAGGTTCGATTCCTGCAGGGGACACCATCCCGCCGTACACCAACGTCTACTACCGTCCACAAATCCCCTGCAACCATCTAAAAACAAAGATATTTTTTCTCCTGACGTCCATTACCGTCTATTGAAATCAAGTAAGTCTATGGGGCATAATTTGGGGCATTGTTGGTTCGATTGTATATGTGCCCCCAATATGACCAGAAACACCCTCAACAGATTGACAGATCGTCAGTGCAAAACAGCCAAGCCACGAGACAAAGCTTATAAGCTGTCTGATGGCGGTGGTCTTTATCTTGAAGTATCCCAAATCGGTTCGAAGTATTGGCGTATGAAGTATCGCCGCCCATCAGACAAGAAAGAAGACAGACTTGCTTTTGGGATATATCCAACCACCAGCTTACAAGACGCCAGAGAAAAACGAGACGACGCCAGGAAGCTGTTATCCAGAGGGATAGATCCCAAAGCCGAGCAAAGAGCAGCAAAAGCGGAAGAAAAAGGCGCATTCACTTTTGAGACGATAGGACGTCAATGGGTTGAAAGCCACCAGATGTGGAACGAAGACCACCGAAAACGCGTACTTAGAAGTCTTGAAATGTATATTTTCCCTCACATTGGCACTTCGGATATTCGCAAACTGGAGGCGATGACAATTTTACCTTTGTTTAAAAAGGTAGATGACGCCGGGAAACACGATACTGCCAACCGACTTAAACAACGAGTTAAAGACATCATACATAGCGCCCGTCTGAGTGGCATTAAGACAGAAATTATCACGAATGATCTCGATGTACGGTTAATGCGTCATGAAACTAAGCATCATGCCGCGCTACATCCCAGAGATTTGCCAGATTTTTTCACTCGATTGGGCAGCTTTAAAGGAAATCCTCTTACCCGCCTTGCCATTGAGCTAACCATGTTGACCTTTGTTCGCTCAAGCGAGTTAAGGTTTGCCCGTTGGAAAGAATTTGACCTCGACCGCGCTGAGTGGGTTATCCCTAAAAAAAGAGAGCCTATTGACGGTGTGAGGTTTTCCACCCGTGGCACAAAGACGGGAAAAGACGAACATATCGTGCTTCTTAGCCGTCAGGCTGTTTCTATTGTAAAGCAGTTGAGAGAACTAAGCGGAAGCTACGATGTTGTGTTTCCGAATGAAAGAAACACCAAAGGCGTGATGAGTGAAAACACGGTAAACAAGGCATTACGCTTAATGGGCTATAACACGCAAGAGGACGTAACTGGACATGGATTCCGTGCCACAGCCTGTAGTTCCCTGATGGAGTCCGGTTTGTGGCAGGAGGACGCAGTAGAGCGCCAGATGAGCCACAAAGAATATAAAGACGTTAAAAGAGCCTACAAGCACAAGGCTGATTACTTAGAAGAGCGCAAACTAATGCTTCAATGGTGGGCAGATTATCTGGACGCCAATCGAGAAATACATATAAGCCCTTACGAGTTCGGAAGGAGAACACGCCGTGACTAAGATGACAGGACTAGATGCGTTTTATAACGAGTCAGAAGATAAAATCTGGTTTGGTAATCTGATCAGCGAACTGGCAAGGCTAAACAATGAAAATGAAAGAATGATAGCTGCCGCTATCTTAAGTAACTACAGATTGAGCAAGGCTAAACCAGATACTTTAGGGGGGCTGGGCTTTTATCAGTTCGATTGGGTATCAGGTTTTACAACTAATGAAGACTTTGAAAAGCAGTGTGTGGAGTTTTTAGGTCTTCTGGCTATGGGGCATGAATACAGGGAGAGCCCGATACCGGGGGAAGAAGGGACTTTCAACGTTAGGAAAGGAGAAGACTTTTTATATCACGATGATGAGGATGATTGGTATGGGTCTTACGATTCGTTTTATTTCAGGCGCTCCGAGTTGGTGAACTTCTTCCCCGAACTGGAAGATGACAACATTGATGAACCGATAGCAGAGGAAACAGAAAGTGGGTCGCTCCCCAGTGACTGGCGCGGCAAAAACACCGCCTGGAAAATGATTGCTGGGCTGGCGATTGCTTTATATGAATCCAGCGAGGACGTTAGAAAGAATGGAAAGCTCAACCAATCCGCGGTGTGCGAGAAAGCAGCAAATAACATCGCAAAGTACAGTGAAGAATACAATGATGCTGGCATGACCATGGATAATCTAAGAACGCTTCTAAAAAAGACTTTGCAGCGGCACGCACCCAATTTTTTGGGAAAGATAACCAAGTAAGATAATTGATGTTCCCAAATTGGCTGGAGAGACGAAAACAAACGCCCAATTTGGGACAATTCCTTTCCCGAAAACTTTTTCTCCAAATTCACAGAAAACTTAAAAAAACAATGATTTACTATCTCACATAGTCAAGCAACGTATTACGAGGTAGATATGAAAAAGTCGCTGATTCGGCTATCTGAGGTTTTGAAACGCACTGGCTATAGCAAGGCGTGGGTATATGCTCTGATGAGCCGCGGACAATTCCCCCAATCAGTCAAGATTGGTGCTCGCGCAATAGCTTTTATTGAGAGCGAGATCGATGACTGGATCGATCAACGTATAGCCGAATCGCGTAGCAACTAAAGAACAGAAACAAACCGGATACAAACAATACGTTATTAGGTATTAATAATGCAGTTGAACCCCACCAATCAAAAGCTGAACGTAACCCATGTTGATTTTGAAACCTTCGCGGCACTGATTAGATCAGAGCCACAAAAGGTAAGCACCAGCACCTGGGTTTATGATGTGAAATCCACCAACGGTGGAAAAGCTATCGGCATTGCCTCTGGCGATGATTACTTAGTAATAGATCTGATTTAATCGCACAAAAATTGTAGAGTAATTTGGGGAGACAGGAAGTCTCCCCCGTATTGCATTTTGGTACAACAGTAAGGGAATAAAATGATTAATTATCTGACCGCTAAAGACGCAGCAGAATATCTTGGCATCTGCCTGTCACGCTTCTATCAGTTAAAGCGATATATCCCCAGCTTTCCTCCCTATATAAATCAGACCATCAATGGACGCAAGCGCCGGGTGTGGCTTGCCTCCAGCCTTGATCAATTTGCCGACAGATTTCTGGGGGAACGAAAATGAGCACTCTTACACGTACTCAGGTCGCCGCAAATATACGCGATAGCCTACTAAGTGGTAGGAAGCTTACCCCAAAGGAGTTTGACGACATATTAAGAAAAGCCGGAAATCATGAACGTAGCCGCGTTTTAACGCTGTTACGCAACGATTGGGGGATTCCTGTTGAGCAGTTTAAAACAGGGGCGTATCACGTCACAGAACGCAATTTAGAAGCATACCACAGCGATAAAGACGAAACATTGAAGATCTGGAGGACGAACGCCAGATATGTAAAGACATTGCGTAAGGTAAACATAACGTTGTCATTGCTGCGTGGGCTGGTGGGCAAAGTGCCTGAAGACACGCTTAGAACTGTTTACAAGGGTATTGAAACCAAATACCTGTGATTGACAAAGCAGAAAGCCGACTTTGCGAGAGTCGGCTTCCATATAGTTAAATTCCAATATCAATGGAACGTTCGAATGAAATTGTACGATAAAGACGCTGATCTGTCTATGCGACAACATAAGGCTGTTATTAGATGGTGCGGTAATCGTGTGAATATTTGCGTAAAATCAGCTCCACGGGAAAATACTCCATCAGTATCAACACGCACGCCCTATATACAACTTCTAAAACCATCTCGCCATCGCAACGCATGGACGCTTTCTAAATGGCGCTCAATGCGAGATCGCCTGTTTAGCCTTAATGTGGACGCAACAATTGGTATCCCCTACTTTCTGACTCTCAAACCTATAACCGGAATAAAGCCAGATTGCTTTAGCAAGGCACTGAGGGCGTTTACTAGATATCTGACGACCGCTAAAAATACTCATTGGTTTTATTGTGTTGAATGGGGGCAACATCAGCCAGAGCCACATATCCATTTTCTTATCAAAGTGAATAGCGAAACGACTAAAAACAAAATTATGGATAAGTGGATAGTGTCGATGAATAAGGTGATACCAGACGACATGCCGCCAGAGTGGGAACTAGGGAACCGCCAGCATTTCACACCTGTATACAATACAAATGGCATCATAGACTACATGGCGAAAAAAGAAACGAAGCTCGATGACTTCAACAGAATGGCAAACAAAAGCCAATATGACTGGTCGCAGATTACAGTATGGGGGTGCTCTAACGAATGGATACAGCACAAGATAACAACAGAGACAATATCATTGGTAGGCTTCCATGCTGTGAGACGCGTACAGAAAGCAAGCCAGGCATCGAAGAAATACAAGGGAAAGGACAAACGGCAGATACAGCGCACGCTAAAAAGGCAGAGTATTGAGAGATCTTCCATAACACCCTTTTCATCGCCCCTGAACAGTAATCACGGTTGGTCACTGACAAAGTTGATTAGCTGGAAAGAATCAGAAGTGGAGCGCAAAGATCTACTAACCTCACAAATTAGAAGAACAAGCAGTGCGCAGAACCAGCTATTAAGAATGTTAAGACGGGCAAGAGTGATAGTATCCAGAGCACAAAGAGAAAGTGGCGGTTATGACATTCTCTATTAGTAGTAAGAGATCATGACAGGAAAGCTCATTTTTCAACCAACACAAGGCAGCAACCAAAGCGCCGGAGGCGCATTAGGCGAAAACGCTGCCAGAAGCGTAGGTAGCAGATCAAACCCATATTGTTGAAATGGTCATTATGTAAAATGAGCTAACACTTTGATGCGATAGATTGATAAACTATGACACCAGATGCAATGAATGTAGCGCAATGAGTTTCATGTAAAAGTAATCCTCAAATTATTGTTCAGTGCACTTTCTGAACAAAGTTTTTGATAGAAAGGAATGCGTGTGGCGATATCAAATAAATCTATAAAACTATTGTGGTCTAACGCTGCTGGTAGATGTTCTTTCCCTGACTGCAAAGTAAGGCTTTCGGTGGAGGAAGCAGCTGAAGTTGCACCATATACTATCGGTGAAATGGCCCATATAAAGGGTAATAAACCAGGTTCAAACCGTTATGATGAGGAACAGTCTGCTGATGAGCGAGATAGCTACGAAAATTTAATCTTACTCTGCCCCACGCATCATACATTGATTGATAAAGTTGAAAATGAAGATAAATACAGTGTGGAAATTCTTCATGAAATGAAAAGAGCTCATGAAAATTTTATTTCAAACCGATTATCTGCTATCAAGCTTGAACACATTGAACAACTAAAAGATCTAATTTCAGTATATATGGCTGAAAATTATCAAGCCTGGGAACAATATGGACCTATGTCAGATAATGCTAGAAAAAATCCACATAACGATCAAATCTATGCTTTGTGGACATCTGAACGGCTATCAACAATTGTACCTAATAATAGAGAGATCACTAAGATTTTACAGGCGAACAGAGACCTCTTTACCAGAACAGAACAAAGACTAGTAAGTAAATTTATACAGCATGTAGAGAGCTATGAGCAATGGGTTAACGACAAAATACCATATAACTCTATACAGAGATTCCCGTCAGACTTTGAAGCATTTGTTTTAGGAGAATAAAAAATGCCAGCCGAAAATAATAAATTCCCTTGGCTAAGTTATTATAGAAATTATAATTTTTTTGAGCAACGGATGCGAGAGCATAGCAAAGTTGTTTCTTGCGAAAACATTAACATAGGTCTTTATAATATACGATTAACAGATGGCAAAACATTGAAAGTTTTCATCTGTGAATGCTACGCATTTGGTACTGCTGAATATGTCGAATCTTGTGAAAACTATGGGGAGCTAAATGCAGTAGTTATAAGTTCTAACTGGTGTGGATATTCTTTAGATATAAAGCGTGACTGCATGCAAAACAATGTTGGAATTTTCAATATAGGAGGATTTATGGCAGCAATAAATAGAGATATGTTCTGGACTTACATGACTGAATATGAAAAAGAACGATTCAAAGAATATGGTTGGCTATAACCTGTGAGTTTAATAATTTATGGTTTCGGAT
>NZ_JANEWG010000058.1 GCF_028069725.1 Citrobacter sp. Awk 4
CTCATAAGCTAATTATCCTTAATTAAGGAAACTTGATGGAAATTAAGATGGTAAAAGTGGTTGTCGGTGTTCTTGCTGCACTGTCTATGGCTTCTTCTGCATATGCAGTGACTGTAAACGGCGGAACCGTTCATTTTGTGGGCGAAGTGGTTAATGCTGCCTGTGCAGTAAATGCAGACTCTGTCGATCAGACGATTCAACTGGGTCAGGTGCGTTCAGCTTCTTTGGCAACAGCAGGTCAGACTAGTCCCTCCGTTGGCTTCAATATCCGACTGAGCGACTGTGATACAACTGTATCCACGCAGGCTTCTGTTGCCTTCACTGGCACGGCAATGCCGGCTAATGCTGATGTTCTGGCGCTACAGAGCTCTGCGGCTGGCTCTGCAACAAACGTGGGTATACAGATTCTTGACCGTACTAGTACTCCGCTGTCCTTGAATGGGACTACTTTTAGCGCCAATACCACGCTGATTGATGGAACCAACGTAATTCCTTTCCAGGCCCGTTATTTTGCTACCGGAGCAGCGACCCCGGGACAGGCTAACGCTGATGCAACCTTCCAGGTTCAATACCAGTAATACTTGATAATCCAGGAAAGCATATAGGGCAAGGACTGCCCATTTATTCAGAGGACAGGAAGGATGCTAGTGAGTAAGGTATTACCTATCGTTATTACCTCGATGCTTCTTTCTTCGGTTGCCATTGCTGGTAACAGGGCCAATGTAACATTGCCTGGTGGCGATATGCGTTTTCAGGGCGAGATTATTGCCGAGGCCTGTCGCGTAGAGGCCAGAGACCGTGAGCTCATTGTGCCGATGGGGCAAATTAGTTCGAATTGGTTTCATGCACTGGGTCAGGACGCCGGTCCTGTGCCATTTGATATTCATCTGCAGGAATGCACTACAGTCGTAAGCCAACGAGTTGGGGTTGCTTTTTTAGGGGTGGCTGACGGTAAAAATCCGGATGTGTTATCAGCAGGTGACGTGCCTGAGGTGGCGAAAGGTGTTGGTGTGGCTTTGTTTGATAATCAGGGGAACCTTATTCCTGTTAATTCACAACAACAGGCCTGGACCTATCTGTCTGAAGGTGAAGAGCCTGAGGTATTGCATTTCACAGCGAAATATCGGTCGACCAGTCAGCATGTAGTCGGTGGGCCAGTGAATGCCCATGCCTGGTTTGCCCTAACTTATGAATAACGGGCAGTGCAAAAAATACGTGACTGTATGAACTGATTGGTTATATACGGTAAAGGAGAAAGCGGTGAATAAAATCAAAATGCTATTTCGATATCTGCTGGCGGTAATGCTAGTGGGTAATATATCTTCTGCAAGTGCGGGGGTTGCGTTGGGGGCAACCCGGGTTATTTACCCTGCTGGGGAGAAGCAAGTGCAGCTCGCGGTGACCAGTTCAGACGAAAAAAGCACATTCTTGATTCAGTCATGGGTGGAAAATGAAAATGGTCATAAAGATGGTCAGTTTGTGATGACACCGCCGCTTTTTACCATGCAGGGTAAAAAAGAAAATAAATTGCGCATTATTGATTCAACCAGCAAAGTGCTACCGAATGACAAAGAAAGTCTTTTCTGGATTAGCGTAAAAGCGATTCCGTCAATTGATAAAGAAAAATTAAAAAGCAACGTGTTACAGTTAGCTATTATTAGTCGTATTAAATTGTTTTATCGCCCAGCCAATCTTTCCATTGCGCCGGATAAGGCTGCAACGATGCTGAGTTTTCATAGGATTGATAGCAGTTTGGTGTTGAAAAACAGTAGCCCTTATTATATCACCGTGACAGAGTTAAGTGTTGGCAGTCGGTCACTTAAAGGCATAATGGTTCCGCCGATGGGGACCGAAACCATTAATCTGCCGAAAGATTCTGGTAATGATATATCTTACCGCACAATTAATGACTACGGTGCGTTAACGCCAAAAATAACAGTAAGGATATAACGTTTGCTTTTATTTAGTAGATAATGAGTTCCGGTTTTACGGTGTTAAAATGCCACACTAACTAAGAAGGTTGAATTATTTAAAAATGATAACGATGAATATTTCCTTCCGGGGGGTAGAACATCGACTCAATCCTGTTTTATTTATTATTGGTGTGAGCGGTGTTTGTCTGAATGGGCCAGTTTATAGTGAGGTATATTTTAACCCGAATTTTCTCTCTGGTAATGAAGGTGCGGTGGTGGATTTATCAGGTTTTGAAAAAGGGCAAGAATTGCCACCAGGAACATATCGAGTCGATATCTATATTAATGATGGTTTTATAAGTAATCAGGATATTGTTTTCAGTGCTGAGGAAAGTGGTACGGAGTTAGTTCCCTGTTTGACAAAGAATCAGCTGAATACCATGGGGGTGAATATATCTGTGGTAAAAGGCATAGAAGCATTCAGTGCTGATAGCTGTGTGCCGCTCACTAAAATGATTATGGATGCCACGACACGTCTGGATGTATCCGAGCAGCGTTTGTATGTAAGTGTGCCGCAGGCTTTTATGGGGAATCATGCACGCGGATATATTCCTCCGGAAAAATGGGACAATGGTATTACCGCCGCGCTACTGAATTACAACCTAACGGGGAACAGTGTTAACAGTGTCAGCATCGGAACCAGTAACTATAACTATTTGAATCTAATGAGCGGACTGAATGTTGGGGCCTGGCGTCTGCGGGATAATTCTAGCTGGAGTCACAGTAGCGGTGCTGGGCAGCACATTAATGACTGGCAGCATATTAATACCTGGCTTGAGCGGGATATTATTCTGCTTCGCGGTCGTCTGACTTTTGGTGACAGTTTTACCCGGGGGGAAATATTTGATGGTATCAACTACCGTGGCGTGAAGCTGGAATCTGAAGACAACATGTATCCCGATAGCCAAAAAGGTTTTGCGCCTGAAATTCATGGAATTGCGAAGGGAGTTGCAGATGTTACGGTTCAGCAAAACGGGTATACCATTTATCAGACTACTGTCCCGCCAGGTGCATTCGTTATTAATGATCTATATGCAACAGGAAGCAGTGGTGATTTGAAAGTTATTGTCAAGGAGGCAAATGGCAGCACTCAAGTTTCAACAGTACCCTATTCGTCGGTTCCGATACTGCAGCGTGAAGGGCATACCCGATATGCCTTCACGGCAGGGGAATACCGTAGTGGCAATGATCAACGGGATAATCCTAAGTTTGTTGAACTCAATATTATGCAGGGGTTGCCGTATGGCTGGACCACCTATGGTGGTTCGCAACTGGCAGAAGATTACCGGGCCTTAACTCTCGGTGTGGGTAAGAATCTTGGGTATTTGGGGGCTGCATCACTGGATGTGACGCAGGCTAACGCCACTCTGTCGGATGACAGCCAGCATCAGGGACAGTCGTTGCGCTTTCTGTACAATAAATCACTGAATGACTACGGCACAAATATTCGTCTGGTGGGTTATCGGTATTCTACACAGGGTTTTTACACTCTGGCAGATACAGCGTACTCTCGAATGAGTGGTTATACAGTGATGGCGCAGGATGGCCCAGTAGAAATTAAGCCGACGTATCTTGATTATTACAACCTTTCCTACAACAAACGTGGGCGGGTGCAACTTAGCCTGACCCAACAACTGGGGACGCAAGCTACTCTGTATCTGAGTGGTAGTCAGCAAAGTTATTGGCGTACTGACGAAGTAGATGAACAATTACAGGCCGGTCTGAATATGGTTCTGGGAGATATTAACCTGGGAATGAATTATAGCCTGACGAAGAGCGTCTGGCAGGAAGGTCGGGACCAGTTATTGTCATTCAACATCAGCGTACCGTTTAGTCGCTGGATGCGTTCAGATACTGATTCTGCCTGGAAGCGCGCGCGGGTAAGCAGCACAATTTCAAATGATTTTAATGGGCGTTCCACTAGTCTGGCCGGGATTTCCGGTTCACTGCTAGCGGATAACAACCTGAGTTACAGCGTACAGACCGGGTATAACCAGGGAGGGACCCAGGTTAGTGGTGGGACAGGGTATGCATCGCTGGCTTACAGGGGAGCGAACGCTAATGCTAACGCTGGGTACAGCCAGAATACCGATTCTAAGCAAGTATATTATGGTGTAAGTGGTGGTGTGCTGGCCCATGAAAATGGTGTGACATTCAGTCAGCCACTAAATGAAACGGTTGTGCTGGTCAAGGCACCGGGAGCCGACAATGTGAAGGTAGATAATCAGACCGGAATTCATACTGACTGGCGTGGATACACAGTACTGCCATATGCAACGGATTATCGCGAAAACCGTGTGTCGCTCAACACAAATACGCTGGCAGATAACGTAGACCTGGATGAAGCGGTTGTCAGCGTCGTGCCTACGCATGGTGCGGTAGTACGAGCTGACTTTAAGGCGCGTGTTGGTCTCAAGGTACTAATGACGCTAGTGTTTAACGGCAAACCAGTTCCGTTTGGTGCTATAGCAACCGCTGACCAGAGTCAGTCTACAGGGATTGTGGCGGACAATGGTCAAGTATACCTGACTGGGTTACCTCTGACCGGTGAGGTGAAGGTGAAATGGGGCAATGACGTCAGCGCAGAATGCGTGGCGGGTTACCATGTGCCATCTGAGAGCCAAACGCAGGCGCTGATAAATGTGACGACCGTATGCCGGTAAGGAATAGATGGTGAAGCGAGCAACATTATACCTGTCATGTCTGTGTGGATGCCTGTTATCGATTTTAGGGATGGCTGCTGAAAGCAATATTTCCATTACAGGTAATGTGAAAGAGCGCACTTGTAATGTGGCTGCAGGTTCTGAGGATTTTACAGTTAATTTGCTGAGTAACTCTTCTTCACTGTTCAATCAGGTAGGGGATCATTCACCAGCTGTGTCTTTTAGTATTGCTCTTACTAACTGCAGTACATCAGTAACCGGCGTGAGGGTGGGCTTTACCGGGACGACTGCCCCACAAAATAGTGATTTACTCAGACTGGATAGCATTCCTGCATCTGCCACCGGACTGGCCATAGAAGTGCTGGATAGCACACGGCAGGTTGTAGCACTGAATGCGTCGTCATCAGAGCTTAGTTTGATTCGCATCATCCCCGGTCAGGATAAAACTCTTAATTTTTACGGGCGACTGACGGCAATACAACTGCCGGTAACGCCCGGCCGGATTAGTGCATCAGCAACATACACACTGGAATTTCAGTAATTAACTTTAGAGGGGTGTTGAAAATGAAATTATTCGCACCAGCACTGTTTATGACGATGGTTATAGCGAGTGGAGGAGCTATGGCTGCTGACGCCACAATTACCATCACCGGTAAAGTGGTTGCCAGGCCCTGTACTGTTTCGACGACGTCAGCCTCGGTCGACCTCGGGGATATGTATGCTCAGGATTTGAGTTCTGCAGGTAGCGCATCAGCCTGGAAAGATGTAACGCTCGAATTGACCGGTTGTCCAGTAGGTACTAGCAGTGTCATTGCTACCTTTAGCGGAACTGCAGATTCGGTTGCCGCGGAGTATTACGCAAATAATGGTACGGCAACCAACCTGCAACTGCAGCTTCAGGATAGTGGTGGCCTAAACCTTAGCAACGGAACCGCCAAAACTGTTGCCGTAACAGGTACAAGCGTCAGTATACCGCTGCAAGTCAGGGCACTAAGCGTCAATGGCAATACAACGCAGGGGACTGTTCAGGGCGCGATTGATGTGAATTATACCTACCAATAATTCTTGTTGAGAACAAGTCGAACTTATTCATCGTAGTAATTATTTGGTTTTATATTTATCAACTAAATGAAACTCAATTATTCATCGTAATGTGTATATTTTAAAGAGTGCAATATGAATAGTATCTCTCTGAGAGCAACGTCGGCTAAACTTATAGGCATTGTGTTCTTTTGTATAGTTCTTAAAGCAAATGCTTTTCTTTGTGAGGTTAGTACAGGTCAGTCATTTTCATCTGGTTCTGCGGATGTATACGTTAATCTGCAGCCCCAGATCGGATTGGGGCAGAACCTCATTGTGGATTTGTCTAATTCAGTAAAATGTTGGTACGAGAACGGCTACAATCTATCTGATGATTCTGGGGTTTATGATATTGCACACTTTAGTTCTGGCTCTGATTTTTCGGGATTGTTACAGGGAATGCTTGGTCAGTTAGTATTCAACGGGTCGACTTATCCCTTTCCGCTGACTGGCGATTCTGTATCGATACGCTTCCTCCCAAGTTCGCAGGATAACCCTATTTTTTTACCTTTACGGCTCTATATTAAACCAGTTGCAGACTTCGTGGTAAGCGGGGTATTTATCCATGCTGGGGATAGAGTGGCTCAATTACATATGCATAAGGAGTGGATAGGCTACGATGGAGGTAGCTATGATCCTATTGATTATACATGGAACATCATTTCGTCGGGGGATGTGATGGTTCTTTTAGGGACCTGTGATGTTTCTGCGCGTGATGTAAATGTTGTTTTGCCTGATTACCCTGGTAATGCTGTTGATGTACCGTTATCAGTGCATTGTGCGGAAGATAGGGAGGTTGCTTATTATCTCTCAGGGACAACGGTTACAGATAATACTAGTATATTCACCAATACTGCAGGCTTACCTGCTCAGGGGGTGGGGATTCAGCTTTCCGCAAATGGTACACCAGTTGCAGCTAATACGAATATCAGATTAGGTGTTGTTGGTACTTCACCCGTGAGTTTGGGGTTGACAGCAAATTATGCTGCAACAGGTCAAGGTATTACGGCTGGCGATGTACAGTCAGTTGTAGGAGTCACTTTTGTATACCCTTAAATTTAGGAGGAAGATATTTGAAATATATCAAGGGTTCGGTGTTAAATGTTCGCGATAGTCTTGGTGTTAAATGCTTTTATATCTATGTTCAAGGTTGTGTGTATTGAGAAGAAATATGTCATGTTTATTTAATAGTTGTATTGTGGCGTCTCTGTTTTTGGGGGTTATGAATAATGTAGGGTTTTCGAGATGTTAAACCACTCAGTAAAAATAGACACGAAATAACATCCGAATGAGCCAGTTTTAACCTTTCTGAGGTGCGTGACAATAATGTGTTTTTTTTCTGAGTGCTAACAATTGAATTAAATGGTTAGAAGATTTAAATCATAGATATAACACAGCAAGGGATATAAGAAATGACTCACGCTTCTAATTTTAACAAGTTAAAACAGATTGATCTCAACTCAATTATATTTTTTGTTGCTTATATGAAATATAGAAAAATCAGCATTGTAAGTGCAGTTTTAAAGTGCTCTAATTCTACCGTAAGCATTATGTTGCACAGGTTTTGCTTGAATTTTGATGATGCAGTATTTGAAAGGAGGTCCAGAAACCTTACACCAACCCCCTTTGCCTTTGATTTGCTAATTAAATGTGATGATATTACATCCATTATGTGTGATTTATTCTTAGATTATAGTGTAATTGATGCTTCACTAGGGTGAGCGATGTCGCCAGAACGCTTTGTCGCGCCCGTTCACCAGTTGGGCGCTGGATTGACTGGTTCACGGTATCTGGTGTTGAAGGCCTGAACTCCTTGCCCGCAGGATGTTCCCGACGCTGGCCTTTTGAGCATATCTGCACCTTGTTACGTGAACTGATAACACATTCTCCCGGTGATTTTGGTTATCAACGCTCGCACTGGAGCACCGAATTACTGACAGTAAAAATCAATGAGATAACCGGGTGTCAGTTGCATGCCGGGACTGTGCGTCGCTGGCTGCCATCTGCTGGATTGGTATGGCGCAGAGCCGCACCAACGTTGTGTGTCCGCGATCCCCATAAGGATGAAAAAATGGCTGCAATCCATAAAGCACTGGGTGGATGCAGTGCAGAATACCCGGTCTTTTATGAGGATGGAGTAGATATCCATCTCAACCAAAAAATCGGCGCAGACTGGCAGTTTAGTGGACAGCAAAACCGAGTGGTCACGCCGGGCCAGAATGAAAATACTATCTTGCTGGAGCCTTGTTCAGGGCTGGCAATCCGTCCAGGATATCGTCCTCGATGGCTCGGAGATAAACAGACGAAACGGCAAGGACAAACTGATCCTGCGGACAGTTCCGCATCAGCTCAGCCAGTGTCGAACATCGTCCAGGTAAGGGCGGTTTCGCCGTAAGGCGGTGCCAGTGCTCTGCTGGCGCATACAGCAGGGCATGAAAGGTGCATTCGTAGGGTACCGCGGGATCGGAGGCATGACGCAGCCCAGGTCAGAACCTCCGCAAGCAGCATGGTGACTGTAGCTGCACCAAAACGCCATTAAATGCACTCAGAGGTGCAGATATGTAGCATTCGGTAGGTCAGCAATCAGGTGGTCACGAATCCCATCTTCCTAACTTAGCCTCAGAATTACGATTCGGTGTGGGAGATAGATCTGACAACCCACTGTTTTGTCTCACAGGTATGTACTTAATGTAACTACAAACTTTTTTACTGAAAAATTCCCTCTAAGCTACAAACTTTATTATCAGGCCACAGCCAGCCCACGCGTAGCCCAACCTGAGCGACAGGTAAACACCAGAAAAAACTGATTTTGGATGTGCTTGTCCGTGAAGAATTACGCGTGATAGCCCGCCATCTGGTCATCGCGCGCCACAGCGGCTGTGTGCAGCCGCTATCAGGCAACGGATATCACTCTTCCTTCGGCAGACACTGCAAATGACCGTGACGCACACCGCGCTGAGCGATGACATCATCGGCAAAATGCTGGACGTCGCCCATGTCACCTTTCAGGACGGCAATCTCCAGACAGTCGTCGTGATTGATGTGCACATGCAAGGTGGCGACGGACAAATCATGGTGGTGGTGCTGTGTTGAGACAATGCGGCTGGCTAGATCGCGCTTCTCGTGCTCATAAACGTAAGAAAGCACTGCGAAACCCTGGGTGCCGTGCTCTTGTGTCGTCTCCTGTGCCAGCGCGTCGCGCAGAATATCGCGGATCGCTTCCGAGCGGTTATTGTAACCACGGCGCTGACTCAGGCTGTCCAGCGTTTCCAGTAAATCGTCATCGAGGGTGATGGTGACACGTTGCATCTGAGCTAAACCTTATAATTTCTGACTGCTGCGCACGGGAAATGCGGGAAGTACCGCATTTTGTAGCATACGTCCGGCGTCAGTGGAAAATGTTAATGCATTGCCCACATCCTGCGTCTCAACAATTTTGCCTTCTTCCATCCCCATCACGCGATGGCAAAAGCGCTCTACCCGCCGTAAATTGTGAGTGATAAACAGACAGGCGCAGCCGAACTGCTGCTGCATTACGAAAATCGTAGCGTAAATAGGGAGACGCGGGCGCGGGATGCCCGTGTTTCTCAGAAGTTGTGTCAGGCAACCGCGTCCAGTCGCTGCACCGATGCGGCGGTTACCTGAAACGGCGTAGGGGTGCATACGGACAGGCTCAATGCACCAAGCTGACAGTGGCTGACCGACAAGGCAGAAGCGAGTGTGCTGTCGACGCTGACGATTTGCCAGGCGCTGCCGCCGCGCTGTTTCACCATCGCTTCTTTACGCGTCCAGATGCGCCAGAACGCGGCCAACTGCAGGTCCGGATGCTCAGCTTCCATTTCGGCATGTTCTCCGAGGCTGAAGACCGCATTGGCCAGCGCCTGCCAGTTATGGCGTGGACGGATGATTTCGAGGTCGCAACCCACCTCGCCTTCGTCACTCAGCAGCAGGACGATGTCATCGCCGCTGTGGCTCAGATTGAACCACAGTGGGGTCTGGGCTGAAAACGCCGGTTTCCCCTGTTCGCCGTATACAATCTCGGGCAAGGGTGAAAGCGCGTGGGAAAGCAGCACACGGCCCGCCAGCCAACGTGCACGGCGCTTGCCTTGTGGGGCTTGGGCGTACAGCGAAGACGGTAACGCGCCTTTGCTCAGTGTCGACACTTTTCCCAGTACGATCCGGTACATATCAGGACCAACGTTTAATAATAATGGAATTTATACAGTGTATCATTTGTCATCTTATCCCGGTAATCGGCTCTTGGGTCGTCCTGGCCCCAGTAATATCGCCAGTTTGCTGCCGCCTTTGGTGGTTTCCATCCAAATCTTGCACACGCTTGTTAAGGGAACAGAAAGTAACATACCTACCGGACCTAATAACCATCCCCATACCAGTAATGAGAGAAAGACCACGAGAGTGGACATGCCCAGACGATGTCCCATGATGCGCGGTTCCAGGATATTACCGATGACCATATGGACCACCAAAAAGAGTGCGCCCACCAGGATACACTCATAAAACCCGTTAAATAGCAGGGCCTGGATCATGGGCGGCACCGCAGAAATCACCGATCCAATATTGGGGACATAGTTCAGCAGGAAGGCCAGCACGCCCCACATGAGCGCAAACTGAATCCCCATCAACGCAAGCCCCAGCCAGATAATAGCGCCGGTCCATAAACTCAGCAGCGTTTTCAGCGCCAGATAGTGCGAGACACCTTTTAACGCTCGATGCAGACCGGCAATGTGGATCTGCGGATTGTTCAGCGCAAAACGCAGTTTGTATGGGACGTGGCGGACTTCAAATAGCATGAACACGACGGTCATCACCAACAGAACAACACTGGCCATCGCCCCTGATAACCCGGTCATCAGCGCAGTGGTGAAGGTCATCAGTTTGTCGGAATCGAGGCGTTGCAGCATACGCTCTGGCGACAAATGGAGATTGAGAAACGGCACCATCTCTTGCAGATGCAGGAGTTTGCGCGTCAGTTCTTTGTTGTATTTCGGCAGCATGGCAATGAACTCATTCACCGAGGAGGCCAGCACGCCGATCACCGCAGTGAGAACGATGAGCATCACCACGACCACCAGCGTGATCGCCAACGGACGACGCAAACCCCGACGAATGAACCAGGTGACCAGCGGGTTCAGGACAATGGCGAAAAAGAGCGCCAGTAAGAGTTGCACAATGATATCTGCTGCCGCATGAAGACCGGCCAGAATGACCACTAATGCCGCCAGTTTTAGCAGGATGTGCAAACCCGTTTTGTCGGGCTGAGGGGTTGTCATGTCTACGTCCTTCTTGTGTTTCGTTTGCTAAGTGTAGCGGCTGGCTTGCAGCTGCTAATCCGAATCTTACTGCTGATTTTCGTGGCCGGGCATGATAGAAATGAAACACTGTTGTAAGAACGTGGTGGATCCCATGCCAGAACCCGTCGCTGAACCGACGCTCAATGGATTGCGTCTTAATCTACGCATCGTCTCGGTTGTCATTTTTAACTTCGCCAGCTATCTGACCATCGGCCTGCCGCTCGCGGTACTGCCTGGCTATGTTCATGATGTGATGGGATTCAGCGCTTTCTGGGCGGGGTTGGTGATCAGTCTGCAATACTTCGCTACCCTCCTGAGTCGGCCCCATGCCGGGCGTTTTGCCGATCTCCTGGGACCGAAAAAAATCGTGGTATTCGGTCTGTGCGGCTGTTTTTTAAGTGGCCTGAGCTATTTTCTGGCGGGCGTCACCAGTGGCTGGCCGATAGCGAGCTTACTGCTGCTGTGTCTGGGACGGGTGATCTTAGGTGTCGGCCAAAGTTTTGCAGGAACCGGCTCCACGCTGTGGGGCGTCGGAGTGGTGGGGTCGTTGCACATTGGGCGGGTGATTTCATGGAACGGGATTGTCACCTACGGAGCGATGGCGATGGGGGCACCGCTCGGCGTGCTGTTCTACGACTGGGGCGGTTTGCAAGGGCTGGCGCTGACGATTATGGGCGTTGCCTTGCTGGCGGTGTTGTTTGCGCTCCCGCGTCCCGCCGTTAAAGCCAGTAAAGGCAAGCCCTTGCCGTTTCGCGCCGTTCTTGGACGTGTCTGGCTGTACGGCCTGGTTTTATCGCTGGCGACTGCCGGATTTGGTGTGATCGCCACCTTTATCACTCTGTTTTATGACGCCAAAGGCTGGGACGGCGCGGCATTCGCCCTCACGCTGTTTAGCTGTGCGTTTGTCGGTACGCGTCTGTTGTTCCCCAATGGCATCAATCGGATCGGTGGTTTAAATGTGGCGATGATCTGTTTTGCTGTGGAGGTCGTCGGGCTGTTGCTGGTGGGGATGGCGGTCATGCCGTGGATGGCAAAAATCGGCGTATTGCTGGCAGGAGCGGGGTTCTCGCTGGTCTTCCCGGCGCTGGGCGTGGTGGCGGTAAAAGCGGTACCGCAGCAAAACCAGGGCGCAGCGTTGGCAACCTATACGGTGTTTATGGATTTATCGTTGGGCGTCACCGGGCCGCTGGCTGGGCTGGTCATGACATGGACGGGGGTGCCGGTTATCTATCTGGCGGCGGCAGGACTGGTGGCAGTCGCCTTTTTGTTGACCTGGCGGTTAAAAAAACGGCCTCCGGCAGCATTGCAGGAGACCGTATCATCGTCTTAACCGTTACTGGATGACCAGCGTGTTAATGATGTTTTCAGCGGCAGTTTGCGCTTTTTGCTGATCGTCCGCAGGCAGCGTGATCTGCAGGGTCAGCAGTTGGTTGCCCACTTTACCCAGTACGACGGAAGAGTAAGCAGTCTGGCCTTTCGCCGAGATAATGCTGTCTAACTGCTGAAGCGTGTGGCCTTTCAGCTCGATAGATTTGTTGGTCACGACCTGCAATTGCGGGTCGCGGCTACGCTGTTGCTCTTCCAGACGCTTCGCCAGCACGGCCAGCTCTTCTTTGGTGTCGTCGCCCACAATCACAATGACGGCTTTCTGGCCGGTGGCGTCAGAATAGACGTGCATATTATTGGCCTGAGTCCCCAGCTTGCCGCTCTGATCGGTCATATCTGCCGGCAGTGAAAAGCTGAGTTTGCCATCCATCAGGCTGACAGGTTGTCCGGTTGCGTTACTTTCTGCAGCGGCACCCTCTGCCGGAGCTTTCGTATCGCTGTTATCACAGGCCGCAAGCCCCATAACCAGCAGGCCAATACCGACATATTTAACCAGATTGCGCATTGACTTCTTCCTTTCGATAAACGGCCATAACGGCTCATTCGCCCATCTTATCACAACTCGGAAAACGAACCTTTAACTCGTCTGCAATGCCGAGATTTCGGATTTATCTGCCAGTCTTTTCAGCAACATATTCAGTAATACGCCATACATCGGCAGGAAGAAGACGAGGCTGATCAGCACCTTGAAAGCGTAGTCGACGAGGGCTATTTCCATCCAGTGCTCGGCCATAAACGCGTCCGGGCTACGCCAGAAGGCGATAAAGAAGAAGGCGAGCGTGTCACTGACGTTACCAAACAGCGTCGAGGCTGTCGGCGCCAGCCACCAGCGACGATTCTGACGCAGGCGATTAAAGACATGCACATCCAAAATCTGCCCCAACGCGTAAGCCATAAAACTGGCCGCGGCGATACGGGCAACAAACAG
This sequence comes from Citrobacter sp. Awk 4, assembly GCF_028069725.1. GTDB lineage: Bacteria > Pseudomonadota > Gammaproteobacteria > Enterobacterales > Enterobacteriaceae > Citrobacter_D. The sequence goes on from NZ_JANEWG010000058.1 coordinate 13,343, forward strand.
GTTGAAGTGCAACAGCGCGCCAAATCCCTGCCAGGAGCCCATATAGAACAGCGACGAGATGACATAGGAGATCAGCAGAGCCGGGATCATCACGGCAAAGATGATCCGGCGTGCCAGCGACGCGCCAAAAATACGCACGGTTAGATCGGTGGCGAGAAAAATAAAGGGAAAGCTGAACGCGCCCCACGTAGTGTGGAAACCAAAAATGGAAACCGGGAGCTGCACCAGATAGTTACTGGAGGTGATCACCAGCAAATGGAATAGCGATAACCAGAACAACGCATTTACGCGCTGCATTTGAGTGAACTGCGTCATATTGTACCTTTTTAGTTAAATTGGGGTGAGGGAACCCATTTCGTGCTGCACGCTATTTTACTTGCCGTGTTGATATCGGGCAGTGCTCGCGCTCTTCTCGTACTGGATGTACGCTCCGGGCGCTGGTCTCAATCAAACTGGCTGGGCGAATAACGCGTCTTAACATTTTTAAGCCGCCGCATGATACTGCTTTAATTAAGTAATGCAATGGTTGTTTTTCACGCAATCGTTAACCTGATTGGCTTACTCGCAAACTGGGCGTAAACTACGGCCGTTTTTTGCGTAAATGAGACGAAGATGACCGATCTGCTTTCCACCCCCGACCATACGCTTGATGCTCAGGGACTGCGCTGCCCGGAACCTGTAATGATGGTGCGTAAAACTGTGCGCAACATGCAGACAGGCGAAACGCTGTTGATCGTCGCCGACGATCCGGCGACGACCCGCGATATTCCCGGTTTTTGTACCTTTATGGAACATGAACTGTTAGCGAAAGAGACGGAATCACTGCCGTATCGCTATTTGATCCGTAAAGGTCAGTAAGCGGTGCCATCAGGCGGGAAAGAGACACTATCCTTTACGTAACAGCCGCAGCGCGTTCGCGGTCACCAGCACCGTCGCCCCCGTATCTGCCAGCACCGCCAGCCAGAGGCCGGTTATCCCCAGCAGCGTCGTGACGAGGAAAATCCCTTTTAACCCCAGCGCGATGGTGATGTTCTGGCGAATATTGGCGTGGGTCGCGCGCGCCAGTTGAATCATCTGAACCAGCCCGCGCAGGCGGTTATGGGTCAGGGCAGCATCGGCGGTTTCCAGCGCGACATCCGTACCGCTTCCCATCGCGATGCCGATCGTGGCCGCTTTCATGGCGGGGGCGTCGTTAATCCCGTCGCCAACCATCGCCAGCGGCGACTGCTGGTTAAGGGCTGAAACTGCCTTGACCTTATCTTCCGGCAGCAGCCCGGCTTTAAATTCCAGCCCCAGCTCACTGGCGATGGCGGCGGCTGCTCGCGGGTTATCGCCGGTCAGGATCACGCCATTCACCCCTAACGTTTTGAGCTCGCTAACGGCGGTGTGGGCATCCTCACGCAATGTATCCTGTAGCGCAATCACGCCAAGTACCGCTTCGTTACGCAGCACCAGCACTACTGTTTGTCCGGCGTTTTCCAGTTCGTTGATCACTCCGGAGAAGGCGTCGGCAGGTTGTTTACCCGCCGCGCAAATCAGCACGCGCTCGCCGTTGACCAGCGCTTCAATGCCGGAACCGACCAGCGCACGTTGTGCCAGGGCCGCCGGGATGGTCAATTCACGGGTTTGTGCTTCACGGACAATCGCCTGTGCCAGTGGGTGCGTTGCTCCCTGTTCCACCGCTGCTGCCAGCGCCAGCAGGTCAGATTCGCTGATCTCTGCTGCCGGATGGATAGCGGTAACCTGGGGTTTCCCGACCGTCAGCGTACCGGTTTTATCAAAGGCGACATGGGTGACTCTGCCCAGTTGCTCCAGCGCCGCCCCCCCTTTGATCAGCGCGCCACGACGTGCCGCCGCTGCCAGTCCGGAGGTAATGGCGGCGGGTGTTGAGATAACCAGAGCACACGGGCAACCAATCAGCAGTAGGGTCAGACCTTTATAAATCCACTCCTGCCATGAGGCGGCGAACAGCAGCGGTGGAACAAGAGCGACCAGCAGCGCGATGGCCATGATCGCCGGGGTATAAATTCGGCTGAAGCGATCGATAAAACGTTCGATCGGCGCACGGCGTTCTTCAGCCTCTTCAATCAGCTTCAGAATACGGTCAATCGCACTGGCGCCCGGTTCTGAAAGCACTTCGAGCGTCACAAGGCGGTCAACGCTGGTAGCGCCAGCGGGGACCTTTTCGCCTGTTGCGCGTTCAACCGGGATGGATTCTCCCGTCAGCGCACTCTCATCAAAACTGGCAAAAGCGGAAACCAGTTTGCCGTCGGCAGGCAAGCGGCCACCAGCGGCAACTTCAATCATATCGCCTGGTTGCAGGGTATTGATCGCCACCTCTTCACGCTGGCCGTTACGGATGCGTGTGGCGGTTTCTGGTTTCAGCGCCATCAGCGCGCTGACCCCTTTACGGGCGCGGCTGGCCGCCCAACCTTCCAGACGTTCGCCAATCAGGAACAACAGCAGCACCATTGCTGCTTCTGCGGTTGCGCCAATAAACAGCGCGCCAATGGCGGCGACGCTCATCAACGTTTCAATCGCGAAGTAGCTGCCGGTTTTCATCAGGCGCAGCGCCTGGCGGGCGATAGGGTAGAGACCGACCAGCGTGGTGGCGATGAACGCGAACTGACCAAAAGGATGGTTGAACTGTTCAAGCCCCCAACTGAGCGCCATCAGCAGGATGAGTGTGACCAGCGGCAGATTTTCTTTAAAGCGCGATGCAGAAGTCTCTTCGCGTGCCTGCTCGTCGCGCAGGGTGTAGCCCGCGTTTTGTACGGCGCGTTCAATTTGCTGACGCAGATCGGTGCCCGCGTCTACCACCAGTTTTTCCGTCGCGAAGAGAACCTGAACCTGATTGACGCCACTCACCTGGCGTACCGCATTCTCGACTTTCCGCGCACAGGCGGCGCAATCCATACCTGCGACTTTCCAGGTATAACGGGTGCCTTCAATGGTGTCGGAAACAGGGGGGGCAGAGGCGTTACATGCCCCTTCACAGCAGCAGTCATCTGACTTCTGTGGCGCGGGAGCAAGCGTAAAGGATGAAAATTGTGGTGCCTTTTTGCCGTTAGTTTCGGGTGTCGACATGGCATCCTCCGGTCGATGATAATTTTCTCATTAACCGGAGGATACACTCTGGAGTCGACTCCAGAGTCAAGCGTTATTAGAGATAAAGTGAGCGAACAATCAGGAAGTGCCCCGCGAAGTAGCAGGCGGCGGCAATCGCGTTATCCGCACGGAAGCGATAGCGGTAGTGGCTTCCCAGCCAGACAATATTGCCAACGAACAGCAATGCCGCCCCCATAAACGCAGAAAATGCCGGCGCGGTGGGACGGAAGAACCACAGTTCACCGGCCAGCCAGACCATCACCAGCGTCATCGCGATAAACGTACACACCGGCCAACGTAACTCTTCCAGACGCGTCCAGATGACCGCGATCAGCAACGCGCCCAGCGCCAGCAGTACCAGCGGCAGTGGCCAGAAAAAGGAGAGTGTCATCTGACTGGCGAAGTAGATGGTGTACAGCAGGTGCGACAGGAAGAACGCGCCAATGGCATACAGCAGGCGCTGGCGAGGCAACAGCGTCAGTGCGTCGCCCACCAGTGTGGCGCACAATCCCGCAAGTACCAGGTAACTGACGGCACTGAACATCGGTGCTTGCCAGGCAAGTAACAGCAGGAGTAAGAGGGTGACGGGTTTAAAGACCCAACGTTGCCACGCAGGCCCACGATAAGACGCATCCACAAATAACCATGCGGAAAGACAGACAGCGATAAACGACCAAAGCATCTTAGTTCCTTGAATTCGTTATTTTTTCGCAAGCGACATGCTCACGGTCTTAGTGTCCAGTGTAGAGGCGGGTACAGGCGGATGACAACACCATAACAGGCAGGGTATGCTTATTTCCGCATTTTCTGATGGGTTAAAAACATGAGTAAGCCACCTCTTTTTTTCATTATTATCATTGGGTTGATTGTTATTGCTGCGTCGTTTCGTTTTGTTCAACAGCGGCGAGAAAAAGCAGATAACGAGAGTGCGCCGTTACTGCAAAAGTCGGTAGTGGTCAGCAACAAACGCGAAAAACCGCTCAATGACCGGCGCTCGCGCCAGCAGCAGGTCACCCCGGCGGGCACGAGTATGCGTTATGAAGCGAGCTTTAAACCGCAGAGCGGCGGTCTGGAACAAACCTTCCGTCTTGATGAACAGCAATATCATGCGCTGACCGTGGGAGACAAAGGCACGCTGAGCTACAAGGGAACGCGTTTTGTCGATTTTGTCAGTCAGACTGAGGCCCGGTAACCTGGCGCCACCGGGCAAAAAAATCACTTCTTCATCTGTGACTTCAGTTTCTTCTGCCAGACCAGCAGTTCAAACACACCGAACAGGAAAATGCGGATTTTCTCGCCGTTAGTCATTTGCGGCCCCTCTTTTGGCAGGGTGCTTTTCAGCAACGCGAGCTGCATACCGTGCATCAACGCCATAAAAATCAGCGCGACGTTCACGAAGATATTGAGTGGCCGTGGGAAAGGTTGTACTACGTTAAGCAACAAAAATGCCCAGACGCAGAGCATCAACAACCGTCCCAGATTAATCAGCATTACGTTCTCCTTATTTTTCTCTTTGATATAAACGGTATGCGACTTGCCCGGCCACTTTCTCGCGATACAGCGACCAGTTTTCCGGAACCGGCGGCAGACCGTTTTCGACTTCACTTTCAACATAAATATAGGCTTCATCAGCCAGCCAGCCGTGCGTTTCCAGCAACGTCAGCGTCTCTTCCAGCAGTCCTTTACGAAAGGGCGGATCGACGAAGACCACGTTGTGCGGCGTCCCGGTTTGGGCAAGATGCGCCAGGGTGTTGGCATTGATGACTCGGGCATTGCTGGCTTTCAGCGTCGCCAGATTTTTTTGCAACTGTTGCGAAACCGCGCGATCCATCTCCAGGAGCGTCGCGCTTGCCGCGTAGCGGGACAACGCCTCCAGCCCCAGTGCGCCGCTGCCCGCAAAACAGTCCAGACAGTGGGCGTCGACCATCACGGGAGCCAGCCAGTTGAACAGCGTTTCGCGGACGCGATCCGTCGTCGGGCGTAGACCTGGGCTGTCCGGAACCGGGAGTTTACGGCCTCGCCATTGTCCGCCAATAATGCGGATTTGACCGCTGCCTGAGTGATTCGGTTTTTTCATGTCAATAATGGCTCAATCCGCGGCTGATACGTAATACCAGGCGGTGATGTGAATTAAGTTAAGTGATAGACTATTTCATCATTTTTTTAGCTGCTATGTACATAGCGTTGACGCTGTGCCATGAAGCAACAGCGGGGAGTGTGGTCGCAAATGGCGAAAGAGAAAAAACGTGGCTTTTTTTCCTGGCTGGGCTTTGGTCAAAAAGAGCAGGCACCGGAAAACGAGACAGAACTAAAAAGCGAAGAACAACAACAGGTTACTGATGAGGTTGTTGCGACTGAAGAGCAACAGCACGCCACGGAACCGCACAAAGACGCTGAATCGGAAGCCTTTGCCGCTGAGGTGGTAGAGGTCACAGAGCAGGTTGCCGAAAGTGAAAAAACACAGCCGGAGCCTGCGATTGTTGAAGCCGCGCCGGTAGAACCCGAGGTTGAACCACAGCCAGAAGGGGAAGAGACGCCCGCTGTTATCGTCGAAGAACCGGTTGTTGAAACACAGACACCGACCGTTGCTGTTACCGATGTTATCGAACATGAAGAACTGCCGTTGCCGGAAGAGGTGAAAGCCGAAGACATTTCACCGCAGGAGTGGCAGGCGGAAGCGGAAACCGTCGAAATCATTGAGGCGGTTGAGGTAGTGGCGGAAAACGAGCCCGAATTAACCGACGAAGAGCTGGAAGCGCAGGCGCTGGCCGCCGACGCTGCAGAAGAAGTAGCAGAGACAGAACCGGCGGTTGTTGACGCCGCAGAGGCGGAAGAAGAGACGCCGGTTGAAGACACTCCGGGTGAAGAGAGTGCTCAGGAGCAAGAAAAGCCGACCAAAGAAGGTTTCTTTGCGCGCCTGAAACGCAGTCTGCTGAAAACCAAAGAAAACCTCGGTTCCGGATTTATCAGTCTGTTCCGTGGCAAGAAAATCGACGATGATCTCTTCGAAGAGCTGGAAGAACAGTTGCTGATCGCCGACGTCGGGGTGGAAACCACTCGCAAGATTATTGCTAATCTGACCGACGGCGCGAGCCGTAAACAACTGCGCGACGCCGAAGCGCTCTACGGATTGCTCAAGGATGAAATGGGCGAAATTCTGGCGAAAGTCGATGAACCGCTGAATGTGGAAGGCAAAACTCCGTTTGTTATTTTAATGGTTGGCGTTAACGGCGTGGGTAAAACCACCACTATCGGTAAGCTGGCGCGTCAATTTGAACAGCAGGGCAAATCCGTGATGCTGGCGGCAGGGGACACCTTCCGCGCCGCTGCGGTGGAGCAGTTGCAGGTGTGGGGGCAACGTAACAATATTCCGGTGATTGCTCAGCACACGGGCGCAGATTCCGCTTCCGTGATCTTTGATGCGATTCAGGCGGCGAAGGCGCGTAACGTTGACGTGCTGATCGCTGATACGGCAGGTCGCTTGCAGAACAAAGCGCACCTGATGGAAGAATTGAAAAAAATCGTTCGCGTCATGAAGAAACTGGACGAAGATGCGCCGCATGAAGTTATGCTGACTATCGATGCCAGTACCGGGCAGAATGCGATAAGCCAGGCCAAACTGTTCCACGAAGCGGTGGGGTTAACCGGTATCACGCTGACCAAGCTGGACGGAACGGCGAAAGGGGGGGTTATCTTCTCGGTTGCCGATCAGTTTGGCATTCCTATCCGCTATATTGGTGTGGGCGAACGTATCGAGGATTTACGTCCGTTTAAAGCGGGCGATTTTATAGAGGCACTTTTTGCCCGAGAGGATTAACAATGATTCGCTTTGAACATGTCAGCAAGGCCTATCTCGGTGGGAGACAAGCGCTGCAAGGGGTCACATTCCACATGCAGCCTGGCGAGATGGCATTCCTGACCGGTCACTCAGGCGCAGGGAAAAGTACCCTGCTGAAGCTGATCTGTGGAATTGAGCGGCCAAGCGCCGGGAAAATCTATTTCAGCGGGCATGACATCACGCGTTTGAAAAACCGTGAAGTGCCGTTTCTGCGCCGTCAGATCGGGATGATTTTCCAGGATCACCACCTGTTGATGGACCGTACGGTCTACGACAACGTGGCGATCCCGCTGATTATCGCGGGCGCCAGCGGAGACGATATTCGTCGTCGCGTGTCGGCGGCGCTGGATAAAGTTGGCCTGTTGGACAAAGCGAAAAACTTCCCGATTCAACTCTCCGGCGGTGAACAGCAGCGTGTGGGCATTGCCCGGGCAGTGGTAAACAAACCGGCAGTGTTACTGGCGGATGAACCGACCGGGAACCTGGATGACGCCCTGTCGGAAGGGATCTTACGTCTGTTCGAAGAGTTTAACCGCGTCGGGGTAACGGTACTGATGGCAACGCACGACCTGGGGCTCATTTCCCGTCGTTCGTATCGGATGCTGACCCTGAGCGATGGACATTTGCATGGAGGCGAGGCCCGTGAATAAGCGCGACGCGATTAATCAAATCAGGCAATTCGGCGGTCGACTGGACCGCTTCCGTAAATCTGGCGGTACGTCCCCAGACGGTGGCCGCAATGCGCCAAAGCGTGCGAAGTCTGCGCCAAAACCGAACTCGCGTAAAACTAACGTCTTTAACGAACAGGTTCGCTATGCGTTCCAGGGGGCGTTACAGGATCTGAAAAGCAAGCCGTTAGCGACGTTTCTGACGGTGATGGTTATCGCGATTTCCCTGACCCTGCCAAGCGTGTGCTACATGGTGTACAAAAACGTGAACCATGCGGCGACGCAATATTACCCTTCTCCGCAGATCACCGTGTATTTGCAAAAAACGCTGGATGATGACGCCGCGGCAGGAGTGGTGGCGCAGTTACAGGCTGAGCAGGGCGTGGAAAAAGTGAATTACCTGTCGCGAGACGACGCGCTGGGCGAATTCCGTAACTGGTCTGGATTTGGCGGCGCGCTGGACATGCTGGAAGAGAACCCGCTACCAGCCGTGGCGGTAGTGATACCAAAGCTCGATTTTCAGGGAACCGACTCACTGAATACGCTGCGCGATCGCGTTTCGCAAATTAACGGTATCGACGAAGTGCGCATGGATGATAGCTGGTTTGCTCGTCTGGCGGCGCTGACCGGCCTGGTGGGGCGGGTATCGGCGATGATCGGCGTACTGATGGTGGCGGCGGTATTCCTCGTCATCGGCAACAGTGTGCGACTGAGCATTTTTGCCCGCCGCGATACCATTAATGTACAGAAACTGATCGGTGCGACAGACGGTTTTATTCTGCGTCCGTTCCTGTATGGCGGCGCGCTGCTGGGCTTTTCCGGTGCCTTTCTTTCTCTGATTTTGTCAGAAATTTTGGTGATGCGACTGTCGTCCGCCGTGACGGAAGTGGCGCAGGTTTTCGGAACGAAATTTGATATCAACGGGTTATCGTTCGACGAGTGTCTGCTGTTGTTGCTGGTGTGCTCAATGATCGGCTGGGTGGCAGCCTGGCTTGCCACGGTACAACATTTACGTCACTTTACTCCTGACTAAAAAAATCGTGATATAATCTTTCCCTGCAATGAATTCCCGTTCGCAGGGAAAGAGCTTCAGTAAAAATCTCCTGTCCCTGCCCTCGTATTTTTCAAAACGGTGTCACATTTTGTGCGTAGTTTATTCACAGCGTTGCATTGAACTTGTGGATAGAATCACTGTCTGATAAAAATGTGAATGATATTCTCGTTGCTCATAAGCTCTGGCATGATTGTTGTTGTAACGCCGGAAGATAAAGATTGAGAGGATTTGAATGACCAAAGAAATGCAAAATTTAGCTTTAGCCCCTGTTGGTAACCTGGAGTCTTACATCCGGGCTGCGAACGCGTGGCCGATGTTGTCGGCTGACGAGGAGCGGGCACTGGCTGAAAAGCTGCATTACCAGGGCGATCTGGAAGCAGCTAAAACGCTGATTCTGTCTCACCTGCGCTTTGTTGTTCATGTTGCTCGTAACTATGCGGGCTATGGCCTGCCGCAGGCGGATCTGATTCAGGAAGGTAACATCGGTCTGATGAAAGCCGTGCGCCGTTTTAACCCGGAAGTGGGTGTGCGCCTGGTCTCCTTCGCCGTGCACTGGATCAAAGCTGAGATCCACGAATATGTTCTGCGTAACTGGCGTATCGTCAAAGTGGCGACGACCAAAGCGCAGCGTAAGCTGTTCTTCAACCTGCGTAAAACCAAGCAGCGTCTGGGCTGGTTTAATCAGGATGAAGTGGAAATGGTGGCGCGCGAACTGGGCGTTTCCAGCAAAGACGTCCGCGAAATGGAATCCCGTATGGCGGCTCAGGACATGACGTTTGATATGTCTTCGGATGATGAGTCCGACAGCCAGCCGATGGCACCAGTGCTCTATCTGCAGGACAAATCGTCTAACTTTGCCGACGGCATTGAAGATGACAACTGGGAAGAGCAGGCGGCAAACCGTCTGATCGACGCTATGCAGGGGCTGGACGAACGTAGCCAGGACATCATTCGTGCGCGTTGGCTGGATGAAGATAACAAGTCTACGTTGCAGGAGCTGGCCGATCGTTATGGCGTTTCCGCAGAACGTGTGCGCCAGCTTGAAAAGAATGCCATGAAAAAACTTCGCGTCGCTATCGAAGCGTAATTCACGCGAAGTCCCCGATAAACCCTCGAATGTACATTCGGGGGTTTTGTTTTTTTAACGCCTGCTCTGGCGAATTTTCATCCCCTGGCAAACACTTACCGATGGGTTGTGCGCATCTTAGGGGATGGAAATGAAAAATAACGAACTGAATGAACGGCGTTTGCAGGCAACGCCGCGCGGGATCGGCGTGATGTGCGATTTTTATGCCGACAGAGCAGAAAACGCCACGCTGTGGGACGTGGAAGGTAATGAGGTGATTGATTTTGCTGCCGGTATTGCCGTGCTCAACACCGGCCATCGACACCCAAAAATTATTGCGGCCATTGAGAAACAGCTTCAGTCATTCACCCATACGGCTTATCAAATCGTTCCTTATGAAAGCTATGTCCGGCTCGCGGAACGCATCAACGAACGTGTCCCCATCAACGGTCCGACAAAAACAGCATTTTTCTCTACCGGGGCGGAAGCGGTAGAGAACGCGGTGAAGATCGCCCGTGCATACACCAAAAGGCCCGGACTGATTACCTTCGGCGGCGCCTTCCACGGGCGAACCTTTATGACGATGGCGCTGACCGGAAAGGTCGCCCCCTACAAAATCGGCTTCGGTCCGTTTCCCGGATCGGTTTATCACGCCCAGTATCCTAATGCGTTGCACGGGGTCAGCACGGCAGACGCGCTACAAAGCCTGGAGCGAATTTTCAAAGCGGATATTGCACCGGATCAGGTAGCGGCGGTAATCCTTGAGCCAGTGCAGGGTGAAGGAGGTTTTAACGTCGCGCCCGGTGAGTTTATGCACGAGCTGCGTGCGCTGTGCGATACCCACGGTATTCTCCTGATTGCCGATGAGGTACAGACCGGTTTTGCCCGTACCGGCAAACTGTTTGCGATGGAACATTACAACGTACAACCCGACCTCATCACGATGGCGAAAAGTCTGGCGGGCGGGATGCCGCTGTCGGCGGTTGCCGGACGCGCCGATATTATGGATGCCCCGGCGCCTGGAGGACTCGGCGGCACCTACGCCGGGAATCCGCTGGCCGTTGCCGCCGCACATGCTGTACTGGATGTGATTGATGAAGAGAAGCTGTGCGCGCGTGCCGCCGCGTTAGGTCAGCATCTGGTTGAGGCGCTCAACACGGCTAAAGCGAATTGTCCGTATATTGCGGATATTCGTGCGCAGGGCTCAATGGTGGCGGTGGAGTTTAACTGCCCCTCTTCCGGCCAGCCGTCTCCTGAATTTACTCGCCAGGTGCAGAGTAAAGCGCTGGCGCAAGGGCTCTTGCTGCTTAGCTGCGGCGTTTACGGCAATGTGATCCGCTTTCTCTACCCGCTGACTATCCCCGACGCGCAATTTCGCAAAGCGCTGGAGATTATTACGCACTCGCTGACACGATAAACCTGCGCCGCCCGTCGCGGCGGCCACTTTTTTGTCATGAACTTGTTATCTGACTGTCAAATTAGCTATTCCAAAATCATAAAAATCGGGTATGTTTTAGCATAGTATGCTGCTAAAGCACGGGCAGCTATCCAATAATCGATATAAAGTGCTAAACAACAACATCACAACATACGTAATAACCACGATAATGGGGATTCTCAGGATGAATATGAAGGGTAAAGCGTTATTGGCAGGATGTATCGCCCTGTCTTTGAGCAATATGGCATTTGCTAAGGATATTAAAGTCGCGGTCGTCGGCGCTATGTCGGGTCCGGTCGCGCAGTATGGCGATCAGGAGTTTACGGGTGCGGAGCAGGCGATTGCCGATATCAACGCGAAAGGCGGCATTAAAGGCGACAAACTGGTCGCGGTGAAATATGACGATGCCTGTGACCCGAAACAAGCGGTCGCGGTCGCCAACAAAGTGGTTAACGACGGTATTAAGTACGTTATTGGTCACCTGTGTTCCTCATCCACCCAGCCTGCGTCTGACATCTATGAAGACGAAGGCATTCTGATGATCACGCCAGCGGCAACCGCGCCGGAACTGACCGCGCGTGGCTATAAATTGCTTCTGCGTACCACTGGTCTGGATTCTGACCAGGGTCCTACGGCCGCGAAATATATTCTGGATAGCGTGAAGCCGAAGCGTATCGCGATCATTCATGATAAACAGCAATACGGAGAAGGTCTGGCGCGTGCCGTTCAGGACGGTCTGAAGAAAGGTAACGGTAACGTGGTGTTCTTTGACGGTATCACGGCTGGCGAAAAAGATTTCTCCACGCTGGTGGCGCGTTTGAAGAAAGAGAACATCGACTTCGTCTACTACGGCGGCTACCACCCGGAGATGGGACAGATCCTGCGTCAGGCGCGCGCGGCGGGTCTGAAAACGCAGTTTATGGGACCAGAAGGGGTGGCGAACGTCTCCCTGTCTAACATTGCCGGTGAATCTGCCGAAGGTATGCTGGTGACGAAGCCGAAGAACTACGATCAGGTTCCGGCGAACAAACCGATTGTGGATGCCATCAAGGCGAAGAAACAGGATCCAAGCGGCGCATTTGTATGGACCACCTACGCAGCGCTGCAATCTCTGCAGGCCGGCCTGAATCAGTCTGAAGATCCGGCTGAGATCGCCAACTACCTGAAAGCGAACACTGTAGAAACCGTGATGGGCCCGCTCTCCTGGGATGAGAAAGGCGACCTGAAGGGCTTCGAATTCGGTGTCTTTGACTGGCACGCCAACGGTACGGCGACTGACGCGAAATAATTTTCCTGGCGCCTTTCGCGCTGCAGGTGCGTTGGCTACGTTATTCAACCCCGGTCACTTACTTATGTAAGCTCCCGGGGATTTCATAACTTGCCGCCTTCCTGCAACACGAAATTCTTGGAAAATTGCGAGGTGGTTTTTTATCTTTTCTCCCAACATGTAGGCCGGGTAAGGCGTAGCCGCCACCCGGCTTTCTTTTACCGCTTTTCCCAGCCATTCTCCTGGGTCGTAAATCCCAGCGCCTGCATAAACGCCGTCATCACATCCCGGTCCTCAACGCCGACATCCGCCATCCACCAGGAGACGATGTTCGGGTTATCGCGCAGCACTTCTTCGACCAAATATTGCCCCACGCCACGACGTCGTGTGACTTCTCGTATACGCAATGAATCCAGAGCGCCTTGCGTTGAACCGAGCGTGACCCGCACTGCTCCCAGCAGACGTTCATTAAAGCGCGCGGCGTAGATCCGGTGCGTCTCATCAAGCGTTAAGGAGGCGTCTGAATATTCCGGCCAAATTTTACCCAGATCGATGCGATCCTGGGCGCTGAAGTTTTCTATACGAATGATGGTCAGCTTCATCAACAGCATGTCCAAATCTCAAAAGATGGGGACAGTTTACCGAAATAATTTCTCCGGAGGCTTTCTCTTTTTTCTATCATTTGTTAGGTGATTAATTTTTTGACAGCGAAAAGTACAGTTTGAAACATTAGAGAATGAAAATTAGGCAGAATAATTCCCTGAAAGGCAGTGTTTTATTCCGTCCTTTGTACCGTTATTTTATGCTGACAACGGCGCTTTTTTTTGTTTATCTATAGTGAAAAGCAGAATAT
>NZ_JANEWG010000059.1 GCF_028069725.1 Citrobacter sp. Awk 4
TCGAATCTGAAGTTTATATCCTGTCCAAAGACGAAGGCGGCCGTCATACTCCGTTCTTCAAAGGCTACCGTCCGCAGTTCTACTTCCGTACAACTGACGTGACTGGCACCATCGAACTGCCGGAAGGCGTAGAGATGGTAATGCCGGGCGACAACATCAAAATGGTTGTTACCCTGATTCACCCGATCGCGATGGACGACGGTCTGCGTTTCGCAATCCGTGAAGGCGGCCGTACTGTTGGTGCGGGCGTTGTTGCTAAAGTAATGAGCTAATATTTAATAATTAGTTCTGACCTTAAAAAGGGCGCTACGGCGCCCTTTTTGCTGACTGGCATTTAGTCTGTCATATTTGTTCGCATTTTTTATTGCTCTCCGGCTGCGTCTGTACATTTGTGCTATTGTAATCATAACTATTCTCATTTACACTTTGCGCAGAAATTGAACGGGAGCGATCATGTACGTTTGTTTGTGTAATGGTGTCAGTGATAAAAAAATCCGTCAGGCGGTACGTCAGTTTCATCCCCAGTCGTTCCAGCAATTGCGTAAATTTATTGCTATTGGAAATCAATGCGGTAAGTGTGTGCGTGCGGCGCGCGAAGTTATGCAGGATGAATTGACACAGATACCGGAATTTAAAGAGATCGCCTGAGTCACATTCTTTTTTTTGACATCCCTGTAGCCCCATCTACTCTTCAAAGAGTGGAAGCGGAGGGACTATAAAATGAAAGGTGATGTTAAAATCATAAGTTATCTCAATAAACTATTGGGTAATGAGCTTGTCGCGATCAACCAGTATTTTCTCCATGCTCGTATGTTTAAAAATTGGGGCCTGACTCGCCTCAATGATGTTGAATACCATGAATCCATCGATGAGATGAAACACGCTGATAAGTACATTGAGCGTATCTTGTTTTTGGAGGGCATTCCAAATTTGCAGGATCTCGGCAAATTAGGTATTGGCGAGGATGTTGAAGAGATGCTGCAATCTGACCTTCGGCTGGAACTTGAAGGCGCGAAGGATCTACGTGAAGCTATCGCTTACGCAGATACTGTTCATGATTACGTCAGCAGGGATATGATGATTGAGATTCTTGCTGATGAAGAAGGGCACATCGACTGGCTGGAAACTGAGCTGGATTTAATTTCGAAACTTGGCTTGCAAAATTATCTGCAATCACAAATTAAAGTCACAGACTAACACTCCGGCATCAGTGTGTTCCATCCCATGATAAAACCCGCAGCCGCCATATAGGGTCCAAAAGGCAGCGGGTTTTTTAATACCGCCTTACCATTTCTGAAGTAATCGATCCCCACAGCAGCGCAGGCCAAAAAAGCAGCAATATAAACCAGCAAGGGTAATGACTGCCATTCATGCCAGGCGCCCAGGGCGGCAAGAAACTTCACATCGCCATAGCCCAGCCCTTCCTGCTGGTAAGCCAGACGATAACCCCAGTACAGCAGAGCGAACAAGAGATAGCCTGCTACGGCTCCCCATAGGGCATCGGACAATCGTGCGGGCAGGAAAAGCTGATGGTAAATGAGGCCGCTCCAAAGAAGAGGGCAGGTTAATCGATCGGGTAAAAAACCCGTTCGTAAATCGGTGAGCCACAGACGTCCTGATAAAAAAAGGTATGTGAGCAGAAAAGGGAGTGCTGAGTACATGGGGTAACTCCTGAGTAGACAGTGAAACCACATTAGCGGCAGCAACTTTCCACGCAATGTGGTATCTGCTGCTTTGTTTCCTCCGTTCCACAGAAAAAATGAAATGTGGAATTCTTGCAGGCAGGATGGAACGGTGCCCGCATTGCCGAAAAATGATTAATATCTACGCGGCGCTTGCGTAAGACTGAGATTTACGTATAATGCGCGGGCTTGTCTAATATTGACAGCGGTTCGATATGAGCCACAGGTACTGCGAAAGCGATACCAGACAATGTTCCCAATCGGGGAACTCTGTAAGAACGGTTACACTCTCCCATCAATCGTAATGGGTTTGAGGAGTAACTATTTCGTCTATAAAATAATTGGAGCTCTGGTCTCATGCAGAACCAAAGAATCCGTATCCGTTTGAAAGCGTTTGATCATCGTCTGATCGATCAATCAACCGCGGAAATCGTCGAGACTGCTAAGCGCACTGGTGCGCAAGTTCGTGGTCCGATCCCGCTGCCGACCCGCAAAGAGCGCTTTACCGTTCTGATCTCTCCGCACGTTAACAAAGACGCGCGTGATCAGTACGAAATTCGCACTCACAAGCGTCTGGTTGACATCGTTGAGCCAACTGAAAAAACCGTTGATGCTCTGATGCGTCTGGACCTGGCTGCCGGTGTAGACGTGCAGATCAGCCTGGGTTAATCAGGTCATCGAGCGATTGAGAGGTTGATACAATGATTGGTTTAGTCGGTAAAAAAGTGGGTATGACCCGCATCTTCACTGAAGATGGCGTATCTATCCCAGTAACCGTAATCGAAGTTGAAGCAAACCGCGTTACTCAGGTTAAAGACCTGGCTAACGATGGCTACCGCGCTGTTCAGGTTACCACTGGTGCTAAAAAAGCTAACCGTGTAACCAAGCCGGAAGCTGGTCACTTTGCTAAAGCTGGCGTAGAAGCTGGCCGCGGCCTGTGGGAGTTCCGTCTGGCAGATGGTGAAGAATTCACCGTAGGTCAGAGCATTAGCGTTGAACTGTTTGCTGACGTTAAAAAAGTTGACGTAACCGGTACCTCTAAAGGTAAAGGTTTCGCCGGTACCGTTAAGCGCTGGAACTTCCGTACCCAGGACGCTACTCACGGTAACTCCTTGTCTCACCGCGTTCCGGGTTCTATCGGTCAGAACCAGACTCCGGGCAAAGTGTTCAAAGGCAAGAAAATGGCAGGTCAGATGGGTAACGAGCGTGTAACCGTTCAGAGCCTTGACGTAGTACGCGTTGACGCTGAGCGCAACCTGCTGCTGGTTAAAGGTGGTGTTCCGGGTGCGACCGGTTGCGACCTGATTGTTAAACCAGCTGTGAAGGCGTAAGGGGATAGCAATGGAATTAGTATTGAAAGACGCGCAGAGCGCGCTGACTGTTTCCGAAACTACCTTCGGTCGTGATTTCAACGAAGCGCTGGTTCACCAGGTTGTTGTTGCTTATGCAGCTGGTGCTCGTCAGGGTACTCGTGCTCAGAAGACTCGTGCTGAAGTAACTGGTTCAGGCAAAAAGCCGTGGCGCCAGAAAGGTACCGGCCGTGCGCGTTCAGGTTCTATCAAGAGCCCGATCTGGCGTTCCGGTGGCGTAACCTTCGCTGCCCGTCCGCAGGACCACAGTCAAAAAGTTAACAAAAAGATGTACCGCGGCGCGCTGAAAAGCATTCTGTCCGAACTGGTACGTCAGGATCGTCTGATCGTTGTCGAATCATTCTCTGTTGAAGCGCCTAAAACTAAGCTGCTGGCACAGAAACTGAAAGACATGGCTCTGGAAGATGTGCTGATCATCACCGGTGAGCTGGACGAGAACCTGTTCCTGGCTGCGCGCAACCTGCACAAGGTTGACGTACGCGATGCAACTGGTATCGACCCGGTTAGCCTGATCGCCTTCGACAAAGTCGTAATGACTGCTGATGCTGTTAAGCAAGTTGAGGAGATGCTGGCATGATTCGTGAAGAACGTTTGCTGAAGGTGCTGCGTGCACCGCACGTTTCTGAAAAAGCGTCTGCTGCGATGGAAAAAACCAATACCATCGTTCTCAAAGTTGCTAAAGACGCGACCAAAGCAGAAATCAAAGCTGCTGTGCAGAAACTGTTTGAAGTCGAAGTCGAAGTCGTTAACACCCTGGTAGTTAAAGGGAAAGTTAAACGTCACGGACAGCGTATCGGTCGTCGTAGCGACTGGAAAAAAGCTTACGTCACCCTGAAGGAAGGCCAGAATCTGGACTTCGTTGGCGGCGCTGAGTAAGTCGGAGGAGTAATACAATGGCAGTTGTTAAATGTAAACCGACATCTCCGGGTCGTCGCCACGTTGTTAAAGTGGTTAACCCTGAGCTGCACAAGGGCAAACCTTTTGCTCCGTTGCTGGAAAAAAACAGCAAATCCGGTGGTCGTAACAACAATGGCCGTATCACCACTCGTCATATTGGTGGTGGCCACAAGCAGGCATACCGTCTGGTTGACTTCAAACGCAACAAAGATGGTATCCCGGCAGTTGTTGAGCGTCTTGAGTACGATCCGAACCGTTCCGCGAACATCGCGCTGGTTCTGTACAAAGATGGCGAACGCCGTTACATCCTGGCCCCTAAAGGCCTGAAAGCTGGCGACCAGGTTCAGTCTGGCGTTGATGCTGCAATCAAAGCAGGTAACACCCTGCCGATGCGCAATATCCCGGTTGGTTCTACCGTTCATAACGTAGAAATGAAACCAGGTAAAGGCGGTCAGCTGGCACGTTCCGCTGGTACTTACGTTCAGATCGTTGCTCGTGATGGTGCTTATGTCACCCTGCGTCTGCGTTCTGGTGAAATGCGTAAAGTCGAAGCAGACTGCCGTGCAACTCTGGGCGAAGTTGGCAATGCTGAGCATATGCTGCGCGTTCTGGGTAAAGCAGGTGCTGCTCGCTGGCGTGGTGTTCGTCCTACCGTTCGCGGTACTGCGATGAACCCAGTCGACCACCCACATGGTGGTGGTGAAGGTCGTAACTTTGGTAAGCACCCGGTAACTCCGTGGGGCGTTCAGACCAAAGGTAAGAAGACCCGCAGCAACAAGCGTACTGATAAATTCATCGTACGTCGCCGTAGCAAATAATTTTAGAGGATAAGCCATGCCACGTTCTCTCAAGAAAGGTCCTTTTATTGACCTGCACTTGCTGAAGAAGGTAGAGAAAGCGGTGGAAAGCGGAGACAAGAAGCCCCTGCGCACTTGGTCCCGTCGTTCAACGATCTTTCCTAACATGATCGGTTTGACCATCGCTGTCCATAATGGTCGTCAGCACGTTCCGGTATTTGTTTCCGATGAAATGGTCGGTCACAAACTGGGTGAATTCGCACCGACTCGTACTTATCGCGGCCACGCTGCTGATAAAAAAGCGAAGAAGAAATAAGGTAGGAGGAAGAGATGGAAACTTTAGCTCAACATCGCCATGCTCGTTCTTCTGCTCAGAAGGTTCGCCTTGTTGCAGACCTGATTCGCGGTAAGAAAGTGTCGCAGGCCCTGGATATTCTGACCTACACCAATAAGAAAGCGGCTGTACTGGTCAAGAAAGTTCTGGAATCTGCCATTGCTAACGCTGAACACAACGATGGCGCTGACATTGACGATCTGAAAGTTGCGAAAATTTTCGTAGACGAAGGCCCGAGCATGAAGCGCATTATGCCGCGTGCAAAAGGTCGTGCAGATCGCATCCTGAAGCGCACCAGCCACATTACTGTGGTTGTGTCCGATCGCTGAGACTCTGGAGACTAGCAATGGGTCAGAAAGTACATCCTAATGGTATTCGCCTGGGTATTGTAAAACCATGGAACTCTACTTGGTTTGCGAACACCAAAGAATTCGCTGACAACCTGGACAGCGATTTTAAAGTACGTCAGTACCTGACTAAGGAACTGGCAAAAGCGTCTGTATCTCGTATCGTTATCGAGCGTCCGGCTAAGAGCATCCGTGTGACCATTCACACCGCTCGTCCGGGTATCGTTATCGGTAAGAAAGGCGAAGACGTAGAAAAACTGCGTAAGGTCGTAGCGGATATCGCTGGCGTTCCTGCACAGATTAACATCGCCGAAGTACGTAAACCTGAACTGGACGCAAAACTGGTTGCTGACAGCATCACTTCTCAGCTGGAACGTCGTGTTATGTTCCGTCGTGCGATGAAGCGTGCTGTACAGAACGCAATGCGTCTGGGCGCTAAAGGTATTAAAGTTGAAGTTAGCGGCCGTCTGGGCGGCGCGGAAATCGCACGTACTGAATGGTACCGCGAAGGTCGCGTTCCTCTGCACACTCTGCGTGCTGACATCGACTACAACACCTCTGAAGCGCACACCACTTACGGTGTAATCGGCGTTAAAGTGTGGATCTTCAAAGGCGAGATCCTGGGTGGTATGGCTGCTGTTGAACAACCGGAAAAACCGGCTGCTCAACCTAAAAAGCAGCAGCGTAAAGGCCGTAAATAAGGAGCGTCGCTGATGTTACAACCAAAGCGTACAAAATTCCGTAAAATGCACAAAGGCCGTAACCGCGGTCTGGCGCAGGGTACGGATGTTAGCTTCGGCAGCTTCGGTCTGAAAGCTGTTGGCCGTGGTCGTCTGACTGCCCGTCAGATCGAAGCAGCACGTCGTGCTATGACCCGTGCAGTTAAGCGTCAAGGTAAGATCTGGATCCGTGTATTCCCGGACAAACCGATCACTGAAAAGCCGCTGGCAGTGCGTATGGGTAAAGGTAAAGGTAACGTGGAGTATTGGGTTGCCTTGATTCAGCCGGGTAAAGTCCTGTATGAAATGGACGGCGTACCGGAAGAGCTGGCCCGTGAAGCATTCAAGCTGGCAGCAGCGAAACTGCCGATTAAAACCACCTTTGTAACTAAGACGGTGATGTAATGAAAGCAAAAGAGCTGCGTGAGAAGAGTGTTGAAGAGCTGAACACCGAGCTTCTGAATCTGCTGCGTGAGCAGTTCAACCTGCGTATGCAGGCTGCAAGTGGCCAGCTGCAACAGTCTCACCTGTTGAAGCAAGTGCGTCGTGATGTCGCACGCGTTAAGACTTTACTGACTGAGAAGGCGGGTGCGTAATGACCGATAAAATCCGTACTCTGCAAGGTCGCGTTGTTAGCGACAAAATGGAGAAATCCATTGTTGTTGCTATCGAACGTTTTGTGAAACACCCGATCTACGGTAAATTCATTAAGCGTACGACCAAACTGCACGTACATGACGAGAACAACGAATGTGGTACTGGCGACGTGGTTGAAATCCGCGAATGCCGTCCGCTGTCCAAGACTAAGTCCTGGACGCTGGTTCGCGTTGTAGAGAAAGCTGTTCTGTAATAGAGTATGCATTCTCAACGAATAAACGGCTCAGCGATGAGCCGTTTATTTTTTCTACCCATATCGTTTGAGCGGTGTTATAATGCTGCGCCCTCGATATGGGGCTTTTTAACGACCTGATATTCGGGTCTCAGTAGTAGTTGACATTAGCGGAGCACTAAAATGATCCAAGAACAGACTATGCTGAACGTCGCCGACAACTCCGGTGCACGTCGCGTAATGTGTATCAAGGTTCTGGGTGGCTCGCACCGTCGCTACGCAGGCGTAGGCGACATCATCAAGATCACCATCAAGGAAGCGATTCCGCGTGGTAAGGTCAAAAAAGGTGATGTGCTGAAGGCGGTAGTGGTGCGCACCAAGAAGGGTGTTCGTCGCCCGGACGGTTCTGTCATTCGCTTCGATGGTAATGCATGCGTTATTTTAAACAATAACAGTGAGCAGCCTATCGGTACGCGTATTTTTGGGCCGGTAACTCGTGAACTTCGCAACGAGAAGTTCATGAAAATTATCTCTCTGGCACCAGAAGTACTCTAAGGAGCGAATCATGGCAGCGAAAATCCGTCGTGATGACGAAGTTATCGTGTTAACCGGTAAAGATAAAGGTAAACGCGGTAAAGTTAAGAATGTCCTGTCTTCCGGCAAGGTCATTGTTGAAGGTATCAACCTGGTTAAGAAACACCAGAAGCCGGTTCCGGCTCTGAACCAACCAGGCGGCATTGTAGAGAAAGAAGCAGCTATTCAGATCTCTAACATTGCAATCTTCAATGCGGCAACCGGCAAGGCTGACCGTGTAGGCTTTAGATTCGAAGACGGCAAAAAAGTCCGTTTCTTTAAATCTAATAGCGAAACTATCAAGTAATTTGGAGTAGTACGATGGCGAAACTGCATGATTACTACAAAGACGAAGTAGTTAAGAAACTCATGACTGAGTTTAACTACAATTCTGTCATGCAAGTCCCTCGGGTCGAGAAGATCACCCTGAACATGGGTGTTGGTGAAGCGATCGCTGACAAGAAACTGCTGGATAACGCAGCAGCTGACCTGACAGCAATCTCCGGTCAAAAACCGTTGATCACCAAAGCACGCAAATCAGTTGCAGGCTTCAAAATCCGTCAGGGCTATCCGATCGGCTGTAAAGTAACTCTGCGTGGCGAACGCATGTGGGAGTTCTTTGAGCGCCTGATCACTATTGCTGTTCCACGTATCCGTGACTTCCGTGGCTTGTCCGCTAAGTCTTTCGACGGTCGTGGTAACTACAGCATGGGTGTCCGTGAGCAGATCATCTTCCCAGAAATCGACTACGATAAAGTCGACCGCGTGCGTGGTTTGGATATTACCATTACCACTACTGCGAAATCTGACGAAGAAGGCCGTGCTCTGCTGGCTGCCTTTGACTTCCCGTTCCGCAAGTAAGGTAGGGTTACTAATGGCTAAGCAATCAATGAAAGCACGCGAAGTAAAACGCGTAGCTTTAGCTGATAAATACTTCGCGAAACGCGCTGAACTGAAAGCGATCATCTCTGATGTGAACGCTTCCGACGAAGATCGTTGGAATGCCGTTCTCAAGCTGCAGACTCTGCCGCGTGATTCCAGCCCGTCTCGTCAGCGTAACCGCTGCCGTCAAACAGGTCGTCCACATGGTTATGTGGGCAAGTTCGGGTTGAGCCGTATTAAGCTGCGTGAAGCCGCCATGCGCGGTGAAGTGCCAGGCTTGAAAAAGGCTAGCTGGTAATTGTCACCAATTGAATCACGGGAGTAAAGACAGATGAGCATGCAAGATCCGATCGCGGATATGCTGACCCGTATCCGTAACGGTCAGGCCGCGAACAAAGCTGCGGTCACCATGCCTTCCTCCAAGCTGAAAGTGGCAATTGCCAACGTGCTGAAGGAAGAAGGTTTTATTGAAGATTTTAAAGTTGAAGGCGACACCAAGCCGGAACTGGAACTGACTCTCAAGTATTTCCAGGGTAAAGCTGTTGTAGAAAGCATTCAGCGTGTCAGCCGCCCAGGTCTGCGCATCTACAAACGTAAAGATGAGCTGCCGAAAGTTATGGCCGGCATGGGTATCGCAGTTGTTTCTACCTCTAAAGGTGTTATGACTGATCGTGCAGCGCGCCAGGCTGGTCTTGGTGGCGAAATTATCTGCTACGTAGCCTAATCGGAGGAAAAAATGTCTCGTGTTGCTAAAGCACCGGTCGTTGTTCCTGCCGGCGTTGATGTAAAAATCAACGGTCAGGTTATTACGATCAAAGGTAAAAACGGCGAGCTGACTCGTACTCTCAACGATGCTGTTGAAGTTAATCATGCAGATAATGCACTGACCTTCGGTCCGCGTGATGGTTACGTAGACGGTTGGGCTCAGGCTGGTACCGCGCGTGCCCTGCTGAACTCAATGGTTATCGGTGTTACCGAAGGCTTCACTAAGAAGCTGCAGCTGGTTGGTGTAGGTTATCGTGCAGCGGTCAAAGGGAATGTAGTAAACCTGTCTCTGGGTTTCTCTCATCCTGTTGATCATGAGCTGCCGGCAGGGATTACTGCAGAATGCCCGACTCAAACTGAAATCGTGCTGAAAGGCGCTGATAAGCAGGTGATCGGTCAGGTTGCAGCAGATCTGCGCGCCTACCGTCGTCCTGAGCCTTACAAAGGCAAGGGTGTTCGTTACGCCGACGAAGTCGTGCGTACCAAAGAGGCTAAGAAGAAGTAAGGTAACACTATGGATAAGAAATCTGCTCGTATCCGTCGTGCGACCCGCGCACGCCGCAAGCTCAAAGAGCTGGGCGCAACTCGCCTGGTGGTACATCGTACCCCGCGTCATATTTACGCACAGGTAATTGCACCGAACGGTTCTGAAGTTCTGGTAGCTGCTTCTACTGTAGAAAAAGCTATCGCTGAACAACTGAAGTACACCGGTAACAAAGACGCTGCTGCAGCTGTGGGTAAAGCTGTTGCCGAACGCGCTCTGGAAAAAGGCATCAAAGATGTTTCCTTTGACCGTTCCGGGTTCCAATATCATGGTCGTGTCCAGGCACTGGCAGATGCTGCCCGTGAAGCTGGCCTTCAGTTCTAAGGTAGAGGTGTAAGATGGCTCACATCGAAAAACAAGCTGGCGAACTGCAGGAAAAGCTGATCGCGGTAAACCGCGTATCTAAAACCGTTAAAGGTGGTCGTATTTTCTCCTTCACAGCTCTGACTGTTGTTGGTGATGGTAATGGCCGCGTTGGTTTTGGTTACGGTAAAGCGCGTGAAGTTCCAGCAGCGATCCAGAAAGCGATGGAAAAAGCCCGTCGCAATATGATTAACGTCGCGCTGAACCACGGCACCCTGCAGCACCCGGTTAAGGGTACTCACACGGGTTCTCGTGTATTCATGCAGCCGGCTTCCGAAGGTACCGGTATCATCGCCGGTGGTGCAATGCGCGCCGTTCTGGAAGTCGCTGGAGTTCGTAACGTTCTGGCTAAAGCGTATGGTTCCACCAACCCGATTAACGTGGTTCGTGCAACTATCGATGGTCTGGAAAATATGAAATCTCCGGAAATGGTCGCTGCCAAGCGTGGTAAATCCGTTGAAGAAATTCTGGGGAAATAAGCCATGGCAAAGACTATTAAAATTACTCAAACCCGCAGTGCAATCGGTCGTCTGCCGAAACACAAGGCAACGCTGCTTGGCCTGGGTCTGCGTCGTATTGGTCACACCGTAGAACGCGAGGATACTCCTGCTGTTCGTGGTATGGTCAACGCGGTTTCCTTCATGGTTAAAGTTGAGGAGTAAGAGATGCGTTTAAATACTCTGTCTCCGGCCGAAGGCTCCAAAAAGGCGGGTAAACGCCTGGGTCGTGGTATCGGTTCTGGCCTCGGTAAAACCGGTGGTCGTGGTCACAAAGGTCAGAAGTCTCGTTCTGGCGGTGGCGTACGTCGCGGTTTCGAGGGTGGTCAGATGCCTCTGTACCGTCGTCTGCCGAAATTCGGCTTCACTTCTCGTAAAGCAGCGATTACAGCCGAAGTTCGTCTGTCTGACCTGGCTAAAGTAGAAGGCGGCGTTGTAGACCTGAATACGCTGAAAGCAGCTAACATTATCGGTATCCAGATCGAGTTCGCGAAAGTGATCCTGGCTGGTGAAGTTTCTACTCCGGTAACTGTTCGTGGCCTGCGTGTTACTAAAGGCGCTCGTGCTGCTATCGAAGCTGCTGGCGGTAAAATCGAGGAATAAGTAGCAGATGGCTAAACAACCGGGATTAGATTTTCAAAGTGCCAAAGGTGGCTTAGGCGAGCTGAAACGCAGACTGCTGTTTGTAATCGGCGCGCTGATTGTGTTCCGTATTGGCTCTTTCATTCCGATCCCTGGTATTGATGCCGCTGTACTTGCCAAACTGCTTGAGCAACAGCGAGGCACCATCATTGAAATGTTCAACATGTTCTCTGGTGGTGCTCTCAGCCGTGCTTCTATCTTTGCTCTGGGTATCATGCCGTATATTTCGGCATCGATTATTATCCAGTTGCTGACAGTGGTTCACCCAACGTTGGCAGAAATAAAGAAAGAAGGGGAGTCTGGTCGTCGTAAGATCAGCCAGTACACCCGTTACGGTACTCTGGTGCTGGCGATATTCCAGTCGATCGGTATTGCTACTGGTCTGCCGAATATGCCTGGTATGCAGGGTCTGGTAATGAATCCAGGCTTTGCATTCTATTTCACCGCTGTTGTGAGTCTGGTTACAGGGACTATGTTCCTGATGTGGCTCGGCGAACAAATTACTGAGCGTGGTATCGGTAACGGTATCTCGATCATTATCTTCGCCGGTATCGTTGCGGGACTCCCGCCAGCCATTGCCCATACTATCGAGCAAGCGCGTCAAGGCGACCTGCACTTCCTCGTGTTGCTGTTGGTTGCAGTATTAGTATTTGCAGTGACGTTCTTTGTTGTATTTGTTGAGCGTGGTCAACGCCGCATTGTGGTAAACTACGCGAAACGTCAGCAAGGTCGTCGTGTCTATGCTGCACAGAGCACACATTTACCGCTGAAAGTGAATATGGCGGGGGTCATCCCGGCAATTTTCGCTTCCAGTATCATTCTGTTCCCAGCAACCATCGCGTCATGGTTCGGGGGCGGAACCGGTTGGAACTGGCTGACAACAATTTCGCTGTATTTGCAGCCTGGGCAACCGCTTTATGTGTTACTCTATGCGTCTGCAATCATCTTCTTCTGTTTCTTCTACACGGCGTTGGTTTTCAACCCGCGTGAAACAGCAGATAACCTGAAGAAGTCCGGTGCATTTGTACCAGGAATTCGTCCGGGAGAGCAAACGGCGAAGTATATCGATAAAGTAATGACCCGCCTGACCCTGGTTGGTGCGCTCTATATTACCTTTATCTGCCTGATCCCGGAGTTCATGCGTGATGCAATGAAAGTACCGTTCTACTTCGGTGGGACCTCACTGCTTATCGTTGTTGTCGTGATTATGGACTTTATGGCTCAAGTGCAAACTCTAATGATGTCAAGTCAGTACGAGTCTGCATTGAAGAAGGCGAACCTGAAAGGCTACGGCCGATAATTGGTCGCCCGAGAAGTTACGGAGAGTAAAAATGAAAGTTCGTGCTTCCGTCAAGAAATTATGCCGTAACTGCAAAATCGTTAAGCGTGATGGTGTCATCCGTGTGATTTGCAGTGCCGAGCCGAAGCATAAACAGCGCCAAGGCTGATTTATTCGCATATTTTTCTTGCAAAGTTGGGTTGAGCTGGCTAGATTAGCCAGCCAATCTTTTGTATGTCTGTGCGTTTCCATTTGAGTATCCTGAAAACGGGCTTTTCAGCATGGTGCGTACATATTAAATAGTAGGAGTGCATAGTGGCCCGTATAGCAGGCATTAACATTCCTGATCAGAAACATGCTGTGATCGCATTAACTTCGATCTACGGCGTCGGCAAGACCCGTTCCAAGGCCATTTTGGCTGCAGCGGGTATCGCTGAAGATGTTAAGATCAGTGAGCTGTCTGAAGAACAAATCGACACGCTGCGTGACGAAGTTGCCAAATTTGTCGTTGAAGGTGATCTGCGCCGTGAAGTTAGCATGAGCATCAAGCGCCTTATGGACCTTGGTTGCTATCGCGGTTTGCGTCATCGTCGTGGTCTCCCGGTTCGCGGTCAGCGTACCAAGACCAACGCACGTACCCGTAAGGGTCCGCGCAAACCGATCAAGAAATAATCGGGGTGATTGAATAATGGCAAAGGCACCAATTCGTGCACGTAAACGTGTAAGAAAACAAGTCTCTGACGGCGTGGCTCATATCCATGCTTCTTTCAACAACACCATCGTGACTATCACTGATCGTCAGGGTAACGCGCTGGGTTGGGCAACAGCCGGTGGTTCCGGTTTCCGTGGTTCTCGCAAGTCCACTCCGTTTGCAGCTCAGGTTGCAGCAGAGCGTTGCGCTGACGCCGTTAAAGAATACGGTATCAAGAATCTGGAAGTTATGGTCAAAGGACCGGGTCCAGGTCGCGAATCTACTATTCGTGCACTGAACGCCGCTGGTTTCCGCATCACTAATATTACTGATGTGACTCCGATCCCTCATAACGGTTGTCGTCCGCCGAAAAAACGCCGCGTATAACGCTGTCGTTTCCAGGTTTGTTGGAGAAAGAAAATGGCAAGATATTTGGGTCCTAAGCTCAAGCTGAGCCGTCGTGAGGGCACCGACTTATTCCTTAAGTCTGGCGTTCGCGCGATCGATACCAAGTGTAAAATTGAACAAGCTCCTGGCCAGCACGGTGCGCGTAAACCGCGTCTGTCTGACTATGGTGTGCAGTTGCGTGAAAAGCAAAAAGTTCGCCGTATCTACGGTGTGCTGGAGCGTCAGTTCCGTAACTACTACAAAGAAGCAGCACGTCTGAAAGGCAACACCGGTGAAAACCTGTTGGCTCTGCTGGAAGGTCGTCTGGACAACGTTGTATACCGTATGGGCTTCGGCGCCACTCGTGCAGAAGCACGTCAGCTGGTAAGCCATAAAGCAATTATGGTAAACGGTCGTGTTGTTAACATCGCTTCTTATCAGGTTAGTCCGAATGACGTTGTTAGCATTCGTGAGAAAGCGAAGAAGCAGTCTCGCGTGAAAGCCGCTCTGGAGCTGGCTGAGCAGCGTGAAAAGCCAACCTGGCTGGAAGTTGATGCTGGCAAGATGGAAGGTACGTTTAAGCGTAAGCCTGAGCGTTCTGATCTGTCTGCGGACATTAACGAACACCTGATCGTCGAGCTTTACTCCAAGTAAAGCTTAGTACCAAAGAGAGGACACAATGCAGGGTTCTGTGACAGAGTTTCTAAAACCGCGCCTGGTAGATATCGAGCAAGTGAGTTCGACGCACGCCAAGGTGACCCTTGAGCCTTTAGAGCGTGGCTTTGGCCATACTCTGGGTAACGCACTGCGCCGTATTCTGCTCTCATCGATGCCGGGTTGCGCGGTGACCGAGGTTGAGATTGATGGTGTACTGCATGAGTACAGCACCAAAGAAGGCGTTCAGGAAGATATCCTGGAAATCCTGCTCAACCTGAAAGGGCTGGCGGTGAGAGTTCAGGGTAAAGATGAAGTTATTCTTACCTTGAATAAATCTGGCATTGGCCCTGTGACTGCAGCCGATATCACCCATGATGGGGATGTCGAAATCGTCAAGCCGCAGCACGTGATCTGCCACCTGACCGATGAGAACGCGTCTATTAGCATGCGTATCAAAGTTCAGCGCGGTCGTGGTTATGTGCCGGCTTCTACCCGAATTCATTCGGAAGAAGATGAGCGCCCAATCGGCCGTCTGCTGGTCGACGCATGCTACAGCCCTGTAGAGCGTATTGCCTACAATGTTGAAGCAGCGCGTGTAGAACAGCGTACCGACCTGGACAAGCTGGTCATCGAAATGGAAACCAACGGCACAATCGATCCTGAAGAGGCGATTCGTCGTGCGGCAACCATTCTGGCTGAACAACTGGAAGCTTTTGTTGACTTACGTGATGTACGTCAGCCAGAAGTGAAAGAAGAGAAACCAGAATTCGATCCGATCCTGCTGCGCCCTGTTGACGATCTGGAATTGACTGTCCGCTCTGCTAACTGCCTTAAAGCAGAAGCTATCCACTATATCGGTGATCTGGTACAGCGTACTGAGGTTGAGCTTCTTAAGACGCCTAACCTTGGTAAAAAATCTCTTACTGAGATTAAAGACGTGCTGGCTTCCCGTGGACTGTCTCTGGGCATGCGCCTGGAAAACTGGCCACCGGCAAGCATCGCTGACGAGTAACCGGATCACAGGTTAAGGTTTTACTGAGAAGGATAAGGTCATGCGCCATCGTAAGAGTGGTCGTCAACTGAACCGCAACAGCAGCCATCGCCAGGCAATGTTCCGCAACATGGCAGGTTCACTGGTTCGTCATGAAATCATCAAGACGACCCTGCCTAAAGCGAAAGAGCTGCGCCGCGTAGTTGAGCCGCTGATTACTCTTGCCAAGACTGATAGCGTAGCTAATCGTCGTCTGGCATTCGCCCGCACTCGTGATAACGAGATCGTGGCAAAACTGTTTAACGAGCTGGGCCCGCGTTTCGCGAGCCGCGCCGGTGGTTACACTCGCATTCTGAAGTGTGGCTTCCGTGCAGGCGACAACGCGCCGATGGCATACATCGAGCTGGTTGATCGCTCTGAGTCGAAAGCAGAAGCTGCTGCAGAGTAATCTGCAGTAACGTAAGAAAACCCGCCTCGGCGGGTTTTTTTATATCCGTTATATCCTCACTTGCCTACAATATCTGTACCCCTTTTGTTCATCCCCTGGAGTGTTGTATGTGGTTACTTGACCAGTGGGCAGAGCGCCATATTGTCGATGCACAATCCAAAGGCGAGTTTGATAACCTTCCTGGTAGCGGTAAAGCGCTTATTCTTGATGATGACTCGCATGTTCCCGACGATCTTCGTGTTGGTTATCGCTTATTAAAAAATGCAGGATGCCTTCCTCCTGAGCTGGAACAACGCAGAGAGGCCATTCAGTTACTTGATATACTCAAGGGTATCAGGCAAGACGATCCACAGTATCAGGAAGTCAGCCGACGTTTGTCGTTGCTCGAGTTAAAACTGAGACAGGCCGGTTTGAGTACTGAGTTTTTACGTGGGGAATATGCAGACAAACTGGTGCACAAAATCAACGATCAATAACGGAGTGCTTATGTACCGCATTGGTGAACTGGCAAAGCTGGCGGAAGTGACCCCTGATACCATCCGCTATTATGAAAAGCAGCAAATGATGGAACATGAAGTGCGCACTGAAGGGGGATTTCGGCTTTATACCGAAAGCGATCTCCAGCGGCTTAAATTTATTCGTTATGCGCGCCAGCTTGGTTTTACGCTTGAGTCGATCCGCGAGCTACTTTCGATCCGTGTTGATCCGGAACACCATACGTGTCAGGAATCGAAGGGGATTGTGCAGGAGCGGCTGAAAGAAGTGGAAGCCAGAATAGCAGAATTACAAACCATGCAGCGTTCATTGCAAAGACTCAATGATGCCTGCTGTGGCAAGGCGCACAGTAGCGTGTATTGTTCGATCCTGGAGGCCCTGGAACAAGGAGCTAGTGGAGTCAAAACGGGCTGTTGATTTATTGAACGCAGGCGCTTACACTCGCGCCGTAAAACAGACAACTGGAGAAATTATGAGTCGTTATCAGCATACGAAAGGGCAGATAAAGGACAATGCCATTGAAGCATTACTTCATGACCCTTTGTTCAGGCAACGCGTAGAAAAAAATAAGAAAGGGAAAGGAAGTTATCTGCGGAAGGGCAAACATGGCAATCGGGGTAACTGGGAGGCCAGTGGCAAGAGTGTCAATCACGTTCTTACCACTGGCTTTCTGCTTTCAGCGACGTGTTAAGAACGCGTATTTCGTTCTTTCAGTAGGTCGCGGATTTCGGTAAGCAACACTTCTTCTTTTGTCGGTGCAGGTGGTGCAGCCGGTTCTTCTTTCTTACTACGATTGAGGTTATTGATCAGTTTGATCGCCATAAAGATGGCAAACGCAACAATAACAAAATCAAAGATGTTCTGGATAAACACACCATAATGCATGACGACTGCCGGGATATCTCCCTGTGCAGCACGCAGTGTGACAGCAAATTGTTTAAAGTCGATCCCGCCAATTAATAATCCCAGAGGGGGCATGATGATATCGGCAACCAGCGATGAAACAATTTTACCGAATGCCGCACCAATAATGACACCCACCGCCAAATCCACAACATTTCCGCGCATCGCGAATTCGCGAAACTCTTTAATTATGCTCATTTTATTCTCCCTAAGCAGCTGACGAGTGTAAGTTTAACAAATGTTAAAGTATTTTCCATTCAAGCATATTCTCTTTAGGAAAATAAATTAGACCTTGATAAATAAAGGGAATTGAAAAAGGCACCAAGCCGGTGCCCTTTTTAAATTACAGGAAGAAAGGACTTGGCTGGAATAAACGTTCAACGTCGGTAATAAACTTTTTGTCTGTCAGGAACATAATGACATGATCGCCCTGCTCAATGCGTAGATTATCGTTGGCAATCATTACATCATTTCCTCTGACAACCGCACCAATGATCGTTCCCGGAGGAAGTTTTATTTCATCGATCACACGGCCCACGACGCGGGACGTTGTCTCATCACCGTGTGCAACTGCTTCAATGGCCTCCGCAACGCCACGTCGTAATGAAGACACCCCGACAATGTCAGCTTTACGTACGTGACTGAGAAGCGCGGAGATGGTTGCCTGCTGCGGTGAAATCGCAATATCAATCACGCTGCCCTGAACAAGATCGACATAGGCACGGCGCTGAATTAGCACCATTACCTTTTTGGCCCCCATCCGTTTGGCGAGCATTGCCGACATGATATTCGCTTCATCGTCGTTGGTGACCGCGATGAAAAGATCAACTTGATCGATATGTTCTTCAGCCAATAATTCTTGATCTGAGGCATCGCCAAAGAAGACGATCGTATTCTGTAGTTTCTCGGCAAGTTCGGCTGCACGTTGCTGATTACGTTCAATCAACTTCACGCTGTAATCTTTTTCCAGACGACGCGCAAGGCCTGCGCCGATATTGCCGCCACCGACCAGCATGATGCGCTTGTAGGGTTTTTCCAGGCGTTGCAATTCACTCATCACAGCTCGAATGTGCTGAGAGGCGGCGATAAAGAAGACTTCATCACCCGCTTCAACGATCGTGGAGCCTTGCGGACGAATCGGCCTGTCGTGGCGAAAAATTGCCGCGACACGAGTATCGATATGCGGCATATGTTCGCGCATTGTGGATAACGCGTTTCCAATCAGCGGGCCGCCGTAATAGGCTTTTACCACTGCCAGACTGACTTTGCCTTCCGCGAAATTGACCACCTGCAGTGCGCCAGGGTACTCAATCAGTCGATAGATGTTATCAATGACCAATTGCTCCGGAGCGATGAGATGATCGATAGGAACCGCTTCGGAATGGAATAGCTTATCCGCATCGCGGACATAATCCGGCGAGCGAATTCGTGCAATACGGTTCGGAGTGTTGAAGAGAGAATAGGCGACCTGACAGGCGACCATATTGGTTTCATCGGAGCTGGTTACGGCGACGAGCATATCCGCATCGTCAGCCCCCGCTTCACGCAGCACACGAGGATGGGAACCGTGCCCTTGTACAACGCGAAGGTCGAACTTGTCCTGCAAACTGCGCAAGCGCTCACCGTTGGTATCGACCACCGTGATATCGTTGTTCTCTCCGACCAGGTTTTCAGCCAGCGTACCGCCAACCTGTCCTGCGCCCAGAATGATAATTTTCATCAGTCGCGACCCGTTATCTCATCACTTTTTGATTAGCTTAGCGTAAAAGAAGCCATCACCTTCTTCCACTCCCGGTAGATTTTGCAGCCCTGGATTATCAGGAGTACCTGTCTCCTGTAACTCAACATCTGGAGTGCGCAGCAAGAAGGCTTTAATCTGCTGACTGTTTTCTTCCGGCAGAATGGAACAGGTTGCGTAAACCAGCGTACCGCCAGGTTTCAAATGTGGCCATACAGCATCAAGAATTTCAGCCTGCAACTGAGCAAGCTCAGCAATATCACGGTCACGACGCAGCCACTTGATGTCCGGATGGCGACGAATAACGCCAGTGGCTGAACAAGGGGCATCCAGCAGAATGCGATCAAACTGCTGCTCGCCGCACCATTGTGCCGGATAACGCCCGTCACCTTGCTTAACGTTCGCTTTCATACCCAGACGTTTTAGGTTGTCATAGACGCGAGAAAGTCGCGTCTCATCAATATCAACAGCCATAACCTGCGCTTCTGGAGCAGCTTCGAGAATGTGCGTTGTTTTACCGCCAGGGGCTGCACAAAGATCCAAAATCTGCTCACCGTTTTTTGGCGAGAGATAAGTGATGCAGCCTTGAGCTGAAGCATCCTGAACCGTGACCCAACCTTCTTCAAAGCCAGGTAAAGCATGAACGGGTACCGGTGTTTCCAGGCGCACGGCATCAGGATAAGCAGGATGAGTAAAGCCTGTCATACCCGCTTCTTCCAGCAATGCCAGCCAACTGTCGCGTGTATGGTGCGTTCGGTTCACACGTAACCACATTGGCGGGCGTTGATTGTTGGCCTCCACAATAGCTTCCCATTGTGCGGGGTACGCTTTCTGTAACCGTTTTAACAGCCAGGAAGGATGCAAAAAACGCGCATCACTGCCGGCAAACTCTGCCAATAATTCTTCTTGCTGGCGCTGAAACTGGCGCAATACCCCGTTGATCAGTCCTTTAAGCTGCGGGCGCTTAATAGCAACTGCACCTTCTACTGTTTCCGCCAGGGCGGCATGGGGAGGAATGCGGGTGTACAACAGCTGATAGAAGCCCACCATAATCAGATAATGCACGGTGCGCTGTTTACCCGTCATCGGCCGGGACATTAACTTGTTGATCAGCCAGTCTAATTGCGAAAGTGTACGCAATACACCAAAGCACAACTCCTGGAGAAGCGCTTTGTCTTTATCAGAAACTTTTTGCTGTAAAGGGGGCAGGACATTGCTAAGCGATTGTCCTTGCTCAATGACCTGCTCAATGGCTTGCGCCGCTATGCTACGTAAATTGAATTGTTTTTTCATAACCGCAAAAATAAAAATGCCCGGTTACACCGGGCGTATTGAGATGTGACCGTCAGGCCAGACGGTTGCCAGGAATAAACCATTCCCGACGTGAATTTAGTAGATCCTGGGCGCTCATCGCCTTTTTCCCTGCGGGTTGCAATGAGAGCAGGTTCAGAATGCCGTTGCCCGTCGCGACCTGGATACCTTGTTTTGTGGCCTCAAGGATGGTGCCGG
Source organism: Citrobacter sp. Awk 4 (assembly GCF_028069725.1). Lineage (GTDB taxonomy): Bacteria > Pseudomonadota > Gammaproteobacteria > Enterobacterales > Enterobacteriaceae > Citrobacter_D. Next base: position 20,340 of record NZ_JANEWG010000059.1, read on the forward strand.
GTTCTGCTTGCGTGGAAGCCTCAATAACTGATGCCTGCCAGACTTTCACGGGTTGTCCCTCTATTTCCAGCCAACTCATCGGCCAGGGGTTAAAGGCACGAATGCAACGTTCTAACTGTGCGGCAGAGAGAGACCAGTCTATGCGGGCTTCTTCTTTGCTGAGCTTCTCTGCATGGGTAACCAGAGCGCTGTTTTGCACTTCAGGTTTTGCGGTACCTGCAGCGAGTTGCTTGAGTGTATCGATCAGCCCTTGCGGGCCCAGGTTCGCCAGTTTGTCATACAGCGTGCCGCTGGTATCTTCTGCTGTGATTGGGCATGCAAGCTTATATAGCATGTCGCCAGTATCAAGGCCGACATCCATTTGCATAATGGTGACACCCGTTTCGGTATCTCCGGCCCAAAGCGAACGCTGAATAGGTGCGGCACCTCGCCAGCGGGGGAGCAGGGAACCGTGAACGTTGATGCAGCCAAGGTGCGGCATCTCCAGCACCGCTTTTGGCAGAATCAGACCATAAGCCACTACGACCATGACATCAGCGTTTAAGTCGGCGACCAGTTGCTGGTTTTCCTGCGGGCGTAAAGAGACAGGTTGAAATACTGGTATACCTTTCTCTTCAGCCAGTACTTTCACTGGGCTGGGCATCAGCTTTTTGCCGCGTCCTGCCGGGCGGTCAGGTTGGGTAAACACACCGACGATGTTATGTCCTGAAGACAACAGCGCGTCGAGATGACGCGCTGCAAAGTCAGGTGTACCCGCAAAAATGATACGTAGTGAGTCTGACACGTTGATTCTTGTCCTTAAGCTCGGGCGTTCAGGCGGTCGAGTTTTTCAACTTTCTGACGAATACGTTGTTGTTTCAGCGGTGACAGGTAATCAATAAACAGTTTGCCGACCAGATGATCCATCTCATGCTGAATGCAAATCGCCAGCAGGCCATCCGCTTCCAGTTCAAAAGGTTTACCATCGCGATCGAGTGCGCGAATTTTTACTTTCTCGGCGCGTGGCACTAAAGCACGCTGTTCTGGAATAGAAAGGCAGCCTTCCTCAATACCGGTTTCACCGCATTTTTCCAGCAACTCTGGATTAATGAGTACCAGGCGTTCATCGCGGTTCTCGGACACATCAATCACAATAATACGTTGATGAATATCGACCTGCGTTGCCGCCAGACCAATACCTTCTTCGGCGTACATCGTCTCGAACATATCATCGACGATACGCTGAATTTCTGCATTCACTTCTTCTACCGGTTTTGCGACTTTGCGAAGACGCTCGTCCGGAATATGTAACACTTGCAAAACTGACATAGTTATCCAGAGTTGAGTTCAGGAGTTGGAAAGATTATTACCTCTATTCTAGACAAAACCCCTGCTGATTGACAGCATCACTGACCAATCGCAAAGATTGCCAGGACCGCGTGTGAGAGGGGATAAGGATGACCCATATCGAAGTTTGGTTACGCCTAATGCGTGTCAGTGATATGTACGGCGACACAATGGTACGTACGGCCAATTTTCTCATTAATCAGACTTATATTGATTCGGAATTGTTGCACAGTGCAGGATTCTCAATCCGTCAGGCTGAACGCTTTTTAACGCTCCCGCAAAAGGAGCTGGATATTGCGCTGGATTGGTTAGCACGACCTCATCACTATTTCATTACAGCGGAGAGTCAGCATTACCCTCCACAGCTTCGTGCAATTGAGGACTACCCCGGCGCGTTTTTTGTAGCCGGGGAGCCAGAATGCCTTGATTCCGTTCAGCTTGCCGTGGTGGGGAGTCGCTCACACTCCTGGTATGGCGAACGATGGGGGCGTGTATTTTGTGAAAAGCTTGCCGCAGTAGGAATAACGGTGACCAGTGGACTAGCGCTCGGTATCGATGGCGTCGCGCATAAAGCCGCGTTAAGTGTGAATGGGAAAAGCGTTGCCGTATTGGGTAACGGTCTTTTGACCATACATCCGCGTCGCCATGCTCAGCTCGCAGAAAATATCATCGGTATGGGAGGGGCTCTGATCTCTGAGTTTCCACTGGCGACACCTCCATTAGCGCATAATTTCCCCCGGCGAAATCGTATTATTAGTGGTCTCAGTAAAGGCGTATTGGTGATTGAGGCAGCTCTGCGCAGCGGGTCTCTGGTTACCGCACGTTGTGCGATGGAGCAAGGGCGAGAGGTCTTTGCTTTACCCGGGCCGATAGGCAGTCCAGGAAGTGAAGGTCCCCATTGGCTGATAAAGCAGGGAGCAACACTTGTGACAGCACCAGAGGATATACTCGAAAATTTGCAATACGGGTTACATTGGTTGACAGATGAGCCTGAAAATACACTTTATTCATCAGATCACGAAGCGGTGGCATTGCCATTTCCTGAGCTCCTGGCTAACGTAGGAGATGAGGCAACACCTGTTGACGTCGTCGCTGAACGTGCCGGCCAACCTGTGCCAGAGGTAGTGGCTCAGCTACTCGAACTGGAGTTAGCAGGATGGATCGCAGCTGTACCCGGCGGCTATGTCCGATTGAGGAGGGCAAGCCATGTTCGACGTACTAATGTATTTGTTTGAGACATACATCCATAACGAAGCTGAATTGCGTGTGGATCAGGACAAACTGGAACGGGATCTTACCGACGCTGGTTTTGATCGTGAAGACATCTACAACGCGTTATTGTGGCTGGAAAAGCTTGCTGACTATCAGGAAGGCCTCGCTGAACCCATGCAACTTGCCTCAGATCCTCTCTCTGTACGTATTTATACTGCTGAAGAGTGCGATCGTCTGGATGCCAGTTGCCGGGGATTCTTGTTATTCCTGGAGCAGATACAGGTGCTAAACCTAGAGACACGGGAAATGGTCATTGAACGTGTGCTCGCGCTGGATACGGCAGAATTCGACCTGGAAGACCTGAAGTGGGTGATCCTGATGGTTCTGTTTAACATTCCAGGTTGTGAAAATGCATATCAACAAATGGAAGAATTACTCTTTGAAGTGAATGAAGGTATGCTGCATTAAACGATCTTCATTCAACATGAGTTGTTATGGCTAAATCAGCACTGTTCACGGTGCGTAAAAATGAGCCCTGCCCGCAATGCGGGGCTGAACTTGTTATTCGTTCCGGGAAACACGGTGCGTTTCTCGGCTGTTCGCAGTATCCGGAATGTGATTATGTCCGTCCTCTGAAATCGTCAGCGGACGGACATATTGTCAAAGTTCTGGAGGGTAAGTTCTGTCCTGCATGCGGTGCTGAACTTGTGTTGCGACAGGGGCGGTTCGGTATGTTTATTGGTTGCAGCGATTATCCCGCATGTGGGCATACCGAACTTATCGATAAACCTGATGAAACCGCGATTACCTGCCCTCAGTGCCGGACGGGTCATCTGGTTCAGCGCCGTTCCCGTTATGGCAAAACCTTTCATTCCTGCGATCGCTATCCTGAGTGTCAGTTTGTCATCAACTTCAAACCGATAGCGGGAGAGTGTCCTGAGTGCCACTACCCTCTACTCATCGAAAAGAAAACCGCGCAGGGCGTGAAACACGTCTGTGCCAGTAAACAATGTGGAAAGCCGTTACCGGCGGATATAAAAAGTGAATAAGAACCTGCCATCAGATGCTATCGCCGCTGCGATAGAGATACTGAATAAAGAAAATGTCATCGCCTATCCAACAGAAGCGGTTTTCGGTGTCGGGTGCGATCCCGATAGCGAAACAGCGGTCACTCGATTGTTGGAGCTGAAACAACGACCCGTTGATAAAGGTCTCATTTTGATCGCGGCAAATTTTGAGCAGCTTAAATCTTATATTGATGACAGCATGCTAACGGATGCCCAACGGGAAGCCGTGTTTGCCCGCTGGCCAGGCCCTGTCACGTTTGTTTTTCCAGCCCCGGCATCTACGCCTCGTTGGTTAACAGGTCGGTTTGCATCTTTGGCCGTGCGCGTCACCGACCATCCGCTAGTAGTTGCCTTGTGCCAGGCTTATGGCAAGCCGTTAGTTTCTACCAGCGCCAACCTGAGTGGATTGCCGCCATGCCGTACTGTTGAAGAAGTACGAGAGCAGTTCGGGGCAGACTTCCCTGTTGTTGAAGGTGAAACGGGAGGTCGTTTGAATCCATCTGAAATTCGTGATGCCCTGACGGGTGAATTGTTTCGACAGGGGTAAGATGATGGAAGCCTATGCCGTTTTTGGTAATCCGATTGCACACAGCAAGTCGCCGTTTATTCATCAGCATTTTGCACAGCAACTGCAAATTGAACATTCGTATGGGCGTGTATTAGCGCCGATCAATGATTTTATCGGTAAGCTGAATACCTTCTTTGCTGACGGGGGGAAAGGGGCAAATGTTACCGTTCCTTTTAAAGAAGAAGCGTTTGCGCGAGCAGATGAATTGACGGAGCGCGCGGCTCTTGCCGGTGCTGTCAACACGCTCAAAAAGCTTGAGGATGGCCGCATACTGGGTGATAACACTGACGGTATTGGGCTATTAAGCGATCTTGAACGCTTATCCTTCATTCGGCCGGGCGCGCGCGTTTTGCTCATTGGTGCGGGTGGCGCTTCCCGTGGAGTATTGTTGCCACTGCTTTCGATGAATTGTGCAGTGACGATCGTGAACCGAACGGCTTCGCGTGCGGAAGAACTGGCGCAAATTTTTGCCCATACGGGAAGTGTCCAGTCTCTGAAAATGGATGCGCTGGTGGATCATGAGTTCGATCTGATCATTAACGCAACATCCAGCGGGATCAGTGGTGATATTCCTGCTATTCCCGCATCCCTTATTCATCCTTCCGTTTATTGCTACGACATGTTCTATCAGAAAGGGAATACGCCGTTTCTTACCTGGTGTATAGATAAGGGAGCCAGATCTTACGCCGATGGTCTGGGTATGCTGGTGGGGCAAGCGGCGCACGCTGTTTTGCTTTGGCACGGTGTATTACCAGACGTTGAGCCAGTGATTAAAATGCTGCAACAGGAGTTATTGGCATGAATCAGGCTATCCAGTTCCCGGACAGGGAAGAGTGGAATGCAGATATCGACGCTGTCAGCTTTCCTGCGCTGGTAAATGGTATGCAACTCATGTGTGCAATTAAAGGAGAGAGGCTGACGTTTCGTTTTGGCGGCGATACCCCAGAGCATTGGCTGGCTGTTTTTTGTGAACATCGCTGGGATCTGGAAGAAGAGGCCGAAGCACTGATCCAGTCCCAGCAAGAAGACGATCACGGTTGGGTCTGGTTGTCCTGACCGAGATATTCGTCTTTCCACTTCACATAGTTATTCGCGGAGTATTGCAGGCCCGCTTTCTCCGCGTCGCTCAATGGGCGGATTTGTTTCACCGGGCTTCCCAGATATAGATATCCACTCTCAAGACGTTTGTTTTGCGGCACGAGACTACCTGCCCCGATCATGACGTCATCTTCTATTACCGCGCCATCCAACAGAATAGATCCCATCCCGACTAAGACGCGGTTGCCAATAATGCAGCCGTGTAGCATGACCTTATGTCCGACGGTCACATCCTCACCCACGATCAGGGGATTACCTTGTGGGTTGGACGTTGATTTATGGGTGACATGCAGTACGCTGCCATCCTGAATATTCGTACGGGCGCCGACCTCGACGTAATTCACGTCTCCGCGAATAGCAACGAGTGGCCAAATACTGACATCATTCGCCAGGCGGACATCGCCAATGACGACACTGCTGGTATCGATCATCACTCGCTGTCCGATCTGAGGGAAAAGATCCTTATAAGGACGTAGTACGTCAGACATATTTACCTCAACAAAATAGAACCGTAATGATGACTTTGGTTGGATTATTGGCGCTGTGCAAGCGATTTAAGTATCAAAAATCAGGCGAATTGCGCAGGAATGGAACGAAAGGGGTGAAAAAACAGCAATCAGAAAAAAAGATCGAAAAAATCCTTGTGCAAAAATCACGGATCCCTATAATGCGCCTCCATCGACACGGCGGATGTGAATCACTTCACACAAACAGCCGGTCCGGTTGAAGAGAAAAATTCTGAAAATCAGGGTTGACTCTGAAAGAGGAAAGCGTAATATACGCCAC
>NZ_JANEWG010000006.1 GCF_028069725.1 Citrobacter sp. Awk 4
ATTTATCATTTACCAAACCAATTATCCATTTTCATTATCATTTAAAACAATATTTTAACACTTTATTTGTCAATTTTTGCAGCGCGTAATTTTGTGATTTCGATCATCGGCATTTCTTTTGTCTGGCAAAAATCCTCACAGGTAGCGTTTTGTGTTAATGGTCACAAAACAAGAAATCTCTCCGGATGAATGCTGCCCGCGTTATTTCAAATATGCCGATTTATTACCCAGCCTTCCCCCGTTAATTACACGCAGAGAAGGCTGTTTTCACACTATCAACGAGTACATTATTGGCTAAAAAACGCTGCACGGCATAATGCAGGCTTGCTGAGATAAGCACACCCCGTCCTCTGGCTTTTTTCTTTCATCACAAAACCACAAATGAGTGGGAATTCTGGCCGAATTTCCGTTGTCCTTACGCCAATAAGGAGGCTGCCAGCGAGACACTATTCAGCATAATCACGCACTCTCAGTCCCCCAACTTCCCGCCACTGATACTTTCAGCGTTCCCCGCTATGGTCTGAAATGGTTTTTCATTTTGTTCTCTTTTTTGACCGCCTTCTCATTTTTATTCTGGATTATGCTTAACAATCGCACTTGTCCGGACATCCGGACAAATAGCCACCCAACGGTCTGGAGAATAAACCATGGTGAATATCGTGCACACCCGCTTAGATGACCGCTACATTCACGGTCAGGTTGCGACAGGATGGATTCCGCATACACAGTCAAATCTGGTTGTTATCTGCAATGACGCAATAGCTGAAGATGAAATGAGAAAACAGTTGATATCTATTGCTGCGCCAGAGGGGGTTGGGGTTCGCTATTTTTCAGTCCAGAAAACGATCGATATCATTCACCAGGCATCGCAGAAACAACACATTCTGCTGTTGGCTGACAATCCACTGGATGCGTTAAAGCTTGTTGAAAATGGTGTGCCGATCAAAGAGATCAACCTGGGGAATCGCGCCTGGTCCGCTGAGCACGACATTAAAGTTTACAAGTCCTATTACGTAAGCCCTGAAGAAAAAGCGGCCCTGGACACGTTAGCCAGCAAGGGAATTAATGTGTATTACGCTTTGACGCCTAATGACAGCAAACAAGCCTATAAAGGGTAAATTTCATGGAATTAACAACAGTTTTGCTCATTGCGCTTGTTGCCGCATTTACCGGGGCGGATTCGTTTGCTGAGCAGTTTCAAACCTATCGTCCAGTCGTTGTTGGCTTTTTGGTTGGTCTTGTACTGGGTGACGTCAAAACAGGTTTGATGGTCGGTGCGATTCTGGAGCTGGTTTTTCTGGGTCAGACCGCAGCATTTGGCGGCGCTCAGCCACCTAACATGGTGATAGGTACCGTTATCGGCGTCACGTTCACTATTGTGAGTGGACTCGATCCAAAGGTTTCTGTTGCTCTGGCGGTGCCATTCGCCATCCTGATGCAGGCGATCATGACCGCGTTTTGTACTTTCCTTGCGGTGTACATGCATAAAAACGATCGCTATATCGAAACCATGAATTTCTCTGGTTTTGCCCGAACTCAATGGACGGGTCTTAGCCTCGCCTTCATCTTGTACTTTGTTGTCGCTTTTATTCCGATTTACTTTGGCGCCGAACAAGCCTCCGGTTTCATCAAATCGTTACCTGAGTTTGTCATCCACGGTCTGGGCGTCGCTGGCGGGATCTTACCTGCCGTTGGTTTCGCAATGCTGCTTAAAATGATGTGGCAACGCCAGCATATCCTGTTCCTGATTGCAGGTTTCGCCGCAGTGAGTTACCTGAAGATGCCGATCCTCGCGCTGGCGATCTTTGGGGGTTGTTTCGCCGCTTACGATTTCTTTTCTAATCAATATCGTCAGCAGACTATGCCTAAAACGACACCAGAAACTGAAGAAGAAGGGATCTAAGATGAGCGATTTTATCGACCAAACTGAAGCGCCTGAGTTAACCAAAGCAGACTTAAATAAGGTGTGCTGGCGCTCAATGTTATTGAATACCAGTTTCAACTACGAACGTATGCAGGCTGGTGGGGTGATTTACTCCATGCTACCTGCGCTGAAGAAGATCCATTCCAATCCTGACGATCTTAAAAAGTCGTTGAATTTGCACAGCGAGTTTTTCAACACCAACACCTTCGTGCCCACCTTTGCGTTTGGCCTGGCGTTGGCCGCCGAACGTAAGAAAGCAGCACCTGATGTTATCCGCAGCATTAAAATCAGCGCGATGGCGCCAATGGCGGGTTTAGGCGACTCGTTACTGTGGGCGACAGCGATTCCCATCATTGCCGGTATTGCCGCGAGTCTGGCAAGCCACGGTAACGTGTTCGCGCCGTTCTTTTATCTGATCAGTTTCTTCGTGATTCAGTTTTCGATCCGTTTTGGCCTGATGCACTTTGCCTACAAAAATGGCACCAAGGCCTTTGCCAACATCAAAACGGTTTCCGCCCAGCTTTCACGTACCGCCACCATTCTTGGGATGACGGTGATAGGCGGCCTGATGGCCTCCTATATTTCAATATCGACACCCCTAACGCTCGATGCCGGTGACATGGTGGTTAAACTGCAAAGCGATCTGCTGGATGCCGTGATGCCTAACTTACTGCCTGCACTGGTCGCTATCACCGTCTTCTACGCGGTTAAGGTCAAAAAAGTCAAACCACTGGTCATGATTGGCGCCATCACTGCACTTTCAATCCTTGGCGCTGCAGTGGGGATTGTGTAATGAACGTTGTCGTGATCATGAGTGGCCACGGAGAATTCTCTCAAGGGTTACAGAGTCTGATTAAAGGCGTATTGGGCGATGTCGACAATCTTTATGCCGTTCCCTATGCCTACGATATGTCTTCCGCTGTGTTCAGGGATCAACTGGAATGTCTGGTGACATCTCAGGAACCGAACTCTGCATTTTTAGTCCTCACTGACATGAAGGGTGGTACCCCATTTAATAAGTCAGTAGAGTTAAAACTAATGGGTTATGACATTGAGGTTCTAACCGGTACAAATTTCAATATGGTGGTGGCCGCTGTTGAGGCCAGAAATGACGTCGATACCATGTCAGAGCTTGTTGAAATAGTGTTAGAGCAGGGGAAAGAATCAATATCTGCGTTTGTTATAGAAGATACGCAGATATCCTTTGAGGAAGAAGACGATGGAATCTAAGCATTTATTGCCGAAGTATCTGCAAATTTCTGAACTGATCTTAGAAGAGATTCGCGGCTTACAGGAAGGTGATAAATTAACTTCTGAATTGATGTTAAAAGAGAAATATCAATGCAGCCGCTCAACCATACGTAGTGCTATCGCCTACCTGATTGAGCGTGGCTACCTCGTATCGAAACAGGGTATTGGTAATATTGTGACCATTCCGATGCTCCGCGAGGAAGTTGAGCCTGAATTAAGTTTTACTCAGGATGTCGATAAAAAAGGGCTGAAACATAAAACCATTATTGAGAAGGTTAATTTTCTAAAGTCTGCGTTTGTCGCAAATATTTTTGGCGTTGCCGCAGATGAATGTTTTGCAGTCATATCCCGTCGTCGTTATGTCAACGACTCTCTGGCTGTTCTTGAAGATACTTATCTTCTGCAATCAACATTTAACTTACTTAATATTGAACATGTTGAACAGGTTGGCCTGTACCGGGCTCTGGACGATATTGGTAAGAGTGGCGAAATGAGCATTAAAGAAAAGCTCACGCCCATTATTCTCAATGAAGAGCAGTGCAAAATTTTTGAGGTGAATGAACCCACTCCTATGATGAGCGTTATTCGCATCGGTTCAAATGAGAATGGCGTATTTGAATACACCGTCTCAATCACTGATTCAGGCATTCTTGAATTTACACGAAATATGAAAAGAGGTTAACTGATGCAATTGGTTAAATTGACGACCCAGGAAGATGTTGCGGCCCATGTGGCGCAACAAATTGCCGACACTATAGCGAATAAAGAAGACGCTTCATTTATTCTTGCTTCAGGTGGAACACCGACTAAAGCATTTGATATGGTGCCGTCAATGCTGTCCAGTCCTGCCAACAACGCCAAAATCATTAAGTTAGATGAATGGGTGGGTCTGAGTAAAACGGATAAAGACTCATGTGAGCATTATTTAATTGAACATGTTGTTAAGCCATGGGGAATTCAACCAGAAAACTACATCGCGTTCGATGGCGGTCAATTACCAGAAACCGAAGTTGAACGTATTCAGGATGTGATGGACACCATAAAGAATCCTGACCTGTGCATTATTGGTCTGGGTATGAATGGGCATATCGGTTTTATCGAGCCTAATGAAGGTTTGCCGGTGAACGTCAGTAAAGTTACGCTGCACTCGGCTTCAAAAGCGCATCCGATGGTATCCGGTAAGAATAATATTGAATTTGGTATATCGTTAGGATTACAGGAAATTATGTCAGCCAAAAAAGTCATTTTGATGGTGACTGGCGAGCATAAAAAGGAGATCTTTGGCAAGTTGCTCAAAAGTAACGTGACGACGTCCCTACCCGCTTCGCTGGTAAAAATACATCCTAATGCTGAAATAGTGTATTCCGAAGATGTAATTTGATTTCAACGCCTCTGGTTGTATAGCGTCGTGGACAGTCATTTATACTTAGCAAAAAACCGTCAAAGCGGTAACACCGTTAGCTTAAGAACGAGATACCCGGGGCGACCACCGGGTTTGGCGTCCCTCCGGGAACCAAATCCCGGTGTTTCCCCTCATTCATTGGCTTAAGTTAACGGTGTTAGCCGAAGCTAAGAGGTGAAGCTGACCGATAAGCCGCTTTCTTTTGGGTATAGCGTCGTGGACAGTCATTTATCTTCCCTGCCCTACAAAAGCAAAAACCCCGCCGAAGCGGGGTTCTTTAAGAGGTGAAACTGACCGATAAGCCGGGTTCTGTCGTGGACAGTCATTCATCTAGGCCAGCAATCGCTCACTGGCTCAAGCAGCCTACCCGGGTTCAGTACGGGCCGTACCTTATGAACCCCTATTTGGCCTTGCTCCGGGTGGAGTTTACCGTGCCACGGACTGTTACCAGCCGCGCGGTGCGCTCTTACCGCACCCTTTCACCCTTACCTGATCCCACTTGCGTGGGCCATCGGCGGTTTGCTCTCTGTTGCACTGGTCGTGGGCTGTTACACCCCCCAGGCGTTACCTGGCACCTTGCCCTATGGAGCCCGGACTTTCCTCCCCTCCGCCCGTCTCCCCCGAAAGGGACGACGACGAAGCGGCGACTGTCTGGTCAGCTTCGGCGCGAAGTATAGAGGGTTTGCACGCCCTTGTCACCCCGCACTGTGCATCCCGACGGCCAGCGTGGCCGCAATATTGCGCGAGGCACGATAAATATTGTCAAATTCGCCCCGGAAGGTCTCTTCCAGCGTTTCAATCCGGGTCAGGCAACAAAAAGGCGGTCTGGCGAATGTGGTGGAAACAGCGCTCGGATCTATCGCAAAGTCCGGTAAAAGCGCCATTGTGGAAGTTCTCTCTCCGGGCCAGCGACCGAGCAAACGCGGTCTGATTTATGCCGCCACGCCCGTCAGCGATTTTGTTTGTGGCACACAGCAAGTGGCTTCAGGTATTACCGTCCAGGTCTTTACCACCGGGCGTGGAACACCGTACGGTTTGATGGCGGTGCCGGTGATTAAGATGGCGACCCGTACAGAGCTGGCGAACCGCTGGTTCGACTTAATGGACATCAATGCGGGTACGATCGCGACGGGTGAAGAGACCATCGAAGAGGTAGGGCAGAAGCTGTTCGAGTTCATCCTTGAAGTCGCCAGTGGCCGCAAGAAAACGTTCTCGGATCAATAGGGGCTACATAACCAGCTGGCCGTATTTAACCCAGCGCCAGTGACCTGATAGTGTGATCAAATTCTCGAAGAGCATGCCAAAAGCATGCTCTTTTTTTGCATGTAACTTTCAAAAACCTCCCATAACTTTCGAATCTTTCATTTATCGGATCGAAATCACAATTAATCATTCCGAATACCTATATATTCTTTCGATAACAGAGAAACGAAAGAATACGGAGGAAGGATGTTTATCATTTCAAGCAAAATGATGCTTAAAAAAGCACAGCAGGAAGGTTATGCCGTGCCTGCTTTCAACATCCACAATCTGGAAACGCTACAGGTTGTGGTCGAAACGGCTGCAGAATTACGCTCCCCTCTGATCGTCTCTGGCACACCAGGTACCTTCAGCTATGCTGGCATCGACAACATCGTCGCTATTGCAGGAGTGTTAGCAAAAAACTGGAATCACCCCCTCGCGGTTCACCTGGACCATCATGAAAACGCAACAGACATCGAAGAGAAAGTCGCCACTGGTATTCGGTCAGTCATGATTGATGCCTCGCACTTACCATTTGCTGACAACATTGCTTTAGTTAAACAAGTCACAGATTACTGCCATCGTTATGACGCCAGTGTGGAGGCTGAGTTGGGACGTCTGGGAGGTCAGGAAGACGATCTCATCGTAGACGGAAAAGATGTTCTTTATACACACCCAGAACAGGCTCGCGAATTTGTCTCAAAAACGGGTATCGACTCTTTGGCCGTCGCTATTGGTACAGCTCACGGACTATACACCGCTGCGCCGAAACTGGATTTCGAGCGTCTGGAAGAAATCCGTCAATGCGTTGACGTCCCACTCGTATTGCACGGGGCGTCCGGTCTTCCTACACAAGATATCAAACGTGCAATTTCTCTGGGTATTTGCAAAGTCAATGTGGCTACTGAACTCAAAATCGCCTTTTCTGAGGCTCTGAAAGACTATTTAAACAACCATCGTGATGCCAGCGATCCACGGCACTACATGGTTCCGGCAAAGGCCGCGATGAAAGAGGTCGTACGTAAAGTGATAGTCGACTGCGGTTGCGAAGGAAAAATATAACAATTTGATTGTTATGAATTTTATTGGGACTGGCAAAGATTTGTTTTTGTAGCTGGATCACGAAAGAGATTTTTACCCTTTGCCTTAACACCCAAAATATTATGAAGATAAACAAAAGATATCGGAGATAGAAGTGAAAGAGATAATCTCTCGTCATAAAACAGGTGAGCATTTGGGTATTTGCTCAGTCTGTTCAGCTCATCCGTTAGTTATTGAATCCGCATTACGCTTTGATCTGAATACAGAGAATAAAGTGCTGATTGAAGCTACTTCCAATCAGGTGAACCAGTTTGGTGGTTATACCGGATTGAAGCCCTCCGATTTTCGCAATTTTGTTTATAACATTGCGCAAGAAGTTGGCTTCCCACGTGAGCGTTTGATTCTTGGCGGAGACCACCTGGGGCCAAACTGCTGGCAGAATGAGCCTGCAGCAAAAGCAATGGAGAAATCCATTGAACTCATCAAAAGCTATGTATCAGCGGGTTTCAGTAAAATCCACCTCGATGCTTCGATGTCTTGTGCCGATGACCCTACCCCCCTTGACCCGATGACAGTTGCTCAACGTGCCGCTGTACTTTGCCAGGCGGCAGAATCAGTCGCAACTGATGAACAAAAGCGTCATTTGACATATGTCATTGGTACAGAAGTTCCAGTACCTGGAGGGGAAGCCAACACCATTGGAACGGTTCACGTCACACGTGAAGAAGATGCGGCTCGGACGCTTGAAACACATCAGGCCGCATTCCGGGCATTAGACCTTGAAGAAGCATTAACTCGAGTAATTGCCATTGTCGTACAGCCTGGAGTCGAGTTCGACCACACTCAGATTATTCATTATCAACCGCATGCAGCTAAAGCACTTTCTACGTGGATCAAAGATACGCCGATGGTGTACGAAGCGCATTCAACCGACTACCAAACTCGCCAGTCATATCGTGCACTCGTACGCGATCACTATGCCATTCTGAAAGTGGGCCCAGCACTCACCTTCGCCCTACGTGAAGCCATTTTCGCCCTGGCACAGATGGAAAAAGAAATGATCCCTCCTGAACAACGTAGCCAGGTGTTGGAGGTGATAGATGAAGTCATGCTGAACGAACCTGGCTACTGGAAAAAATATTATCGCCCAACCTGGAGCCAGGCGATGGTCGATATCCATTTCAGCTTGTCTGACCGAATTCGTTATTACTGGCCACATCCACGTATCCGTCAATGTGTAGAGAAACTGCTCACCAACCTGAGTAATGTCTCATTGCCGCTGGGATTGATTAGCCAGTTTATGCCTGTGCAGTTTGAGCGTCTGTCAGAAGGTACGCTCAGCGGCACTCCCCACAATCTGATTATCGACAAAATCCAGGACGTTCTGCGTGCCTATCGTTTTGGTTGTACGCAAGAAATCGCCTGATATTCGGAGAGTATATGAGCCAATTATTTGTCCGAACCGGAATTGACTTCAACTCGTGCCAGCATGCGTTGGCCCACATTGGAGAAGAAATGATGGCCAACGGAGTCGTGCATGAAAGCTACCCACAGGCATTGATAGAACGCGAAGCCACATTCCCTACAGGTATTGCACTAGAAAACCATGCCGTAGCTATCCCACACTGCGAAGCGATCCATGCGAAATCACCCGCTATATACCTGATTCGACCTAACAATCCGGTCATGTTTCAACAAGCGGATGATGAAAAGGAGATCGCTGTTTCTTTAATTATTGCCCTCATTGTTGAGAACCCGACGGCGCAACTGAAGCTTCTGCGTCGTCTGTTTAGTGAGCTACAAAACCCGAACACCATTGAAGCATTGCTGAATGCGCCCGATGCGGAACTGGCAATGCTTTTTCGGGAAAGAATCCTTGAGTCTGAGCCCTGCGCACAGGTTTGATAACAAACTGATAATAAAAGGAATAGCCTATGAAACGTAAAGTAATTGTTGCCTGTGGCGGTGCTGTAGCAACTTCAACAATGGCTGCGGAAGAAATTAAAGAGCTGTGTGAAACCAATAATATAGAACTCGACCTGGTACAGTGCAGGGTAACTGAAATCGAAACCTATATGGACGGAGCAGACCTCATTTGCACCACAGCCCGCGTTGATCGAGCTTTTGGCAACATTCCGGTTGTCCACGGTATGCCATTTGTTTCCGGCGTAGGTATCGAAGCATTACAGAAAAAAATCCTGACTATCCTCGTGGGGTGATGCCATGTTTAGCGAAATAATGCGTTATATCCTGGATTTAGGTCCAACGGTAATGCTGCCGTTAGTGATCATCATCTTTTCAAAACTGCTCGGGATGAAACTCGGAGATTGTTTTAAATCAGGCCTGCATATTGGTATTGGATTTGTAGGGATCGGCCTTGTCATCGGCCTGATGCTGGACTCTATCGGCCCCGCAGCTAAAGCAATGGCAGAGCAGTTCCAGATTAACCTGCATGTGGTGGATATTGGCTGGCCAGGTTCATCTCCTATGACATGGGCATCTCAGATCGCTCTCATTGCTATTCCTGTGGCTATTGGAGTTAACATCTTAATGCTGGTAACTCGCATGACTCGCGTAGTGAATGTCGATATATGGAACATCTGGCATATGACGTTCACCGGAGCAATGCTGCATCTTGCGACAGGTTCATACTGGTTAGGAATCCTGGGCGTTGTGGCTCATGCCGCGTTTGTCTATAAGCTGGGTGATTGGTTTGCAAAAGATACGCGTGATTTCTTTGGTCTGGAAGGAATAGCTATTCCACACGGAACGTCAGCTTATCTTGGTCCTGTAGCAGTATTAGTTGATACCATCATTGAAAAAATTCCAGGGCTCAATCGCATCCATTTCAGCGCGGATGATGTTCAGAAGCGTTTCGGACCATTTGGCGAACCTGTCACTGTCGGCTTCATAATGGGATTAGTGATCGGCTTGTTGGCAGGTTATGACATCAAAGCTGTACTGCAACTCGCCGTTAAAACGGCAGCCGTTATGCTGCTAATGCCGCGGGTGATCAAACCAATTATGGATGGTTTAACGCCTATTGCGAAACATGCACGTAAACGTCTGCAGGCTACGTTTGGCGGCCAGGAATTCCTGATCGGTTTAGATCCAGCTTTGCTGCTCGGTCATACATCAGTGGTATCCGCCAGCCTGATCTTTATTCCGCTGACTATTCTGATTGCAGTGTTAGTTCCGGGTAACCAGGTTCTGCCCTTCGGTGATCTCGCCACCATCGGTTTCTTTGTGGCAATGGCCGTTGCTGTGCATCAGGGCAACCTGTTCCGTACGTTAATTTCCGGCGTTATCATCATGGGTATCACACTGTGGATCGCCACACAAACTATTGGGTTGCATACCCAACTTGCTGCCAATGCCGGCACATTGAAAGCAGGTGGAATGGTGGCATCAATGGACCAGGGTGGTTCTCCTGTAACGTGGCTGCTGATTCAACTCTTTACCTGGCAAAATGTGGCAGGTTTCGTGATTATCGCGGCTATCTATTTTACAGGCGTACTACTGACATGGCGTCGGGCCCGTAATTTTATGGCAGCAGAAAAAGCAACAGCCATGACAGAAAGCCAGACCGCATCTTAATTCCAGGGGGAGCAATTGCTCCCCTACCCATTCCTGGAGAATATTATGAAATCAGTGGTGATTCACGCTGAGGGAGACGTACGCGTTGAAGAACGTCCCATACCGCATTTACAAGCTAATGACGACGTGCTGGTCAAAGTGATTAGCTCAGGACTTTGCGGTTCGGATATCCCACGAATTTTCGCGCAAGGCGCACATTACTACCCAATAACGCTGGGCCATGAATTCAGCGGATACGTCGAATCGTATGGTACAGATGTCACCGATATGCAACCTGGCGATTCCGTTGCCTGCGTTCCACTTCTTCCCTGCTTTCACTGCCCGCAGTGCGAACGTGGATATTTCTCGTTATGTAAGCAATACCAGTTTGTCGGGTCGCGTAGCGAAGGAGGAAACGCGGAATACGTGGTAGTGAAAAGGGCCAACCTCTTCCGACTACCCTCAGATATGTCGATAGAGGATGGTGCTTTTATTGAACCCATTACCGTAGGTTTGCATGCTTTTCATCTTGCACAAGGCTGCGAAGGTAAAAACATAATCATCGTGGGCGCGGGAACGATCGGTTTGCTCGCATTACAGTGCGCACGAGAATTAGGAGCAAAAAGTACCACAGCCATTGATATCAACCCGGAAAAGCTGGCACTAGCACAAGAACTAGGAGCGACGCATACCTTCAATAGCCGTGAGATGAGCGCTACTGAGATTCATGCACATCTGGCGGATATTCAGTTTGACCAACTGGTTCTGGAAACGGCTGGCTCTCCACAAACGGTCTCTTTGGCAATTGAAATTGCCGGACCGCGCGCGCAACTGGCGCTAGTGGGAACACTGCATCATGATCTGGAGTTATCCTCTGAAGTATTTGGCCAAATATTGCGTAAAGAGTTGTCTATTCTCGGTAGCTGGATGAACTATTCCAGCCCGTGGCCAGGAGAGGAATGGGAAACGGCAGCACGTTTGCTCACTGAAAAACGCTTGCAATTAGAGCCACTCATCGCTCATAGAGGCAACACCGAAAGCTTCGCTGGTGCCGTCAAAGCTCTCAATGGCGCACCTATGCAGGGAAAAATCCTGCTGAAATTCTGTTAATCTTCTACGAGCCAGCAACCTGCGCTGGCTCACATTTACTTTCGAAATTTATCGTTCACCTTTCACTATCCTTCGATTAAACTAGTCATAATTAATTATCAGGCAAATCAACATGAATTCATTTGAGCGAAGGAATAAAATCGTCGACCTGATTAATACGCAAGGCAGCGTACTGGTGATGGACCTTTCGAATATCTTTGGTATATCTGAAGTCACCATCCGAGCCGACTTGCGTTTGCTAGAAGAGAAAGGGCTAGTCACGCGTTTTCATGGCGGAGCGGCAAAACCTGGAAGTCATCTGGCAGAAGGCGACAATCAGGAAGTAGTACTCGAAGATCGGTATCAGCTTGCAAGCGATCCTAAGAAACGGATTGCCCAAGCAGCAGTAGCGATGGTCGAAGAAGGGATGACCATTATTCTGGATAGCGGTAGCACTACGTTGTTAATTGCTGAAGCCCTTACCCGAAAAAGTAATATTACTGTTATTACCAACAGCCTGCCGGCAGCATTTACCCTGTCAGATAATAAAGATCTGACTCTGGTAGTATGCGGGGGAACCGTTCGACATAAAACACATTCTATGCATGGCACGATTGCTGAACGTTCTCTTCATGGGATCAGTGCAGACCTGATGTTCGTAGGGGCAGATGGTATCGATGCAACCAACGGTATCACGACTTTTAATGAAGGTTATTCTATTAGCAGCGTAATGGCGGCAGCAGCACATAAAGTAGTTGCTGTGCTTGATGCGACTAAATTTAATCGTCGCGGATTTAACCAGGTTCTATCAATGGACAAGATCGATTGCGTAATAACTGATGATAGCATCAGTAAGCAGGATAAGATGGCACTAGAGAAGACGAATGTGGAACTCCACATCGTTTAGTTCATGAGAGATTCAGGCTAAAGGCCAAGTTACGCCCCTGTCCTATTTTCTGCGCGTTGCAGCATTCCTGTTTGCTGCAACGCATTCATAATTTAGCTCAACAGACTTTCCTTATTCACCCTGCTGCTCCAGCGCATACTTATACAGCGCATTTTTTTTCACGCCGTGGATTTCGGCGGCTAACGCGGCAGCCTTTTTCAGCGGTAGTTCTGCCTGTAATAATGCCAGCGTGCGTAGCGCATCAGCGGGAAGATCGTCGTCCTGCGCTTTATGCCCTTCGACAATCAGTACCATCTCACCTTTGCGACGGTTTTCGTCCTCTTTAACCCACGCCAGCAGTTCACCCACCGGCGCGCCATGAATCGTTTCCCAGGTTTTTGTCAGTTCACGGGCCAGTACCACATAGCGGGACTCCCCCCACACGGCGACCATATCTTCCAGACTGTCTAATAGACGGTGGGTGGATTCATAGAAAATCAGCGTACGCGGTTCTGCTTCGATAGCTTTCATCGCATCGCGACGCCCTTTGGATTTTGCCGGCAGAAACCCTTCGTAGCAAAAACGGTCCGATGGCAGTCCGGCAGCGCTTAAGGCCGCAATCGCGGCGCACGGGCCTGGCAATGGCACCACACGAATCCCCGCTTCACGGCAGGTTCGCACCAGGTGATAGCCAGGATCATTAATTAACGGCGTTCCCGCATCGGAAACCAGTGCAATGTTCTGCCCTTCTTTGAGTTTCGCCACCAGCGTTTCGGCCTTTTGCTGCTCGTTATGGTCATGCAGCGCAAACAGGCGAGCGTTAATCGCAAAGTGTTGTAACAATAATCCTGTGTGGCGGGTATCTTCAGCAGCAATTAAATCAACGGCTTGTAAAACTTCGAGCGCTCGTTGGGTAATATCAGCCAAATTCCCGATAGGAGTAGGTACAATAAAGAGCTGGCCTTGAGAATTATCCGCCGATTCGTGTTGTTTCATTGTGTCGTCCGTATTGCCGATTTAATATTGAGCATTGCGTAAAAAATATCACTGGATACAGTATGGTACCCTCAACATTTTGTCGTTTGAAAGCCGCGCGCTGTCTGCCCGTTATCCTGGCAGCATTGATGTTCGCCGGTTGTGGCACCCAGGCACCCGATCAGAGTGCAGCCCATATGCAGGGCACTGCACAGGCTGATTCCGGCTTTTATCTGCAACAGATGCAGCAAAGTTCAGATGATAGCAAGACCAACTGGCAATTACTCGCCATTCGTGCACTGCTGAAGGAAGGTAAAAGTCAGCAGGCGGTCGAATTGTTTAACCAGTTGCCGCAAAATCTGAACGATACCCAACGCCGCGAGCAGTCTCTGCTGGCGGTGGAAATCAAGCTGGCGCAAAAAGATGTGGCTGGCGCGCAGGCGTTGCTGGATAAGCTAACCCCTGCTGATTTCGATCAAAATCAACAAGCGCGTTACTGGCAGGCGCAGATTAATGCCAGCCAGGGACGTCCTTCCCTCTCCTTGCTACGTGCGTTAATCGCTCAGGAGCCGTTGCTGGCTGCTAACGATAAGCAGCAGAATATCGATGCGACCTGGCAGGCACTTTCGTCCATGACGCAGGAGCAAGCTCAGGCGCTGGTCATTAATGCAGATGAAAATGTCCTGCAAGGATGGCTGGATCTGCAGCGCGTCTGGTTTGATAACCGTAACGACCCGAACATGATGAAAGCGGGCATTGTTGACTGGCAAAAACGCTACCCACAAAACCCGGGGGCGAAACTGTTGCCAACGCAGTTGACTAACGTTCAGAGCTTTAAACCCGCTTCCACCAGCAAAATAGCCCTCCTGCTGCCGTTGAACGGCCAGGCGGCCGTCTTTGGTCGCACCATCCAGAAAGGCTTTGAAGCAGCAAAAAATATGGGGACTCAGCCCGTCGCTTCGCAGCCGACAGCGACGCCCGCGCCTGCGGCGGAACCTGTCGTAGCACAGAGTCAAGCGCAAGCAACCGACGGTGTCGCCAGCCCTTCTCAGGCCTCCGTCAGCGACCTGACGAACGATCAACAAACGCAACCCGACGCACCGGTCAGCGCGGTGCAAGCCGCACCAGCGCAACCCGTCACGGCTAGCGCCCCAGCAAACCCGTCGGCGGAACTGAAAGTCTATGACACCAGCGCCCAGCCGCTGAGCCAGGTTCTGGCCCAGGTTCAGCAAGATGGCGCCAGCATTGTTGTCGGCCCGCTGTTGAAAAATAACGTCGAAGAGCTGATGAAGAGCAACACGCCGCTGAATGTGCTGGCGCTGAATCAGCCAGAAGCGGTGCAGAATCACGCCAATATTTGTTACTTTGCCCTTTCGCCGGAAGATGAAGCGCGCGATGCAGCACGCCACATTCGCGAACAGGGGAAACAAGCGCCCCTGCTGCTGGTTCCGCGTAGCGGGCTGGGCGATCGTGTGACAAACGCGTTTGCTCAGGAGTGGCAGAAATTGGGTGGCGGCACCGTGTTGCAGCAGAAGTTTGGCTCAACCGCTGAGCTGCGAATGGGCGTCAACGGCGGTGCCGGTATTGCGCTGAGCGGAAGTCCAGTCAACACCGGAACCACGTCACAACCAGGCGTTACGATTGGCGATCTGACGATTCCAGCCCCGCCGACTGACGCGCAAATCACAGGCAGCGCGGGTCGGGTGGATGCGGTCTATATTCTGGCAACGCCAGAAGAAATCGCCTTTATTAAGCCGATGATCGCCATGCGCAACGGTAGCCAGAGCGGTGCGACGCTGTACGCCAGTTCTCGCAGCGCACAAGGAACAGCAGGCCCAGACTTCCGTCTGGAAATGGAAGGTCTGCAATACAGTGAAATTCCAATGCTGGCAGGCAATAATGCCCCGTTGATGCAGCAGGCGCTCAGCGCTGTGGGCAATGACTACTCTCTCGCCCGTATGTATGCCATGGGCGTTGACGCCTGGTCTCTGGCCAACCATTTCTCGCAAATGCGCCAGATGCAAGGTTTTGAGCTTAACGGAAATACCGGCACATTAACTGCCACGCCGGATTGTGTGATTAACAGGAAGTTATCATGGCTCAAATACCAGCAAGGACAGGTTGTTCCCGCCAGTTAACACGTAAACAGACCGGAGACGCGTGGGAAACCGCCGCGCGTCAATGGCTGGAGTGCAAAGGACTGCATTTTATTGCCGCCAACGTGCATGAGCGCGGTGGCGAAATAGACTTGATCATGCGTGAAGGCAAGACCACCGTTTTTGTTGAAGTCCGTTACCGCCGCTCCGCCTTGTTTGGGGGAGCGGCAGCCAGTGTGACCCGGAGCAAACAACACAAATTATTACAGACCGCCCGTTTGTGGCTCGCGCGGCATAACGGAAGTTTTGATACTGTGGATTGCCGGTTCGATGTGTTAGCCTTCACCGGAAATGATGTTGAGTGGATTCAGAATGCGTTTAACGATCGCTCGTAATTGAAGATTTAAGGATTAGCGTGCTAGAAAGAATCAAAGTTTGCTTTACAGAAAGCATTCAAACTCAAATTGCTGCGGCAGAAGCGCTCCCGGATGCTATCTCCCGCGCCGCCATGACGCTGGTTCACTCCCTGCTCAATGGCAACAAAATTCTCTGTTGTGGTAATGGTACTTCCGCTGCCAACGCACAGCATTTTGCTGCCAGCATGATCAACCGTTTTGAAACAGAACGGCCCAGTTTACCTGCCATTGCACTTAATACCGATAATGTGGTCTTAACAGCGATTGCTAACGATCGTCTGCATGATGAAATCTATGCCAAACAGGTCCGCGCGCTGGGACACGCGGGAGATGTCCTGTTGGCAATTTCAACGCGCGGCAATAGCCGCGATATTGTAAAAGCCGTAGAAGCTGCCGTCACACGTGACATGACCATTGTGGCGCTAACCGGTTATGACGGGGGCGAACTGGCCGGATTATTGGGGCCGCAGGATGTTGAGATTCGTATCCCTTCACACCATAGCGCGCGCATTCAGGAAATGCATATGCTGACGGTAAACTGCTTGTGCGATCTGATCGATAACACGCTTTTCCCTCACCAGGATGATTAAGGAGTACACATGAAGGCACTTTCGCCGCTCGCAGTCCTTATTTCTGCGTTGCTGTTGCAAGGTTGCGTCGCTGCTGCCGTTGTCGGTACTGCAGCCGTTGGCACAAAAGCCGTAACCGATCCACGTAGCGTAGGGACCCAGGTCGACGACAGTACCCTGGAGTTACGCGTGAGCAGTGCGCTGTCTAAAGACGCACAAATCAAGAAAGAAGCACGCATCAACGTAACAGCGTATCAGGGTAAAGTTCTGCTCGTTGGTCAAACGCCAAATTCTGAGTTGTCCTCAAGAGCAAAACAAATTGCGATGGGCGTGGAAGGCACAACTGAAGTGTTTAACGAAGTCCGCCAGGGCCAGCCAATCAGTTTGAGTGAGGCTTCTAACGATACCTGGATTACAACGAAAGTACGCTCCCAGTTGCTCACCAGCGACCAGGTAAAATCGTCTAACGTGAAAGTGACCACCGAAAATGGAGAAGTCTTCCTGATGGGTCTGGTGACTGACCGTGAAGCGAAAGCGGCGGCGGATATGGCCAGTCGCGTCAGTGGTGTGAAACGCGTCACGACCGCCTTTACGTTTATTAAGTAACCGTCATCCATTGCCCGGTGACACGTCACCGGGCATGTTCACGATACCTTCACGCCGCTCTTTCACGAAGCTGTGAAGAGCTCAAAATGGTCACACCTTCATGGTCCGGTGACAACGCTTGTGCCAGCATCACGCTTGCCACATCACGCGCCTCAATTGATTTCCAGTTTCCTGGCAAGAGCCGAAACAACGGCGCAAAGATCGTTTCATTCATGCGTTGCTTTGATCTCTCGCCGATCAGCATAGACGGACGCACAATGGTCAATCTTGGCCACTTTTGCGCCATCAACGCCTCTTCCATCTCGCCTTTTACCCGATTGTAGAAAAAAGGCGAATGGGCATTGGCCCCTATCGCGCTCACCACCAGCATATGCTGCGCCCCCAGACGTTTCCCCGTCAGAGCGGTGTCCACGACCAGCGTATAGTCCGCATGGATAAACGCTTCTTTACTTCCCGCCTCGCGCCGGGTCGTTCCCAGACAGCAAAAGACAATATCAATCGGATCGGTGACCTGCGCCAGCGCATCGGTGAGTTGTGGATCGTGCGGATTATAGATACCTGGCGTATCCGGGAGAGGACGACGGGTAGGCACAGCGATTGAATGAATCTTCGGCTCGTTCAGCAACATTCGCAACAGATGGCCGCCCACCAGCCCTGTCGCTCCCGTGATTAACACCTGGCTCATCGCGTCTCCTGGTTTCTGGCATCAATATGCCTTCTAACTATAGAACACCGGTTTGCTCACGTAACCAGTGCATTTTTTTGCCAAATCCCAGCGTATTGTCAGTGAATTTGATTTCATCCAGACGGATTTCCCATACGGGCGCTGGCAGCACTCTGGCAACGGGGAAACGACGGTTATACAACGTGCGGGCGGCAACACTTTCTTCCTCTTCCAGGCGCCGGATTTCCCCTTTAAATTGAACACCGCGGATCAGAGCAACGGTTTTCGGCTGACCATTCACCGTCCCGGCGACGGGCGCTCGCGGTCCGGACATCCTGGCGTGGCGGGTTTTCTCTTCCGTCAGCACATAAAATACCATCTTCTCGGCATCAAACAGGTAAAAGGCATTGGCGCACCACAGTTCGCCGTCATGGTGTACACACCAGGTCACAACGTGCTGTTTCGTTAGCCAGCGAGTTATCGCAGCAAGTGTTTCCATTTCTGTTCTCTCTTATACTGAGCGCCTGAACGTTAACATATGATCATTCAATGACACCCTGGTATCTTTATCTCATCCGCACCGCAGACAACGCTCTCTACACAGGGATAACCACCGATGTGGATCGCCGGTACAGGCAGCATCAAAGTGGGAAAGGGGCAAAAGCGTTACGGGGAAAAGGGGAATTAACGCTGGTATTTTCTGCCCAGATCGGCGATCGCTCTCTCGCCCTGCGCATGGAATATCGGGTCAAGCAACTGACAAAACCCCAGAAAGAGCGTCTTGTGGCGAAGGGAGAAGGGTTTGAGGCGTTGTTAGCCAGCCTGCAAACCCCTTCGCTTAAAAACGATTGAAATGGTCGTGATATTCCACCAAACCGGTGACACCGTTTAGCGCGTCTTCTGCCAGTCGGTGCACCTGGAAGGCGCTTTCCGTTCCCGGCCAACGGCAATGCAGATCGTAATGCGCAGCCAGTTCGAAACCAAAGCGGCTGTATAATGCCGCATCGCCTAACGTGACCACGGCGGCATAGCCGAACTCATTAAGCGAATCCAGTCCTTCGTAGACCAGTTGACGGGCCAGCCCCTGTCCACGGTAGTTTTCATCCACCGCCAACGGCGCCATCCCAACCCATTGCAGATCCTCACCCTGCACATCGACAGGGCTGAACGCAACGTAACCAATCACCTGACCTTCATCGTCAGTGGCAACCAGACCCAGCGTCAGAAAACCATCTTCACGCAGGTCATGGACCAGTTTCGCTTCCGCATCGCTTTCGAACGAACGGCGTAACAGGGCATCAATACCAGGGGCATCAATGGGAATTTCTACTCGAATCAGCATGGTTCACCTACCGATGTCTGTTTAGTTTCTGGCGAGTGTTTCATGCCCGCCTCAACAAAATCTGCCAATTGCATCAGCATAACGCGTAACGCTTTTGGCATCTGCTCCAGTTCGATCGCATCCATCAGGTTTTTCACATACAGCCCCAACTCGGTATCACCTTCGATCACCAGGCGGCGCTGAAAGAAAAGCGTATCAGGATCCTGTTTACGTGCCGCGATCATAAGCAAGTCACTGGCGTCGGCACTAAAACTCACGTCGGCTTCGGCATTCTGGCTGACGATAAGTTTGTCATTCTCAACAGAGGTATACCATCTGAGACCAATATCACGAACATGAATACTTAACCAACGACCTTCGAGGAACTCCAGCTCCCCATCTGCCAGCGCCTGGCGGAATTGCCAGCTCAGGACCTGTTCCAGAACCTGGCGCTTTAACGCAAAGGGCGTCAGTTTAACCGGTACACTCATCAGAGAAGGACCAACATGTACTAAGCGTGAACGCAGTTTTTCCAACACGAGCTTTACTCCCTGTTTCATTAGTCCTGCTATTTTGCCATATCAGATAAACGACATAGCGGCGTAAATCAACAATTACGTGTGAAATTGCGACCCCGCTATTGGTGTTACCAATACGACTTTAACTGCCTTAAATCAAAAATTGTCGCAGCAAGGTTAACTAAAATCCCTGTTCGTTAACAATTATGCGTCCCAGGCGGCGCTACCTTCAGGATAAATTATGGAGCTGCTCTGCCCTGCCGGAAATCTCCCGGCGCTTAAGGCGGCCATTGAGAACGGCGCTGATGCCGTTTATATCGGGCTGAAAGATGACACCAACGCCCGCCACTTCGCCGGCCTTAACTTTACCGAGAAAAAATTGCAGGAAGCGGTGAGTTTTGTCCATCAACATCGCCGTAAGCTGCACATCGCGATTAACACGTTTGCACACCCGGACGGTTACGCTCGCTGGCAGCGCGCTGTGGATATGGCTGCACAACTCGGTGCAGATGCGCTGATTCTGGCCGACCTTGCCATGCTTGAGTATGCAGCAGAACGTTACCCTCATATTGAGCGCCATGTCTCTGTTCAGGCATCTGCGACCAATGAAGAAGCGGTGAACTTTTATCATCGCAATTTCGACGTCGCGCGCGTTGTACTCCCACGTGTATTGTCGATTCATCAGGTGAAACAGCTTGCGCGCTCAACGCCTGTACCACTGGAAGTGTTTGCTTTCGGCAGCCTGTGCATCATGGCGGAAGGCCGTTGCTACCTCTCTTCTTATCTGACAGGTGAATCGCCCAATACCGTAGGTGCCTGCTCCCCTGCCCGATTTGTACGCTGGCAGCAAACACCGCAGGGCCTGGAATCCCGCCTGAATGAAGTGCTGATTGACCGTTATCAGGACGGTGAGAATGCTGGTTACCCAACCCTGTGCAAAGGCCGCTATCTGGTAGATGGCGAGCGCTATCATACGCTGGAAGAACCGACCAGTCTCAATACGTTAGAGCTGTTGCCAGAACTGCTGGCAGCCAATATCGCCTCCGTGAAAATCGAAGGCCGCCAGCGTAGCCCGGCCTACGTTAGCCAGGTGGCGAAAGTGTGGCGTCAGGCGATCGATCGCTGTAAAGCTGACCCACAAAACTTTGTCCCGCAACGCGCCTGGATGGAAACACTCGGTTCGATGTCCGAAGGCACGCAAACAACGCTTGGCGCATATCACCGTAAATGGCAGTGAGAAAAGCAATGAAATATTCCTTAGGGCCGGTGCTGTATTACTGGCCGAAAGAGACGCTGGAAGCGTTTTACCAGCAAGCCGCCACCAGCAATGCCGACGTGATTTATCTCGGTGAGGCGGTCTGCAGTAAGCGCCGCGCAACCAAAGTCGGTGACTGGCTGGATATGGCGAAATCGCTCGCCGGAAGCGGCAAGCAGATTGTGCTGTCAACGCTGGCGCTGGTTCAGGCTTCGTCCGAACTGGGCGAACTGAAACGTTATGTTGAAAATGGCGACTTCCTGCTGGAAGCCAGCGATCTCGGTGTCGTGAACATGTGCGCTGAACGCAAACTACCGTTTGTCGCCGGACATGCGCTCAACTGCTACAACGCCGTGACGCTGCGCCTGCTGCTCAAACAGGGGATGGTGCGTTGGTGTATGCCGGTGGAGCTTTCGCGCGACTGGCTGGTGAATCTGCTCAACCAGTGTGATGAACTGGGCATTCGCCAGCAGTTTGAAGTGGAAGTGTTGAGCTACGGTCATCTGCCGCTGGCTTATTCAGCCCGCTGCTTTACCGCCCGTTCGGAAGACCGTCCAAAGGATGAGTGTGAAACCTGCTGTATCCACTATCCGAATGGTCGCAACGTACTGTCTCAGGAGAATCAGCAAGTATTTGTGCTCAATGGAATTCAGACGATGAGTGGGTACGTCTACAACCTCGGAAATGAGATGAGCTCCATGCAAGGGTTGGTCGATATCGTACGCTTGTCGCCACTTGGCACAGAGACGTTCGCCATGCTCAACGCCTTTCGCGCCAACGAAAACGGCCTCTCGCCACTTCCTCTGACGGCCCACAGCGACTGCAACGGATACTGGAAACGTCTCGCGGGTCTGGAACTACAGGCGTAAAAAAGCTCACTTTGTTAACAACGGTAATCAAATTTTAATGCAGTATTAAATGATTCACCGTCGACAAAGTGAGCCGTTATGACAGACAACACTCTTGCCTTTTCGGTGCTGGACCTGGCCCCCATCCCCGAAGGCTCCTGCGCCAAAGAAGCGTTCTCGCACTCTCTGGATCTCGCCCAACTGGCAGAAACGCGTGGCTACCATCGCTACTGGCTGGCGGAGCATCACAACATGACCGGTATTGCCAGTGCGGCAACGTCGGTACTGATTGGCTACCTGGCAGCGAACACGACCACCCTCCACCTGGGTTCCGGCGGCGTCATGTTGCCAAACCATTCCCCACTGGTGATTGCCGAGCAGTTCGGTACGCTCAACACACTTTATCCGGGGCGTATCGATTTAGGGTTAGGTCGCGCGCCAGGCAGCGATCAACCGACAATGCGTGCGCTGCGTCGCCATATGAGCAGCGATATCGATAACTTCCCGCGCGACGTGACCGAACTGGTGGACTGGTTCGACGCCCGCGATCCGAATCCACAGGTACGCCCGGTGCCCGGCTACGGCGAGAAAATCCCGGTATGGCTGCTCGGCTCCAGCCTGTATGGTGCTCAGTTGGCCGCGCAACTCGGCCTGCCGTTTGCGTTTGCCTCTCACTTCGCACCAGATATGCTGTTCCAGGCGCTGCATCTGTACCGCACCCAGTTTAAGCCGTCTGAGCGTCTTGAGAAGCCCTATGCCATGGTGTGTATCAACATTATCGCCGCCGACAGCAACCGTGATGCCGAGTTCTTGTTTACCTCGATGCAGCAGGCGTTCGTCAAATTACGCCGTGGCGAGACAGGGCAACTGCCGCCACCGGTAGAAAATATGCATCAGCTGTGGTCTGCCTCCGAGCAGTATGGCGTCCAGCAGGCGCTGAGCATGTCCTTGGTAGGAGATAAAGCGAAAGTGCGTCACGGTCTGGAATCCATCCTGCGTGAAACCCAGCCGGATGAGATCATGGTTAACGGGCAGATTTTCGATCACCAGGCACGGCTGCACTCGTTTGAGCTGGCGATGGATGTGAAAGAGGAATTGGTGGGGTAGTGCGTTGTTTTGCCCGGTGGCGCTTCGCTTACCGGGCCTACAGAATCAACCAGGCCGGATAAGGCGCAGCCGCCATCCGGCACAACAAAGTTACTGATACACTGGTAACAGATTAAAGCTCGACAAGATATGTACCAGCGCGTTACCGACACCAAATACCAGAATCAGTGCAATCATCGGCTTGCCACCCCATACCCGGAATTTCGGGCTACCAAAGCGCTTACGTGACGCACGCGCCAGCAGTGCCGGAACAATGGCTGCCCAAATGGTCGCCGCCAGTCCTGCATAACCGATAGCGTACAGGAAACCGTTCGGCCACAGCAGGCCACCAATAATTGGCGGAACGAAGGTCAGCAATGCCGTTTTAAAGCGGCCCAATGCAGAGTCGTCAAAACCAAACAGATCCGCCAGATAGTCAAACAGGCCCAGCGTAACGCCGAGGAAAGAGCTCGCGACCGCAAAGTTAGAGAACACCACCAACAGCAGATCCAGGCTACGGCTGTTCAGTACGCCGCTCAGAGCCTGCACCAACACATCAATGTTGCCACCCTTCTGCGCGATGCCGATAAATTCCGGGCGTGGAATATTGCCCATCGTTCCCAACAACCAGACGGTGTACAACACCAGCGCCAGTAACGTTCCGTAGACCAGGCACTTAACGATAGTGCGCGGATCTTTGCCGTAATACTTCATCAGGCTCGGTACATTACCGTGATAACCAAATGAGGCCAGACAGAATGGCAGGGTCATCAGCAGATAAGGCGTGTACGATGCGTGACTTTCCGTCACGTTAAACAGCGTTGTTGGCGTCACGTGCCCCAACAGGCTCCCGAAGGTCAGGAAGAATGTAATGACCTTCGCACCCAACACGATCGCCGTCATCCGGCTGACGGCTTTGGTACTCAGCCACACCACAAACGCCACCAACAGCGCAAACGCCAAACCTGCCGCCCGCGCCGGAACGTTCAATGACATTTCGGCAAAGGTGTGATGCAGAATCGAACCACTCGCAGAGATGTAGGCATAGGTCAGGATGTACAGCACAAAAGCGATAGAAATGCCGTTGACCACGTTCCAGCTTTTACCCAGCAGATCTTTGGTGATAGTGTCAAAGCTCGAACCAATCCGGTAGTTGAGGTTCGCTTCCAGGATCATCAGCCCCGAGTGCAGCATACAAAACCAGGTAAAGATCAGCGCCGCCATTGACCAAAAGAACCAACTACCCGCCATCACCACCGGCAGGGAAAACATCCCAGCGCCGATAATGGTACCGCCAATAATCACTACGCCGCCAAGCAGCGAAGGGGACGTTTGGGTGGTGGTTAGTGTTGCCATTCAGCCATCTCTCCAGTGAATAATATTGCAACTGCATTTTATTGTGCCGCACTGTACCAGTACACGAGTACAAAAGAAATAAAAAAAGCCCCGATAACGAATATCGGGGCTGTATATTTTACTTTACAGTGCAGGTACGTTGATCAGCGTAAATTACGCGTCACCACCGAAACGACGACGACCAGTGGAATCATCGCGACGCGGCGCACGACCTTCACGACGCTCACCGCTGAAACGACGACCATCACCACGGCCACCTTCACGGCGCTCACCACCAAAACCGCGACCTTCGCCACGACCGCCTTCACGACGCTCGCCGCCAAAACTACGACCACCGCCACGACGCTCACCACCGGTATGCGGTTGCGCATCGCCCAGCAGTTGCATGTTCATTGGCTTGTTCAGGATGCGGGTACGCGTAAAGTGCTGCAGCACGTCGCCCGGCATACCTTTCGGCAGCTCGATAGTTGAGTGGGAAGCAAACAGCTTGATGTTACCGATGTAACGGCTGCTGATATCGCCTTCGTTAGCGATCGCGCCAACAATATGACGTACTTCAACACCGTCATCACGACCCACTTCAATGCGGTACAGTTGCATATCGCCAACGTCACGACGTTCACGACGCGGACGGTCTTCACCACCACGTTCCGGACGGTCGCCACGCGGACCACGATCGTTACGATCGCGTGGACCACGGTCATCACGGTCACGGAATTCACGCTTCGGACGCATTGGCGCATCTGGCGGAACGATCAGAGTACGTTCGCCCTGTGCCATTTTCAGCAATGCTGCCGCCAGAGTTTCGAGATCCAGTTCTTCACCTTCTACCGTCGGCTGGATTTTTGCCAGCAGCGCGCGGTATTGATCCAGATCGCTGCTTTCCAGCTGCTGCTGAACTTTAGCGGCGAATTTCTCCAGACGGCGTTTGCCCAGCAGTTCTGCGTTCGGCAGTTCCACTTCCGGAATGGTCAGTTTCATGGTGCGTTCGATGTTACGCAGCAGACGACGCTCACGGTTCTCAACGAACAACAGAGCACGACCCGCACGACCCGCACGACCGGTACGACCGATACGGTGAACGTAAGACTCGGAGTCCATCGGGATGTCGTAGTTCACAACAAGGCTGATGCGCTCAACGTCCAGGCCACGTGCTGCCACGTCAGTTGCAATCAGGATATCCAGACGGCCATCTTTCAGGCGCTCCAGAGTCTGCTCACGCAGCGCCTGGTTCATGTCGCCGTTCAGCGCTGCGCTGTTATAACCGCTACGCTCCAGCGCTTCAGCCACTTCCAGGGTCGCATTTTTGGTACGAACGAAGATAATCGCCGCATCAAAATCTTCTGCTTCGAGGAAACGCACCAGCGCTTCATTTTTACGCATGCCCCAGACAGTCCAGTAGCTCTGGCTGATGTCAGGACGAGTCGTCACGCTGGACTGGATACGCACTTCCTGCGGCTCTTTCATAAAGCGGCGGGTAATACGACGAATCGCTTCCGGCATGGTGGCAGAGAACAGAGCGGTCTGATGACCTTCCGGGATCTGCGCCATAATGGTTTCAACGTCTTCGATGAAGCCCATACGCAACATTTCATCGGCTTCGTCCAGCACCAGACCACTCAGTTTAGAGAGATCCAGCGTACCGCGCTTCAGGTGATCCAGCAGACGACCCGGCGTACCGACAACGATCTGCGGCCCCTGACGCAGGGCACGTAATTGCACGTCATAACGCTGGCCGCCGTACAGAGCAACCACGTTCACGCCGCGCATGTGTTTAGAGAAATCCGTCATGGCTTCAGCAACCTGAACCGCCAGTTCGCGGGTCGGTGCCAGCACCAGGATTTGAGGTGCTTTCAGCTCAGGATCAAGATTATTGAGCAGCGGTAAAGAGAACGCTGCAGTTTTGCCGCTACCCGTCTGGGCCATACCCAGAACATCGCGGCCGCCCAGCAGATGCGGAATGCACTCTGCCTGGATTGGAGATGGTTTTTCGTAACCCAGATCGTTAAGGGCTTCAAGGATAGGAGCCTTCAGGCCCAGATCTGCAAAAGTGGTTTCGAATTCAGCCATGTAGTACGTGTGCCTCAAAATTAATGGCGGCCAGTCTACATAACTCATCATGAAATTGATCTGCAATTTTCATTGAAAAGTGTGAACCGGCTCAAAGTAGGTGTATTAACGAACAACAACGCCCTCACCCGTGAAGGTGATGGCAATCAAAAAGATTACGGGCTGATGTGTACGTCAGCTATTGCTGGTCCGATTCTGCCAGGTCATCTTGGTCCTGGCCCAGGAGCGATAATTCCAACAATGCGTATCGGTGCTCAACAAAGTTATGAACGTTGTTAGCCACCGCCAGTTTGAACAATGCCGTAGCGTTGTCCAAATCCCCCAGACTTAGGTAATACTTACCTAAATAGAAGTTGGTTTCACTGAGATGCTCAGCGAGCGAGGTGTTATCCGTTGCGTCTGCCTTGAGCCTTTCCATCAACGTTGCTTCGCTAATGTTGCCCAGGTAGAACTCGACAATGTTCCATCCCCATTGCTCTTTATCCGATTTCTCGAAACGTTGTTTTAACGCTTCTTTAGCCTGCTCCTCATCGAGCTTCTGCTCAGCGAGATAAAGCCACAGACTGCGGAAAGGATCATTGGGATCGTCTTGATAAAACGCCAGCAGATCATCTTGCGCTAACTTGTCGCGACCGCCGTAATACAATGCGATACCACGATTTAAGTGCGCGTAGTTGTAAGTTGGATCAAGCTCAAGTACAGAATCAAACGCTTCATAGGCAGCATCAAAATTGCCTGCCTGCGTTAAATAAATGCCTAAGTAATTGAATACTTCAGGCATATCTGGTCGGATTGCCAGCGCTTGTGAAAAATCATTTCGCGCTAATGCCCTCAGACCGAGACTATCATACAACACTCCGCGCTCATATAAAAGCTGTGCGCGTTCGTCATCGGTTAAAGCCCGACTGGCAAGAATTTGTTCCATGCGTGCCAGAATCACTTCCTGCTGCAAAGTCGGTTGCAATGGCACTGCGAGGACTTCACTCTTACGCCAGGCAGAGTTGCTGCATCCTGCCAGCGTGAGTGCTGTCGCAACGAAACACCAGCGCAAAAAAGGCTTCATTTCCCACTCCCGAAGACAACGATTGAATGAACGTCCTGTTCCCCGGTTGCTAACAAGGCATCCTGCCGGGTCAGAGGCCCTCCGCAATGGCGGAGGGCAAATGGCAACCTTACTCGCCCTGTTCTGCTACCGGTGCTTCCGGCGCAGCAGCTGGCTGAGACTGCTCAGTTGCTTCTTTAATGCTCAGACGGACACGGCCCTGGCGATCAACTTCCAGAACTTTGACCGGTACTTCCTGACCCATCTGCAGGTAATCAGTCACTTTCTCAACACGCTTGTCAGCGATCTGAGAGATGTGAACCAAACCTTCTTTACCGCCGCCGATGGCAACGAATGCACCAAAGTCAACGATACGGGTTACTTTACCAGTGTAGATGCGACCCACTTCAATTTCTGCCGTAATTTCTTCGATGCGACGGATAGCATATTTTGCTTTCTCACCGTCGGTCGCCGCGATCTTAACAGTACCGTCATCTTCGATTTCGATAGTGGTGCCGGTTTCTTCGGTCAGGGCACGGATAACAGAACCGCCTTTACCGATGACGTCTTTGATCTTGTCTGGGCTGATCTTAATGGTATGGATACGTGGAGCGAACTGAGAAATATCGCCGCGTGGTGCGTTGATAGCCTGTTCCATCACACCCAGGATGTGCAGACGCGCACCTTTAGCCTGGTTCAGAGCAACCTGCATGATCTCTTTGGTGATACCTTCGATTTTGATATCCATCTGCAGTGCAGAGATACCATCGCGGGAACCCGCCACTTTGAAGTCCATGTCGCCCAGGTGATCTTCGTCACCCAGAATGTCAGACAGAACAACAAAGTTATCGCCTTCTTTCACCAGACCCATTGCGATACCCGCAACGGCAGCTTTGATCGGCACACCTGCATCCATCAGCGCCAAAGAAGCACCACACACGGAAGCCATAGATGAAGAGCCATTGGACTCAGTGATTTCAGACACGACGCGAACGGTGTACGGGAACTTCTCGATATCCGGCATAACCGCCAGCACGCCGCGCTTCGCCAGACGACCGTGACCGATTTCACGACGCTTCGGAGAACCGACCATACCCGTTTCACCCACGCAGTACGGAGGGAAGTTGTAGTGGAACAGGAAGGTGTCAGTACGCTCGCCCATCAGTTCATCGAGGTTCTGAGCATCACGCGTTGTACCCAGCGTTGCAGTAACCAGCGCCTGAGTTTCACCACGGGTGAACAGTGCGGAACCGTGGGTACGAGGCAGAACGCCAGTGCGCACATCCAGGCCACGGATCATGTCTTTTTCACGACCATCGATACGCGGTTCGCCTGCCAGTACGCGGCTACGAACAACGTTTTTCTCGATTGCGTGCAGGATTTCACCCAGTTCGTTAGCGTCCAGGGTTTCGTCTTCAGCAACCAGCGTCGCGATCACTTCAGATTTGATCACGTCAACCTGAGCATAACGTTCCTGCTTGTCAGTGATGCGGTAAGCGTCGCTCAGGCGGGATTCCGCCAGGGCTGCAACGCGCGCGTTCAGTGCGTCGTTTGCCGCTTCCGGCTGCCAGTCCCAACGCGGTTTGCCCGCTTCTTTAACCAGTTCGTTGATGTTCTGGATAACAACCTGCTGTTGATCATGACCAAACACAACCGCACCCAGCATCTGGTCTTCGCTCAGCAGTTCTGCTTCGGATTCAACCATCAGCACGGCAGCTTCGGTACCCGCAACGACCAGGTCCAGTTTGCTTTCTTTCAGTTCGTCCTGAGTCGGGTTCAGTACATACTGGTCATTGATGTAACCAACACGTGCAGCACCGATTGGGCCATTGAAAGGAATACCAGACAGAGACAGCGCTGCGGAAGCACCGATCATTGCCACGATATCCGGGTTAACCTGCGGGTTAACGGAAACCACGGTCGCGATAACCTGAACTTCATTGACGAAGCCTTCCGGGAACAGCGGGCGAACCGGGCGGTCAATCAGACGCGCAATCAGGGTTTCGCCTTCGCTTGGACGGCCTTCACGACGGAAGAAGCTGCCCGGGATACGACCAGCAGCGTAAGTACGCTCCTGATAGTTAACGGTCAGTGGGAAAAAGTCCTGGCCTGGCTTCGCTTTCTTCTGACCTACAACGGTAACGAATACCGCAGTGTCATCCATGCTAACCATCACAGCGGCAGTTGCCTGACGCGCCATCATGCCGGTTTCCAGTGTTACGGTATGTTGGCCGTACTGGAATTTACGAACGATCGGATTAAGCAAAATTCTATCCTTTCTCTAATTTTTGATAGCGCCACCAGCGCCATCGTTAATACCCGATCTTCAGCGCATCCTCGCGACTAATGACAATCCTAACCCGTCATCGGGTCAAGCCTCTCATTAGCCGCGCGAACCTCTGCAACAAAAGATCATACTTAGCAACAATACATTAGTTTCCAGTGAATTGCTGCCATCAGCTTGAAAAAAGGGGCCATGAAGGCCCCCTCTTTCTGAAACTCGCAAGAATTAGCGACGCAGACCCAGACGCTCGATCAGCGCGGTGTAGCGTGCAACATCTTTACGTTTCAGGTAGTCGAGCAGTTTACGACGCTGAGAAACCATACGCAGCAGACCACGACGGCTGTGGTGATCTTTTTTGTGCTCTGCAAAGTGACCCTGCAGGTGGTTGATCTGTGCAGTCAGCAGAGCAACCTGAACTTCGGTAGAACCGCTGTCGTTAGTACCACGACCAAACTCAGAAACGATTTTAGCTTTAGCTTCAACGCTTAGAGACATGATGAACTCCAAAAATAATAAAAAATGAAAGGGTGCCAATCTCTAATTCAGCAACCCCATGTAAACGCCGCATGAACTGTTAACAAATTTACGCGGTGTTAAGCGGCAGTATTCTACTCGCAGCGTCCTGTTATCGCAAGACTGAGCAGAGTTACGCCGGATACTCCACGACCAGACGACGAGGCGCTACGCGGCCTTCATCATCCATTTCACCCATCCCAATAAACTTACCGTCATCACCTTCCGTCACGCGAACCAGACCTTCCAGCGGCGCGCCAGTTGTACGAACCGGATTACCATTTTTAAAGTAAACCGACGAGGTTAAAGGAAGATTAACGATAGGGTAGTCCGAAGCCGGACTGTCCATGGGCATCAGCAGCGGATCAAGCAGTTGGGCTGCAGGGATCCCCTGCTGCTCGGCCTGTTCGATAAGATCGCGTAAATGCTCCAGGGTGACCATCCGATCCACCGGGTATTTACTGACAGCCAGACGACGCAGGAAAGTCACGTGCGCGCCGCACCCCAGCTTCTCACCCAGATCATCAATAATGGTCCGAATATAGGTGCCTTTAGAACAGTGAACTTCCAGCTCCAGTTCGTTACCTTCGTGACGAATAAAGAGCAGTTCATAGACGGTAATCGGTCGGGCTTCTCGCGGAACCTCAATACCCTGGCGAGCATATTCGTACAGCTTTTTACCCTGATATTTCAGTGCCGAGTACATTGACGGTATCTGCTCGATATCACCTCTGAACGTCTCCAGCGCAGCCGCCAGTTGTTCCGGGGTAAACGTCACGGGACGTTCCTGCACGATTTGACCGTCGGCATCCGAGGTGTCGGTCCGCTGTCCCAGCCGGGCAATGACACGATAACGCTTATCCGAATCAAGCAGATACTGGGAAAACTTCGTCGCTTCACCGAGACAAATCGGCAGCATACCCGTCGCCAACGGATCCAATGCTCCGGTATGACCAGCGCGATTGGCGTTGTAAAGACGTTTTACTTTTTGCAGCACGTCATTGCTGGACATGCCCTGCGGCTTGTCCAGCAACAGGACTCCGTGAATGTCGCGACCACGACGACGAGGACGACTCATTAGTCCTCCTTGCTGTCGTCCGGGTTCACACGACGTTCTTCGTCATGTTTCACCACGTTGGTCACCAGGTTTGACATACGCATCCCTTCTACCAACGAGTTATCGTAGAAGAACGTCAGTTCCGGCACGATACGTAAACGCATCGCTTTCCCCAACAGGCTGCGGATAAAACCAGAGGCTTCCTGCAACGCTTTGATGCCCGCTTTTACTGCGGCTTCATCTTTGTCGTTCAGGAAGGTGACAAACACTTTGGCATAGGCCAGATCACGTGACATTTCAACACCGGAAACCGTGGTCATCATGCCCAGACGAGGATCTTTAATTTCGCGCTGCAGGATGATAGCAATCTCTTTTTGCATCTCCTGAGCGACGCGCTGTGGGCGACCAAATTCTTTCGCCATAACAAATTCTCCAGAATAAAGACAAAAAAGGGGCCAAAAGCCCCTTTTTAAAATTTTATGCCGGGCGGCGCTCTCAAGCCTGATGGCGCTATCGCTTATCAGGCCTACACCCCGGCCAACATCCAGTATCGTAGGCCCGGTATACGCAGTGCCACCAGGCATTACGATGATTATGCGATCGTACGTTGGATCTCGATGATCTCGAACACTTCGATCATATCGCCAACGCGAACGTCGTTGTAGTTCTTAACGCCGATACCACATTCCATGCCGTTACGGACTTCGTTAACGTCATCTTTGAAGCGGCGCAGGGATTCCAGTTCGCCTTCATAGATAACCACGTTGTCACGCAGTACGCGGATTGGGTTGTGACGTTTAATCGTACCTTCGGTAACCATACAGCCCGCGATTGCGCCAAATTTCGGTGATTTAAACACATCACGAACTTCAGCCAGACCAATGATCTGCTGTTTCAGTTCCGGAGACAGCATACCGCTCATCGCCGCTTTCACTTCGTCGATCAGGTTATAGATGACGGAGTAGTAACGCAGATCCAGGTTTTCGGATTCAATCACTTTACGCGCAGAGGCATCAGCACGGACGTTGAAGCCAACCAGAATCGCGTTGGATGCCGCAGCCAGGGTTGCGTCGGTTTCGGTGATACCACCTACGCCAGAACCGATGATCTTCACTTTAACTTCGTCAGTAGACAGTTTCAGCAAGGAGTCGGAGATCGCTTCCACAGAACCCTGAACGTCAGCCTTCAGAACGACGTTCACTTCGTGAACTTCGCCTTCGGTCATGTTAGCGAACATGTTCTCGAGTTTAGATTTCTGCTGACGAGCCAGTTTAACTTCACGGAATTTGCCCTGACGGTACAGCGCAACTTCACGGGCTTTCTTCTCGTCACGAACCACGGTAACTTCGTCACCCGCAGCCGGAACACCGGAAAGGCCCAGGATTTCGACCGGAATAGACGGACCCGCTTCCAGTACTTCCTGGCCCAGTTCGTTACGCATTGCACGAACACGACCATATTCGAAGCCACACAGCACGATATCACCCTTGTTCAGGGTACCTTCACGCACCAGGACGGTAGCCACTGGGCCACGACCTTTGTCCAGGAAGGATTCAATGACCGCACCGCTCGCCATACCTTTACGAATCGCTTTCAGCTCCAGAACTTCAGCCTGCAGCAGGATAGCGTTCAGCAGGTCATCAATACCGGTACCCGCTTTCGCAGAAACTGGAATGAACTGTGATTCGCCGCCCCACTCTTCCGGCATAACACCGTACTGAGACAGTTCGTTTTTAACGCGATCCATATCGGCTTCTGGCTTATCGATTTTGTTCACTGCAACAACCATCGGTACCTGCGCTGCTTTCGCATGCTGGATAGCTTCGATAGTCTGCGGCATCACGCCGTCATCTGCTGCAACAACCAGAACAACGATATCCGTAGCCTGCGCACCACGAGCACGCATGGAGGTAAACGCGGCGTGGCCCGGGGTATCCAGGAAGGTGATCATACCGTTGTCGGTTTCAACGTGGTATGCACCGATGTGCTGGGTAATGCCGCCCGCTTCGCCAGAGGCCACTTTCGTTGAACGAATGTAGTCCAGCAGAGAGGTTTTACCGTGGTCAACGTGGCCCATGATGGTCACCACCGGTGCACGCGGTTCAGCCGCAGCGCCAGTGTCACGGTCACTCATTACCGCTTCTTCCAGCTCGTTTTCACGACGCAGGATAACTTTGTGACCCATCTCTTCGGCAACCAGCTGTGCGGTTTCCTGGTCGATGACCTGGTTAATGGTGGCCATTGCGCCCAGTTTCATCATCGCTTTGATAACCTGAGAGCCTTTAACCGCCATCTTGTTAGCTAAATCACCAACGGTGATGGTTTCACCAATCACAACGTCACGGTTAACTGCCTGAGCCGGCTTCTGGAAGCCCTGCTGCAGAGAAGAACCTTTACGCTGCTTGCCGCCTTTACCGCCACGAACCGCTGCACGCGCTTCTTCACGGTCAGCTTTCGATTCAGCGTGTTTGTTGCCTTTTTTAGCCGGACGAGCTGCTTTCGTGGTGCGAGTACGACCACGACCGCCTTCAACTTCACGATCGTTTTCGTCTTCAGCCTGACGTGCGTGCTGAGAAGTGGTGACATGATAATCACTCTTATCATCTTCCACTTTCTCTTGTTCAGCCCAAACACCGGCATTTTCTTCAGCCATACGGCGAGCTTCTTCAGCCACTCGACGAGCTTCTTCTTCAAGCTTACGGCGTGCTTCTTCTTCCGCTTTGCGCTTCAGTTCAGCGGCTTCATTTTCACGGCGGGCTTTTTCTGCCTGGGCTGTTTTGGTCATATCGTCGGTCTGTTGATTGCTCACTTTGTCTTTTTCCGCAGCTTCACGTTTCGCTTTTTCAGCGGCTTCACGCTTAGCTTGTTCTGCGGCCTCACGTTCAGCTTTTTGTTGCGCCTCGCGTTTGGCTGTTTCTTCAGCTTCACGACGGGCTTGCTCTTCCGCTTCACGCTGCGCCTGCTCTTCCGCGGCAAGGCGTTCAGCCTCTTGCGGATCGCGTTTTACAAAGGTGCGTGTCTTGCGGACTTCGATTTGTACCGATTTACTTTTTCCACCGGTACCTGGAATATTGAGAGTACTGCGCGTTTTACGCTGCAGTGTCAACTTATCTGGGGCAGAGCCGTTTTCACGGTTCAGATGCGCCAGTAAGGTCTGTTTCTCTTGTGCGGACACAGAGTCATCAGCCGACTTCGGGATACCTGCATCAGCAAATTGCTGTACCAGGCGATCCACGGAGGTCTGTATCTCTGCAGCCAGCGTTTTTACGGTTACATCTGTCATACTGTTCCTTCCTGCTACAGTTTATTACGCTTCGTCGCCGAACCAGCAAATATTACGGGCAGCCATAATCAGCTCACCGGCTTTTTCGTCGGTCAACCCTTCGATATCAGCCAGATCATCAATGCCCTGTTCAGCGAGATCTTCCAGCGTACAAACACCACGGGCAGCCAGTTTGAACGCCATTTCGCGATCTAATCCTTCCAGATTCAGCAGATCGTCAGCCGGTTTGTTATCACCGAGGCTTTCTTCCTGGGCCAGTGCCAGAGTGGTCAGTGCGTTTTTAGCACGCTCGCGCAGCGTTTCAACGGTCTGCTCATCAAGGCCGTCAATTGCCAGCAGTTCTTTCATTGGCACATAGGCCAGTTCTTCCAGCGTAGCAAAACCTTCTTCCACCAGAACGGTCGCGAAATCTTCATCGATATCGAGATATTTGGTGAAGGTATCAATGGCTGCATGCGCTTCAGCCTGATGCTTAGCCTGCAGGTCATCAACGGTCATCACGTTGAGTTCCCAACCGCTCAGTTGCGAAGCCAGGCGGACGTTCTGACCGTTACGTCCGATCGCCTGAGCCAGATTACCGGCTTCAACCGCGATATCCATCGTGTGTTTATCTTCATCCACCACGATGGAAGCGACGTCTGCTGGCGCCATTGCGTTGATCACGAACTGTGCCGGATTATCATCCCACAGGACGATATCGATACGCTCGCCGCCCAGTTCGGTAGAAACCGCCTGAACACGCGCACCGCGCATACCCACACAAGCACCAACCGG
This sequence comes from Citrobacter sp. Awk 4, assembly GCF_028069725.1. Lineage (GTDB taxonomy): Bacteria > Pseudomonadota > Gammaproteobacteria > Enterobacterales > Enterobacteriaceae > Citrobacter_D. Next base: position 35,145 of record NZ_JANEWG010000006.1, read on the forward strand.
ATCGATACGCTTATCGTTGGTTTTCACTGCGATTTTCGCGCGAGAACCTGGATCACGAGCCGCCGCTTTAATTTCAATCACTTCTTCGCCAATTTCCGGCACTTCAATGCGGAACAGTTCAATCAGCATTTCCGGTTTGGAACGCGTCACAAACAGTTGCGCACCACGCGCTTCCGGGCGAACGGAGTACAGAACGCCACGAATACGGTCACCCGGACGGAAGTTTTCACGCGGCAGCATGTCTTCACGTTGGATCACAGCTTCTGCATTGCTGCCCAGATCCAGAGAAATGTTGTCGCGATTTACTTTCTTCACTACACCAGTGACGATCTCGCCTTCGTGCTCACGGAATTGATCAACAACCATCGCACGTTCGGCTTCACGTACTTTCTGCACGATAACCTGTTTTGCCGTCTGGGTAGTGATACGGTCAAAAGTGACAGATTCAATTTGATCTTCAACGTAACCGCCCACGTTCAGACTTTCGTCTTCAAAACGTGCCGCTTCCAGCGTAATTTCTTTCGTCGGCTGAGTGACTTCTTCCACAATGAGCCAACGGCGGAAAGTATCGAAATCACCGCTTTTACGATCGATCTCTACGCGAACGTCGATTTCTTGCTCATATTTTTTCTTTGTTGCTGTAGCCAGCGCACTTTCCAGCGCTTCAAAAATTTTCTCGCGTGGCAGCGCTTTTTCGTTGGAGACGGCTTCAACAACAGCCAAAATTTCTTTGTTCATCGCGGGCTTTTCACCTCAATCCAGACTGTTAAAAGTGGGGAACCAGGTTCGCCTTCTGGATATTACTCAGCGCGAACACTTCATCTTTACCTTCGACTGTGACAGTGATCATTTCACCGTCCACCGCTTTGATAACGCCCTGCCATTTACGACGGTTTTGTACCGCCATACGAAGCACCAGTGCAACTTCTTCACCCAGGAAACGCACGTAGTGTTCGGCAGTGAACATTGGACGGTCGAGGCCCGGTGAGGATACTTCCAGGTTGTAAGCAACGGTGATCGGATCTTCAACGTCCAACACAGCACTCACCTGGTGGCTCACATCAGCACAATCATCAACATTGATGCCATCTTCACTATCAATATAGATGCGCAGTGTGGATGTGCGACCGCGAATAAATTCGATGCCGACCAGCTCGTAACCTAAGGCTTCAACTGGCGCTGTAATCATCTCTGTTAATTTTTGCTCTAATGTGGACAAGCCCACCCCCAAGACATAAAAAAAGGGCCTAAAGCCCAGTTATTCTGTAGTCAGATAACAAAAAACCCCGATAAATCGGGGCTTTAGATAACTGAACCCTATAACCGCAGCTGCGGTCTGGAGAACCTTCCGAAAGAATTTTTTTCAAATCCAGCTACGAAGGCTAAAGTCTTCACAGTATATTTGAAAAAGAACTCTAAGGGAAAGTGGTTGCGGGGGCCGGATTTGAACCGACGACCTTCGGGTTATGAGCCCGACGAGCTACCAGGCTGCTCCACCCCGCGCCTGAAACGTGGCAAATTTTACTCGCTTTGGGTAAAAAATGCAAATACTGCTGGGATTTGGTACCGAGGACGGGACGTAAAATCTGCGCACAGTATAGTGATCCAGCGCGCATTATGTCAACCTGGTAAGTAATATGCACATTAATGAATAGCAGCACACTTCCCATAGTGTCAAAGCCTGATAAACGCAGAGATACAATCTGAGGCATTTATTAACGAAATTATCACTAAGCTCTTCCTGTCACCCGCAAAAAATGATTAAATGAAAACTCATTTATTTTGCATAAAAATTCACTGAGAACAGAAAACCGATCTCTTCATCAGTCAATCAAGCAGGATTTTATTTTATGACGACGATTCTCAAGCATCTCCCGGCAGGTCAACGTATTGGTATCGCTTTTTCCGGTGGTCTGGACACCAGTGCTGCGCTGCTGTGGATGCGACAAAAAGGGGCTGTCCCATATGCATATACTGCAAATTTGGGTCAGCCGGATGAGGATGACTACGACGCCATTCCTCGCCGTGCAATGGAATATGGCGCAGAGAACGCTCGCCTGGTTGATTGCCGCAAACAATTGGTTGCAGAAGGGATTGCGGCCATCCAGTGTGGTGCATTCCATAACACCACGGGCGGTCTGACCTACTTTAACACCACCCCGCTGGGTCGCGCCGTGACTGGCACCATGCTGGTTGCCGCCATGAAAGAAGATGGCGTCAACATTTGGGGTGATGGCAGCACCTATAAAGGCAACGACATTGAGCGTTTCTATCGTTATGGGTTGCTGACCAATGCTGAACTGCAGATCTACAAACCGTGGCTGGATACTGATTTCATTGATGAACTGGGCGGCCGCCACGAGATGTCGGAGTTTATGATTGCCTGCGGTTTTGACTACAAGATGTCCGTAGAGAAAGCCTACTCCACCGACTCCAACATGCTGGGCGCGACTCACGAAGCGAAAGACCTGGAATTCCTCAACTCCAGCGTCAAGATCGTTAACCCGATTATGGGCGTGAAGTTCTGGGACGAAAATGTGAAAATCCCGGCAGAAGAAGTGACCGTACGTTTTGAACAAGGTCATCCGGTTGCCCTGAACGGCAAAACCTTCAGCGATGACGTTGAGATGATGCTGGAAGCTAACCGTATCGGTGGTCGTCATGGTCTGGGCATGAGCGATCAGATTGAAAACCGTATTATTGAAGCAAAAAGCCGCGGCATCTATGAAGCTCCGGGGATGGCGCTGCTGCACATCGCTTACGAACGTCTGTTGACCGGTATTCACAATGAAGACACCATCGAACAGTATCACGCACATGGCCGCCAGTTAGGTCGTCTGCTGTATCAGGGTCGCTGGTTCGACTCTCAGGCTCTGATGCTACGTGATAGCCTGCAACGTTGGGTGGCAAGTCAAATCACCGGCGAAGTGACTCTGGAACTGCGTCGCGGTAATGACTATTCGATCCTGAATACCGTCTCCGACAACCTGACCTATAAGCCAGAACGTCTGACAATGGAAAAAGGCGATTCCGTGTTCTCTCCGGATGACCGTATTGGTCAGTTGACCATGCGTAATCTGGACATCACGGATACCCGCGAGAAGTTGTTCGGTTATGCGCAGTCCGGCTTACTTTCCGCCTCTTCTGCGACGGGTCTACCGCAGGTTGAGAATCTGGAAAATAAAGCAAAGTAATCGCTTATTCGAGAGAACAATAAAGCCGCGAAAGCGGCTTTTTTTATGGTGTGGCTGGGGATGAAGGTCTGCCCATTGTGCTACCGGCTAAATGTTGGATGGCGGCACAAGCGCCTTATCCGACTTACAAGCCAACAGATTAGGCCTGTGCCCTAGAGCTACAGACGAAAAAAAAGACGCTTTTCAGCGTCTTTTTTCGGAATATTGGTACTGAGGATGGGACTCGAACCCACAAGCCCGTTAGGGCACTACCACCTCAAGGTAGCGTGTCTACCAATTCCACCACCTCAGCACGGATACTACTATTAGTGCGGGATATCGCTGGTCGGCTTAGCCGGAGCAGCTGGCTGAGTTTGCTCGGTTTTAGCCGGAGCGCTCAGATTTTCCCACTCACTTCCTTTATTGGTTTTGTTGCTGTTGATGTTACCCAGCACCAGACTGATAACGAAAAACAAGGTTCCAAACAGCGCTGTCATTCGGGTCATGAAGTTACCAGAACCACTTGAACCAAACAGCGTACCGGAAGCGCCTGCTCCAAAGGAAGCACCCATATCAGCGCCTTTACCCTGCTGCAGCATGATCAAACCAACCAATACAATTGCTACGACAAGGAAAATACCTAAAAGAGCTTCGTACATAATCAACCTGTTCCTTGCGGAGTTGCCGCGTACCAATGCTTCAACCAATAAAGCGGGACTGTCTACTGTTTCCCACTGAAGCGGGTGTGAATACTAACCAAAGCGAATAACCTTCGCAAGAGCAATTTGTTAGCATTGTATCAACTGCGGAAAAAATCGCCACATCAATCAAAAACGCAGCAACTTCTCCCAGCATCTCTGCATAACGGCGCGTTGATCGTCAATATTCGCCCACACCACAACAGGGATTTCGCAAATCAGATCTGAATTTTGCGGCCAGCAGTGAATAATTTGCTGGTTCACCAGTTCCTCCGCCACCATTGATTCTGGTAACCAGGCCATTCCCATATGGCGCAGCACCATTTCTCGTATCGTCTCGCTTAAACCGCTCTCAAACACTTTTTTCAGGCGTAGGCGAACGCGTTGTTCTGCAGGCTCAATAATACGCCTGACAAAGGTATAGTCGCTGTAGCATAGCCACGGGATCGGCGCATGCGGATCGTCAAGCGTATCCGCCAGTTGTACAGAAATAACCGGAATAAATCGCTCATATCGCCATAGTGAACGTTTTAACCCGCCGGCAATCTCCAGTCCCGGCTGCGCAGAAGGCAAATCGTACGTCACCAGCAGATCAATTTGCCGGTCAATCAGGGCATTAAAGTGGTTGTCTATCCCCTGAATACTGGCATTTACCGTAAAATTTAATTGCGGTTCACTCTGTCGCAGGTAGTTGATCATATCCGGCAGGATATTCACTGACAGCGTATGCAGGCTGACCATCACCAACGTGTTATCCGTTGCCGGTGTCATAGCCGATAGCTCGTGGCGAGCCTCTGTCAACGTACTGAGGACGTGCCGGGCATAGGGTTCAAAACGTTCACCATAGCGCGTCAGCGTGACAGGAGTTGTGGTCCGGTCAAACAATGGCACGCCCAGTACCTCCTCCAGCGCCTTAATTCGCCGACTCAGTGCAGGTTGAGTTATATGCCGCTGCGCTGCGGCCTGAGAGTAGTTTCCATGCAGGCTCAATGCGAGAAAATCTTCCAGCCACTTACAATCCACGTTGAACGCTCCACCATGCCATAACCGCATCCTCCAATAACAAATCGGTAATAGTCATAGTTATAGTAATGGCTTTATGGTGGGCACCATAACAACAATATTCCGTTTCACCTGCCGACTCTCACTCTTGATGTTTGACAGGACCGATATGTTTACTTTACTGACCAATGCCCGTGTTTTTTCTCCCGAGGATTTAGGCCTCTGCTCCCTGCTTATTCATGCCGACCGTATTGTGGCGGTAGAAAAAGACATTTCACTCTTTGATGGCGTCAAAGAAATCATCGATTGTCGGGGTAAGTGGGTTATCCCTGGCATCATCGATCAGCATGTCCATCTCACCGGTGGCGGTGGAGAAGCCGGATTTGCCAGCCGGACACCAGCCGTCAAACTGCGCGATCTGATTCAGGCGGGCATTACCACGGTTGTCGGCGTATTGGGTACCGATGCCATTTCTCGTTCGCCCAAAGATCTCTACGCCAAAATGCAGTCTCTGAACCTGGAAGGACTGCGTGCATTTATGCATACGGGAGCCTACGCGGTACCCAGCCCAACCGTTACGCAATCCATCCGCGATGATATGGCCTTTATTCCAGCGATTCTTGGCGTCAAAATCGCCCTCGCCGATCACCGTGGTTCTTACCCCTCTTTCCAGGAATTGCTGAGGATAGTGAGCGATATCCGCGTGGCTTCCCTGCTGGCAGGAAAAAAAGGTCTGCTGCATGTGCACCTGGGGAATCTGCAGGAAGGGATGTCGCAGCTTATTGAGTTGTGTGATGCTGGTATTCCGATTCATCACATTTCACCGACTCATGTTGCGAGAACAGAGTCATTGTTCGAACAGGCGATTGCTTTCGCACATCGCGGTGGCCATATCGACGTAACCTCTGGTGGTAGTCGATTTATGCCTCAGGAGCAGGCGATTCTCCACGCTCTGGAAGCGCAGGTTCCAGCCGATCGCATCACTATCAGCTCTGATGGTAATGGCAGCGTTCCGCGCTTTAACGCCCAGGGTATCGTTGAAGGCTTAAGCGCGGCACCGGTCGCAGGTAACCTTAACCTACTTCCTCGCCTGATTGATGTGGGTATTCCGGTATCTCAGGCGATCGCTATGTTGACGGCAAACGTTGCGCGCTCACTGGGTATTTCCGGCGGCGTGCTCTGCGCCGGGGAACGTGCCGATATCTGCGTACTCAATGATGACCTCTCGCTGGCCCATCTCTTTGCTGCGGGTAAGCCGTTGCTGCGGGATAGCGAGTGTCTGGTTACTGGCAACTTTGAGTGAGGAGGCGAAAATGTCATTATTACTGGCGCTAATCGCCATTATTTTTGCCGGACGTTTGATCCTCAAAAAATATCACCCGCAGTCGGTGCTGCTATTGACCGGGATTGTACTGTTGCTTATCGCGCATTTTAGCGGAATGACCACGCTCAGTAGTCTGGTGAAAAAGAGCACCGGATTTGGTCCCTTTGACGCCTTTGAGTTTATCCGCGATACCCTGAGTGTGCGCCTTGGCGGCCTCGGGCTGCAAATTATGCTGATTGGTGGTTTCGCTACGTATATGTCGGCCATTGGCGCCAGCCAGGTGCTGGTTCGGGTGACTTCTCGTCCTTTGCAACGCCTGAACTCTCCTTACCTGCTGTTGGGGCTGGCACTGCTGCTGGGTCAATTCCTGTCGCTGTTTATTAGCAGCGCCACCGGGCTGGGCCTGCTGTTGATGGCCACGCTTTACCCGCTTCTTACCCGTCTTGGTTGCAGCCGCGCCGCCGTTGCTGCCGTTATCGCCAGCACCTGTGCGGTTGAATTCGGCCCAGGTTCAGGTAACTCTGTTCTCGCCGCCAAAACCGCAGGTATCGAGGTGGTGAACTATTTCGTTCAGGATCAGTTGCCGATTGTTATTCCCGTCATTCTTTTCATCGCCCTGCTCCATATTGTTGTACAACGCTTTTTCGATCGCCGGGAAAGCGGTGACAATACGACGCAGTCGATGCAGACATTAACATCGACAGATAAAGCCGACGCACCGATCGCCTGGCTGTTTCTGCCAATGCTCCCGCTGGTGTTGATGCTGGTATGCAGTGATTTACTGTTCAGCTCGCTCAAGATCACGCTGGATACCGCCGTACTGATAAGTCTTGCCATTACCCTGATTTGTGAGTACTGCCGTCATCGCAGGGCGCGCGAGGTGATGGCCGGCGTACAAAAAGTTTTCGACAGTATGGGCAGCGTTTTTGCGACTGTCGTGACGCTAATTATCGCTGGTGAAGTCTTTTCTACCGGACTGAAAGCCATTGGTGCCGTCGACGCGCTGCTGTCGCTTTCCGGTGAATTTGGTCTCAGTGCCGCCTCAATTATTCTGCTGATGACGCTTATCACCTTTGCGATTTCAGCGCTGATGGGCTCCGGAAATGCAGCGTTTTTCTCCTTCGCCCCGATGGTGCCGGACATCAGCCGTCATATCGGTAGCGACATCGCAGTCATGATGTTGCCTATTCAGATATCAGCAGGTATTGGTCGTACGTTATCGCCTATTGCCGGCGTCATCATTGCCATTGCTGGGATTGCTGGCGTATCGCCAGTGGATATTGTTAAGCGCACCGCGATTCCGATGCTAGGCGGTTGGTTATTGATGATTACGCTGACCTTCGCCCGGTCAGGGCATTTACTGGCAGTTCTGCCATGGCTGGTCGTCCTCGTACTACTGATGGTCAGCGGTTACTTCTGGCAGCACCGGCGTAAACAGCCGCTTTCAGTACGGTAAAAAAAAGCCGGAGTCTCAGACTCCGGCACTCATTATCTTCGGGATTAGACTGCTTTCACTGCATCGGCAATACGGTGAGCAAATTCAGTCACCTGGGCTTCATCTTCGCCTTCAACCATGACTCGAATTAACGGCTCAGTACCGGACTTACGCAGCAACACGCGACCACGGTTGCCCAGTGCAGCTTCAACTTCAGCCATAACAGCCTTAACCGTTTCGTTTTCCAGCGGATCGCCGCTACCCGCGGTGTAACGTACGTTAACCAGTAATTGTGGGAACATTTTCATACCGCTGCACAGATCGTGCAAACTCATATGGTTGCGTACCATCGCCGCCAGTACCTGCAGACCGGCCACAATACCGTCACCGGTGGTCGTTTTGTCCAGCAGGATCACATGACCGGAGTTTTCCGCACCGATACGCCAGCCTTTTTCCTGCATTTTTTCCAGCACATAGCGGTCACCCACTTTGGCACGGGCAAACGGAATCCCCAGTTGTTTCAGCGCCAGCTCCAGACCCATGTTGCTCATCAGTGTGCCTACTGCTCCACCGCGCAGTTGTCCCTGACGTAAGGCTTCACGGGCGATGATATACATGATCTGATCGCCATCGACCTTATTGCCTTCGTGGTCAACCATAATGACGCGGTCGCCGTCACCGTCCAGCGCAATACCGATATCTGCTTTTTCCGCAATCACACGCGCTTGCAGTGCCCGGACATCCGTGGCACCCACTTCTTCGTTGATATTGACGCCATTTGGCTCGCAACCAATCGCAATGACATTCGCACCCAGCTCACGTAATACATTGGGGGCAATGTGATAGGTCGCGCCATTAGCGCAATCCACCACGATCTTGAGTTCGTTGAGGCTCAATTCGTTCGGAAAGGTCCCTTTACAGAATTCGATGTAACGCCCGGCAGCATCCACGATACGGCTGGCTTTTCCCAACTCTGCAGAGTCCACACAGGTGATCTCTTTTTCCATCTCCGCTTCGATGGCTTCCTCAACCGCATCAGGCAGTTTGGTTCCGTCGATGGAGAAGAATTTAATCCCGTTGTCGTAGAATGGGTTGTGTGAAGCAGAAATCACAATCCCGGCTTCGGCACGAAAAGTACGCGTCAGATAAGCTACCGCAGGGGTAGGCATTGGACCGGTGAAGGACGCGGATAAACCCGCCGCCGCAAGGCCCGCCTCTAACGCAGACTCCAGCATGTAGCCAGAAATACGCGTATCTTTGCCGATAATAATTTTACGAGAGCCATGGCGCGCCAGTACCTTCCCTGCGGCCCAACCCAGCTTAAGTACAAAATCAGGGGTAATCGGCGCATCGCCTACGCGACCACGGATCCCATCGGTACCAAAATATTTGCGATTACTCATAACGTTTATTTCCCTTCGCAGACAGGGTGGCCTCAACCACACGCATCGCTTCAACAGTTTCTTTTACATCATGGACGCGAACTATGTGCGCGCCCTGCATGGCTGCAATTACCGCACACGCCAGGCTGCCGCTAAGGCGCTCTGATGGCCCCACATTTAGCAGCTGACCAATCATCGATTTCCGCGACATTCCCACAAACAGCGGTAGTCCAAAATGATGAAACTCTGACAGGCGAGCCAGTAAAGCATAATTATGAGAGAGATTTTTACCGAAACCGAACCCCGGGTCGAGCAACAATTTATCTTTTGCGATTCCGGCCTGCTCGCAGCGTGTTATCTGCTCGACAAAGTAGCGATTAACCTCCGCAAAGACGTCATCATACTTTGGCGCATCCTGCATCGTTTTGGGGTTGCCCTGCATATGCATCAGCGATACCGGTAGCCCGGTTTCCGCCGCAGCTTCCAGCGCGCCAGGTTCGCTCAGCGAACGGATATCGTTAATGATGTGCGCCCCCACGCGGGCAGACTCGCGGATCACTTCCGGCTTAGAGGTGTCGACTGAAATCCAGACTTCAAACCGTTGAGCAATCGCTTCAACAACCGGGATCACGCGTTCCAGTTCCTCTTCCACACTGACATCGGCCGCGCCTGGCCGCGTTGATTCGCCGCCAACATCAATGATAGTTGCTCCGGCATTAATCATCAGATTCGCATGTTTCACAGCCTCAATCAGCGTGTTGTGCGTTCCACCATCGGAGAAAGAGTCTGGTGTGACATTCAAAATCCCCATGACGTGAGGATGGCTGAGATCCAGCGAAGTCCCTTGGGCAAAGAGTTTCATGGTGTTATCCCTGGTATGAAATGGGTTAAGCAGATAAGAAAAACCCCGGAGCAAGCCCCAGGGTTTTCGATAAAAACGCAGCCATCGACAACGTGAACTTATTTGTCGCCTAACTGCTCTGACATGTTGCCCGGGTTTGGCGTACGCGGCTCTTCAGTCGGACGCGGCGCACTCGGGGTGCCATTGTTGCCAGAGTTGTTAGAAGTACCGGACTCTTCCCAACCCGCAGGCGGGCGCACATCGCGACGAGCCATCAGATCATCAATCTGTGGCGCATCGATGGTCTCATATTTCATGAGCGCATCTTTCATCGAGTGCAGAATGTCCAGGTTATCGTTCAGAAGGCGACGTGCGCGATCATAGTTACGTTCAATCAGCAACTTAACTTCCTGATCGATAATGCGCGCGGTTTCATCGGACATATGTTTTGCTTTCGCAACCGAACGTCCCAGGAACACTTCACCTTCTTCTTCCGCGTACAGCAACGGACCCAGCTTTTCAGAGAAGCCCCACTGCGTCACCATGTTACGTGCCAGGTTCGTCGCGACTTTAATGTCGTTCGACGCACCGGTAGAAACGTGCTCAACACCGTAGATAATCTCTTCCGCCAGACGACCGCCGTACAGCGTAGAAATCTGACTTTCCAGTTTCTGACGGCTGGCGCTAATCGCGTCGCCTTCAGGCAGGAAGAAGGTCACACCCAGCGCACGACCGCGCGGGATAATCGTTACTTTATGTACCGGATCGTGTTCCGGCACCAGGCGACCAATAATCGCATGGCCAGCTTCGTGGTACGCGGTGGACTCTTTCTGCGCTTCCGTCATCACCATGGAGCGACGTTCCGCACCCATCATGATTTTGTCTTTCGCTTTTTCGAACTCAACCATCGAAACAACGCGCTTGTTACCACGGGCGGCGAACAGTGCCGCTTCGTTCACCAGGTTCGCCAGGTCTGCACCGGAGAAGCCTGGGGTACCGCGGGCAATGATTGCCGCGTCGATATCCGGTGCCAGTGGTACGCGACGCATGTGAACTTTCAGGATCTGCTCACGGCCGCGAACATCTGGCAGGCCAACCACTACCTGACGGTCGAAACGACCAGGACGCAGCAGCGCCGGGTCCAGTACGTCCGGACGGTTAGTCGCCGCGATAACGATGATACCTTCGTTGCCTTCAAAGCCGTCCATCTCAACCAGCATCTGGTTCAGGGTCTGCTCACGTTCATCATGACCGCCGCCCAGGCCCGCGCCACGCTGGCGGCCTACGGCGTCGATTTCATCGATAAAGATGATGCACGGTGCTGCTTTCTTGGCCTGTTCGAACATGTCACGCACACGAGATGCGCCGACACCCACGAACATTTCAACGAAATCAGAACCGGAAATCGTAAAGAATGGAACCTTCGCTTCACCCGCGATGGCTTTCGCCAGCAGGGTTTTACCGGTACCCGGAGGACCGACCATCAGGACGCCTTTCGGGATTTTACCGCCCAATTTCTGGAAACGGCTCGGTTCACGCAGATATTCAACCAGCTCAGCCACTTCTTCTTTCGCTTCGTCGCAACCGGCGACGTCAGCAAACGTGGTTTTGATCTGATCTTCTGTCAGCATGCGCGCTTTGCTCTTACCGAACGACATGGCGCCTTTGCCACCACCGCCCTGCATCTGACGCATGAAGAAGATCCAGACGCCGATTAGCAACAGCATTGGGAACCAGGAAATGAAGATAGAAGCCAGCAGGCTTGGCTCTTCTGGTGGTTCACCAACAACCTTAACGTTTTTAGTCAGCAGGTTATCAAGCAGCTTCGGATCGTTAACCGGTATGTAAGTCGTGTAACGGTTACTATCTTTCTTGGTAACGTTGATCTCACGTCCGTTGATACGCGCTTCACGAACCTGGTCCTGGTTGACCTCTTGCAGGAAGGTAGAATAATCCACCTTACGGCCATTAGACTCGCTGGGCCCAAAGCTCTGGAATACTGACATCAGCACGACGGCAATGACCAGCCAGAGTATTAGGTTTTTCGCCATGTCACTCAAGGGATTAACCTCTTATTACAACTGTGTTAAAAACAGCGTCAGGATACTCTATATCCAGTGTCTTTCAAACTTTCGTTTGAAATCTACCGGTTATGGTTTTCGCCCGGTCGCTACAATGTACACTTCACGTGAACGCGCACGAGAAGAGTCCGGCTTACGAACTTTCACCTTCGTAAACAGGGAGCGAATTTCTCTTAGATACTCATCGAATCCTTCGCCCTGGAACACTTTCACTACAAAACTACCACCTGGCGCTAGTACATCACGAGCCATTCCAAGCGCCAGTTCTACCAGATACATCGCCCGGGGAATATCGACCGCCGGTGTACCACACATATTTGGCGCCATATCAGACATGACAACTTGTACTTTACTGTCACCGACACGTTCAAGTAACGCTTGCAGGACTAATTCATCACGAAAATCGCCCTGAAGGAAGTCTACACCAACGATTGGATCCATCGGTAAAAGATCACAAGCGATAATACGGCCACTGTTCCCTATCTGCGTAACCGCATATTGAGACCAACCACCGGGTGCAGCACCGAGATCGACGACCGTCATCCCCGGCTTAAAAATCTTGTCACTTTGCTGTATTTCATCAAGTTTAAACCAGGCACGAGAACGTAACCCTTTTTTCTGCGCCTGCTGAACATATTTATCGCTAAAGTGTTCCTGAAGCCAGCGACTGGAGCTGGCAGAACGCTTCTTACCTGTCATTTCACTTTCCCATCGGGGCAGTTCATCGTAACCAACGGTGTAAATTTCTACACGGCCATTTGGTGATATAAGGGAGATGGCGGTAGAATGACCCGTTTTCAATCCCAACCTAAGCAAAAATATACGATGAATCTGAGTACTAAACAAAAACAGCACCTGAAAGGTCTGGCACATCCGCTCAAGCCAGTAGTTATGCTTGGCAATAATGGTTTGACCGAAGGGGTACTGGCCGAGATTGAACAAGCGTTAGAGCACCATGAACTTATCAAGGTGAAAATCGCCTCGGAAGATCGCGAAACCAAAACCTTGATCGTGGAAGCTATCGTACGCGAAACCGGCGCCTGTAACGTACAGGTCATCGGTAAAACGCTGGTACTGTATCGCCCGACGAAAGAACGTAAAATCTCGCTGCCGCGCTAAGAATATCCTAAAGTTGAACACGAATTCTGTGTAAAACGAGGGGTTTTCCGCAAGCAGGAGAGCAAAATGCCACGCTCTGTTCGTTGATAAAAGGCCGCGATGCGGCCTTTTTCCTTTCTTTACAATACATCAACATCCTGAGTATTGGGTAATTCTTACAGGTATTCTACCTTAATCACTTCATATTCCACTTCGCCGCCAGGCGTTTTGATCACCACAACATCATCCTGCTCTTTACCGACCAGGCCACGAGCGATAGGTGAGTTCACGGAAATCAGGTTCTTTTTAAAATCCGCTTCATCATCGCCAACGATGCGGTAAGTCTGTTCTTCGTCAGAGTCGAGGTTCAGAACAGTGACGGTGGAACCAAAAATCACGCGGCCATTGTTTGGCATTTTAGTGATGTCGATAACCTGCGCATTGGACAGCTTTGCTTCGATATCTTTAATGCGCCCTTCGCAAAAACCCTGCTGCTCACGCGCGGCATGATACTCAGCATTCTCTTTCAGGTCGCCATGTTCACGAGCATCAGCGATAGCGGCAATAATTTCAGGACGGCGCACAGATTTCAAAAAATCCAGCTCTTCGCGCAGTTTTTCAGCACCACGTAAGGTCATCGGAATAGCTTGCATTTGTTATACCTCTTGAACATTCCTGTAGGGGGGGCGTGAACCCAACCCCTGCTGCTAAGCCCGCCCTGGTATGACGCCACACCAGGACCAGAAGCAAAAAAAATACCGACCCGGGCACAAGGTCCCAGGTCAGCTACAATTCTCTATTTGATAGTCATTTTACCCTGGAGTTCCCTATGGGTCATCGTTTACTTTTCAGGGCAATGCGCCGTAGTATGACGGCTTGTTTCCAGGTTGTTAGCGCGAGATTATGCGATTTTCCAGATTTATCATCGGATTGACCACCAGTATAGCGTTCAGCGTCCAGGCCGCGAATGTTGACGAATACATCAATCAACTCCCCGACGGGGCCAATCTTGCCTTAATGGTACAAAAGATCGGCGCCCCCGCACCTGCCATTGATTATCATAGCCAACAGATGGCGCTTCCCGCCAGTACGCAAAAAGTGATCACTGCGTTGGCGGCATTGATTCAGCTTGGCCCCGACTTTCGTTTTACCACCACGCTGGAGACAAAAGGTTCGGTGGAAAACGGGGTATTGAACGGTGACCTGATTGCACGATTTGGGGCCGATCCGACGCTAAAACGTCAGGATATTCGCAATATGGTCGCTACGTTGAAGAAATCTGGCGTAACGCAAATTTCAGGCAATGTCCTCATCGACACCTCCATTTTCGCCAGCCACGATAAAGCGCCCGGCTGGCCCTGGAACGACATGACGCAATGTTTTAGCGCGCCGCCCGCTGCCGCCATTGTCGATCGTAACTGCTTCTCGGTATCGCTTTACAGCGCAGAAAAAGCGAATGATTTAGCGTATATCCGCGTGGCATCTTATTACCCGGTGACGATGTTTAGCCAGGTTCGAACGCTACCGCGAGGCTCTGCCGAAGCGCAATATTGCGAACTGGATGTCGTCCCCGGTGATTTGAATCGCTATACGCTTACCGGTTGCCTGCCTCAGCGTAGCGATCCCCTTCCGCTGGCCTTCGCCATTCAGGATGGCGCAAGCTATGCGGGTGCCATCCTGAAAGATGAGTTAAAACAGGCGGGGATCACCTACAGCGGTACGCTTTTACGCCAGACACAGAGCAACGAGCCAGGAACGATCGTTGCCAGCAAGCAGTCTGCCCCTTTACATGATCTGCTGAAGATTATGCTAAAAAAATCAGACAACATGATCGCCGATACGGTGTTCCGTATGATTGGTCATGCGCGCTTTAACGTCCCAGGGACATGGCGCGCAGGCTCCGATGCCGTTCGCCAGATCCTGCGTCAACAGGCAGGGGTTAATATTGGCAACACCATTATTGCCGACGGTTCTGGTCTTTCTCGCCATAACCTGATCGCCCCAGCAACGATGATGCAGGTGCTGCAATACATTGCCCAGCACGACAATGAACTGAACTTTATCTCCATGCTGCCGCTGGCGGGTCACGATGGTTCCTTGCAATATCGAGCAGGACTTCATCAGGCAGGTGTAGATGGCAAGGTATCAGCGAAAACGGGTTCACTGCAGGGGGTGTATAACCTGGCAGGCTTTATTACCACCGCCAGCGGACAAAGGATGGCATTTGTGCAGTATCTTTCCGGGTATGCCGTTGAGCCGGCTGACCAGCGCAACCGCCGTCTTCCACTGGTCCGTTTTGAAAGCCGTTTGTATAAAGATATTTATCAGAATAACTAGATGAATGCGGCCGGATAACACTTATCCGGCCGACAAAAGTGGCATAAAAAACCCCGGCGCATGGCCAGGGTTTTATGAGAATTAGCGTTTGTAGATGAACTCGACGCCTTCTTCGTCGTCTTCATCCCAATCGTCATCCCAGTCATCTTCCGCTTCGTCTTCGACTTCTGCGAGCTGCTGGCGATGGTAATCATCCCACATGAACTCGACTTTCTCTGGCTGTTTCGCTTCTTCAGCCTGAACGATCGGATTCTCAATGATGAAGGTCATCACATCCCAGCAGAGATCTTTCACGCCTAACTGGCTGGCTGCGGAGATCAGATAGAATTTATCTTCCCAGCCCAGCGCTTCGGCGATAGCTTTCGCTTTTTCTTCCGCTTCCGCTTTGTCCATCAAATCAATTTTGTTGAACACTAACCAGCGCGGTTTGGATGCCAGATCCTGACTGTATTTTTCCAGTTCGCCGATAATGATACGGGCATTCTCAACCGGATCAGAACCGTCAATCGGATCGATATCAAT
Source organism: Citrobacter sp. Awk 4 (assembly GCF_028069725.1). Taxonomy (GTDB): domain Bacteria; phylum Pseudomonadota; class Gammaproteobacteria; order Enterobacterales; family Enterobacteriaceae; genus Citrobacter_D. Next base: position 51,038 of record NZ_JANEWG010000006.1, read on the forward strand.
GAGGTGTAGCAGTACGCGGCAACGCTCCAGATGCTTCAGGAAGCGAATCCCCAGACCGGCGCCTTCTGCAGCACCTTCAATCAGACCAGGAATGTCAGCAACCACGAAGCTCTTTTCGTTATCCATACGCACAACGCCCAGACTCGGCACCAGCGTGGTAAACGGATAATCCGCTACTTTGGGCTTCGCTGCGGAGACTGCGCGGATAAACGTCGATTTACCGGCGTTAGGCATCCCCAACATACCGACATCAGCCAAAAGCATCAGCTCCAGCATCAGATCGCGTTTATCACCCGGTGTCCCCATCGTTTTCTGACGTGGAGTACGGTTCACCGAGGATTTGAAACGGGTATTCCCCAGGCCGTGCCAGCCACCTTTGGCAACCATCAGGCGCTGGCCATGTTTGGTCATGTCGCCCATCGTTTCGCCAGTCCCCTGATCGATAACGCGCGTACCGACAGGCACTTTAATCGTAACGTCTTTACCGCGTTTACCGGTACAGTCACGGCTGGCGCCATTCTGGCCACGTTCTGCACGGAACGATTTCTCAAAGCGGTAATCGATCAGCGTATTCAGGTTTTCGTCGGCTTCCAGCCAGACGTCACCACCATCACCACCATCACCGCCATCCGGGCCGCCTTTCGGGATGTATTTCTCGCGGCGGAAGCTAACGCAACCATTACCGCCATCACCTGCAACGACCAGAATCGATGCTTCATCAACAAACTTCATTTTACTCTCCGTAAATCATTCGCCTGAGCGGGGTTGCGAAACCACCGTTTCATGCTTACGTAATCCGCCCCAAATACGATGACCAATGGCGGAATACATCGCGCCCGCAACCACGACAAACGCACCGAGATAACCTAAAAGGTTTAACATCGGTCTGGCGAAGAAATCGGGCCAGGCCATAGATAATAGATCTGAAAATAACAGCGTAAACAGCGGCGTGAGCGTGATTAACGCGCTCACCTGCGCTGCTTGCCAGCGCGCCATCGCTTCCGCCAGGGCGCCATATCCTACCAGCGTATTCAGCCCGCAGAAAACTAAACACGCGAGCTGCCAGTCGCTAAGCTGCGATATCACCCCAGGCTTTGCCAAAGGCAATAACGCAATTGTACACAAAGTGTACAGCAAAAACAGAATCTGCTGTGAGGCCAGACGACGCAATAACACCTTTTGCGCGACGCCATAGCTCACCCAGACTGTCGCCGCCCCGACACCAAAAATCACACCCCAGGTGTAATCCGTCAGTTTGGTAAAGATCTCGAACAAACTGGTATTAAAAAACATCACCAGCCCGCACAGAAGCATGAACGCGCCAACAACCTGCGTACCACGCATTTTCTCCTTGAGGATAAATACGCTGGCGACCATCATGCCAACCGGTGACAGTTGACCGATAACCTGCGAGGCCGTTGGACTTAAATACTGCAGAGAAGAGCTGAACAGGATGAAGTTCCCGAACAGCCCGCCGGTAGCAATGGCCAGTAATACCAGCCAACGCGGTTTACGAAAAATACGCAACGGCGGGAGCTTTCTTCTAACCGCAAGAATAGCCCCAAGACCGAGACTTGCCATTAAAAAACGGTAGAACACGACGGTAGGAGGTTCCATCACCTCCAGCACTTGCTTCATCGCGATGGGCAACGCACCCCAACACATTGCGGTGGTCAGCGCCAAAAGAATACCAATGCCTGCCTGCTGCTTCATACCGTATTCCCTGCAAAAGCTCGCTTTCCGAAAGATAACGGTACAGCGAGCATATTTACCGGTCGTCGAATGTAAAAAGCCCCGCAACACGTTGCGGGGCTTTTATCCGTTACCGGGACGCGAAAAACTTATTCAGCAACGATGCTGATGAATTTACGGTTTTTCGGGCCTTTAACTTCAAATTTCACTTTACCGTCTGCTTTGGCAAACAGAGTGTGGTCTTTGCCGCAACCAACGTTAGAGCCAGCGTGGAATTTAGTACCACGTTGACGAACGATGATGCTACCAGCCAGAACTGTTTCACCGCCGAAGCGTTTTACGCCCAGACGTTTAGCTTCTGAATCGCGACCGTTACGAGTCGAGCCGCCAGCCTTTTTATGTGCCATTTAATCTGCTCCCCTTAACTTAAGCGCTGATGCCAGTGATTTTCACATCAGTGAACCACTGACGATGGCCCTGCTGCTTACGGTAGTGTTTACGGCGACGAAACTTAACGATTTTAACTTTCTCGCCACGACCATGAGCAACAACTTCAGCTTTGATTACGCCGCCATCAACGAAAGGAACGCCGATTTTGACTTCTTCACCGTTTGCGATCATCAGAACTTCAGCGAACTCGATAGTTTCGCCAGTTGCGATGTCCAGCTTTTCCAGGCGAACGGTCTGACCTTCGCTTACTCGGTGTTGTTTACCACCACTTTGGAAAACCGCGTACATAAAAAACTCCGCTTCCGCGCACACCTTTTCAATGATTCAGAGTGCGCTATAAATATTCACAATAGGGCGCGAATATTACGCAAAACGTGAGCCTTTGACAAGTGCTACCATCAATACATGAAGAAAAAAAACACAACACGTACGGTAACGTTTATCTGTGGCGTTTTTTCAGTACAATCAGCATATATTCCTAACCCTAAACCCTAAGTTACCTTGTTGCACTGTGAGGTAATCGGGGCGATAAGCCCGGCTTTTGCGATGAATTTAGAAAAAATCAATGAGTTAACCGCGCAAGATATGGCGGGTGTCAATGCGACAATCCTTGAACAGCTCAATTCCGACGTCCAACTGATCAATCAGTTAGGGTATTACATCGTGAGTGGCGGCGGAAAACGTATCCGCCCGATGATCGCCGTACTCGCTGCACGCGCCGTCGGGTACGAGGAGAAAAAACACGTCACGATTGCAGCCTTAATCGAGTTTATCCACACGGCAACCCTGCTTCACGACGATGTTGTGGATGAATCAGATATGCGCCGCGGGAAGGCTACGGCGAATGCGGCGTTTGGTAATGCGGCCAGCGTACTGGTGGGTGACTTTATCTATACCCGCGCCTTCCAGATGATGACCAGCCTCGGTTCGCTGAAAGTGCTGGAGGTCATGTCCGCAGCCGTCAACGTCATTGCAGAAGGTGAAGTCCTGCAGTTGATGAATGTGAACGATCCTGACATCACCGAAGAAAACTATATGCGCGTTATCTACAGCAAAACAGCGCGACTGTTTGAAGCGGCGGCACAATGTTCAGGCATTCTGGCGGGTTGCACCGACGAACAGGAAAAAGGATTGCAGGATTATGGCCGCTATCTCGGTACCGCTTTCCAGTTGATAGACGATTTACTGGATTACAGTGCAGATGGCGAGCAGTTAGGTAAAAACGTGGGTGACGACCTTAATGAGGGTAAACCGACATTACCTCTGCTGCATGCCATGCGCAATGGCACCCCAGAGCAAGCGCAAATGATCCGTTCAGCCATTGAACAAGGTAATGGCCGACACCTTCTGGAACCTGTTCTGGAAGCAATGACCGCCTGCGGCTCACTGGAGTGGACACGTCAGCGTGCTGAAGAAGAAGCCGACAAAGCGATCGAAGCCCTTCAGGTTCTCCCTGACACCCCATGGCGCGAGGCATTGATTGGCCTGGCGCATATAGCAGTGCAACGCGATCGTTAATCCTCTTTTCTCATCCCGTGCATCGCACGGGATGATTCATATATATTCCAGAAAACATCTAAAAACACCTTTCAAACCCTCGCATAACCCCAATATCACCCTTGATATATTCTGAATATTTACGCTCATTACACGAACATTTTAGAACATTCGTTCTTCGGGAGTATAGTGTCCCTCACCCGCTGATTTTTCCGACTGCAAGTGACCGACTAAAAGGAGTGAGGGATTGATGGAGAGCAAACTCATTGACTGGCATCCAGCCGATATTATCGCTGGATTACGTAAAAAAGGGACATCTATGGCTGCAGAATCACGCAGAAATGGACTCAGTTCTTCTACGTTAGCAAATACCTTAACCCGCCCATGGCCAAAAGGTGAATTGATTATTGCGCAGGCACTAGGAACGAATCCCTGGGTGATTTGGCCATCACGATATCATGATTCGCAGACCCACGAATTTATCGACAGAACACGACTGATGCGCGCTCGCAGAGAGAAAAAGGTCGTAGAGTGAAAGGAAACGGTAATCCCCATATTGCAGTAATGAATGGGGATTACCGAACAACAAGGCGATTATTCGCCTTTCACACGCTCAATGTTCGCACCAAGCGCACGCAGTTTATCTTCAATACGCTCATAACCGCGATCGATATGATAAATGCGATCCACCACGGTAGTGCCTTCCGCAATACAACCCGCCAGCACCAGGCTCGCAGATGCCCGCAGATCCGTCGCCATCACCTGAGCACCAGAGAGTTTTTCAACACCGTGGCAAATCACTGTGTTGCTTTCGATTTCTGCATGCGCGCCCATACGACTCAGTTCAGGTACGTGCATAAAACGGTTTTCAAAAACGGTTTCAGTGATGAATCCGGTCCCTTCCGCCACCAGGTTCAGCAAAGTGAACTGCGCCTGCATATCGGTCGGGAACGCCGGATGCGGCGCAGTACGCACATTGACCGCTTTCGGGCGTTTGCCGTGCATGTCGAGACTGATCCAGTCAGCGCCAACTTCAATGTCCGCGCCAGCATCACGCAGTTTTGCCAGAACCGCGTCCAGCGTGTCTGGCTGCGCGTTACGGCAGACAATTTTGCCGCGAGAAATGGCTGCAGCGACCAGGAACGTACCGGTTTCAATACGGTCAGGCAGAACACGGTAGACACCACCGCCCAAACGCTCAACGCCTTCGATGGTGATACGGTCAGAGCCCTGCCCGGTGATCTTCGCACCCATCGCAATCAGGAAGTTCGCGGTATCGACAATCTCTGGCTCACGAGCCGCATTTTCGATAATGGTAGTGCCTTCTGCCAGCGTAGCGGCACACATGATAGTGACCGTCGCGCCAACGCTGACTTTGTCCATCACTATATGCGCGCCTTTCAGACGCCCTTCCACAGACGCTTTAACGTACCCTTCTTCCAGCTTAATGGAGGCACCCAGCTGTTCCAGACCGGTAATGTGCAGGTCTACCGGACGCGCGCCGATGGTGCAGCCGCCCGGCAGAGAAACCTGACCCTGACCAAAACGCGCCACCAGCGGGCCAAGCGCCCAGATGGATGCACGCATGGTTTTCACCAGGTCATAAGGGGCGCAGAAAACGTTCACATCGCTGGCATCAATATACACAGAGCCATTACGTTCAACTTTTGCACCTAACTGACTCAGCAGCTTCATTGACGTATCAACGTCTTTCAGTTTAGGGACGTTCTGAATTTCAACCGGCTCTTCTGCCAGCAATGCGGCGAAGAGGATCGGCAGTGCGGCATTTTTAGCGCCTGATATTGTGACTTCGCCCTGGAGCGTAGTTGGCCCCTGAACACGAAATTTATCCATTATTCTGTTCTCTGTTAAGAATTCATACTCGCTACCGGTGAGTCACCCGTAGCTCAAAAACCGTTAAGTTTGCGATCGCGTGCCCACTCAGCAGGCGTAAATGTCTTGATCGACACGGCATGGATGCGGTTGTCCGCAATGTATTCCATCAACGGACCATAGACCGATTGCTGTTTTTTGACCCGGCTCATGCCGTCAAACATCTCACCCACGGCGATAACCTGAAAGTGACTGCCATCGCCAGAGACGTGGACTTCCTGGAGGGAGAGTGCGCTCATCAGCACGCTCTGAATTTCATGATTTTCCATGGGCTCTTTATTCGTCAAATAGTGAAAACAGCCCAACATCTTAGAGCAAAGTGGCGCTGTCTTAAATAAGCAAAAAGCCCCGTCGATGAATCAGACAAGGCTTTGGTGGTTGCCACCCTTTCGGGGGTTTTGCCGGATGGCGGCACAAGGCCTTATCCGGCCTACAAAAATTAGCGTGGCAACACGTCGTTGGGCAAATTGTAAAGCTGCGCCAGTGTATAAACTTTGTCGTTTACACCGCTAAGCGAAACGGTATTACCCTGCCGTTTTGCCTGATCAATGAGATGGACCAGTAACGCCAGCCCTCCCGAATCTACCCGGGAAACCTGGCTCAGATCGATGCAGGTGACACCTTTCATGATCTCCACACGTACATCCCATAACGGGTTTAGCACGTCCTGATCCAGTTCACCCGCTAACGCCAGCTTTTCACCTTCACGCGTCCAGCTGAGTGACTGCGTCATTATTTTTTCTCTTCCAGAGTGATTTTTTGTTGAGCGATGGATTTCAACTGTGCGGTCAGGCCATCAATGCCTTTGGTACGCAGCAGATCGCTCCACTCATTCTGTTTAGTGGTGATCATGCTGACGCCTTCCGCGATCATATCATAGGCTTGCCAGTGACCGGTCTGCGTGTTTTTACGCCACTGGAAATCCAGGCGAACCGGAGGACGACCGTTCGGATCATTGATGGTCACGCGAATCGGTACGATAGTCGCATCACCCAGCGGTTGTTCCGGAGCAATCTGGTAAGTCTGCCCATGGTACATCGCCAAAGCCTGACCATAAGCCTGTTTCAGGTATTCACGAAATGCGGCGAAATAGGCATCGCGTTGTGCCGGAGTGGCGTCTTTGTAATAACGCCCCAGGACCAGCGCGCCAGCGTATTTCACCTGCACATAGGGCAGCAGTTCCTGATCAACGACATCACGCAGATAATCCGGGTTCGCCCGGATTTTGGGTTGTTCGTTTTTAAGACGGTCAAAGGTTTTTTGCGCCGCTTCGTCCATCTGTTTGTATGGGTTGGTCTGGTCAGCCGCCATTGCAGCGCTCAGCGGTGCAATCACCAGCAGCGCTACCATCATTAATCGTTTAAACATACGTCGATTCTCCTGAGATTATTTCGTTGCGCCCGCAGGCCCAGTAGCATCATTATTGCCTTCCGTTGCGCCAGGCGCATCGCCAGAATTCTTATTCTCATCCCCTTTACTGTTGCTGTTGTAAAGGAACTGACCAATCATGTCTTCCAGAACCATTGCCGACTTGGTGTCCTGAATGGTGCTGCCATCCTTGAGCATAGCCGTTCCCAGTTCTGGATCGTCGAAACCGACGTTCAGGGCCAGATATTGCTCGCCAAGCAGACCGGAGGTACGGATGCTCAGGGAACTGGTGTCAGGAATTTGGTTATAACGCTCTTCGATATCCAGCGTAACGCGTGGCAGATAGGTTTTCGGATCTAACGAGATGTCTGACACCCGTCCCACAACCACCCCGCCAATACGGACCGGAGAACGTTCTCTCAGCCCGCCAATGTTATCGAAAGTCGCATAAACCGTGTAGGTTGGCTCCGTTCGCATGGAGGTCACGTTTGCCGCTTTCAGGCAGATAAACAACGCCGCCAGCAGCGCAACCAACAAGAAGATCCCCACCCAAATTTCATTTTTTTTCGTTTGCATGAACTCAATTCCCAAACATCAGTGCGGTCAGCACAAAATCCAGACCGAGAACGGCCAAAGACGCGTGCACAACGGTGCGTGTCGTTGCCCGGCTAATCCCGGCAGAAGTCGGGATCGCGTCATATCCATTGAACAGTGCAATCCACGTTACCGTAATGGCAAACACCACGCTCTTAATCAAACAGTTCACAAGGTCCAGACGCCAGTCGACAGCGTTTTGCATCGCCGACCAGAAGAAACCAGCATCGATACCTTTCCAGCTTACGCCTACCAGCGATCCGCCCCAGACACCCACCGCGACAAAAATAATGGTGAGCAACGGCAACGAAATAACGCCCGCCCAGAAGCGCGGGGAAATCACCCGGCGCAATGGATCGACCGCCATCATTTCCATACTGGAAAGCTGTTCGGTCGCACGCATAAGACCAATTTCTGCGGTTAAGGCAGAACCAGCTCGCCCGGCAAACAACAGCGCCGCAACAACCGGCCCCAGTTCACGGAGCAACGACAGCGCCACCAGCATACCGAGACTGGTTTCCGCGCTGTACGTCGTCAGAACCAGATAGCCCTGCAGTCCCAGCACCATACCAATGAACACGCCAGACACAATAATGATAAGCATCGACAAGACACCCACATTATAGAGCTGACGAATCAGCAACGGCGCATGCTTGCGAAACTCCGGCTTACCAACCACCGCATTGAATAACATTAACCCGGCCCGCCCGAACGTCCTGAGAGTTTTGATCCCCTTGTGTCCGAGTGATGCCAGCGCATTTAACAGCATGAGTGGCTTAACTCCCTGTTTCGAGTAAATCGGTGTGATAGTCGCCCGCGGGGTAGCGGAACGGAACGGGTCCGTCGGCGATACCGTCAAGGAACTGGCGGACGCGCGGGTCAGCATTCTCTTGCAATGCCTGAGCACTGCCATGAGCCACAATTTTTTTATCTGCCATGATATAGGCGTGATCCGCAATACTCAGCACTTCGGGGACATCGTGAGACACCACTACGCAGGTCACGCCCAGTGTACTGTTCAGTTCTGAAATCAGCTTCACCAGCACGCCCATGGTGATAGGGTCCTGACCCACGAACGGTTCATCAAACATGATGAGATCCGGCTCCAGAGCAATCGCGCGCGCTAACGCCGCCCGTCGCGCCATCCCGCCAGAAAGTTCAGAAGGCATTAATTTTGCCGCACCGCGCAACCCAACAGCCTCAAGTTTCATCATAACGGTGCTTTTGAGTAAGGCCGCAGGTAAATGCGTATGCTCACGCAGCGGATACGCCACGTTATCAAACACATTCATGTCAGTGAACAGCGCCCCTGACTGAAACAGCATACTCATACGCTTACGTACGGTGTATAACCGTGAACGGGACATGGCGGGAACATTCTCGCCATCAAACAGAATTTCTCCTTTGTCAGGCGCGATCTGCCCACCGATCAGGCGTAACAACGTGGTTTTACCGATGCCCGACGGCCCCATGATCGCTGTGACCTTTCCACGTGGCACCGTCAGGGAAATATTATCGAAAATACAACGATCGCCACGGGTAAAGCTGACGTCGCGCATATCGACTAAATTCGCCACAGACTGACCCATTGATTCATCCTTCGTATTACTTTGCTGATCTCATCATGGCGTCGAATTTCACCATGAACCCAACATATTTACAGAATATTACCCGCCCTGGTTAGCTAAAGCTGGCATTTGTTTTACTTTTTAGCCGCATAAAGTCAAAATTAAGAATTCGTTACGGCCTCCAGGCAATCTCTCCCGTGGACCGGCGAGTATACCTGAAGAAAGGACTTTAGATGCTTTTAGCAACGGCGCTGTTAATTATTGGTTTACTTCTGGTCGTCTACAGTGCCGATCGCCTGGTGTTTGCCGCTTCCATTCTTTGTCGAACGTTGGGTATCCCCCCGCTCGTCATTGGGATGACGGTGGTCAGTATTGGGACCTCATTACCTGAAATTATCGTGTCGGTCGCCGCATCGCTGCATGGACAGCTCGATCTCGCTGTCGGCACGGCAATGGGCTCAAACATTACCAATATTCTGTTGATTTTAGGCCTGGCCGCGCTATTTCACCCTTTTACCGTGCATTCTGATGTTCTGCGTCGTGAATTGCCATTAATGTTATTCGTCAGCGTTCTGGCAGGTTATGTCCTTCACGATGGGCAACTTAGCCGTAGTGATGGAATCTTTCTCCTGCTTCTGGCTGTGCTATGGCTGCTATTCATTGTTAAAATCGCCCGTCTGGGTAATGACAGTCTTACCCGGGAACAGGTTGCAGAGCTACCGCGTGAAGGCGGATTGCCCGTTGCATTTTTGTGGCTCGGCATCGCCCTGATTATTATGCCCATGGCAACCCGTATGGTGGTCGATAACGCGACTGTACTGGCCAATTATTTTGCCATGAGCGAGCTGACTATCGGCTTAACGGTTGTCGCTATCGGCACCAGTTTGCCTGAGCTGGCGACCGCTATCGCGGGAGTGCGTAAAGGGGAAAACGATATTGCCGTCGGTAACATCATCGGCGCTAATATTTTTAATATCGTTATCGTTTTGGGGTTACCGGCGCTGATAGCACCGGGTAGCGTAAACCTTTTGGCCTTTGGGCGTGACTACGGCGTCATGCTGCTGGTCAGTATTATTTTTGCATTACTCTGCTGGCGTCATTCGCGCCGAATTGGTCGGGGCGCGGGCGTGTTGTTGACTGGCGGTTTTATCATATGGCTGGCGATGCTGTACTGAATATCGCCACTTCTCGTTGGGTAACTGGAAACAGATTATGTCTCACTTAGAGTTGCAACCGGGTTTTGACTTTCAGCTAGCAGGCAAAGAAGTCCTGGAAATTGAACGTGAAGGCCTGGCCGAACTAGGCCAGTACATCAACCAGAATTTCACCCTTGCGTGTGAAAAAATGTTCTGGTGCTCGGGCAAAGTCGTCGTGATGGGGATGGGAAAATCAGGGCACATTGGGCGCAAAATGGCGGCAACATTTGCCAGTACTGGTACGCCGTCATTTTTTGTTCATCCAGGAGAAGCAGCCCACGGCGATCTCGGCATGGTGTCGCCGCAGGATGTGGTTATCGCCATTTCAAACTCCGGCGAATCGAGTGAAATAACAGCGTTGATTCCCGTACTCAAGCGCCTGCATGTCCCGCTTATCTGTATTACCAGCCGACCAGAAAGCAGCATGGCGCGTGCCGCAGATGTGCATCTGTGTGTTAAAGTGCCCCGTGAAGCTTGCCCTCTGGGCCTGGCGCCAACCAGCAGCACCACCGCTACATTAGTGATGGGGGATGCGCTTGCCGTCGCCTTATTAAAAGCCCGCGGATTCACCGCAGAAGACTTCGCGTTATCCCATCCGGGCGGGGCACTCGGGCGTAAACTTTTGCTACGCGTTAACGATATCATGCATACGGGTGATGAAATCCCGCATGTGAAAAAGGATGCCAGCCTGCGTGATGCGCTACTGGAAATCACGCGTAAGAATCTTGGGATGACCGTCATTTGCGATGACGATATGAAGATTAACGGTATCTTCACGGATGGTGATTTACGTCGCGTCTTTGATATGGGCGGTGATGTTCGCCAGTTAGGGATTGCCGATGTTATGACGCCTGGGGGGATTCGCGTACGTCCAGGTATTCTCGCCGTTGATGCTCTGAATTTGATGCAATCCCGCCATATTACCTCGGTACTGGTTGCCGATGGCGACCAGTTACTCGGTGTGTTACATATGCATGATCTCCTGCGTGCAGGCGTAGTGTAGAAACTCAAGGATAATAAAAATGAGTACAGCAGGTGCGTCGCTTGCGACCTGTTATGGACCCGTCAGCGCCCAGGTCATCGCCAGGGCGGAAAACATCCGCCTTCTCATCCTCGATGTTGATGGCGTACTGTCTGACGGTCTGATTTATATGGGCAATAACGGTGAAGAGCTAAAAGCCTTCAACGTCCGTGATGGCTACGGTATTCGTTGCGCACTCACTTCCGGTATTGAGGTTGCCATTATTACCGGACGAAAAGCTAAACTTGTAGAAGATCGCTGTGCCACACTTGGGATCACACATCTTTATCAGGGTCAGTCAGACAAGCTGGTCGCGTTTGCCGATCTGCTGAATAAACTGGGCGTGGCGCCAGAAAACGTCGCCTACGTCGGTGATGATCTGATCGACTGGCCTGTGATGGAAAAAGTGGGGCTGAGTGTTGCCGTGGCGGACGCTCACCCATTGTTGATTCCACGCGCCGATTACGTGACCCGTATTGACGGAGGTCGCGGCGCCGTGCGGGAGGTTTGCGATTTATTACTATTGGCACAGGGCAAACTGGATGAGGCCAAAGGGCAATCGATATGAGTAAAACCAGACGTTGGGTTATCATTGTGCTGTCGTTGGCCATTCTGGTGCTTATCGGTATTAATCTGGCCGATAAAGAGGATGCACCCCAGGTTGTCGTGAATAACAGCGACCCAACTTATAAAAGTGAGCATACGGATACCATCGTATACAGTCCTGAGGGGGCGCTGAACTATCGCCTCATCGCTCAACATGTTGAATACTATTCAGATCAGGCGGTTTCGTGGTTTACCCGCCCGGTGTTAACCACCTTTGATAAGGATAAAGTCCCGACCTGGTCGATTAAGGCCGACAAAGCCAAATTGACCGATGACCGGATGCTGTATCTCTACGGCCATGTTGAAGTCAACGCGTTGGTGCCTGACGCTCAACTACGCAGAATTACGACCGATAACGCGAAAATCAATCTGGTAACGCAGGATGTTACCTCTGACGATCTCGTGACGTTATACGGAACAACATTTAACTCCAGCGGACTGAAAATGCGCGGCAACTTACGCAGCAAGAACGCCGAGCTGATTGAAAAGGTTAGAACCTCCTATGAAATTCAAAACAAACAAACTCAGCCTTAATCTTGTGCTTGCCAGCTCACTTCTGGCCGCCAGCATTCCGGCGTTCGCCGTTACCGGCGATACCGAGCAGCCGATTCATATTGAATCGGACCAGCAGTCCCTGGATATGCAGGGCAATGTCGTCACCTTCACCGGTAATGTCATCGTCACCCAGGGCACCATCAAAATTAATGCCGATAAAGTGGTGGTTACCCGTCCGGGCGGCGAAGAAGGCAAAGAGGTGATTGATGGCTTCGGCAACCCTGCCACCTTCTATCAGATGCAGGACAACGGTAAGCCGGTAAAAGGCCGCGCCTCGAAAATGCATTATGAGCTGGCGAAAGATTTCGTCATCCTCACCGGGAACGCTTACCTGGAGCAGCTCGACAGCAACATTACCGGCGACAAGATCACCTATCTGGTGAAAGAGCAAAAAATGCAGGCCTTTAGTGAAAAAGGCAAACGTGTGACCACGGTTCTGGTTCCGTCACAGCTGCAAGACAAAAACAAAGGCCAGGCCCCGGCACAGAAGAAGGGTAACTAATTCGTTATGGCAACATTAACTGCAAAGAATCTTGCAAAGGCCTATAAGGGTCGCCGGGTGGTGGAAGATGTCAGTCTGACCGTCAACTCCGGGGAGATCGTAGGTCTTCTCGGCCCAAACGGTGCGGGTAAAACCACGACCTTTTATATGGTTGTGGGCATCGTACCGCGCGATGCAGGCAACATCATTATTGATGACGAAGATATCAGCCTGCTGCCGCTGCATGCGCGTGCGCGCCGCGGTATTGGCTATCTGCCGCAGGAAGCCTCCATTTTCCGTCGCCTGAGCGTATTTGATAACCTGATGGCGGTGTTGCAAATCCGTGACGATCTGTCGAGCGAACAACGCGAAGACAGAGCCAACGAGCTGATGGAAGAATTTCACATCGAGCACTTGCGCGATAACCTGGGGCAGTCGCTCTCCGGTGGTGAACGCCGTCGTGTGGAGATCGCCCGGGCGCTGGCGGCAAACCCTAAATTTATCCTGCTGGATGAACCTTTTGCGGGTGTTGACCCCATTTCCGTTATCGATATTAAACGCATCATTGAGCATCTGCGCGACAGCGGACTCGGCGTATTGATCACCGACCATAACGTCCGTGAAACGCTGGCGGTCTGCGAGCGCGCGTATATCGTGAGTCAGGGACACCTCATCGCACACGGTACACCGACAGAGATCCTGCAAGACGATCACGTTAAACGTGTATACCTTGGGGAAGACTTCAGACTCTGATAGGGTAGAAGATTGCGACGTCATAGCGGGAGAAAATCACTCTGAACATGAAGCAAGGTTTGCAACTCAGGCTCAGCCAACAACTGGCAATGACGCCTCAGCTACAACAGGCGATCCGTCTGTTGCAGTTGTCCACGCTGGAACTTCAGCAAGAACTTCAGCAAGCGCTGGAAAGTAATCCACTGCTCGAGCAAACCGATCTTCACGAAGAAATCGACACCCAGGAAACTCAGGACAGCGAAACCCTGGACACCGCAGACGCACTCGAACAAAAAGAGATGCCGGAAGAGCTGCCGCTTGATGCCAGTTGGGATGAAATCTACACCGCAGGAACGCCGTCCGGTACCAGTGGCGACTATATCGACGATGAGTTGCCGGTCTATCAGGGTGAGACCACGCAGTCGCTACAGGATTACCTGATGTGGCAGGTCGAACTGACGCCGTTCTCGGACACCGACCGGGCAATCGCCACGTCGATCGTCGATGCGGTAGACGAAACCGGCTATCTCACTGTCTCGCTGGATGACATCCTCGAGAGCATGGGTGACGAAGAGGTAGACCTTGATGAAATCGAAGCCGTACTTAAACGCATTCAGCGTTTTGATCCTGTCGGCGTGGCGGCAAAAGATCTTCGTGACTGTTTGCTGATCCAACTCTCGCAATTCGACACCGCTACCCCCTGGTTGCAAGAGGCACGCCTGATCATCAGCGAGCACCTTGATCTGCTGGCCAATCACGATTTTCGCTCCTTGATGCGCGTTACCCGCCTGAAGGAAGAGGTGCTCAAAGAAGCGGTCAATCTTATTCAGTCGCTCGATCCCAGACCAGGGCAGTCTATCCAGACCGGCGAGCCTGAATACGTGATCCCGGATGTGCTGGTTCGTAAACATAACGGTCACTGGACGGTGGAACTGAACAGCGACAGCATTCCTCGTTTGCAGATCAATCAGCACTATGCCGCCATGTGCAATGGCGCACGTAACGATGCAGACAGCCAGTTTATCCGTAGCAATCTTCAGGATGCGAAGTGGCTGATCAAAAGTCTGGAAAGCCGTAACGATACATTGCTGCGCGTCAGCCGCTGTATCGTTGAGCAGCAACAAGCCTTTTTTGAACAAGGCGAAGAGTTTATGAAACCGATGGTGCTGGCGGATATCGCTCAGGCCGTCGAAATGCATGAGTCAACCATTTCCCGAGTGACGACGCAGAAGTATCTGCACAGTCCGCGCGGGATTTTTGAACTGAAATATTTCTTTTCCAGCCACGTTAATACCGAAGGCGGCGGCGAAGCCTCGTCCACGGCGATACGCGCGCTGGTGAAGAAGTTAATTGCTGCGGAAAACCCCGCGAAACCACTGAGCGACAGCAAGTTAACCTCTATGCTGTCAGAACAAGGTATCATGGTGGCGCGTCGTACCGTTGCGAAGTACCGAGAATCTTTATCCATTCCGCCGTCTAACCAGCGCAAACAACTGGTTTGACCCAACCGATAAGGAAGACACTATGCAGCTCAACATCACTGGAAATAACGTCGAAATTACTGAAGCTTTGCGCGAGTTTATTTCAAGCAAATTCGCTAAGCTTGAACAGTATTTTGACCGGATTAATCAGGTCTACATTGTGTTGAAAGTGGAAAAAGTGACCCACACCTCGGATGCGACACTGCATGTAAACGGCGGCGAGATTCATGCCAGTGCCGAAGGTCAGGATATGTATGCCGCGATTGACGGATTGATTGATAAACTGGCCCGGCAATTAACGAAACATAAAGATAAACTGAAACAACACTAATTGTCCGGGCAGTTAACGGGTGCAGGACGGCCTGTTGTGAAGAACAACAGGCCATTTGTACAGTTAGCGCTCCGAATCTGGCCCGCCAGTTGGATGGGGCAGGTTCTTAGGTGAAATTATGATAAATAACGATTCGACTCTACAACTGAGCAGTGTACTTAACCAGGAATGTACGCGCAGTGGTGTCCACTGCCAAAGCAAAAAACGCGCGCTGGAAATCATCAGCGAACTGGCGGCAAAACAGCTCAGCCTGCCCTCTCAGGTGGTTTTTGAAGCCATTCTGACGCGTGAGAAAATGGGCAGTACAGGGATTGGTAACGGCATTGCAATCCCACACGGGAAGCTGGAAGAAGATACGCTACGCGCTGTCGGCGTGTTCGTACAACTCGAAACGCCTATTGCTTTTGACGCGATAGATAATCAGCCTGTCGACCTGCTTTTTGCCCTGCTTGTTCCCGCCGACCAAACCAAAACGCATTTGCATACGCTGTCTCTGGTGGCGAAACGTCTGGCGGATAAAACCATCTGCCGCCGCCTGCGTTCAGCCCAAAGTGACGAAGAACTCTATAAAATCATCACTGACACCGAAGGTGCTCAGGATGAAGCATAACAACCCAATGACATCCCTTTTTGTCATTGTGAGGAGAAACGGTACATGGTACTGATGATCGTCAGCGGTCGCTCAGGGTCTGGTAAGTCTGTCGCCCTGCGTGCGCTGGAAGATATGGGTTTTTACTGCGTGGATAACCTTCCCGTAGTGCTGTTGCCCGATCTGGCCCGAACACTGGCCGATCGCCAGATTTCTGCGGCCGTCAGCATTGATGTGCGCAACATGCCGGAATCGCCGGAGATTTTCGAGCAGGCGATGAACAACCTGCCGGACGCCTTCTCCCCACAGTTGTTGTTTCTCGATGCCGATCGCAACACGCTAATTCGCCGTTACAGCGACACACGCCGCCTGCACCCACTGTCCAGCAAGAATCTGTCGCTGGAAAGCGCCATTGATGAAGAGAGTGATTTGCTGGAACCCTTGCGTTCCCGTGCCGATCTTATCGTTGATACGTCCGAAATGTCGGTGCATGAACTGGCAGAGATGCTGCGAACTCGTCTGTTGGGCAAACGTGAACGCGAACTGACAATGGTCTTCGAGTCTTTCGGCTTCAAACACGGTATTCCGATTGATGCGGATTATGTGTTTGACGTACGTTTCCTGCCTAACCCGCACTGGGATCCTAAACTGCGCCCAATGACGGGCCTGGATAAGCCGGTTGCCGCGTTCCTCGACAGGCACACAGAAGTACACAATTTTATTTATCAGACTCGCAGCTATCTTGAGCTATGGTTACCGATGCTGGAGACAAACAACCGTAGCTACCTGACCGTAGCGATTGGTTGTACCGGCGGGAAACACCGTTCGGTGTATATTGCAGAGCAGCTGGCTGACTACTTCCGTTCTCGCGGCAAGAACGTGCAGTCACGCCATCGTACGCTGGAAAAACGCAAAACATGACCGTGAAGCAGACTGTTGAAGTCACGAATAAGCTGGGTATGCACGCCCGGCCAGCCATGAAACTCTTTGAATTAATGCAGGGTTTTGAAGCTGAAGTATTATTACGCAATGATGAAGGTACGGAGGCCGAAGCAAACAGCGTGATTGCACTCCTGATGCTGGACTCGGCGAAAGGGCGCCAAATCGAAATCGAAGCCACCGGCCCCCAGGAAGTGGAAGCGCTGGCGGCAGTCATCGCGCTGTTCAATTCAGGATTCGATGAAGACTAACCGGCGTTCCTCTGCGATAGCGTCATATCTCCCGCAAAACTCCATCCAGCCCGGTAAATATAAGCTTACCGGGCTGGACTGCCTGTATACACACTGATACGGTACGCCCCCTTCGGCAAATCCGCGATGCGCATCTCCTTAGTAGTACCCTCCCCTGGTTGCTGTTACATTCAGACATTATTTGTACATTTAGTGCGCTTTCTTGCCCTATAACAATATTAAGAAAACCTTAAGGCTGATCGTTTAGGATTCATTTAAGTTGGAAGGTCATACTGGATTTATGTCAGAAAACATTTCCAGAGATCTCATGATACGTTTATCCCAACAGATCCCCCTGGGCACCGGAAGACATCGTAAATGTTATGCGCATCCGGATGATGCCCAGCGTTGTATTAAAGTCGTCTACCACAATGGGGATGGCGGCGATAAAGAAACCCGACGCGAGCTGAAATACTACGCGCACCTGTCACGCCACCTGAAAGACTGGAGCGGTATTCCGCGCTATTACGGTACGGTGGAAACCGATTGTGGTACAGGTTACGTCTACGATGTCATCGCCGACTTTGACGGCAAACCGTCCATCACATTGACGGAGTTTGCTGCCCAGTGCCGCTATGAAGAAGACATCGTTGTCTTGCGGCAACTCCTGAAAAAGCTCAAACGCTATTTGCGTGACAACCGAATTGTCACCATGACCCTGAAGCCGCAGAATATTCTGTGTCATCGCATCAGCGAATCAGAGGTGATCCCGGTGATTTGCGACAATATCGGAGAGAGTACGTTTATCCCACTGGCGACCTGGTCGAAATGGTTCTGTAAGCGTAAACAAGAAAGATTGTGGGAACGGTTTATCGCCCAACCCGCACTCGCGGTAGCGCTGGAAAAAGACGCGCCGTCGAAAGACAGAAGCACGCTGGCCCTGTCTTCCCGCGAAGCGTAGCTCAACCAAAGCGGGTTAAGCCATATTCGAACTTGAATGTTAACGGACTAACCCAATCGGCATTGGTTTGCCATAATATCGACAAACCAATGCACTATTTCCAATCCATCACTTCATCGCGTCTACTGACTTCACTAACTTTTGTGGTTTTAGCAACTCCGCGGGAATACTGGGTATCTTACTTACGATCACTTCTTTGCTGTTGCGGGTGATGCCATAAATAATCCGCTCTGGTGAACTACGATCCCAGGCCCAGGCCTGCCCTTCAAATGGAACGTTGATGGTAGTCACGTACTCCAGTATTGAGCCAGTTTCTGGCAGCCGCAAAACATAGAGTTCTTTGGCATCATGACCCGTGACGTACAACAGGCCGTCAGGACCCCAACCGCCGCCGGAGCTACTCTTTGGTGCCATTTTCTCCAAAACGTTGGATGGAAACGCCCAACTCTCCAGTGCACGACCTTCGCTATCAAATTTGACCAGCGCCGTATAGTTATGATCTTTTCCAGTCTCGGTTCCTTTTTCGTCATAGTTGGCGAATCCGGCCCACCAGTAACCGCGATAAGGAAAAACCCAGGTTACTGAACCGTAGTTGAATCCCATAAAACCAAAGCTGTGATTGCCAACGTGGGACATATCATTGGTATTAAACATTTCCATTGAGCTTAACACCGGTCTGCTGGAATAGTTGGAGTGTGAGCAATATAAAGCATTATCTTGCGCGTAACAGGAATTGAAATGTTTAATATTGTCACCTTCCTTCCCATGCCATACTGAAAGGGGTTTATTACCCCCCTTTTTCGGGTATTTGGCGATAACTTTGTCGTCAATGGCGTAAATATAGTTGGCATCTACTGCAACGCCCTGACGTGCCTCCTCAATGGGAAAACGTGATAACTCTGTCGCGTTCAACGCATGATCTTCCGCTGATACAAAAGATGCAGAGAACAGAGCCAACGAAAAAAGACCGATCTTCTTCAACATCATTATTCCCTCTTGAATAAGGATATAAGAAATAGCGAGGTTCACGTATTGAGCAAACCTCAGTAAGAGTTAGTTTCTCTCAGCCTGAAGGCCCTTAATGCCGGTGCATTCACCTCCATTCTGGCGCTGACGTTCCAGGTCCAGAGCGCCGAAGTGCGTTAGAACGCAAAAAATAATGCAACATATGACGCCACCAAGGAGAAGGTAAAAACCCCCATCCCAACCCACGTGATCAACCATGATGCCAAACAGACTCGTTCCCAATGACGCGCCAAGGATATAACTCATGAACCCACGCAAGCCGACAGCTGAACCGACCGCGAAACTGGGAACAATTTCCATAGTCTGCACTGATGCCAGGAACTGTGGTACATAAATAAGGCAACCGACACAGGCAGCGAAAATGGTAATACTCAGTAAAGAGTCACTCTTCCAGTAACCTAACAGGCAGAAAAAAATTAAAACCATGCTGATGATAGCGGGTGGCATACGACGACCACGGAACAACTTATCGCTCAACCAACCCGCCAACAAAGTAGTAGGGATCGCAGCCCATTCAAAAATCAGAAACGCAGTACTCATTTCCGCTTTGGTGAAATGTTTAACGCTTAATAGGTAAATCGGTAACCAACTGATAATACCGAAACGAACCATATAAACGAAAACATCGACAAAGGAAACAAACCAGGCATTTTTGTTTTTAAGCACGTAAGTGCAAAAAATCTGCCATGAACTCATATCTTCAGGTGCACGATCATCTTTTGCCTTGACGGTGACATCATCCGGAACAATTGTACTCAAAGGGGGTAACCCTTCACTAACTGGAGAACCTTTCCCTGACATCAATACAACAGCCGCCATCACAACAGCAACCACGGCCGGAACAACGTAAGTAGCGATTTTCCAGTGCTCTGTCCCTACCAGCGCGAAAGCACAACCGACAATAGGTGCAACAATCCCACCACCGACGTTATGCGAAATATTCCAGACCGCGCCGACAATACCGCGCTCTTTACGTGGGAACCAGTTAGCGATAGTGATAAACGATGGGCCTACCCCCATCCCCTGAAAAAAGCCATTCAATATGACTAACCCAGCAAACATCCAGAAGGCAAAACTGAAACCAAGCGCGACGTTTACCAATGCACAAAGTACGAGCCCCACGGCCATATAAACTTTGGGATTTGCTTTATCCGCCAGACTACTCATAATACCTTTACTAATACCATAAGCGATCAGCATACAACTACTGAGCAGACCGATTTGCGTGGCTGACAGGTTCAATTCCTGTTTCAGGTAAGGCGTGGAAAGAACAAAGTTATTTCTGACAATATAGTAAGAGAGATAGCCGATAAATACGCTAAATAGTGCCTGCATACGATAACGATTATAGGTATTTTTAATTTCGCTATCCGGCACTTTATGTGTAGCCACTTTTGGCTTTAATAAAGAGAGCATAGATCACCTTCCTATTTTCATAGGGTTAATTTAGATAACACTAACTTTATGTAAAAATACAAAATGCCGTTCGATAGAAATCACTTCAGAAACTCTTAGTTATTTTTCTGATTGTCAGCATTAATTTTCACATTTGACACTAACCGACCACAATCAAGTTCAATGGCATACTGATAATGAGGAAAGATGGTGAAAAACACAACATACCAATAATGAGTCAAAAATAACCCAAAAAAGAAATCCACATATGCCATTTATTTCCCATAATGTGTTTACAGACAGAATTACCACAACGACTTAATCAATAATGTGCAATATAAGGTTCAATACAAAAAATGTGTTCATTATCCATTATTTTATAATTTTGAGAGCAGTCACATATTTTATCCGCAGCAGTTGCCCGATAATAAAACAGCCAGAAGACAAAAAACATCACAAGCTCATCAGGGTTATACTTCGAAATGATTTACGTTTTACAAAGAGTGCTATTAGGTTGTTTCTTGTACGCTGGCGTTGCCTCCGCAAACGAACTGGTGATCGCCACAACACTCTCATCGGAAGCGACGGAACATATTATCAATCAATGGCAAAAGCAGCCGCAGGCCGTCAAAATACGCACACTGAACCGTACTAGTTCATCTATTGAACGCCTGCTGGAAAACCCATTGGGCGAGAATATCGATTTAG
The DNA here is from genome assembly GCF_028069725.1 of Citrobacter sp. Awk 4. Taxonomy (GTDB): domain Bacteria; phylum Pseudomonadota; class Gammaproteobacteria; order Enterobacterales; family Enterobacteriaceae; genus Citrobacter_D. Next base: position 72,351 of record NZ_JANEWG010000006.1, read on the forward strand.
TATTGAGTTCATCCCCGATGTTATTACAGCGACTGCAAAGCAAAAACCACCTCCAGCCGTTTAACAACAGGATGGATACCAGCAGGAAGCTGGTGCCAGAATCCATCCGAGCGACCACTGCCGCCGTCGCCATTTCCGGTTATGGTATTTTGATGAACGTGAGTCGTCTGGAAGAAAGAAACGAACCAATACCGACAACCTGGGCAGCGTTGAGCCAATCGCGATATCAGGGAACGTTACTGATGAGTAGCCCATCACGCTCAGATACCACGCACCTTATGATCGAAGATCTGTTGCAACAGCAAGGGTGGCGAGAAGGCTGGAATACCTTGTTGAAGATTGGCGGCAATTTGGCGACTATTTCATCGCGCAGTTTCGGTGTCGCCAACAAGATAAGCAACGGACTTGGCGATGTGGGGCCAGTGATCGACAACTACGCTAACGTGTTGCTAAACAATCCTTCCCTACACTTCATCTATTTTCCGACCTCTCGCGCAGCCCCTATGTTCACTGCCATCACGTATGACAGCAAGCACCCGCAGGAAGCTGGACGTTTTATTGATTTTCTGCTGAGCCCAAAGGGGCAACAGGCGCTCAGCGATGCCGACTCGGGAAAATACCCCGTTTACCCATTACCGCCCGATAACCCGCATGCACAACAACAGTCGCAACTGTTCTCCTCGCCCTCTCTTGATTATCCGTTGATCATGCAACGGCAGAAACTGATACAGCTTATGTTTGACAACGCGATCACCTTCCGCCTTACCCAACTTCAGGATGCCTGGAAGGCGTTGTACGCAACAGAGAAGAGGCTAAAACATCCACTACCGGAAATTCGAGGTTTACTGACAGCTGTTCCTGTTTCACCAGAACAGGCCGCCGATCCGGATTATTTACGGCAATTCGAACAGAAGTCGGGATTTCGAGAAACGCAGATGATGGCATGGCAACAATTTTTTCAGCACCAACAGCAGCAGGCTATGACACAAATTGAGCTATTAAAATGAAACGGTTTCTCACTATTGGTACCAGCTTACGACTGGCGTTCGTTTTCAGCGCAATCCTGACAGTGTTCGTCAGCGTAGTCAGTCTTTACTCATGGCATGAACAGAATTCCCAGGTACGCTATGCGCTCGATGACTACTTCCCCCGGATTCAGGCGTCATTTCTGTTTGAAGAGAATCTGACGGCACTCGTTAACGAGTTCAATGAATTACAACAGACTAACAACACAAACAGCCGCATGCAGGTCAGAATGCAGATTGAGCAACGTCTGCAAAAAATTCAGGCAATAAGTCCGCATCTGGACCCTCAGCACCAAAATGCACTAAGCCAACAGGTCATCAGTAGCCGCAAGCTGCTCGACAACCTGGATAAAGCGTTATATGACAATAACCAGGAAAAGGAAAAATTAGGTATTATTTCTTCCAGGATCAACTGGTTACATGACGATTTCAACAACGAGCTGAACTCACTCACGCAGGACTTAAGCTGGCAACAGTCATCCCTACTCAATCAGCTTAGTCGGGAAAATGATCACCACGAAATCCAGATACTACAAAACTCGCTTCATGGCGTGCAGGATGAACTGCAGTTGGTCTTCACGCTCTCCCACATAGAAGCCCAAATCGTCAGCACCCTAAAAGAAATCGCAAACACTAACGATACGGATAAAGAATCACTAAACCAACATATAAACTACCTCAACTATTTGAAACACAGCGTTGATGAAAACGTTCGCGCATTGTCCGTTTATTCCAGCACGATCACACTACACCAGACAGTTTATTCTCTGCTGGAACTTGGCACGCAGCAAAACTATTTGCCCGGGACTTTGGCGACCTGGCGACAAGCTCAACAGACACTAGTGAGTACCATCAGGGACAAAGAGCGTGTGCTGATGCAAATACGCGGACAATTGGAAATGCAATTGGGGAACAGTCACCAGCAACTACAAACATTCAACCTGAGATTAGAAAAAATAATGCAAATTAGCGGGTTGCTGATCTTTGCCGCCATGGTGACAGCTCTGCTATTTGTGATCCTGGTAAACTATTTTTATATTCGTCCCAGAATGATCCGCCGGTTCAGGCAACTAAATGATGCTGTCGTCAAACTTAGCAATGGGGAACTGAACGCTGACATTCCCGTGTCTGGCACAGATGAACTGGGCAGAATCGCTAACCTACTACGCCAAACGATCGAGCAAATAAACCAGCAGCAGCACCAGCTGGAACTAGAAATCTGTGAACGGATCGCCACTGAAAAACATCTGCGTACTGCGCAAAGCGAATTGATCCAAACGGCCAAACTGGCCGTAGTCGGTCAAACCATGACGACGCTCGCGCATGAGATCAATCAACCACTGAACGCAATGTCCATGTATCTCTTCAGCGCCGATCGTGCGCTTGCGCAACAAGACCTGACCTCAGTGAAAAATTACGTGGAAACCATGCGAACGTTGGTCGAACGCATCGACAACATTGTTAAACGACTACGTAGTTTTGCACGCCGCCGTGATAGTGAGCTTATCTGTGAAGCAATAAACCTACATCAGGCCATCGAATCATCATGGGAACTTTTGGCGCTGAAGCATCGCCCGCTAAAAGCGACCCTTAGCCAACCAAGCGACTTACCTCCGGTCTACGGCGACGACGTACTGATTCAACAGGTGCTGGTCAACCTCTTTACTAACGCGTTGGAAGCGCGCCAAAACGAACCTCCGTACATTACCATTGACTACGAAGTTCATGCCTCCACACTAACGCTTTACGTTGCCGATAACGGAAAAGGATGGCCGCTACAGCTGGCCGATCGACTCCTTATGCCATTTACCACCGATAAACCAGTCGGTCTTGGAATAGGTCTTTCTATCAGTCACTCCATTATGCGTCAGTGCCGGGGAGAGTTGGACATTGCGTCAACACTAAACCGCCATGCACTGGTTATTCTACGTTTCGCGAGGCCCTAAGTATGTCAAACGATACCCCCTCAATTCTGCTGATAGATGATGATAATGACGTACTGCAGGCCTACAGTGAACTCTTGCAGCGCGAAGGCCACTCAGTTTGCACCTGCAACGATCCCACACAAGCATTAGCGCTACTTCAGAATGAATGGCCAGGCATCGTAGTGTGTGACGTCTGCATGCCAGACATTTCAGGTATGGTGTTATTGGAAAAGCTGATGACTATCGACACTAGCTTGCCCATTCTGATGATTACCGGGCACGGCGATGTACCGATGGCCGTTGAAGCAGTAAAAAAAGGCGCTTACGACTTTTTGCAAAAACCAGTCAATCCGGAGCAGCTCCTGATGCTGATCGAGAAGGCACTGAAGGAACGCAATGCCTACATGGAGCAGAAAAAATGGCGCAGGTCTCAGTTCAATCAGCACTTAATCGGTGACAGCAGTTGGATACGCCAGACACGTCAACGATTAGAAACATTGGCGGAAACAGCGCTCCCGGTCTGTTTTTACGGTGAACCTGGTACCGGGAGAACTCTGGCAGCCCAGTATCTTCATCAGTTCAGTTCTCGCAGAGACTGCCCGCTAATCAACCAGACGCTAAATGCTAATAGCAAACAGTTGCTGGAAGAGTGGGTCAAAGCAGCCGAGGGCGGTACGCTGTTGCTTAAGAACATTGAGCACCTGACGCTGGAAAACCAGCGTTACCTGCTCCAACAACAAGAAAGACCGCAAGATAGATCGTTTCGCCTCGTTGTCATCAGCCAGACTCCGCTAGCTGAATTGGCTGCAGCGCAGAAACTTACTGCAGAACTTTATTATCTTTTTTCCCTCACTCACATCGAATGTCTTCCGCTGAATCAGCGCCCTGGAGACATTGAATCGATATTCAATCATTACCTGACTCTTACCTGTAAGCGATTAAACCGTCAACCACCACTGCTGGGGAAAGTATTCATGAAGCGGCTGATGACCCGAATCTGGCCGGGTAACATCATTGAGTTGGTCAACGCTGCGGAACTGGCGGCTGTCGGTGTACTCATGCTTGAAGATTCCGACAATCTCCAGGTCATGGACGCCAATTCAACGCCGCTGGATGAACGCGTCGAAAGCTACGAACGGCAGATTATTATCGATGCCCTCAATATTTATAAAGGGCGCATTAATGACGTCGTCGACTATTTCCAAATTCCAAGAAAAAAACTCTATCTGAGGATGAAAAAGTACGGAATTGATAAAATGGATTTCCGCTACGAAAAAAAAGCAGGTAGAGGGAAAAAAGAAGAGGAATAACCGGGGCATTCTTTACCCCCTACAGCGACCATTCAAACTGGCTCTGATATGTTCCTTTAATCAAAAATTCGGGGCGGTGAACACGTGTGTATCTCCGTTTACGTATTCAGCCATTCGTTTAATGAAAACGGTGGCGAGTCATAAATGACTCTCCACCTAGCTGGCGCATCTGGCGAAGGATCCACGCCTGACGGCTACGTACATAACCTGAAGGCGCACTGGCTTTAAACCGCAAAGGATTCGGTAGTACCGCGGCCAGAAGCGCCGCCTCCGACATCGTTAACCGGCTGGCGGGTTTGTGAAAGTAACGAAGCGCTGCGGCTTCCACGCCAAAAACGCCGTCCCCAAATTCTGCGATGTTCAGATAGACCGTCAGAATACGCTTCTTACTCCAGACCGTTTCCATCCCTAATGTTAAACCGGCTTCCAGACCTTTACGCACCCAACTGCGGCCATCCCATAAGAACAGGTTTTTCGCGGTCTGCTGCGATAATGTAGAAGCGCCACGAATACGGTTCTCATTGCGCTCATTGTGCGCCAGCGCTTTCTCAATGGAGGCCATATCAAACCCCCAGTGGTCGGGGAACGTCTGATCTTCTGCAGCAATCACCGCCAGCCCCATCCACGGAGAAATTTCGTCCATGCTAACCCAGTCGGAATGCGCCACGTAGCCAAAGTTGCCCTGCAACCATGCGCCAATTTGCCGTTCCACCATGACTGCCGAGAAGGGCACGGGCACCACGCTAAAGAGCACGATCCCACCGCCCCAAAAAACCGCCAGCACGATAACCGCGCGCAGGCAAAAGCGCCTTAAGATAGCCAGCGGTTTACCGTGCCATTTACTCATTCGGTTAAAGCCAGTACACGCGATACCAGTTTTTCGATACCGAGTGCCGCCTGAGCAATATCCTGTGCCAGCATATACGCAGGCGTAGTGACAATTTTGTTGTCTTCATCCACCACGATATCGTCGACCGGGCACGGCACATGCTCTGCACCCATATCTTCCAGCACTTCAGCCGTATCAATATCGGTGCCAATGGTCACACGCAGCGGAAAATCAAAAATTTTCGGTAACATCGCGGGCGCAATGCACATAAACCCCAGTGGCTTACCGGACTGATGCATTGCCACTGCCAGCGCCGCCAGATCGCTATCGACCCGGCATTCACTGCCCTGGCTGGCGAAATTACTCAGGTTTTTCGCTGCCCCAAAACCGCCGGGAACAATCAGCGCATCCAGATCGCTGGCAACGGCCTGGGTCAGCGGGCGAATATCGCCCCGCGTAATACGCGCCGCCTCAATCAGAACATTGCGTGAGTCTGCCATTGTTTCGCCAGTCAGATGATTAATCACATCCGTTTGCTGCCGGTCAGGTGCAAAACAGATGGCCTGAGCGTCATTACGGGCTATCGCCAGTAAGGTCAAAACGGCTTCATGAATTTCAGAACCGTCATAAACACCACAGCCACTGAGCACTACACCAATTTTTTTCATCGTCATCGTCCTTTTCGCATCTGACTGAAACGCATTAATAATTTTAATAAGAATGCTACGCTTCACACATTTTGCTGATTCATGTAACAAAACATTTAAGATGTTGCTATCTTAACTGCGTGCGGCCTGAAAAACAGAGCTGCGCCCTTGTAAATCATCATTATAACTTACGGCGCAGCCACGATTTCCCTGGTGTTGGCGCAGTGTTCGCGCACCCCGGTCAAGCCGGGGTCATTTTTTTCCAGCGTTTGCTACCCAGGCTTTCAGTACCTCGACGTCGTGCTGCCACTCCTGCTTCATCTCTTCAATCCATTCACCCACATTATCGTCCCAGGCCGGGAGATCCGGTGATTGAATTTGCTGACCGAGTTGTTGCAGGTGACGCAAGCCAACGGAACCCGCCGCCCCTTTAATTTTGTGGCCTTCTTCAACAACGCCTTTTTTGTCACGCGCCGTTAAATTGGATTCCAGCACGCTTAAATAACCCGGCATCATCTTCTCAAACACCGCCAGACCGTCGGTAATTAACTTCGGCCCAACCAGTTCGATGTACTGCTCTAACATCGGGATATCTAACAGCGCTTGCGATTTACTGCTTTCTTCAGGTGTCACAGTGCTCTCCTCTTTATCACGGGTATCCCAGTATTTTTTAATCATGGCCGTTAGCGCTGGAACTGACAACGGCTTGCTCAGCACATCGTCCATTCCCGCATCCAGGTACTCTTTTTTGTCTTTCAGCACGTTGGCGGTCAATGCCACCAGCGGCGGCAGCTCTTCCCGCGCATAGCGCTGGGTGAGCTCTCGGGAGATATCCAGTCCGGTCATGTCCGGCAATTGAATATCCAGCAGCACTAAATCGTATTCACCCGGGGTAAACATTTCCAATGCGGCCTTTCCGGTCATCGCCACATCCACGCTGTTACCCAGCTTTTCCAGCACCGAACGCGCGACAATCACGTTCAGCTCAATGTCTTCGACCAGCAGTACATGAAGCGCCGGCAACGGTAACTCGTTTTCCTCAAATGCATCCTCTACCTCTTCTGCAACGGCGGGCGCGTGCACGGTAAGCGTAAAGACAGAGCCGTGGCCCGGCTGGCTGGAAACCGTAATATCACCGCCCATGTTTTTTGCCAGACGGCGCGAGACGGCAAGGCCAATCCCGGTGCCCGTCGCCGGTTTACCGCCGTGGCTGTCTTTCACCTGATAATACATGGCGAAGATTTTATCCTGCTCGTCCTGCGGGATACCGATCCCGGAATCTTCGACTTCAAAGTGCAGCATATCCCCTTCATCAAAACGGGCCCGCACCGTTACCTGACCTTGCTGGGTGAATTTCACCGCATTACTGATCAGGTTCCACAAGATCTGGCGCAGTCGCGTGCCGTCAGTAATCACCTTATGCGGTAATGGCAAGGTCGGTTCAAGGACAAAACGCAGCCCTTTTTGCTGGGCTTGCAGACCGGAGAGATTCTCAAGATCCGCCATAAAACTGGTGAAATCTATTGGCTGATTATCCAGTTGAACCTTACGCCGCTCCATCTTATCCATATCAATAATATCGTTGAAAATATTGCCCAGCGTCACCGCTGAGACATGGATAGTTTTCAGGTATTTTTCCTGCTCGCTCGTCAGATCAGTGTCGAGCAGAATGCGGCTTAAGCCGACAATACCGTTCAGCGGAGTGCGTAGCTCATGGCTAATAGTTGAAATAAACGTCGTCTTGTCGCGGCTGGCGCGCTCAAGCGCATCCTGATAGCGTTTGCGTTCGGTAATATCACGGCCAAAGCCCATCAGACCGTGACGCTTACCCACGCGATCGTAATAAGGCACTTTGCGAATCTCAAAGCAGGCTTTGCGCCCGTCGGGATAATCCAGCCATTGCTCGTAGGTCAGCGACACATTGTGACGAAAGACTTTCTCGTCCGTTTCAATCACCTTCTCCGCCGCTTCTGGCGAGTAAACATCGACAGGTCTTAAATTAACCAGTTGCTTTTCGCTCTTCCCGGTCAGCAGTTCCATAGCGCGGTTACAGCCAGAAAACTCTTTATCTTCATTACGATAAAAAACCAGATCCGGCGATGCGTCGAGGAATGAACGTAAGAAAGAGGATTGCTGTTCAAGCTGGATTTGCGTCTCTTCACGCTCTTTAATTTCCACCTTAAGCTGCTCAAACGTCGAGTGCCGTTCCGCTTCTGCTTTTTCGCGGTCCGCAATTTCCTGATTAAGCTGGGAAATATTGTCTTTCAACTGCACGTTGAGCTTGAGATCGCGTTCCCGCATCTCTTCCAGTTTTTGGACCAGACGCGACAAACGTTGCCTGGACTCTTCCAGTTGCTCCACCACGACAGAGAGGAAATAGACCGCCCAGGGGGTAATGAGCAGGCCGAAAAAGATCGAGCGAATCACATCGATACTTTCGACCTCGCCATGCAATACCATGGTCACAGCCATCTGCACCACAATGGCCAGCACGACCAACGCCAGCGCTAACAGCAGTGAAAAGCGCACCAGACCCAATTTCATCATCAGGTCGACATAATACTGCGCCAGCATACGGATTTGCTTCATAGAGGGTTCCTTCACGACTACCTGGCACAATAATACTCAATTATGAGCAAGGCGTTGAAGAATGTGTGAAAAATGCGTGAATGGCGCGATCTTTACGCCGGATGACGGTTAGCACCTTCTTTAACTTGCGTTTCCCAGCCCAGGTCGGATACGCGCAGCGCCCTCCAATATATCAACGCACATTGTCAGGCATCACCCAACAACGTCCCAGCGCCGAGCCCTGCACACCGTGTTCATTCAGGTACTTATCCAGCTCCACCATCCCGGTCCAGCGGTTTTCGCACCACAGCGGGGCAAGCAACGTTGGCCGACGGGCGCTGGCGGAGATGCGGTGGAAAATCACTTCTGGCGGCGTATGACGGATCATCTCGCCAGCGGTAACGGTGTAATCCTCCAGCGCAATGCCACTTAAACGCCCCGCTTCCCACGCCTTCGCCATTATGCTGCCTTTAACAATGTGCAACGGATGCAACTTAATACCATCGACGCCGGTTTCCACAACACGCTCCAGCGTCTGCAGACATTCGCTCTGCCCCTCGCCGGGCAAGCCGACAATTAGGTGTGAGCAAACTTTTAACCCGCGCTGACGAGCAAGTTGGGTGGTTCGTTGATAACAGGCGAAATCATGACCGCGATTGATGCGATGTAGCGTTTTGTCGTGTGCGGTTTGCAGCCCCAGTTCCAGCCATACTTCATAGCCCTGGTCTTTGTATTCACACAGCAGATCCAACACCGCATTGGGCACACAGTCTGGACGCGTGCCAACGCACAATCCCACAATGCTGGCCTGGCTTATCGCTTGTTGATACATCGAGCGCAACACCTGAACTTCGGCAAAAGTGCTGGTATAAGCCTGGAAATAGGCCAGATAACGTTTGGCGCGATTGACCAAATTCGCCTGGTGCGCGAGTTGTTCAGCAATGGAGTGATGCTGCTGCGCTTCATCAGCAAAAGAGGCAACGTTACAGAAGGTGCATCCGCCACGTCCGATGGTGCCATCACGGTTTGGGCAGCTAAACCCGCCGTGCAACGTCAGTTTATGAACCTTTTGCCCATAACGACGTGAAAGATCCCCACCAAACATATTGACTAATTTCTGTAACTGCATAATCTGATAGACCGCGCCTTGAAAAGAGGCCAAAGCCTGCCATTTTTAGCCTTTGTCGGCGATGACCTGGATCAATCGCCACGGCGGCCTTTTATCAATTGCATAACCAATCAAAATAACCGATATTTCATTCAAAATAGCGTTAATTACTTTTCCTTATCTTCCGCTCTTTTTTTCCTCTTCTGAGGGCTTCAGCGTAAAAACAGTATCATGAAACGCCTACCAGCCATAAACCAGCATAAAATGCTGAATCTCACGATTAATCAAGCGCAGACTGGGGTCAACAGCCCTTCCAGACAGTGAGACAGATCACACTCTCCGCTCCGTTTACCGGGCGTTAAATCAATGTAAAAATCCTACTATTTTCAATACATTCAATGGATTAATCGACCAATAGCACATTTTTGCATAAATAAGATTGCCATTTGACCTGTGTGTGGATTCCCGATAAGTTGGAAATCCGCTGGAAGCTTTCTGGATGAGTAGTGTGCTCATCATATTTATGCAGTAATTGAGATTCCCTCTGACAGCAAGTCCTCAAACTTGTTTGACCTACGCGAAACGGATGAAAGAGGGCGAATGCGAGGTAAGCGTATGACACGCAACCCCCGTCGCCATGCTCTTGGTGTGCCCGTGCGCAGCGGTCCAGAGAGGCGTCCCTCAGAGCCTGGGGAGGTTCACTGATATGTTGTACGATAAATCTCTTGAGAGGGATAACTGTGGTTTCGGCCTGATCGCCCACATAGAAGGCGAACCTAGCCACAAGGTAGTGCGTACTGCTATACACGCGCTGGCCCGAATGCAGCACCGTGGCGCCATTCTCGCGGATGGAAAAACCGGCGATGGCTGCGGTTTACTGCTGCAAAAACCCGACCGCTTTTTTCGCATTGTTGCCGAAGAGCGCGGCTGGCGTTTAGCCAAAAACTACGCCGTCGGCATGATCTTTCTGAATAAAGATCCTGAGCTGGCGGCCGCATCCCGTCGTATTGTCGAAGAAGAACTCCAGCAGGAAACCCTGTCGATCGTTGGCTGGCGCGAAGTACCGACCAATGAAGGTGTTCTCGGTGAAATCGCCCTCTCCTCTCTGCCGCGTATTGAGCAAATTTTCGTTAATGCGCCTGCGGGTTGGCGTCCACGTGATATGGAACGCCGCCTGTTTATCGCCCGCCGCCGCATTGAAAAACGTCTGCAGGAAGATAAAGACTTCTACGTTTGCAGTCTGTCGAACCTGGTGAACATTTATAAAGGTCTGTGTATGCCGGCGGATCTGCCGCGCTTTTACCTGGACCTCGCGGATCTGCGCCTGGAATCAGCTATCTGCCTGTTCCACCAGCGCTTTTCCACTAACACCGTGCCACGCTGGCCGCTGGCGCAGCCGTTCCGCTACCTGGCACACAACGGTGAGATCAACACCATCACCGGCAACCGTCAGTGGGCGCGCGCCCGTACCTATAAATTCCAGACACCGCTGATCCCAGATTTGCAGTCTGCCGCCCCGTTCGTCAACGAAACCGGCTCCGACTCCAGCTCACTGGATAACATGCTGGAGCTGTTGCTGGCCGGCGGGATGGACATCATCCGCGCCATGCGCTTGCTGGTGCCGCCAGCCTGGCAGAACAACCCGGATATGGACCCGGATCTGCGCGCCTTCTTTGACTTTAACTCCATGCACATGGAGCCGTGGGACGGCCCGGCTGGCATCGTGATGTCTGATGGTCGCTTTGCGGCCTGTAACCTTGACCGTAACGGTCTGCGCCCGGCGCGCTACGTCATCACCAAAGATAAGCTGATCACCTGCGCTTCTGAAGTGGGGATCTGGGATTACCAGCCTGATGAAGTGGTCGAGAAAGGCCGCGTCGGTCCGGGTGAACTGATGGTGATCGACACCCGCGGCGGACGCATCCTGCACTCTGCGGAAACTGACGATGACCTGAAAAGCCGCCATCCGTATAAAGAGTGGATGGAAAAAAACGTCCGCCGTCTGGTGCCGTTTGAAGAACTGGCTGATGACCAGGTGGGTCAACGTGAGCTGGATGACGACACTCTCGCCAGCTACCAGAAACAGTTTAACTACAGCGCCGAAGAGCTGGACTCCGTGATCCGCGTGCTGGGCGAAAACGGCCAGGAAGCCGTGGGTTCAATGGGCGACGACACCCCGTTTGCCGTGCTCTCCAGCCAGCCACGTATCATTTACGACTACTTCCGCCAGCAGTTCGCGCAGGTCACCAACCCGCCTATCGATCCGCTGCGTGAAGCACACGTGATGTCGCTGGCCACCAGCATTGGTCGTGAGATGAACGTCTTCTGCGAAGCCGAAGGGCAGGCGCACCGTTTAAGCTTCAAATCACCGATTTTGCTGTACTCCGATTTCAAACAGCTCACCACCATGAAAGAGGAGCATTATCGCGCGGATACGCTGGACATCACCTTCGACGTGACAGAAACCTCGCTCGAAGAGACGGTGAAAGCGCTGTGCGACAAAGCCGAGCAAATGGTACGCAACGGCACCGTATTGCTGGTGCTCTCTGACCGTAACATCGGCAAAAACCGTTTGCCGGTTCCGGCTCCGATGGCGGTCGGCGCTGTACAGACCCGTCTGGTAGAACAAAGTCTGCGCTGTGATGCGAACATCATTGTCGAAACCGCCAGCACGCGCGACCCGCACCACTTTGCCGTGCTGCTGGGCTTCGGCGCGACGGCAATCTATCCCTACCTCGCGTATGAAACACTGGGCCGCCTGAGCGACACCCACGCGATTGCGAAAGATTATCGTACCGTGATGCTGAACTACCGTAACGGCATCAACAAAGGTCTTTATAAGATCATGTCCAAAATGGGCATCTCGACCATCGCCTCTTATCGCTGCTCAAAACTGTTTGAAGCCGTCGGTCTGCACGATGATGTGGTCAGTCTGTGTTTCCAGGGCGTGGTCAGCCGCATCAGTGGCGCCGGTTTTACAGACTTCCAGCAAGACCTGCTGAATCTCTCCAAACATGCCTGGCTGGCGCGTAAACCGTTGGCTCAGGGCGGTCTGCTGAAATATGTTCACGACGGCGAGTATCACGCCTATAACCCGGATGTCGTGCGCACTTTGCAGCAAGCAGTGCAAAGCGGTGAATACAGCGACTATCAGGAGTACGCGAAACTGGTCAACGAACGCCCGGCGACAACGCTGCGCGACTTGCTGGCGATCACGCCTGGCGAACAGGCCGTGAGCATTGATAAGGTCGAGCCCGCCACAGAGCTGTTCAAACGCTTCGATACCGCCGCAATGTCAATCGGCGCACTGAGCCCGGAAGCGCACGAAGCGCTGGCGGAAGCGATGAACAGCATCGGCGGCAATTCGAACTCCGGTGAAGGCGGTGAAGACCCGGCGCGCTATGGCACCAACAAAGTGTCGCGCATCAAGCAGGTGGCTTCCGGTCGTTTCGGTGTGACCCCCGCGTATCTGGTCAACGCCGACGTGATTCAAATTAAAGTCGCGCAGGGCGCGAAACCGGGTGAAGGCGGTCAGTTGCCGGGTGATAAAGTGACCCCGTATATCGCCAAACTGCGCTACTCAGTGCCGGGCGTAACACTGATCTCCCCGCCGCCGCACCACGATATCTACTCGATCGAGGACTTAGCGCAGCTGATTTTCGACCTCAAGCAGGTCAACCCGAAAGCGATGATCTCCGTGAAGCTGGTTTCCGAACCGGGCGTCGGCACCATCGCCACCGGTGTGGCGAAAGCCTACGCGGACTTGATCACCATTGCTGGATACGACGGCGGCACCGGCGCGAGCCCGCTCTCGTCAGTGAAATACGCGGGTTGTCCGTGGGAACTGGGCCTGGTGGAAACCCAGCAGGCACTGGTGGCTAACGGTCTGCGTCACAAGATCCGTCTGCAGGTCGACGGCGGTCTGAAAACCGGCGTCGATATCATCAAAGCGGCTATTCTGGGTGCGGAAAGCTTCGGCTTCGGTACTGGACCGATGGTGGCGCTGGGCTGTAAATACCTGCGTATTTGCCACCTGAACAACTGTGCAACAGGCGTGGCAACCCAAGACGACAAACTGCGTAAGAACCACTATCACGGCCTGCCGTTCAAAGTGACCAACTACTTTGAATTCATCGCCCGCGAAACCCGCGAGCTGATGGCCCAACTGGGCGTGACGCGTCTGGTGGATCTGATTGGCCGTACCGACCTGCTCAAAGAGCTGGAAGGGTTTACCGCCAAACAGCAGAAACTGGAGCTGTCGCGACTGCTGGAAACGGCTGAGCCCCATCCCGGCAAGGCATTGTTCTGTACGGAAAACAATCCACCGTTCGATAACGGCGTTCTGAACACGCAACTGTTGCAACAGGCAAAACCGTTCGTCGACGAGTGTCAGAGCAAAACGTTCTGGTTTGATATTCGCAACACTGACCGTTCCGTCGGCGCATCACTGTCTGGCTATATTGCGCAAACGCATGGCGATCAGGGACTGGCGGCGGACCCTATCAAAGCGCACTTCAGCGGTACGGCGGGCCAAAGCTTCGGCGTATGGAACGCGGGGGGTGTGGAGTTGTACCTGACCGGTGATGCCAACGACTATGTCGGCAAAGGCATGGCAGGCGGCTTGCTGGCGGTGCGTCCTCCGGTCGGTTCAGCCTTCCGCAGCCATGAGGCGAGCATTATCGGCAACACCTGTCTGTATGGCGCCACCGGGGGACGCTTGTTTGCCGCTGGTCGTGCGGGTGAACGTTTCGGCGTACGTAATTCCGGCGCAATCACTGTCGTGGAAGGCATTGGCGACAATGGCTGTGAATACATGACCGGCGGTATTGTGTGTATTCTCGGTAAAACCGGGGTGAACTTCGGTGCTGGCATGACGGGCGGATTCGCCTACGTACTCGACGAGAGCGGCGATTTCCGCAAACGTGTAAACCCGGAGCTGGTGGAAGTGCTGAGCGTAGACTCGCTGGCTATCCACGAAGAACACCTGCGCGGTTTAATCACCGAGCACGTGCAGCATACCGGCTCTCAACGTGGTGAAGAGATTCTGGCGAACTGGCCCGCTTTCTCAGCGAAATTCGCGCTGGTTAAACCGAAGTCCAGTGATGTGAAAGCACTGTTGGGTCATCGTAGTCGTAGCGCAGCTGAGCTGCGTGTGCAGGCGCAGTAAGGGGTAGCAGCAATGAGTCAAAACGTATACCAATTTATCGACCTGCAGCGCGTTGATCCGCCGAAAAAACCGCTGAAGATCCGCAAAATCGAGTTTGTAGAAATCTACGAACCGTTTTCCGAAGGTCAGGCGAAAGCGCAGGCGGATCGCTGTCTCTCCTGCGGCAACCCGTACTGCGAGTGGAAATGTCCGGTTCATAACTACATCCCGAACTGGCTGAAGCTGGCGAACGAAGGGCGCATTTTTGAAGCGGCGGAGTTGTCTCACCAGACCAACACCCTGCCGGAAGTGTGCGGTCGCGTCTGCCCGCAAGACAGACTGTGCGAAGGGTCCTGCACGCTGAACGATGAGTTTGGCGCAGTCACCATCGGTAATATCGAACGCTATATCAATGATAAAGCCTTCGAAATGGGCTGGCGTCCGGATATGACCGGCGTTCGCCAGACCGACAAACGCGTGGCGATCATTGGTGCCGGGCCCGCAGGGCTGGCCTGTGCCGATGTGCTGACCCGCAACGGCGTGAAGGCGGTGGTGTTTGACAGGCATCCGGAGATCGGCGGTCTGCTGACCTTTGGTATTCCGGCCTTCAAACTGGAAAAAGAGGTAATGACCCGCCGCCGTGAAATCTTCACCGGCATGGGCATTGAGTTCAAACTCAATGTTGAAGTGGGTCGTGACGTACAGCTCGACGCCCTGCTAAAAGAGTACGATGCTGTCTTCCTCGGCGTCGGGACGTACCAGTCAATGCGCGGTGGTCTGGAAAACGAAGATGCCGATGGCGTGTTCGACGCCCTGCCGTTCCTGATCGCCAATACCAAACAGATGATGGGCTTTGGCGAAACCGCCAATGAACCGTTTGTCAGCATGGAAGGCAAACGCGTCGTCGTGCTGGGCGGTGGCGATACTGCGATGGACTGCGTTCGTACCTCGGTTCGTCAGGGTGCGACACACGTAACCTGTGCCTATCGTCGTGACGAAGAAAACATGCCTGGTTCAAAACGCGAAGTGAAAAACGCGCGTGAAGAAGGTGTCGAGTTCCAGTTCAATGTGCAGCCGCTGGGCGTGGAAATAAACGCCAACGGTAAGGTGTGCGGCGTGAAAATGGCGCGCACTGAGATGGGTGCCCCGGATGCGAAAGGTCGTCGTCGCGCGGAGATCGTTGCCGGTTCCGAGCACGTGGTTCCGGCAGATGCGGTGGTGATGGCGTTTGGTTTCCGTCCGCACAGCATGGAATGGCTGGCGCAACACAGTGTCGAGCTGGATTCTCAGGGGCGGATTATCGCGCCGGAAGGCAGCGACAACGCATTCCAGACCAGCAATCCAAAAATCTTCGCGGGTGGCGATATCGTTCGCGGTTCGGATCTGGTGGTCACGGCGATTGCCGAAGGCCGTAAAGCCGCTGACGGGATCATGAACTGGCTGGAAGTGTAGGTCTCAGTGCCGGATGGCGGCGTCACCGCCCCATCCGGCTTTTTTATGCTTTCAATAAACTCGCTCGCACCTTCACGACCACCTTCTTGATCTCCCCCGGAACATCAACAACACAGCCCGGCTTATGCGGCTCTCCCGGCATAAATACCGCGAACATGCCCGGCTTCAACACCAACGCGTGTTCATTGTCGATGTGAGTACACAGCTGATAATCCTCCTCAACATGCATCTCTTCACACTGACGCGCAGAACCGGTGATGCCGAACAGAATGCGTTCCTCACCTGCCAGCAGCAGTTGAATGTCGATGTACTGCTCATGCAGCTCTGCCTTCTTCTCTTGCGCAGGCTGTGTGGCAAACTGCATCACATTCATAAAGATATCGTCACCGCGCAGTTCATAGCGCCCTGGCGCTGTTTCCTGTGGTCGGGCCGCTAACGCCAGCGTCAGCGCCTCTTCCAGTACCGGATGTAGCCCCGCAGTCGGTAGCGACTGCACTTCCCCCATCATCATCATTTGCCTCCCTGAGCTATCAATGCAGCGCCTAATAACCCGGCGTCATGCTGGTAATGCGCCGCACTCAGCGCCACGTGATACACCGACGGCTCCTGCGCCAGAAAGTGACGAACCTGCGCCAGGTACCCTGTCGCCAAACCAACACTGCCGCCAACGACCACCTGCTGGCAATCGGTGGTGGCTTTCACATCGGCAATTAACCGCGCCAGCACCTGAGCGGAATGCTGGACCAGGCGTATTGCCTGCTCATGGCCATCAGCCGCCCGGGCAAAAATCGTTTTTGCATCACATCCGGCAAGCTCACCCTGAGCCGCCGCCGCGATCCCGCGTCCGGAGGCGATCGCTTCCACACATCCCACCCGGCCGCAGCCACACACCGGCCCCTGTGGATCCGCCAGCGTATGTCCCAGATGCCCGGCAAGCCCTCCCTCTCCGGTCAGTAATTTACCGCCGCTGACGATGCCGCCCCCAACGCCGGTTGAAACGGTGATAAACACCATATCGCTGATCTCTTTCGCAATGGCATGGTATTCCGCCCAGGCCGCCGCCTGAGCATCATTCACCGCCAGCGCTGGTAAACCGGTCAGTTCCTCTAAGGTGTGCACCAGCGGGAAGTGCATCAGCCCGCCCAGATTTTGCGGATTAATCGACTGCAAGACACCCTGATGAATAATACCCGTCGAGGCAATCGCCACCCGTTTCGCCTGGGTTTGCAGCGGCTCAATCAGCGCCTTTAAGGCTTCACGCAGCGCATCCGGTGTTTTGCTGGCAGGAGTAGGACGTTCGCAGCGTTCGCGGATTTGTAGATCGTCGCCCACCAGCGCGGCAGCCAGTTTGGTGCCGCCGATATCTATTGCCAACGTCGTCATTGCGCCTCCTGATGCCACTGACAATGGGATTCCGGTCGAGTGATGGCGGTACTTCTTTTACCCTGTGTTTCAGGTAACAACATGTTTCTTCCCCTACAAAGATTGCCCGGTACGCGACCGGGCAAGCGGATCAACTTTTCGTTTTGACTAAGGCGCTTTTGTCTCCGCCCAACGGCACGACGCCGCTGAACGGTTTGCCGTCGATAGCGTCATGGGTACGCAGCGCTTCTGGACGCAGCCAGCGCTGAACACGGGTCGGCATATCAAGGCCAATCAGCAAGATAACCACAAACGTCAGGCTAAAGGAGAGCGATCCCAGCGCGGTGCCCAGATCCAGACGTTGTGCAATCAATGCACCAAGGATCGGCGCCAGCGCGCCACCAAGTGCTCCCACGTTATAGGTGAAGCCAAGACCTGCCGCACGCTGGTCGGTATCAAAATATCCGCCGATCAGTTTCGGCAGGATCCCTGAGATCCCCTGACCCAACATCTGCTGGAAGAACAGCAGCAAACCCAATACCCAGACGTTTGCGCCGCCAATGGCAAAGACCGGGATAATGAGCAACTGTGAGGCCAGCAGACTGCAAACATAGGCTTTGCGGGTGCCCAGCCAGTCGCCGAGGAAACCGCCCACGCAGCAGCCTACCGCCGCGCCGAAGCCGCTGAAGAACAGGATATTCGCCACCGTGTGCGGGTCATAGGACAGCTCGGTTTTGAGATAGGTCGGGAGCAATGCCTGGATAGGCCAGGAGTAAAGGAACGCAAACAGCACCACCAGCATGAGCGTGACGCCGGTTGGCCAGCGTTTACCGCTACTCTGCACCATAAAGCTGATGAAGATGACAGCACACAGCAGACCTAATCCCGCCACAATGGCGGCATTGTGCAGATTGCCTGCGAAACAGAACCACAGAGCGGTCGCCGCCACGATGGTCATCAGGATATTGATTACCCGATGCTCACCCCGGTAGAGAATATCGACCATAGTGCGTACCGGCGCTTGCCCTTCGTGTTTTTCTTTCCAGTCTTCCGCTTCCGGAATATTTTTTCGCAGCCAGAGCGCAAAGACAATCGGTAAGATGCCAATGAAAAAGAGGACTCGCCAGCCCCAGATGGGCACTACCAGACTGTAGACCTGGGCTGCGATAACCGCGCCAATGGAGAAACCGGAGATCAAAAATCCGCTGGCTTTGTTACGCAACTGCTTCGGCCAGCTTTCAATAACATAGGTTGCGCTTGAGCCATATTCGCCAGCCATGCCCATACCAATGACCAGACGAGCGATAAACATGGTGGTGTAACCGGGTGCAAAACCGCAGGCCAGCGTACCGACGGAAAAAAGGATAATGCTACTGACCATTGCCAGACGGCGACCATAACGGTCCCCCATGGCGCCAAGCATCAGCCCGCCGAACCAACGGGAAATAAAGGCTGCCGAGATCAGACTTGCTGCCTGAACCGTCGTCAACCCAAACTCACTTTGTACATCTGTCAATACAAGCGCAATTAATACAAAATCAAATCCATCAAGCACATACCCTAACCAGGCGGCGGAAAATGCCCGCCACTGTGCCCGGTTGAGATGGCGATACCACGGGATGCTCTGGGTATTAGTACTCATTTTACTCTCCCGACGATTTTTGTTGTTGTGCCGGAAAACGACATTGCCTAATCCGGCCTACGTTAGATCTATGTAGGCCGGACAGGCAAAGCGCCCCATGCTATCCGCTGTTATGCCTTTTCCGCCAGCAGCTGGTTGGCCAATGCTTGCAGTTCCGGCAGATATTTTTCATCCACAGGCGCAAACGGTTTGCGGCACAGCGGGACAGAGACAACATCCATGTAGTGCAGTACAGTTTTCAGGCCACGGAACACGCCCACTTTGATCAGCAGGTCGATCACCTTGTTACATTCGCGCTGTAACTGCTGCGCTTTAGCGATATTCCCTTCTTGCAGAGCCTGCACGATCCCCATATAGCGCCAGCCCATAATGTTGTAGGTACTGCCGATCCCGCCATCCGCGCCCGCCAGCAGACCGGAAGCGAAGATCTCGTCGTAACCGTTGTAGAGCACCAGATCCGGATGTGCACGACGGATCTGCTCCATCTGATAGAGATCCCCCGAGGTCTGTTTCAGGGCGCCAACGCCTGGCAGGGTGACCAGCGTGTTGATCTGATCCAGCGTCAGTTTGACGCCGCTCAGCGCCGGGATGTTGTAAACCACCATTGGCAATCCATCAGCAGAATCGATAATCGCGCGGTAGTGATCGCAATGTTCTTCAAAGCTGAACGGATAGTAGAACGGCGTCACCGCTGAGACGGCATCAAAACCGTAACGGCTGGCTGCTGCTGCCAGTTGCTGGCTTTCCGCCGTACTGACGCAACCCACATGAGCAATCAGGGTGATTTTGTCTTTGCCCTCTTCGGCCACGACTTCAAGCACTTCTTCGCGCTCGGCAAGGCTTTGCACAAAGGCTTCCCCGGTGGAACCTCCGACATACACCCCATCAATTCCCTGCTCAATGTTGAATCGCACCAGACGGCGAAGGCTGTCCTTATCTACTTTCTGCTGCGCATCGAAAGGGGTCAGGAGTGCGGGCATCACGCCACGTAAATTGCTTGCCATAAATACCTCATTAGTGGTGTTTAAAACTGATTAACTGTGTACCTTTATACCTGTTATACCAGATCGTTTTTACGACAGCGTAATACAGAAAGTTTATTGTGCGATCGACTTCACTAAACCGATCGCAATACGGGGATTACTTGCGGGATTTTTTGGTTTTACCGAAGGCGTGCCAGGTGGCAGACACGCTGTTGAGGTGGCATTGCAATGCGCGGTCAGCTTCGTCGGGATCGCGGGCGCGGATCGCATCGACAATCGCGATATGCTGTTGATAACTCACACTGTTATGTTCATACAGCGCTTCATCGGCAACTTTTGGACGCGCGGCGATCAGCCAGTCGAGCAACGCGACGTGGATCGCCATAAAGATCGGGTTGCCGGGGATCTCTGCCAACACACGGTGAAAATCGACATCGGATCGGATGAACTGGCTATTGTCATCCAGCGACTGACTGTTGATCTCCAGGGCTTTGCTCAGCAGGGCTACCTGTTCGTCCGTGGCGTGCTCGGCGGCGTAACGCACCAGACTCGATTCAAAGAAAAGGCGCAGTTGTTCAAAATGCGCGATGCCGCCAGGGTGCGAGAGAAAATCTTTCGCCATGCCGGAAAGTTCGCTGATGATGGTGTCCGCTGAGGGGCGCGAGACGCGCGCGCGTTCACCGTTGTTGATTTGTACCAGACCTTTGCGCTTGAGGGCGGCCAGCGCTTCGCGTACCGACGGGCGTCCGACGTTAAAGAATGCCATCAGTTCTCGCTCGGACGGCAACGGCTCCCCTTCGCCAAACTCACGGCGGCGGATCATCTGCTCCAGCTCTTCTTCAACCATTTCAGAGAGTTTTTTGCGTGCCAGCGGGCGGCGGCGCAAACTGTTACCGATAGTGGATGGAGAATCTTCTGCTTGCGAATCAAATGCGTTCATAGCGTCCAGTCTGATGAATTGTGACCAACAACAACAAAAGTTATCCTAACACAGGATCGAAAGCGGGGTGAAATGCTCCGACTTTCCCATCCAGAAAACAAATGGTTCCCGCTTTTTCTGATTATACATGATTAATTCAGTGTTCTATTTCTCCCTATATTCCCTCTTTATTTATTCTCCCAGTTTTAACGGATGTGAGTCCTCTGCCCGAGTTAATGAAATTTAAGAATATGCTCTTGAAAAATAATCATAACAATATGTTTTTAAACAAAATAATTAAATTTTCAATTTAAAAACACGATATCTATGCCATAAAAACCGTAAAGAAAAATATAACATCCGCTCCAGCACACCATCATCACCTGATTCATCTTCTTTCTGGCATGGAGTGAGAAAATGTTCGGCATAATAATTTCTGTGATCGTATTAATTACGATGGGCTATCTGATCCTCAAAAACTATAAACCCCAGATAGTTCTGGCGGCTGCGGGGATCTTCCTGATGCTATGCGGCGTCTGGTTAGGTCTGGGATCGCTACTGGATCCGGCCAAAAGCAGCGGCTATCTGTTGGTTGATATTTATAATGAAATCCTGCGCATGCTCTCAACCAGGGCCGCCGGATTAGGGTTGTCCATCATGGCGGTGGGGGGATATGCCCGTTATATGGACCGGATGGGCGCCAGTCGGGCGATGGTGAGTCTGCTGAGCCGGCCACTGAAGCTTATCAAATCACCCTATATTGTTCTCGCCGCGACCTATGTGATCGGACAGATCATGGCACAATTTATTACCAGCGCGTCGGGGCTGGGAATGCTATTGATGGTTACGCTCTACCCGACGTTGGTCAGCCTGGGTGTAAGCCGTCTTTCTGCGGTGGCGGTCATCGCAACATCAATGTCGATTGAGTGGGGGATCCTCGAAACAAACTCTATTTTCGCGGCACAGGTCGCCGGAATGAAAATTGCGACCTATTTCTTTCAGTACCAACTACCTGTCGCCACCTGCGTCATTGTTGCTGTCGCTATCGCCCACTTTTTCGTTCAGCGACGATTTGACCAAAAGGCGACGACAGAGAGCGGGCACCCCGTGGAGCAACGCGCTCTTGAGGATGTCCCCCCGCTGTATTACGCGCTTTTACCCGTTATGCCGCTCATCCTGATGCTTGGCTCACTCTTGCTGGCACATACTGGCTATATGCAGTCAGAGCTCAATTTGGTCGTGGTGATGCTGATGAGCATGACCA
The DNA here is from genome assembly GCF_028069725.1 of Citrobacter sp. Awk 4. GTDB lineage: Bacteria > Pseudomonadota > Gammaproteobacteria > Enterobacterales > Enterobacteriaceae > Citrobacter_D. The sequence continues at coordinate 94,531 of NZ_JANEWG010000006.1, forward strand.
TCACGATATTTGTGGAATTCATTCGAACGCACAATCTTCGGGAGACGATGGATGACGTCCAGGCGTTCTTTGATGGTATGGGCACCCAGTTCGCGAATGTTGTCACGCTGGTGGTCGCGGGTGAAATTTTTGCCAAAGGCTTAACGACTATCGGTACCGTAGATGCCGTGATCAAAGGCGCTGAGCATTCCGGTCTGGGCGGTATTGGCGTCATGATTATTATGGCAATTGTCATTGCGGCCTGCGCAATTGTGATGGGATCTGGCAACGCGCCATTTATGTCTTTTGCCAGTCTGATCCCGGATATCGCCGCAGGACTTCACATTCCCGCCGTCGTTATGATCATGCCAATGCATTTTGCAACAACGCTGGCGCGTGCTGTTTCACCAATCACCGCCGTCATCGTTGTGACGTCAGGCATTGCAGGCGTCTCTCCCTTTGAGGTCGTTAAGCGTACGGCAATCCCCATGGCGGTAGGATTCGTGGTGAATATGATTGCCACTATCCTATTATTTTATTAGCAGACAGTAGAATACAAAACAGGCCCCCAGGGGCCTGTTTGAATTTACTTCACGACACGGAGCGCCGGTCGACCACCACGCGGTGGTGGCGGTGGATCGTCATCGGGACGGTTGTCGTCATCATGATCCGGCTTATCACCATCGATAACTGACATGACCGTCTCGCCCTCAGCACCAGACGTTTCATCGTCATCATTGATACTGGTGACGTCTTCATCGTAAGCGGCTTCAGGTTCGAACATCGTACCCGCACCATTCTCACGTGCATAAATCGCCAGTACGGCAGCAAGCGGGACTGAAACCTGGCGAGGTACACCACCAAAGCGCGCATTAAAACGCACTTCGTCATTTGCCAGTTCCAGATTCCCCACCGCACGAGGTGCAATGTTCAGAACGATTTGCCCGTCACGTGCATATTCCATGGGGACATGTACGCCAGGAAGCGTCACATCCACCACCAGGTGCGGCGTTAGCTGGTTATCCAGCAGCCATTCATAAAATGCACGCAGCAGGTATGGACGGCGTGGGGATAGCTGTGACAAATCCATACAGATTAACCCCGGCCGAGGCGCATTTCACGCTCAGGTTCGGTCAGCGACGCCAGGAAAGAGTCACGCTCAAAGACGCGAGTCATGTAGCCTTTCAGCTCTTTCGCACCCGCACCGCTGAACTCAATACCCAACTGCGGCAAACGCCACAGCAACGGCGCCAGGTAGCAATCGACCAGGCTGAACTCATCGCTCAGGAAATACGGTTTCTGACCAAATACAGGCGCGATCGCCTGCAGCTCTTCACGCAGTTGTTTGCGTGCAGCGTCAGCTTCAGAAGCAGACCCGTTTACGATGACGTTCATCAGCGTATACCAGTCTTTTTCAATACGATGCATGTACAGGCGGCTTTCACCGCGAGCAACCGGGTAAACCGGCATCAGCGGCGGATGAGGGAAACGCTCATCAAGATATTCCATAATGATGCGAGATTCCCATAGGGTCAGCTCACGATCCACCAGTGTCGGTACGCTCTGATTCGGGTTGAGGTCAATCAGATCCTGAGGTGGATTGTCCTTTTCCACGTGCTCGATCTCGAAACTAACACCTTTCTCAGCCAGCACAATGCGGACCTGATGGCTATAGATGTCAGTAGGACCAGAAAACAGCGTCATTACCGAACGTTTGTTGGCAGCGACAGCCATGAAAACCTCCAGGTATATTCAGAATTTTTACTGCTACCAGCCACCAGGTGACCAGTCAGAAGTTATGTTTCCCATCTTCGGAAAAGTCATCATTGTTCAAAAATCAAACAAAAAATGAACAATACTCGATATTTGGGCAGAAAATTGGATGATAGTTTACCAGATTTTGTGACCTTTGTGGTGAGTCGATTCTGGAAATGGGCAAAAAGAGGGCGTTAATCGGAGGATAGCGGTGCGTTTAACGACGATTTATCCATAAAAAAACCCGCCGAAGCGGGTTTTTCGCCAACTGTATTCTGCGTGAGCAGAAACCAATTAACGTTTGGAGAACTGCGGACGACGACGTGCTTTACGCAGACCGACTTTCTTACGTTCAACCTGACGAGCGTCACGAGTAACGAAGCCAGCTTTACGCAGTTCAGAACGCAGGGACTCGTCGTACTCCATCAGAGCGCGGGTGATACCGTGACGGATCGCACCAGCCTGACCAGAGATACCACCACCTTTAACGGTGATGTACAGATCCAGTTTCTCAACCATGTCGACCAGTTCCAGCGGCTGACGAACTACCATGCGGGCAGTTTCACGACCAAAGTACTGTTCCAGAGAACGTTGGTTGATTACGATTTTACCACTGCCCGGTTTGATGAAAACGCGAGCTGCGGAACTTTTGCGGCGACCAGTGCCGTAGTATTGATTTTCAGCCATTGCCTATAATCCCGATTAGATGTCAAGAACTTGCGGTTGCTGTGCCGCATGGTTGTGCTCGTTGCCCGCGTAAACTTTCAGTTTACGGTACATAGCACGACCCAGCGGGCCTTTTGGCAGCATGCCTTTAACCGCGATTTCAATCACACGCTCAGGACGGCGGGCAATCATCTCTTCAAAGGTCGCTTGTTTGATACCGCCGATGTGGCCAGTGTGGTGATAGTACACTTTGTCAGTACGCTTGTTGCCGGTTACAGCAACTTTGTCAGCGTTCAGAACGATGATGTAATCACCGGTATCTACGTGCGGAGTGTATTCCGCTTTGTGCTTACCGCGCAGGCGACGAGCCAGTTCAGTAGCCAGACGGCCCAGAGTTTTACCGGTCGCGTCAACAACATACCAGTCGCGTTTTACGGTTTCTGGTTTAGCTGTAAAAGTTTTCATTAAAAGCTTACCCAAATAAATTAGTTACACGTTGGTGAACACCCAAACGTTTAAAAGTTGAGGCTCACACGACAAAGTCCGGCAAACCTACCCCTTCGAATAGCCTATGCCAGCACATAGAAAGTTTTGGGAAAAAAACCTTCTCGTAACGTGGGGTCGCAAGATTATAGAGAAGTCACGGTCAAAGATCGACCCCTAAATGTGATTTGAACAGGGTTTTTCGATGACCAGGGCCAGGCGCCAGTCCCTTTCCCTCGGGGGAAAGGGATGTAAGTATTAAGGCATATGCGGGCGCTTCAGGTACTCCTCGCTCTGCATCTCCTGTAAACGCGACAAACAGCGCTGGAATTCAAACTTCAGGCGCTCCCCCTGATAGATGTCATATAAAGGCACGGCGGCACTGACTATCAGTTTGACGTGGCGCTCATAAAACTCATCCACCAGAGCAATAAAGCGACGCGCTTCACTCTCCATCAACGGCGTCATCACGGGAACATCAAACAACAACACCGTATGGAAAAGACGCGACAACGCAATGTAGTCATGCTGGCTGCGGGCATCCACGCACAGCGTCGCGAACGAGACCGCCAGCGTTTGGTTTTCCACGCCCAGAGTTGCGAGCGGGCGATGGTTCACTTCCAGCGTCGGCGCATGCTCACGCTTTGTCCCCGAAAGCGCCAGCCAAAGCGCATCCATCTGTTGCTGCGTGTCATCGTTGAGCGGGGCAAGCCACAAATGTGCCTGAGTCAGCGTACGCAGGCGATAATCGACCCCGGCGTCCACATTCATGATGTCGCAGTGTTGTTTTATTGCGTCGATGGCCGGAAGAAAACGCGCACGTTGCAGGCCGTTACGGTACAAATCGTCCGGCGGAATGTTGGATGTCGCTACCAGCGTGATACCGCGAGCAAACAGCGCCTTCATTAATCCACCAAGCAGCATCGCATCGGTGATATCCGAGACAAAAAATTCATCGAAACAGAGCACATCCGTCTCTGCTTTAAAACGATCGGCAATTATCTCCAGCGGATCGCTTTTCCCCTGTAGGGCGGTCAGTTCTTCGTGTACGCGCAGCATAAAACGGTGGAAATGTAGCCGCTGTTTACGTTCGCCCGGCAGACTGTGATAAAACAGATCCATCAGCCAGGTTTTCCCGCGTCCTACGCCGCCCCACATATACAGACCGCGCACCGGTAAACGTGCTGCTGGCTCACGTTTTCCCAACAATTTGCCAAAACGGGCCATCAGTCCGCTGGCCTGTGGCTCAGGGGACACGCTGCTCGTCAGTTCCTGGTAAATGGTTTCCAGCCGGTTAACCGCTTCTTTTTGTACGTCGTCGGGTTGATGGCTTCCCTCGTTGAGGGCCTGGAGGTAACGCGATGTCGGGGAAAAGCTTTGCATGATGTTATTGTTATTCCTTGAGAATCGATGTGCCGTCGTTCACGGTTGACGAAAAAAAGGCCGTTCTACACTACGCGATATAAAGTCGGGATTCCACTTCTACGGGATTAGCGGTTATAGTGGCATAATCAGGCGCAGGCATGGAGCCTAAAGCCAACACCCTACGGAAACAAAAGACAACGGGAGATGTTCATGACCTGGGAATATGCGCTAATTGGGTTAGTCGTCGGTATCATCATTGGTGCCGTAGCCGTGCGTTTTGGTAATCGTAAATTACGTCAACAGCAGGCATTGCAGTACGAACTGGAAAAGAACAAAGCTGAGCTGGAAGAGTATCGTGAAGAGCTGGTCAGCCACTTTGCCCGCAGCGCTGAGCTGCTGGATACCATGGCGCATGATTATCGCCAGCTGTATCAACACATGGCAAAAAGCTCCAGCAGCCTGCTGCCGGAACTGTCTGCGGAATCTAACCCGTTCCGTAATCGCCTGGCGGAGTCTGAAGCCGGTAACGATCAGGCGCCGGTGCAGATGCCACGTGATTATTCCGAAGGCGCGTCAGGCCTGCTGCGTGCGGGCGCCAAACGCGGTTAACCACGCAACGTAAATAATTTTATTGGGCGCAGTCATTGCGCCCTCTCTTCTCTCCTGTCCCAGCTATTATTTAGTCAGCAGTCTCATTGTTGCCAGGTCGAAAATTCAATAACATCAAACTGTTTTGAATCGTCTTTCCTTTCACTCAAGGTACGAGAGCAGGATCCATGAAAAAACAAACCCAGTTGTTGAGTGCATTAGCGTTAAGTATCGGTTTAACGCTCTCAGCGCCGTTTCAGGCCCTCGCGTCAATTCCGGCACAAATTCCTGGTCAGGCAGCGCTGCCAAGCCTCGCCCCAATGCTGGAAAAGGTACTGCCTGCCGTGGTTAGCGTAAAAGTCGAAGGAACGGCAACACAGGGGCAAAAAGTCCCGGAAGAGTTCAAAAAGTTTTTTGGCGATGAGTTGCCTGAACAACCGTCGCAGCCTTTCGAGGGTTTAGGGTCTGGGGTCATCATTGATGCCGCGAAAGGGTATGTCCTGACCAATAATCACGTTATCAGTCAGGCGCAGAAGATCAGTGTCCAGTTAAATGACGGGCGCGAATTCGATGCCAAACTGATCGGCAGTGACGATCAAAGTGATATCGCTCTGCTGCAAATTCAGAAAGCCAGTAATCTGACGCAAATTGCCATCGCCGACTCCGACAAGTTGCGCGTAGGGGACTTTGCCGTCGCCGTAGGTAATCCATTTGGGCTGGGGCAAACGGCGACCTCCGGTATTGTGTCTGCGCTGGGGCGTAGCGGACTGAATCTGGAAGGGCTGGAGAACTTTATTCAGACTGACGCATCCATTAACCGCGGTAACTCCGGCGGGGCCCTGCTCAACCTGAACGGCGAACTGATCGGTATTAACACCGCCATCCTCGCCCCTGGCGGCGGCAGTATCGGAATTGGGTTTGCTATCCCGAGCAACATGGCACGCACACTGGCGCAGCAGCTGATCCAGTTCGGGGAAATCAAGCGGGGTTTGCTGGGTATCAAAGGCATGGAAATGAGTGCCGATATCGCCAAAGCGTTCAAACTTGACGTACAGCGCGGCGCATTTGTCAGTGAAGTGCTGCCAAACTCGGGCTCCGCAAAAGCGGGGGTGAAGTCCGGAGATGTCATCACCAGCCTTAACGGCAAGCCGCTCAACAGTTTTGCAGAGTTACGCTCGCGTATTGCAACCACGGAGCCTGGCACCACCGTGAAACTGGGTCTGTTGCGTGACGGTAAACCCCTGGAGGTCGACGTTACCCTCGACTCCAACACATCATCATCCGCCAATGCTGAGATGATCGCCCCTGCACTGCAAGGCGCTACGTTAAGCGATGGTCAATTGAAAGACGGCAGCAAAGGCATCAAGATTGATAATGTGGAAAAAAGCAGCCCAGCCGCTCAGGCGGGTTTACATAAAGATGACGTTATTGTCAGTGTAAACCGCGATCGCGTGAACTCTATTGCCGAAATGCGCAAGGTTCTGGAGACAAAACCGTCCATCATCGCCCTGCAAATCGTTCGCGGTAATGAGAGCATTTATTTGCTCTTACGTTAAGTCCGTCGTGAACCGGGCATCAGCCTCGCGTGTGATGTCCGGTAAACTCGTGGTATGCTGCTGCCGTTCCCTTTTTTTAATGACGCCTCCATCATGCTTGTGAAGCTCTTACGTTCAGTCGCGATTGGTTTAATTGTCGGCGCCATTTTGTTGGCTGCTATGCCGTCGCTGCGCAAAATAAATACCCTTACGGCTCCGCAATTTGACAGTACCGATGAGACGCCCGCCAGTTACAACTCGGCGGTTCGCCGTGCGGCGCCTGCCGTCGTTAACGTCTATAACCGCAGTATGAACAGTACGGCGCATAATCAGCTTGAAATCCGCACGCTAGGCTCCGGTGTGATCATGGATCAGCGCGGTTATATCATCACGAACAAGCATGTCATTAACGACGCCGATCAGATAATCGTAGCCTTGCAGGATGGACGCGTATTTGAGGCGCTGCTGGTAGGGTCCGATTCGCTGACCGATCTGGCCGTGTTAAAAATTAATGCCGCCGGTGGACTCCCGACGATTCCGATAAACTCGCACCGTACGCCGCATATCGGCGACGTCGTTCTGGCTATCGGCAACCCATATAACCTCGGACAAACCATCACCCAGGGGATCATCAGCGCAACCGGGCGTATTGGTCTGAACCCTTCCGGGCGCCAGAATTTTCTACAAACGGACGCCTCCATCAACCACGGCAACTCCGGTGGTGCGCTGATCAACTCGTTGGGTGAGTTGATGGGCATTAACACCTTATCCTTTGATAAAAGTAACGACGGCGAAACGCCGGAAGGCATTGGCTTCGCCATTCCGTTCCAGCTGGCGACAAAAATTATGGATAAACTTATCCGTGATGGTCGCGTGATCCGTGGCTACATCGGTATTGGCGGTCGCGAAATCGCGCCAATGCATGCCCAGGGCGGTGGGATGGACCAAATTCAGGGAATCGTCGTCAACGAGGTCTCACCGAATGGTCCGGCGGCTCAGGCTGGCATTCAGGTCAATGATTTGATCATTTCGGTGAACAATAAGCCTGCTGTTTCCGCACTGGAAACCATGGATCAGGTGGCTGAAATTCGCCCTGGCTCCGTGATCTCCGTGGTCGTTATGCGGGATGACAAACAATTGACACTGCAGGTCACCATTCAGGAATATCCAGCAACGAACTGAGTATTTCCCGAAGCCAGAGACAAAAAAACCGGAGTCGCAATGCTCCGGTTTTTTTTCACTGATGGCTGTTCGCTTACTTATTAACGAACTCTTCGCCCAGAGTGATATCTTTCTTCAGCGTATCCAGCATGCCTTCCATCGCATTCTGCTCAAAGGCACTCAGTTTGCCGATAGACTGACGCTCTTCCACACCATTTTTGCCCAGCAGCAGTGGCTGTGAGAAGAAACGAGCATACTGACCGTCACCTTCAACGTAAGCACATTCCACAACGCCTTTTTCGCCTTGCAGCGCACGAACCAGAGACAGGCCAAAACGTGCAGCAGCCTGACCCATAGACAGGGTTGCAGATCCGCCACCGGCTTTTGCTTCAACCACTTCAGTACCCGCGTTCTGGATACGTTTGGTCAGGGCTGCGACTTCTTCCTCGGTGAAGCTAACGCCAGGGATTTGCGACAGCAGTGGCAGAATAGTCACGCCAGAGTGTCCACCAATCACCGGTACTTCAACTTCAGTCGGCAGCTTGCCTTTCAGTTCCGCAACAAAGGTGTTGGAGCGGATGATATCCAGCGTGGTCACGCCAAACAGTTTGTTCTTGTCATAAACACCGGCTTTCTTCAGGACTTCTGCAGCGATAGCGACGGTGGTGTTCACCGGGTTGGTGATAATACCTACGCACGCTTTCGGGCAGGTTTTCGCAATCTGCTGGACCAGGTTTTTCACAATACCGGCGTTAACGTTAAACAGGTCGGAACGATCCATACCCGGTTTACGCGCCACGCCCGCAGAGATCAGAACCACATCCGCACCTTCCAGTGCCGGGGTTGCGTCTTCGCCACAGAAACCTTTGATCTTCACAGCAGTTGGGATATGGCTCAAGTCAGTGGCCACACCTGGGGTCACTGGAGCGATGTCGTACAGGGAGAGTTCTGAACCTGAAGGCAGTTGATTTTTTAACAGTAATGCTAGCGCCTGACCGATACCGCCCGCTGCGCCGAGGACTGCAACTTTCATCCTAAACTCCTTATTATATTGATAAGCTAAGTGTTTATTGCTCCGCGGCGGCGACCTTAATTCACAAAATAAATGATTACAATCCCCACGTGTCAAGAATGCGGAGTCACGCGAATTTGGATTTTATGCATTTAATTTACGTAATTGAATGCCACTGCAGCAGTAGAGCAACTGTTCTACAGGTGCGGACAATATACCCTACTCCCCCTCCAAAACAACATCAATTTGATAACATTTAATTTACTTTTAACCTTATTTGCGAGCCGTGACACAGGCATGTTTCTTGATAACGAAATTTGATAAAATTCCGCTCTTTCATAACATTATTTCAGCCTCAAACAAGGCAGACTGTTTGCATAAAAATTCATCTGTATGCACAATAATGTTGTTTCTACCGCCATATTACGGGTGACTTATGCGAAGCTCGGCAAAACAAGAAGAATTAGTAAAGGCGTTTAAAGCGCTACTTAAAGAAGAAAAATTCAGCTCACAGGGTGAAATCGTCCTCGCGTTGCAGGATCAGGGCTTTGATAACATCAATCAGTCCAAAGTCTCTCGCATGCTGACAAAGTTCGGTGCCGTGCGGACCCGCAACGCAAAAATGGAGATGGTGTACTGTCTCCCGGCAGAGTTGGGAGTCCCCACGACATCCAGCCCGCTAAAAAACCTGGTGTTAGATATCGATTTCAACGATGCCGTTGTGGTGATCCATACAAGCCCTGGTGCTGCGCAACTGATCGCACGCCTGCTGGATTCACTGGGCAAAGCGGAAGGTATCCTCGGGACAATTGCGGGCGATGACACCATTTTCACCACTCCTGCTAATGGCTTCTCGGTGAAAGATCTGTACGAAGCGATTCTCGAACTGTTCGAACAAGAGCTGTAACCCCTCCCTCCCCGCCGCCACACCCGGCGGGGAAAATCCTGCTTTCTTCCCTGTTTTACGCGCATTTCCACTGCTTTTCATTTAACAAATAGTGCGTTTAATTGCCGAAACACATTCGCACGGCCAATGATAAATCCAAAAATCGCACATTTTGTTAAATTTCATATCTTTATGAATTTATTAGATTTAAATCAAAAGTATTGCCATCAGCAGCATTTTTAATTCCATAGCATTATAAAAACTTAATTTCTTAACACTTAATTACCACCTAAATAATTAGCAGGGTATTAATTGATCGCGTGATTAGTGTATACTTGATTTTGTGATGAGGGTCACGAAACAAAAGACCCCAATAAAAGAATTCGACGAGGTAAATATCATGAAAATCAAAACAACGGTTGCAACGTTAAGTATTCTCTCTGTTCTCTCATTCGGTGCATTCGCCGCTGATTCCATCAATGCCCAGCAGGCGCAAAACCGCGAAGCTATCGGTTCCGTTTCCGTCAGCGCGATCGGCTCTTCGCCGATGGACATGCGTGAAATGCTGAACAAAAAAGCGGAACAACAAGGCGCCTCTGCGTATCAGATTACCGAAGCACGTAGCGGTAGCCACTGGCACGCCACGGCTGAACTGTACAAATAAGTTTCGCTTGTTATCGCTAATGCAAAATTAACTCGCGGGAATATCGCATAAGAACGCCCTGTAAACCGCAGAGTTAACCGTATTGAGGAATGTATAAAATGAACACTAAATATCTTATCGCTTCACTCGGCCTGGCTTCTGTTCTCTCTTTCGGCGCAAACGCCGCCGTACACCAGGTCAATGCGCAAGAAGCACAAAATCTGCAATCCATGGGCAGTATCTCTGTTTCTCAGATTGGTAGCTCCCCGATGGATATGCGTCAGGAACTCGCCGCTAAAGCGGAGAAAGCAGGCGCCAGCAGCTATCGCGTGGTTGAACTGAAAGAAGGGTCACAGTGGCACGCCACGGCAGAACTCTATAAATAAACCCTCGTCGTCTAGTCCGACGACTTGCCCCCGCCTGTCGGGGGCTTTTTTATGCCTGACGCTTAGACCCGAACGTTAAAACGTAACTGTCCTTCCAGCTCTTCTTCTGCTTCATCAAACAGCAAAATCAGCGCCCCATAACGTCGGCGCTGCTTTTCAGGGAGATGAACAAACTCAATTTCCAGCGGTAACGGCAACACTTCACCTGTCACTATCTCCCACAGAGAATCCAGATCGCTGATCTGTTCTCTGGCAATACCAAACATCCGCGCAAACTCACGGTAAAAGTCACTCTGGTTTTCTATCTCATCAAAATCAAAGGTATAGATATTCATTGCCCGCCACCACCTCCGGTAAGCGCTTTCGCAGCCCACCAAACTACCTACCACGACAATTCCCGCACATCAGTTAAGTATAGCCATAAAAAAACCGACGCTTTTGGCGTCGGCTTTTTCGTGTTTAGTTATCCGTCAGGGCATGCTGGTATTTATGCAACATGCCAGACAGCCGTTTTACCGGCTCCGTAACCTGCGGTGGCGCTTCCCATATACGCAGTTTTTCCTGATAGATGTCGAGTTCCTCAAGAAGTTGTCCGAAGTATCGCCGGCGCTTGTCGTCGCTACTGGCGGAAATCACGCGATCGGCGGTACGCCGAAGCTGGCGGTGGAAAATAGAGAGATCATCATTCACCGGAACCGGCGCGTCACGCAGACGTTGATGCGCAATGATCATCGTCAGCGCCAGACGGAACTTGGGTAAGTCGCCCGGGAATTTGTTCATCAGCAAAAACAGCTGCTGATAGAGCGCCGGTAGATGGTTTTGCTTACGCCGTGCCACATTGGTGGTCATGGCTGAGACAGCCGCCGAAACAAACTGATTGAGTAGCACGCGGCCCGTCCTGTCACGGGAGTTATCCCGTACCAGTAAGATCACGATAAACGCCAGCATACAGCCGACAATCTGCCCCAACGCGCTGTCCAGAAACTGGCTAAAATGGAAGGTCATGGGGTTGTCGAGCACGATGATGTTAATGGTACTCGCCAGTGCCCCCATAGAACCCAAACGACGCTTCTGCACTTCAATGCCCAGAAAGAATCCCAGCACCGCCAGACTCAGACAGAGCAGTAACATACTTTGTTGTGTGTTAGGGATAATCACCAGGAAATAGAGTAGCCCCAACGGCAGCGCCGCCAGTGTCCCGTAGATAAAGTCGATCGCAACCATGCGCGGATTTGGCAATCGCATCGCCAGTGAGGTCACGACGGCAATCATCACCATCGCACCGCTACCAGAGGTCCATCCCGTCCACAGCCAGAACAACGTCCCCAGCACGCATGACAAGGTGGTTCGCCAGAAGTTGACCATGGCATGGTGACGCTCGGCAGACTCCACCTTCACCACGGGTTCACCCTGTAAAATCTCTTCTTCAGTGGCACTGATTTTCGTATTACCCACCACGCCGCGTTTTAATAACAGATACCGCGTTGCTGCCCCAGCCCAGGTGTACAGGGTGACTGGCGTTTCCCGCTCACCCGTCCAGGCGATCACGCGGCGCATACGCTTGAGCTGCCGGTGAACATCCTGCGCCGTTTCAACGGGGGTTTCAAACAACTCACGGAAGGTATCAGTAATCAGCTCCGGACGCGTATTTTGGATCATGTAGGTTTCGCAGGATTGCGTGATCAGCGTCAGGGAGAGCGTATTGATCGCCTTCAGACGTCGGTTAGCACGCACCCAGCGCGAGGACTCCATGTTCAGATTGCTGCGCATGCCATCCAGTGCCGCAGTACGGCGCACAAGCGCGCTCCAGGCACGGTCCACTTCTTCACTGTCACCGTGTTTAATACACAGTTGCATCAGTTGATACTGCGCGATGAGCAGGTTATCCACTTCAAGATCAACCTCTTGCTTCACCGAGCGTGGAGAGAAAATCAGATCCGCGACGATAGCGCAGACGATGCCAATCACAATCTCGCTACAGCGCTCAAGGGCAAACTGCGGCGTCAATAGCGGTTCCGTTTGAATGGTGATGACGATAATGAGTGCGGTATACCCAGAAAGCCCCCACGCGTAGGAGTTTTCAATACGTACCAGAGAAGAGATCCAGGTGCAAAATCCTGCCCAGATACAGCACACCAGAATCATCAGCAATGGTGCGCGAATCATGGTGATGATGATCGCCAGCGCAGCGATACACCCGATAAAGGTCCCAATGATGCGCAACATACCGCGATAGCGGATGGCGCCGGAATAGGGTTCACCTCCGGCAGCAAATGCTGGCCCCGCCGCAACAAGCGCCGCAGTCAGTACCGCCCAGCGCGGCGTTTCAAGCTGAAAGTGAAAACCAACAAACAGCGCCAGCACAATCGCGCACGCCAGCTTTATCGCAAAGCGAACGTGTTGGCTGGCGATGGTGAAGATCCCCATCATGATTAACCAAACTCGCGCAGACGATGCGCTAATTTGCGAAAGAAGGAATCCTGGCTTGCATCACGATCCTGCTGACCGGTGATCACGACAGTCGCCGTTGTACCTGCTGGCCATAGGTTGTTCTGCTGATCATCAAGACGGATCCGCACCGGAACACGCTGCGCCAGTCGCACCCATTCGAGGTTGGAATCGATGGTCGCCATCCCTTTCGCATCGCGGGTACTGCTGGCGTTCGTGACCCCCGCCGCCACGCTGTCCACACTCCCTTTTAACACCCGATTACTGCCCAGCGGCGTGATTTCCGCACGATAGCCCGGATGAACTCCCTCCAGCTTGGTTTCCTCCATATATGCCAATACATAGAAAGAGTGCTGTTTTACCAGAGCAACCGCCGTGGAACCCCGGGTAATAAACTCACCGGTATAGACGTTCAGGTTGGTTATCCACCCGTCTGCCGGCGCGCGAATCACGGTACGTTCGAGATCTAATTTTGCCAGGTCACGGGTCGCCTTCGCTCTCGCGAGCTGATGTAATACGGTTTGCAGAACGTTGTTCGCCTGATCGATCTCTTCACGAGACATCGCCTGAACACCAAGACGATTACGTCGGCCTGCCTCCTGGCGTTTTTCCTGCGACAGCACCTGGTAATACGCTACATCGGCTTCGGCCTCTTCAAGCGCCTTTATATAGCGTGGCCGATCGATGGTGAACAGCACCTGATCCTTTTTCACCAGTTGGTTATCGTGAACATTGACATTGGTGATAAGTCCCGCCACATCCGGCGCAATGGCCACAACATCTGCGCTGAAACGCGCATCACGCGTCCAGGGTGACTCGGTGTAATAGACCCAGGCGCGAAAAATGGCGATGAACGCCAGGATGACCAGTATCAGCGTAATGGCCGTGCGGGAGATTTTTCTTGTTAGTGTTTTCACTTCAGCCTCAAACAAACATGCGCGATATCAGATAAAAAAGGCAGCAATAGAGCGCGGTATTAAACAGCGCCGGATGCCATACAAAATCATAGATACCTGTCGGTACCAGCACCCGGCGCACCAGCCAGAAAATCGCCAGTGATAAAAGAAGTTCGAAAAATATCGGTGGGAAGGACAGCCCAAACACCACGATAACGGGAAACAGACTCATGTTGACCTTGATTGTAGAGAGAGTGCAGGCGATAGAATTATCAGCCAGTGTCACCGCAGAGAAGGGCAAGGAAAGCCAGGCGAGAGCGACACTGCTGTTATTTGAATAATAATATATTAGCGTAACTGTTATGCTGTTATCTATATTATGTGATCTAAATCACTTTTAAGCCAGAGTGAATAATGGAACGATTAAAACGTATGTCGGTGTTTGCCAAAGTGGTTGAATTTGGTTCCTTTACCGCCGCAGCCAGACAGCTACAAATGAGCGTCTCTTCCATTAGCCAGACCGTGGCAAAATTGGAAGATGAACTGCAGGTGAAGCTGCTGAACCGCAGTACTCGTAGCATTGGCCTTACCGAAGCCGGTAAAATTTACTACCAGGGCTGCCGCCGAATGTTGCATGAAGTGCAGGATGTCCATGAGCAACTTTACGCGTTTAACAACACCCCTATCGGTACGTTGCGCATCGGCTGTTCTTCAACCATGGCGCAAAATGTCCTTGCCGGACTGACTGCCAGGATGCTGAAGGAATACCCCGGGCTCACGGTGAACCTGGTGACAGGTATTCCAGCTCCTGACCTGATCGCCGACGGTCTGGACGTCGTGATTCGGGTCGGTGCGTTGCAAGACTCGAGCCTGTTTTCTCGCCGTCTGGGAGCCATGCCGATGGTGGTATGTGCCGCAAAAAGTTATCTCGCACAGTTTGGCGTACCGGAGAAGCCCGCCGATCTTAGCAACCACTCCTGGCTGGAATACAGCGTACGACCGGATAACGAATTTGAGCTGATCGCCCCGGAAGGGATCTCTACCCGGCTAATTCCTCAGGGAAGATTCGTCACTAACGATCCTATGACGCTCAGCCGCTGGCTGACGGCAGGTGCCGGGATCGCCTACGTGCCGCTGATGTGGGTGATCAACGAGATCAATCGGGGAGAGCTTGAGATCTTACTGCCCCGCTATCAGTCGGATCCCCGTCCGGTCTACGCGTTGTACACCGAAAAAGACAAATTGCCCTTAAAAGTGCAGGTGGTGATCAACTATCTGACAGAATACTTTGTCGACGTGGCGAAGCTGTTTCAGGGAATGTACGGCAGAGGAAAGGAAACGTAATAAAAGGCCCGATGACGCTACGCATATCGGGCCTGGAGCAAGAATCAAATTCCCAGGCCGGAAACATCCGGCCTGGGATAATCAGGCGGTTCCACCCACCGTCAGGTTATCCACCTTCAGCGTCGGCTGACCCACGCCAACTGGCAGGCTTTGTCCTTCCTTACCGCAGACACCAACACCGTTATCCAGCTTCAGGTCATTACCGACCATTGAAATTTGCTGCATGGCTTCAATACCTGAACCAATCAGCGTGGCACCTTTGACCGGCTTAGTCACCTTACCGTTTTCGATCAGATAGGCTTCTGAGGTCGAGAACACAAACTTGCCAGAGGTAATGTCCACCTGACCGCCGCCAAAGTTAGGCGCGTAGATGCCGAATTCAACCGATTCGATAATTTCCTGCGGCGTGGATTTTCCTGGCAACATGTAGGTGTTGGTCATACGCGGCATCGGCAGGTGTGCATAAGACTCACGACGGCCATTCCCTGTCGGCGCAACGCCCATCAGACGCGCATTCAGTTTATCCTGCATGTACCCTTTCAGAATGCCGTTTTCAATCAATACGTTGTACTGTCCCGGCGTCCCTTCGTCATCAATGGCGACAGAGCCACGGCGGTCAATCATCGTGCCGTCGTCAACCACGGTACAGAGTTCAGATGCCACCAGTTCACCCATATGGCCGCTGAAAACTGACGTGCCACGACGATTGAAATCGCCTTCCAGCCCGTGCCCTACCGCTTCGTGCAACAACACGCCCGGCCAGCCTGCGCCTAATACTACCGGCAGCGTCCCCGCAGGCGCGGCAACCGCTGAGAGATTCACCAGCGCCATACGTACCGCTTCTTTTGCCCAGGCATCCGCGCGCACTTCGCCGTCCAGCGAACCTAAGAAAAACTCATAGCCAAAACGACCGCCGCCGCCGCTGGCGCCGCGCTCGCGTTTACCATCCTCTTCAACCTGTACGCTGACAGACAGGCGCACCAGCGGGCGAACATCGGCCGCCAGAGTACCGTCGGTCGCCGCTACCAGAATAAGCTCATACACGCCGGTCAGGCTGGCTGTCACTTCCTGCACACGTTTGTCGGCTTCACGCGCCACTTTGTCCACCCGGCGCAGAATGTCCAGCTTCTCTTCACGGCTCATGCTCTGCAGCGGATCAGCGGAGGTATAAAGCGCCTGATGCTCCACGGCACCCAGCGTTTTCACTTTACCGTCGCCACTGTCCCGCACAATGGTGCGTGCCGCGTGAGCACTTTGTTCAAGCGCCAGCAGGCTTATCTGATCCGCGTAGGCAAATCCGGTTTTTTCACCGCTGATCGCGCGTACGCCAACGCCCTGATCGATGTTGTAAGAACCATCTTTAATGATGCGGTCTTCTAAAACCCAGGATTCGTGATAGCTCGACTGAAAATAGAGATCGCCGTAATCAAGACGGCGTTCGGCCAGTTGGCCCAGAATAGCGAACAGATCCTGATGTTTCAGGCCATTCGCCGCTAGCAATTGTTCACTTACCAGGTTCAGACTCATCGTTTTGCTACTCGTTAGTTACTGCGGTAGAAGATCTATTTACTGAGATTGGGGCAATTACTCGCCCCCGTCAAATCATTGCGGACTTTCTTTACGCGCCTGACGCAGGACTTCGTTAATCTGCGGTTTGTCTACCGGACCCGTGATGCGATAGCGCAGAATCGACACTTTGCTCCACAGCGGCCCCAGCACTTTACTGGCGGCAAACACTGCCGCACCGACAATCGGGTTAACCGCAAACGCCGCCGCCACACCCACCGTCGCGGAGATCTCCGGCGCCACTACCGCCTCCAGATTGAGCTCCCGACGCACCAGGTTCACCGACCCCTTCATAGCGATATCGGCCTCCAGGCCATCCACCAGCGTGTCATCCGTATTCATGACGCCGTCTTTAATCCATGCCGTACTGCGAATGGAATCGAAATAAAAACCTTCGTTAAAGGTATCACTGAAATCAAAACGCAACTTACGCAGCAGGGCATCAAAACTCAGCAAACGCAGTAATTGACCGGCATGACCGGTACTCAGCTCCGTGATCTCACCTTTGCCAAGATGCACTTTTAAAATACCGTTAAGCGAGGCTTCTTCGGGTTGCCACGGCGGGTTACGCCAGTGCAGATCGTAATCCACATTAAACGACGCATTACGAATCGGGGTTGAGAAACCAAAGAATCCCGCAGCGGCGTCAATCTTGTTACCGCGCAATTTACCTTTGAGTGATGTGCGTTCACGGCCAGGGACATTCACCCACTCGCCGTCTACCGTCAGGCGGGCGAAACCGGTATCCAGTAACCCATTAGACAGCGTCAGCGTGTCACCTTTGATGCCGACATCCCCGTCGATACGCCCGTATTTTTGTCCCCACATCCAGCACTCTTCACAACGCAGTTGTGCGTCCGGCCAGCCACGGAAACTCACGCGGTCATTCGACGAGAACGGTGACGGAGACGGCGCGCTTCCGCTACTCTTCGCTACGTTCGGGTTGTAATAGAGGTACTTAATATTTGCCAGCCATGGCGCGTTATTACGCATCGCCAGCGTGGCGTTGATCTCTCTCCCCTGTGCAGCAACCTGAGCGCCATTCGACGACGGTTCTGAGACAATACTCAGGTTATTCCACTGCTGCCCGCCAAGCGACAGAGAAGGCGTACGCAGCGTAATACGCTGAGGGAAATTTGCATTGGCGCCGACATTATCCGCCGCACCTTTCTGGAACAGCGCCAACCATTCTGCGCCATCCATTGCCGGCAGATTGAGTTCGACACCTTCCTTCTCCGGCAGTTGCGGCGTTGTGTGGCTGTCGGTTGTCCAGATAGCGCGGTCCAGCGTCAATTTGTGATTCAGCAGCCAGCGGGTATTAAAATGGTTATTATTGCCAGCGCTGCCTGTCAGGTCGAAACTCTGCAAGTCACCCGTTGCTTTAATATTCACAGGCAAGGGTTCACCAGACTGTTTATTTAACGGCGCAGGTAAGTGACTACTTACATTTCGCAGATCGCCCGTCATATCGATGTTGTACGTCGCACCTGCGTGATACGGGAGATCGATCCCTACTTTACCGTTCCACGCCATGCTCCCGTTTAGCGCGTCACCGACTTGCACTGGCAGTACACCCATGCGGGCAGGCTGCCAGTTACCCTTAAGATTGACCGCAACCTGATAGGCTTTTGCGCCTTCGTTGGTAGAGAAATCCACATTCAACGGCTGATTAAACCAGTGCGCCGTCAGCGGTTCGCTCTTGAGATTGCCATTCACAAAACTAAATTTGCCGGTCAGATTTTTCAGCGTGCTGTCGAGCGGTTGAATGAACAAGCTATTGTTATTCAACGAAACATCGCCTTTTGCCGTCACCTGCTCGCCATCCAGCGGGATATCGAGATGTAAGCGAGCATTCACATCACCGTCTATCTGGAGTTGTTCCAGCGTCGCACCGAGAGAATCCTTCAGCGGCGTCTCGTCGAAATAGGGACCTACCGCCTTACCCGGTCCCTTGATATCCGCATCAATCAACAGTTTTTCTTTGCTATAGTCAGGGATATTCGCCGTCAAATTACTGGCCCTGACACCTCCTAAATTGACACCATCGGTCTTCATCCACAGACCATCGTTCAGGAAGTTGAGCTCAATATTGAGATCGGTCAGCGCGGGCCAGTCAGGCTGAAACGCAAATTTCGCATTACGCAGCGGCACCAGCACCTGGAACTGACCTTCATTATGTTTATACGGGAACAAGCGCGGATTACCGCCATAGACCAGCGTGGCATTATCTGCCTGGCCCCCCTGAATCGCGCCACTCAAGTAATCGACCAGCGCGGTACCCATCAAGTTTTCCGGGAAATAGCGCCAGGCCTGAGAACCGTCGTCCGTACTGATGCCCGCCAGAATGCCTAGCCAGGGTTCATCGCCCGCAGGTTGCAGATAACGGAAACCACCGTGCGCATGGACCGCTTTTGCCTTAACGTCGATATTGCGCCCGTCTAACTGAAAACCTTTATCGTTCTTCAGCCAGTTCAATGTTGCTACGCCGCGTTCAATTTCCAATGGTGCACGAAAGACGGTTTCATACGGCATTTTGGCCTGTTGCATCGAGGCCGTCAGCGCACCATTTTCAACGCTACCCGACAACGTGCCGGAGAAATTCTCCGCACCGGGTAACAGTTTCCATTGCTTCCAGGCCAGATCATTCCATGAGGCCTGGAAGCGGGTTTTTTCAGTCGCCTGCAGGGGAATATCCAGCGCCAGGATGTCAATTTTTCCGCTCGGCTGTGTGGCTTGCCAGATGTCGCCCAACGCAGGGGAGAGTTTGGTGACGACAGGGCGCAGCCCATCCATATCGGACAGTTCAAGGTTACTGGCGCGAATACGTAATTCATCACTACGTTTATTGTTCTGCCCGCCCACTTCCTGTTCCGGAACCCAGGCTAATGTCAGCGCCCCGCGCGGCCAGGGCTTGTTATCCAGCGTTATGCTGGTATTCGGAATATAAAATTGCCACCCGGGCTGTTCGCGGCTGATATGCGCGGTCAGATTGTCGACGGAAAAAGAGTGGGCCTTATTGTCACCCTTCCAGGTCGCACCGCCCTGTTTGAGCCAGATATCACCACCGGAGACTTCGCCTTTATTAAGCGTCATCCAACCTTCAAGGCTAAAACGTGCCGTCTGTAACGCCACATTGTCCTGCATCCATTTGCCCAGCCACGGGGTCACGTCAATGTCATCAGCCTGTAACCAGACCCGACCATTATTCAGCAATCCTTCATCGTCTCGCAGATCCATACGAACCTGCATTACGCCATGCTGACCGGTGAGGCTGGAGAGGCTAACCTGCCCTTCAGCACGGTGTCTGCCTTTGCCGTTTAGCCAGGTAAGTTGTGGGATCGCCAGTTCAGCGCGCTGGCCTGAAAGGGTAAGAAAACTGATTTGGCTGTTGCGCAGATCGAAGTGATCAAACTGGCGCAGGAAGAGATCGCTAATGCGGTTGGTTTCAAACCCGTCACCGCTATCGCTGCGTTGGATCGGCGTATTGGTGCGGATATCCAACTGCCAGAAGGTCAGGTCACGAAACTGCCAGCGCATGTTTAGCAGACTTTGCCAGACATCCAGAGCCAGCGTGACGCGCTTTATGGAGAGCTCACCGCCATCTTTCAGTCTGGCGTGAATATCCCTCGCTTCAAGCGTAGGGCCGAAATTTTGCCAGTTGGCGCTCAGTTGGCTGGCAGCAACAGGGATCCCCGTTGCCGACTCAATTCGGGAAAGAATTGTCGGTCGCCAGCTGTCCAGATGGGGCAACGCAAGGCGCAGTCCACTGACCAGCAGCGCTGCGATGACAACGAGCGCGGCTCCAGTGAGCAATAAAATCCCCGGCAATCGCCTCACGCGTCTCTCCTTGTCTACCCAAAAACAAGCCGCCAGTTATCTGCGGCTTATTGCCTGTTTACATCATGACCACGTCAAATTGCTCCTGGTTATAGAGCGGTTCAATTTGCACTTTGACCTGCTTGCCGACGAAGATTTCCACTTCAGCCAACGCATGCGACTCCTCGCCTTTTAGCGTCTCCGCAACGGAAGGAGAAGCATAGACCAGGAATCGGTCAGAGTCGTAGGCATGATGAACGCGGACAATTTCACGCATAATCTCATAGCAGACGGTTTCAACCGTTTTCACCGTACCGCGCCCGTGGCAAGTCGGACACTCATTGCATAGCACATGTTCCACGCTTTCGCGTGTACGCTTGCGCGTCATCTCCACCAGCCCCAGTTGCGAAAAGCCGTTGATGCTGGTCTTCACGCGATCTTTGCTGAGCGCCTGCTCCAGTGAATGCAGCACGCGGCGTCGGTGATCTTCATTATTCATGTCGATAAAATCGATAATGATAATCCCGCCCAAATTGCGCAATCTCAGTTGCCGGGCAATGGCCTGCGTCGCTTCAATGTTGGTATTGAAGATCGTGTCATCGAGGTTTCGATGACCGACAAACGCTCCCGTATTAATATCAACGGTGGTCATGGCTTCAGTCTGATCGATAATCAGATAACCGCCAGATTTCAGCTCAACTTTGCGCTCCAGCGCCCGCTGGATTTCGTTTTCGACATCAAAGAGATCAAAAATGGGCTGACGTCCGCTGTAGTGTTCCAGCTTACTGGTCATTTCTGGAATATATTCTGCGGTGAAATCCAGCAGCGCCTCGTAAGTCAGGCGGGAATCCACACGGATCCGGTCGAGTTGCGCGTCGGCAAAATCGCGTAAAACACGCTGTGCCAGCGCCAGTTCGCCATACATCTGATAGCGAGTTTGCGGGCGCTTTTTACGCTCCATGACTTTGGTCCAGACGCGTTTGAGATAAGCGGCATCTGAGGCCAGATCCTCTTCGCATACCCCTTCCGCCGCCGTACGAATGATAAATCCGCCCTGCTCGTCGCAATAATCAGCGACCACATTTTTCAGGCGTTCACGTTCGGCTTCGCTTTCAATACGTTGAGAAACACCAACGTGTGATGCGCCAGGCATAAAGACGAGATAACGGGAAGGCAGCGTAATATCCGTGGTCAGTCGTGCGCCTTTGGTACCGAGCGGATCTTTAACCACCTGTACCATCAGATCCTGTCCCTGACGCACTAACTCTGAGATGTCACGCACGGTGAAGTTTTTTTGTTCCTCACCGGCCACACACTCGGTGTGCGGCATAATGTCTGAAGCGTGAAGAAATGCGGCTTTATCCAGTCCAATATCTACAAAAGCCGCCTGCATACCCGGAAGTACGCGACTCACACGACCTTTGTAGATATTGCCTACTATTCCGCGTCGCGCCTCACGTTCAATATGAATTTCCTGAAGAATACCGCCATCAATGTACGCCACTCGGGTTTCCGATGGCGTTACGTTTACCAACAATTCAGCCGTCATGTGTATCCCTTTTCTCACGCAGTGAGTTAAAATTACTCAGCAACTCATACGTTTCAACCAGCGGTAAGCCGACCACGGCGTGATAGCTGCCATTTATCTTCCTGACAAAACAGCCACCCAGCCCCTGAATACCGTATGCACCTGCTTTATCCATCGGTTCACCGCTAGCCACATAGTCTGCGATGTCCTCGTCGGTCAGTGCTCTGAAGGTCACTTCCGTCACCACCAGGCAATCCAGTACGTACTGGCTATCAGCCAGCGCAACGGCAGTCATCACCTGGTGCGTTTGTCCGGACATTTTGCGCAACATCTGCGCCGCATGCGCAGCATCTCGCGGTTTTTCCAGCACTTCACCACCCAGGATAACGATGGTATCTGCGCCCAGCACCGGTAAATCACGCGGCGTTTGCGCTACGCCCGCTTGCGCCTTTTCTCGCGCCAGACGAGAAACATACTGTTGAGCGCTTTCTCCCTCACCGCGTTTTTCTTCAACACCGGTAAGGATACGTTCAAAAGAGACGCCAAGCTGCGTTAACAGCTCCTGACGACGCGGAGAACCGGAAGCTAAATACAGAGACGTCATAAAAACCTTTATTGCACCGCGAACTGCTGACGCACTTTACGCATCAGCAAGAATAACCATGGCCAGAGCACACCATTTACTACACTACTCCAGAATACTTCAGGTCTGAAAGAGACGTTGATCACTAAAAACTCGGACCAGAAAACAATAATATCGACGACCAGAGAAAGTAGCATAACCACCAGCGCCTGCTGCCAGAGCGCCAGGTTTCTGAATAGCTGAAATTTCAGTGCGACCAAATAGGCGATGATGCTCATTGACAAGGCCCGCACGCCAAGCGTTGAGCCGCTGATCAAATCCAGTATGGCACCCATCACAAATCCCGTGCCGACATTTACGCGGTGCGGTAGCGCGAGGGTCCAGTACAACAAGATGAGCAACACCCAGTTTGGCCGGAAGACGATAATGTCGTCCGGCCAGGGCATGACTTGCAGCAAAAGTGCTATCAGGAACGAGAGCCAGATAACCCAGCGTCCCTGGCTACGATAACTTGCCACTATTGCCCCCCCGGCGCGCGTGGCGGTGGCGTCGTTGCCTCCGCTGGCGGTTGGGTTATCCCTGTCGCAGGAGCTGGAACGGGCGCAGGCGGCCCCATCGCGTCTGGCGCAGGAAGAACTTGCGGCATCATCTGCATCAGGCGTTCATTTGCTACACGGTGTACTTCTTCCGGTGTCATGGGGTTCGCACCGTTACGATCAGCGCCCCACAGCAACAACAGGTAACGCAGGCGCTGTAACCCCGCCGTCGGACGGGCCTGAATCACGGTGTAAGCACGCTGAGTATCCAGCTTAACGGAAGAGACCACGGCAACCGGATACCCTTCCGGGAACCGACCACCCAGACCGGATGTCACCAGCACATCGCCAACGCGAATATCGGTATTGGCTGGTAAATGCTCAAGCTGCAAATCATCAGTGCAACCATTGCCCGCAGCGATAACGCGAATATCGTTACGCAGTACCTGAATCGGCAGTGCGTGCGTCGCGTCGCAAATCAGCAGCACACGGCTGGTCAGTTTTGCTACCGCAACAACCTGACCGACTACGCCTTTGTCACTGATGACCGGCTGGCCTTCATAAACGCCGTTAACGCTGCCTTTGTCGATCACTACCTGATCGCTGTAAGGGTCATTCACCGTTGAGATGACCTGGGTCACCATCTTTTGCTCATCCTGACGCAGCGGCGAACCCAGCAGCTCACGCAAACGCGCGTTCTCCTGTTTATATTGCCCCAGCATCAGTATTTCGCTGTTTTTCAGCAGCAGTTCCTGGCGCAACGCCCGGTTTTCAAGTTCGAGCTGGTCACGCGACGCCAGCGTTTGCGACACGCCGTCGAGCAATTCACGGGGACCATTTGAAATAAAGTAGAAAGGACTGACGGCGGTATCCATGTACGTTCGAATTTGACTGAACGCACCGAGGCGGCTGTCGGCAATAATCACGCCGAGCGCAACCAGCACCGCCAGAATGAGGCGAATCTGTAGCGACGGGCCACGGCTAAAAATGGGCTTCATAGGCTATGCGTATTCTCGTGTCAGAGCGGAAGGGCAGCCTGCGGGCTACCCTGCCTGCACTCGACTACTCTTCGCTAAACAGGTCGCCGCCGTGCATGTCGATCATTTCCAGCGCCTTGCCGCCGCCGCGCGCCACACAGGTCAGCGGATCTTCAGCAACAACGACTGGGATACCGGTCTCTTCCATTAACAGACGGTCAAGATTACGCAGCAACGCGCCACCGCCGGTCAGAACCATTCCACGCTCGGAGATGTCGGACGCCAGTTCAGGCGGACACTGTTCCAGTGCAACCATCACCGCGCTCACGATACCGGTCAGCGGTTCCTGCAGCGCTTCCAGAATCTCGTTTGAGTTCAGGGTAAAGCCACGTGGAACACCTTCAGCCAGGTTACGCCCGCGAACTTCGATTTCGCGCACTTCGTCGCCCGGATAGGCAGAGCCGATTTCGTGTTTAATACGTTCTGCGGTGGCTTCACCGATCAGAGAGCCGTAATTGCGACGCACATAGTTGATGATCGCTTCGTCGAAGCGGTCGCCACCAATACGTACGGAAGAAGAGTAAACCACACCGTTCAGGGAGATAACCGCAACTTCAGTGGTACCGCCACCGATATCGACAACCATGGAACCGGTTGCTTCGGAAACTGGCAGACCGGCACCAATTGCCGCTGCCATCGGTTCTTCAATCAGGAACACTTCACGAGCGCCTGCGCCCTGAGCTGATTCACGAATCGCACGACGTTCAACCTGAGTCGCGCCAACCGGAACACACACCAGTACGCGAGGACTTGGACGCATAAAGCTGTTGCTGTGCACTTGCTTGATGAAGTGCTGGAGCATTTTTTCAGTCACGAAGAAGTCAGCGATTACGCCGTCTTTCATTGGGCGAATCGCAGCGATATTGCCCGGCGTACGCCCCAGCATCTGCTTCGCATCATGACCTACTGCCGCCACGCTTTTTGGTGAGCCGGCACGATCCTGACGAATGGCCACAACGGAAGGCTCATTCAATACGATGCCTTGTCCTTTTACATAAATAAGGGTATTCGCGGTACCCAGGTCAATGGACAGGTCATTGGAAAACATGCCACGAAATTTTTTCAACATACTAAGGGATAATCCTGAAAGCTGGGGCGGAAAACAAAATCCGCTTACTTTACCAACCACACGCAGCAGCGACAAGGCGCAAAAATCATCTGCTACGGTGAAAATTAGTGCAGTTCGTTTCCTTTGTTACAAATCTCTGCCTGAGTCCCTCAGGGCTGAGTACAGCAGCCATCCTCGCCCGCATTTGCAACCTGTCAAAGGTCATTCACCTGCATATTTGCTGCAACAATCTGGCGAGCAGACAAGCACACCCCCATGAGGCACAGCGCGCGTTATTCTACGTGAAAACAAATTAAACGGCAGGTTAAACCGAGTATCTTTGCGAATATTTTTTCACGTTTGTGTCAAGTGGCTGTGATGAGGCAAAAAAATCGCCCTGTCCACCCGCCACTCCGCGTTCAGTCAGTGTGTGCCACTCGCTACGCGATCGAACGCCTGTGGCGTAAACCTGCGTATGGGTGCCTGTACAGGCTTCCACCAGACTTTGAACCAACAGTTGGTTCTCTGTTCGCTTCTCAATGTTTCTCACCAGACCGGGATGCAGCTTGAGTAATTCGACATTGAGTTCTTTAATCCAACTGGTACTTACCAGCGTCAAACCAGCCTGCGTAACCGCCACCCTAACGCCAAGTGCGTTCACCAGACGAATCACCGGCTGTAATCGGCTGATGTGTTGACACACATCCGCCTCTGCAAGTTCAATAATTATGCGTTTGCGATACGATTTTTCGCACTGCATCAAGGTATCACGCAACCAGCGCTGGAAACGGGGACGAATTAACGACTCCACCGTTACCTGCATGGCCAGGGATTCTTGCGGCCAGTAACCTAATAATGGGATCAGGCGGCTGATCTGCAGGCGGTCATACTCTTCCGACAAGCCAAACTGCAGCACCATCGGCATGTATTCCGCAGCAATCACCTCTTCCTCACCATCAAAAATGCGACACATCAGCTCCCGATGGTGTACACGACCTTCACGCGTCACCGCCGGTTTTTGATAAATTCGTGGCCCACCGCGAGTCAACATCTGCTCAATAAGCGTACGCCAGCGCACGTTGCCACGGCCTTTTTCCGGCAGGGAATCGTCATAAACCGCCCAACTGTTCCCCCCCTGCAATACGGCATTGCGAGTGGCGGCTTCAGCATGTTCCATCACTTGTTCCGTTGACTGCCCGCTGCGCCAGGCGCAAATACCAATATGCACCATGTCATCACGATCGAGCATTTTATTCACCGGTAACGCATCGACCGCTTTGAGCAATTGCCCGGCAATACTTTCCGATTCTTTCAGTGTGCGGTGTGGTAATAAAACAGCGAAGTCGCTGCGGTGATAGCGCGCCAGTAGCGAACCGGGATAGCGCATGATGAATGTCGAGAGCAGATTAATAAGCATGAACAACTGCTCTTCGGCAAGGTTTCGCCCCCAACTGTCGCGCAGAAGATTAAAGTCAGGTAGCCGGATCATCATCACCACACCATGCGCGCCGACCTTCTCCTGGTCTTCCAGCAACGTAGCCAGTTGATTATCAAAAAACAGGCGGTTACCCAGCCCTGTTTTTATATCCTGCGCTGCGTAAGAGCGGATCAACGTGTCCAGCCGACTGCGTTGTTCGCGGGCATTCTGAATTTCAGAGAGCAGCATGTCGAGCGCGCTACTGGTTCGCGCTGGCCACTCATACACTGAGCCACGTACGTTTGGCCCCCGCTCACCGTTTAAAATGCGCGTCGAACGCACCTCCAGAAGCTCCTGGCCGAAAAGCTGACGCTGCAGCCAACGCACCGCCAGAAACAGCATGAGAATAATGAATCCAATTGCCAGCGTCAGCGGTGCTGTGGTCATCAGCGAATGGAAATAATTCCCCATCGGATCCTGGTACACCAGATGTAATGACATTCCAGGATGTTTCACCAATGGCACCGTCAGCTCACGGTAAACATTATTGGAGCCTGCCGGACGATAGCTGCCATGACGTGAATAGCTGTAAACCTGCTTTGTTCCCTGCAGAAAATCAGCGCGCACAATATCTGCCGACATCATCAGTTCGTTAACCCGAGGCGTCAACGTGACGAAATCGCTGGAGACGAGGTGAGTATCGATTGCCGTGGCGACCGCCTGAACACGGCTGGAGTACTTGTTCTGAATGGCGTTGTAAAAACTCAGCGAACAGCCAATAAGTGTCACAAAGATCGTTAGCCCAGTAAGCAACGTAACAAAGGCTGAAAATTTCGTCGTTAATCGCATCCTTGTGTTAACTCCGATAGTTATAAAGCAGCAAAAGAGTGATAAAGCGACGCAAAAACGCAAAACTAAACACGAGATTCGCTCTGTTGCGCAAAGTCTGCGGGCATACTACCAAATCAGGTATATCTGGCAATTTATTGCGCTGAATCGACATCACGTTTTAATTAGCGAGTATAGTCTTCGTAGATAATTTTCCAATCCACGATGCCCAATGAATTTCGGGTCGCCGCTTGAAAAACGACGGGCACATGCAAATTGAGGACAGGTTATGCAGGCTTTGATCTTAGAACAGCAGGACGGTAAAACCCTCGCATCCGTGCAGACCCTCGAAGAAAGCCGACTACCGGAAGGTGATGTGACGGTGGACATACACTGGTCAAGCCTGAACTACAAAGACGCACTCGCCATCACGGGCACAGGTAAAATTATCCGTAACTTTCCGATGATTCCTGGTATTGATTTCGCCGGTACGGTTTGCGCAAGCGAAGATCCCCGTTTTCATGCAGGGCAAGAGGTGTTACTGACCGGTTGGGGAGTGGGTGAAAACCACTGGGGCGGTCTGGCAGAACGCGCACGGGTGAAAGGCGACTGGCTGGTCGCCCTTCCGCAAGGGTTGGATAGCCGTAAAGCGATGGTCATCGGCACCGCCGGATTTACGGCAATGCTGTGCGTAATGGCGCTGGAAGATGCGGGCATCCGCCCTGAAGACGGCGAGATTGTGGTCACTGGCGCCAGCGGTGGTGTGGGCAGTACCGCCGTCGCGCTGCTGCGTAAGCTGGGGTATCAGGTTGCGGCGGTATCGGGCCGTGAAAGTACCCATGACTACCTGCGTAGCCTGGGTGCCAACCGCATTCTCGGCCGCGATGAATTTGCCGAATCCCGCCCACTGGAGAAACAGCTCTGGGCTGGCGCAATTGATACTGTCGGCGACAAAGTGTTGGCAAAAGTGCTGGCGCAAATGAACTACGGCGGCTGTGTCGCCGCTTGCGGACTGGCGGGTGGGTTTACTCTGCCCACCACCGTGATGCCCTTTATTCTGCGCAATGTACGTTTGCAGGGTGTCGATTCGGTCATGACCCCCGCTGCTCGCCGTGCGCAAGCATGGAAACGTCTGGCTAATGATCTGCCGGAATCCTTCTATACGCAGGCAGCAACGGAAATTGCCCTGGCTGACGCACCAACGTTTGCCAATGCCATCATTAATAACCAGGTACAAGGCCGCACGCTGGTTAAAATCGCCTAATCTTCAAATTTTCGTGACATATTCGCGTTAATCCCTCCCCTCCGCCATGATTAGAAAAAACATGACGGAGGGTGCCATGAACGGCAAAAAATTCACTGAAGCTGATGTGACTGCGGAATCGGTATTTATGATGCGGCGCCGTCAGGTCCTTAAGGCGTTAGGGATCAGCGCTGCTGCCCTGTCACTGCCCACCACTGCCCATGCCGATCTCCTGGACTGGTTTAAGGGAAACGATCGCCCACCAGCGCCTGCCGGTAAGCCGCTGAAGTTTAGTAAGCCTTCCGCCTGGCAAAACGATCTTCCGTTAACGCCAGCAGATAAAGTCTCCGGCTATAACAACTTCTACGAGTTTGGCCTGGATAAAGCAGACCCGGCAGCCAATGCAGGCAGCCTGAAAACCGATCCCTGGACTCTGAAGATCAGCGGTGAGGTGGCAAAACCCTTAACGCTGGATCATGATGCGCTCACCACACGTTTTCCGCTTGAAGAGCGAATTTACCGTATGCGTTGTGTTGAAGCATGGTCCATGGTCGTCCCCTGGGTTGGTTTTCCTCTGCATAAATTGCTGGCACTGGTTGAACCCACCAGCAACGCCAAATATGTTGCCTTCGAAACGCTCTACGCCCCTGACCAAATGCCGGGGCAAAAAGATCGTTTTATCGGCGGAGGGTTGAAATATCCCTATGTTGAGGGACTGCGTCTGGATGAAGCGATGCACCCGCTCACGCTGCTCACCGTGGGGGTATATGGCAAAGCGCTCCCCCCGCAAAACGGCGCCCCTATCCGTTTAACGGTACCGTGGAAGTATGGTTTTAAAGGGATAAAGTCGATTGTGAGTATCAAATTGACCCGTGAACGCCCCCCTACTACCTGGAATCTGGCCGCGCCTAACGAGTACGGTTTTTATGCAAATGTGAACCCACAGGTCGATCATCCTCGCTGGTCGCAAGCGACAGAACGTTTTATCGGGTCAGGCGGTATTCTGGATGTGCAACGCCAGCCTACACTTTTGTTCAACGGTTATGCCGATGACGTTGCCGCTCTCTATCGCGGTTTGAATTTGCGGGAGAATTTCTAAGTGCGATTATCGGTAAAACAGGTAACCTGGCTGAAAGTGCTTTTACATCTCGCCGGTTTGTTACCCTTTTTGTGGCTCATCTGGGCAGTGAACAACGGAGGGTTAAGCGCTGATCCCGTCAAAGATATTCAACACTTTACCGGTAGGACTGCACTGAAATTCCTCCTGGCGACCTTGCTCGTCTCCCCCCTGTCGCGCTACGCTAAACAGCCATTATTGATACGCATCCGTCGCTTATTAGGGCTATGGTGTTTCGCCTGGGCGACACTGCATTTGACCAGCTATGCGCTGCTGGAGTTAGGTATTCATAATCTTGCTCTGCTCGGTCGCGAGTTGATTACGCGACCCTATCTGGTGCTGGGCATTATCAGTTGGGCTATATTGTTAGCCCTCACATTAACGTCCACGCAGGCTGCACAACGAAAACTGGGTAAACGCTGGCAACTTTTGCACAACTTCGTCTATCTTGTGGCGATCCTTGCCCCCATTCATTACCTGTGGTCGGTAAAAATTATCTCCCCGCAACCGATCATTTATGCGCTGCTTGCGTTCGCGCTTTTGACATGGCGTTACAAGAAGTTCCGCCAGTGGTGGCGGTAGTTGCCCGATATGTGCAGCTTGTTGCAAAACACAGACTCTCTGGTGGTGTTTACAGGTTAGCGGTTGATTATCTTCCCTGATAAGACCAGTATTTAGCTGCCAATTGCTACGAAATCGTTATAATGTGCGACTTTGGTTTCCCTGACAGTGTTTTTAAGCCGCTGAAAAGGTGACATTCGCGCATTGAAGGTATATTTTGTTTTTTGCCGGAGGATTGCAGAAGATCGCAGCACAATGTCCGACAAGTCTCATATAACAACGTGAGGCCAAATGTACCGGCGTCCCGACCTGACTGGAGATTCACTTATGGCTGCCAGCAGCGGGACATACGCTTTACAGACGGCAGTAAAACGCCTGTCACAATCACACTAAACAAAGAGTACGGAACCCACTCATGGATATTCGTAAGATTAAAAAACTGATCGAGCTGGTTGAAGAATCAGGCATCTCCGAACTGGAAATTTCTGAAGGCGAAGAGTCTGTACGCATCAGCCGTGCGGCGCCAAATGCAGGTTTCCCAGTGATGCAACAAGCTTACGCTGCACCAATGATGCAGCAGCCAGCTCTGTCTAACGCTGTCGCCTCAGCGACAACTCCAGCGATGGAAGCGCCTGCTGCAGCGGAAATCAGTGGTCACATCGTACGCTCCCCGATGGTTGGTACCTTCTACCGCACGCCGAGCCCGGATGCAAAAGCGTTCATCGAAATCGGTCAGAAAGTTAACGCGGGCGATACCCTGTGCATCGTTGAAGCCATGAAAATGATGAACCAGATCGAAGCCGATAAATCCGGCGTGGTGAAAGCGATTCTGGTCGAAAGTGGTCAACCGGTAGAATTTGACGAGCCGCTGGTCGTCATCGAATAACGAGGCGAACATGCTGGATAAAATTGTTATCGCCAACCGCGGCGAGATCGCACTGCGTATTCTTCGTGCCTGTAAAGAACTGGGCATCAAGACTGTCGCTGTGCACTCAAGCGCGGATCGCGATTTAAAACACGTATTGCTGGCGGATGAGACGGTCTGTATTGGCCCGGCTCCGTCCGTAAAAAGCTATTTGAACATCCCGGCTATCATCAGCGCCGCTGAAATCACCGGCGCGGTGGCAATTCATCCGGGTTACGGCTTCCTTTCTGAGAACGCCAACTTTGCTGAGCAAGTTGAACGCTCTGGCTTTATCTTCATCGGCCCGAAAGCCGACACCATCCGCCTGATGGGCGACAAAGTGTCTGCAATCACCGCAATGAAAAAAGCCGGTGTACCAACCGTACCAGGCTCTGACGGCCCTCTGACTGACGACATGGATGCTAACCGTGCACATGCTAAACGCATTGGCTACCCGGTTATCATCAAGGCGTCTGGCGGTGGCGGCGGTCGCGGTATGCGCGTTGTGCGTAGCGATGCTGAACTGGCGCAGTCCATCTCCATGACCAAAGCTGAAGCGAAAGCCGCCTTCAGCAATGACATGGTTTACATGGAAAAATACCTGGAAAACCCACGTCACATCGAAATTCAGGTGCTGGCTGACGGTCAGGGTAATGCTATCTATCTGGCAGAACGTGACTGCTCAATGCAGCGTCGTCACCAGAAAGTGGTCGAAGAAGCTCCAGCACCGGGCATTACGCCGGAACTGCGTCGCTACATCGGCGAGCGTTGCTCTAAAGCGTGTGTCGATATCGGCTATCGCGGAGCGGGTACTTTCGAGTTCCTGTTCGAAAACGGCGAGTTCTACTTCATTGAAATGAACACCCGTATTCAGGTTGAACATCCGGTTACCGAAATGATCACCGGTGTTGACCTGATCAAAGAGCAGTTGCGTATTGCTGCCGGTCAGCCTCTGTCCATCAAACAAGACGAAGTTATGGTTAAAGGCCATGCGGTAGAATGCCGTATCAACGCCGAAGACCCAAATACCTTCCTGCCAAGCCCGGGTAAAATCACGCGTTTCCACGCACCGGGCGGCTTTGGTGTGCGTTGGGAATCTCATATCTACGCCGGTTACACCGTACCGCCGTACTATGACTCAATGATCGGTAAACTTATCTGCTACGGCGAAAACCGTGATGTGGCGATTGCCCGCATGAAGAATGCCCTGCAGGAGCTGATCATCGATGGTATCAAAACCAACGTTGAACTGCAGATGCGTATCATGACCGACGAGCACTTCCAGAATGGTGGAACCAACATCCACTATCTGGAGAAGAAACTCGGTATGAACGACAAGTAAGCATACGCTTACTGAGAAAGGCCGGATTATCCGGCCTTTTTTATTTCTGGGGATCGTAAAGCCCCATCATGTACAATCCCCGCTTTCTTCATCCACAAGGGACAAAAAATGGACAAACGTTTTGTTCAGGCCCATAAAGAAGCGCGCTGGGCGCTGTGGCTGACCCTTTTATATTTGGCAGCTTGGTTAGTGGCTGCTTACTTACCTGATTCGGCGTTGGGCATTACCGGCCTGCCGCACTGGTTTGAAATGGCTTGTCTGTTAACGCCGCTGGTCTTTATTTTACTCTGTTGGGCAATGGTGAAATTTATCTATCGCGATATTCCTCTGGAGGATGACGATGCAGCTTGAAGTCATTTTGCCGCTTGTTGCCTATCTTCTGGTGGTCTTTGGCGTCTCGGTCTACGCCATGAGAAAAAGAGCCACAGGCACCTTCCTGAACGAGTATTTTCTCGGTAGTCGCTCGATGGGGGGGATTGTGCTGGCAATGACGCTGACCGCCACCTACGTCAGCGCAAGCTCATTTATTGGTGGCCCCGGCGCCGCCTACAAGTACGGGCTGGGTTGGGTACTGTTGGCAATGATCCAGTTACCTGCAGTCTGGCTCTCGTTGGGTATTCTCGGTAAAAAATTTGCCATTCTGGCACGCCGTTACAACGCCGTGACGCTTAACGATATGCTGTTTGCCCGTTACCAAAGCCGTCTTCTGGTGTGGCTGGCAAGTCTCAGCTTACTGGTGGCTTTTGTGGGCGCAATGACCGTGCAATTTATTGGCGGCGCGCGCCTGCTGGAGACTGCGGCGGGAATCCCCTACGATACTGGCTTGCTGATTTTTGGTATCAGCATCGCGCTGTACACTGCATTTGGCGGCTTTCGCGCCAGCGTGCTCAACGACACGATGCAAGGCATGGTGATGCTGATTGGCACCATCGTCCTGCTGGTAGGCGTGGTGCATGCCGCAGGCGGTTTAAGTCATGCTGTAGAAACCTTGCAAACGATCGATCCGAAACTGGTTTCACCACAAGGTGCGGACGATATTCTGTCGCCAGCCTTTATGACCTCGTTTTGGGTACTGGTCTGTTTCGGCGTTATCGGCCTGCCGCATACGGCTGTGCGCTGCATTTCCTATAAAGACAGTAAAGCGGTGCACCGGGGAATCATTATCGGCACAATTGTGGTGGCGATCCTGATGTTCGGTATGCACCTGGCGGGGGCGTTAGGCCGTGCGGTCATCCCTGACCTGTCAGTGCCCGATCTGGTGATCCCGACACTGATGGTCAAAGTTCTACCTCCCTTTGCCGCTGGGATCTTTTTGGCGGCCCCGATGGCGGCGATCATGTCGACGATCAACGCCCAGTTGCTGCAAAGTTCCGCTACGATCATTAAAGATCTCTATCTGAACATTCGCCCGGAACAGATGGCCAATGAAACACGGCTCAAGCGGATGTCGGCGGTAATAACCCTGGTCCTGGGCGCGCTGCTACTCCTTGCCGCATGGAAACCACCTGAGATGATCATCTGGTTGAATCTGCTGGCATTCGGCGGGCTGGAGGCGGTGTTCTTGTGGCCTCTGGTACTAGGCCTGTATTGGGAGCGCGCGAATGCGGCAGGCGCATTGAGCGCCATGATCGTTGGTGGTGTGCTGTATGCCGTACTGGCCACCTTTAATGTTCATTACATGGGCTTTCACCCTATTGTGCCCTCGTTGCTGCTAAGTTTGTTGGCTTTCCTGGTCGGAAACCGTTTTGGTTCAACCGCCCCACAAGCCACCGTTTTGACTACTGATAAATAAAGAGTTTTGCTATGCCTTGGATCCAACTGAAACTGAATACTACTGGTGCGAATGCTGAAGAGTTAAGCGATGCTCTGATGGAAACGGGTGCCGTTTCTATCACTTTTCAGGATACGCACGATACACCAGTGTTTGAACCGTTGCCGGGTGAGACTCGCCTGTGGGGCGATACAGATGTAATTGGTCTTTTCGACGCCGAAACTGACATGAAAGAGGTGGTGGCCATCCTTGAGAACCATCCTCTGCTGGGCGCAGGCTTCGTACATAAAATCGAACAGCTTGAAGACAAAGACTGGGAGCGCGAATGGATGGATAAATTCCACCCAATGCGTTTTGGCGAACGTCTGTGGATTTGCCCAAGCTGGCGTGATGTGCCGGATGAAAACGCCGTAAACGTCATGCTGGATCCAGGTCTGGCATTTGGTACCGGTACACACCCTACCACCTCATTGTGCCTGCAATGGCTGGATGGACTCGACCTGGAGGGTAAGACGGTTATCGACTTTGGCTGTGGCTCCGGCATTCTGGCCATTGCGGCCCTGAAACTGGGGGCGGCAAAAGCGATCGGGGTAGATATCGACCCGCAGGCCATTCAGGCCAGCCGTGACAATGCTCAACGTAATGGAGTATCCGAGCGACTGGAACTCTATTTGCCGAAAGACCAGCCAGAAGCCATGAAAGCCGATGTCGTCGTGGCAAACATCCTGGCGGGCCCATTACGCGAACTGGCGCCGTTAATCAGCGTGCTGCCCACTGAGGGCGGTTTACTGGGACTTTCTGGCATCCTTGCCAGCCAGGCGGATAGCGTCTGTGAAGCATACGCCGATCTCTTTACCCTCGACCCGGTAGTAGAGAAAGAGGAATGGTGCCGTATTACCGGTCGTAAAAAGTAATACATTTGACGTGGTTATTCGACCACGTCCCTTGCCCTGAGAGGTGACGGGGACTGTCCTGTAATGAGGTCGAGATCACAGAGTGAGAAGATAATTTGCTGATTAATTCAGCAAATTATCTTGTTTGCGCACTTATCAATGAAGAAAAAATGAGAAGTTACGCAAAATTGTAGACGTATAAAATTCCAGCATAATTTTATAACCCAATGATTTATATAATCTATTAATAATCGCTGTTCGCTTTAACTCCGATTCTTTGATCCACCTCAGAGGATTGGTCAAAGTTTGGCCTTTCATCTCGGGCAAAAAATGCGTAATATACGCCGCCTTGCAGTCACAGTATGGTCATTTCTTAACTCATGCGCATCGGACAATACCAGCTTAGAAATCGCCTGATCGCAGCACCCATGGCTGGCATTACTGACAGACCTTTTCGGACGCTGTGTTATGAGATGGGAGCAGGTTTAACAGTATCTGAGATGATGTCTTCTAACCCGCAAGTGTGGGAAAGCGACAAATCTCGTTTACGGATGGTGCACGTTGACGAGCCAGGAATTCGCACGGTGCAAATTGCCGGTAGCGATCCTGTTGAAATGGCCGATGCCGCACGTATTAACGTGGAAAGCGGCGCCCAGATTATTGATATCAATATGGGGTGTCCGGCTAAAAAAGTGAATCGCAAGCTTGCAGGTTCAGCCCTACTACAGTACCCGGATCTCGTGAAGTCGATACTAAATGAGGTCGTCAGTGCTGTGGACGTTCCTGTCACACTCAAGATTCGCACCGGTTGGGCTCCGGAACACCGTAACTGCGTAGAGATTGCCCAACTGGCTGAAGACTGTGGCATTCAGGCTCTGACCATTCATGGACGCACCCGCGCCTGTTTGTTCAATGGAGACGCTGAGTACGACAGCATTCGGACAGTTAAGCAGAAAGTTTCCATTCCGATTATCGCGAATGGCGACATAACTGACCCGCATAAAGCCAGAGCTGTACTCGACTATACGGGGGCGGACGCCCTTATGATAGGCCGTGCAGCTCAGGGAAGACCCTGGATCTTCCGGGAAATCCAGCATTATCTGGACACTGGGGAGTTGCTACCCCCCCTGCCTCTGGCAGAGGTTAAGCGCTTGCTTTGCGCGCATGTTCGGGAACTGCATGACTTTTATGGTCAGGCAAAAGGGTACCGAATTGCACGTAAACACGTCTCCTGGTATCTCCAGGAGCACGCTCCAAATGACCAGTTTCGGCGCACATTCAACGCCATTGAGGATGCCAGCGAACAGCTGGTGGCGTTGGAGGCATACTTCGAAAATTTTGCGTAAACAGAAATAAAGAGCTGACAGAACTATGTTCGAACAACGCGTAAATTCTGACGTACTGACCGTTTCTACCGTTAACTCTCAGGATCAGGTAACCCAAAAACCCCTGCGTGACTCGGTTAAACAGGCACTGAAGAACTATTTTGCTCAACTGAATGGTCAGGATGTGAATGACCTCTATGAGCTGGTACTGGCTGAAGTAGAACAGCCCCTGTTGGACATGGTGATGCAATACACCCGTGGTAACCAGACCCGCGCTGCCCTGATGATGGGCATCAACCGTGGTACGCTGCGTAAAAAATTGAAAAAGTACGGCATGAACTAATTTCGATTAGCTAATTGCTTGTGTAAAAAGGCGCTACTCGGCATGGGGAAGCGCCTTTTTTATTCGCATCACACAGGAGCTTGACCATGAATGCTGGATTTGCCCCCAACTACTATGGCGATGAATCTAAAAAAATTATCCATGGTGATGCGCTGACTGAACTGAAAAAACTGCCCTCCGGTAGTGTTGACCTTATCTTTGCCGATCCTCCATACAACATCGGAAAAGACTTCGACGGCATGATCGAATCATGGAACGAAGAGGTTTTTCTTACCTGGCTGTTTGAATGTATCGATGAGTGCCACCGGATACTGAAGAAACAGGGCACGATGTATATCATGAACAGTACCGAAAACATGCCGCATATCGATCTCAAATGCAGAAAACTGTTTGATATTAAAAGCCGTATCGTATGGTCATACGACAGCTCAGGGGTGCAGGCTAAAAATTACTTTGGTTCGATGTATGAACCGATCCTGATGATGGTCAAAGACCCCAAAGGTTATACCTTCAACCGGGAAGACATTTTGGTTGAAGCCAAAACCGGTGCCAAAAGAGCGCTGATCGATTACAGGAAAAACCCGCCGCAACCCTACAATCAGCAAAAGGTCCCCGGAAATGTCTGGGACTTCCCACGGGTGCGTTTCTTGATGGATGAATACGAAAACCATCCAACGCAAAAACCCACGGCACTGTTACAGCGGATTGTACTGGCCTCCTCGAATCCGGGTGATACCGTGTTAGATCCGTTTGCAGGGAGTTTCACCACCGGAGCCGTCGCGGTAGATGCCGGGCGAAAATTTATCGGTATCGAAGTCAATAATGAATACGTCAAAATGGGTCTGCGAAGACTGCGCATCAGTTCGCATTATTCGGAAAAAGACCTTGAAAAAGTGAAAAAGCGGAAGACGAAAAACCTGTCGAAAAAGAGCCGTAATACAGAAAAGACGGGTGTGGATTCAACGAATTAAAAGCATTGTAAGTCTGCTTTTCCACTATCAAAATTCATGTATATTTCCCGCACATTCAGGCATGAACGCAGGGGTTAGGCAATGATTCGCAAATATTGGTGGTTGGTTGTTTTTGCGGTTTCTGTTTTTCTGTTTGATGCACTGCTCATGCAATGGATCGAGCTAATGACCACAGAATATGATAAGTGCCGCAATATGAACTCCGTCAATCCCCTCAAACTGGTCAATTGTGCCGACCTCCAGTAAGGTCAGAGCAATTGACTCACTCGTGTTCGATGAAAACCGTTCTCAAAAGGCAATTATGCCTCCTCTACGAAGTTGTCGCCCTGCATCAATTGCATTACGCATCCCTCTGGGCTTAGCATTCTCAGGACATTATCGACTAACACAGGCGCCTGGTTGTAGAGATCATAACTTGCCGGATTTATTAACCAGTTTTTTACTATTCCACTAAAACTACCATGCAAAATAATTAATATAACGTCTAAGTCAAGGCTGATTGAAATCAAACTTTTCGCCATGCATTGTTGCAATAGTTCATGCATTGTTTGATGGCTGAAGCCAATTTTATCCCGAATTTCCTGTTCTGATATCATGCCGTTATGGAATTCACATTTATGATATAAGATTTGCAATAATGCCTGCTGCCTTGGGTTTTCTGCAATATATTGTAAACCAGCAACTAATTTCTCACGCAGATCCTGTAAAGGGTTCCTCCCAGGGGAGGATGTTAATCTATCCTGAATAAGATCGCGCAGTGCGGGTTGTTGTAACCACAACTCATTAAAAAGCTGATTTTTATTCTCAAAATGCCAATAGATCGCCCCACGTGTGACGTTCGCCGCATCCGCGATATCGTTTAAGGTGGTGTTGCCTACACCGCGTAAGGCAAACTGCGCAATTGCCGTTTCAATCAAGTGCTGTCGGGTCTTGAGGGCATCAGCTTTCGTTTTTTTAACCATGATTCAGCGTGTCTGGGACAGAGTAAGAGACGATAAAGAGATGATTAATACAACCTCATAATATCTTTAATAGTGAAGTAATGTATCACTTACTTT
>NZ_JANEWG010000060.1 GCF_028069725.1 Citrobacter sp. Awk 4
TGTTGAACATTTGCAGTTGCCAGACCGCAAGGTGTTTTAACAAATCAAAAGGGGTTTTAATAACTGGCTCAAAGCTGAAAGCTTTACTGAACCCCCAGCCTAGCTGGGGGTTTTCTATAGACAAAAATACAGGCACAATTTCTTGTGCCTGTTCAGGTTATTGCGTGACTGCAGGTTGCTCCGCAGGCTTCTCTTTCTCAAGATGGGCCAGATCCAGCGCTATTTTCACCGTCTCATCAAGATACGGATCGGGTTCCTGGTAATCCTTCGGCAGATCGTCCAGGTTCTTCAGCGGTGGTTTGCCTTCGCGTTTAAAGCGGTCGTTAATACGCGCCAGTCGCATTGCATCATCTTCGTTATTCTCTTTTTCACGTTGCGCAAAATTGAGAGACACGATGTTGCGTTTATCCTTCATGGCGTTGTAACGGGCAATATCCTTCATGATGTACTGGAATTCAGGATCACTGGCGATACGCGCAGTGTGATCTTTGAGCAATTCCGGACCAAATGGCGTTAAATCCTCTGACTTCACATAGGTTGCTGCATCAACACTGTCCCACGGCAACGCGTTATCTTCGAACTTCTCACCGGTTTCAGTCTCTTCATTACCTGTCGGCATGAGGATATCGGGTGTAACGCCTTTACGCTGAGTACTCCCGCCATTAACACGATAGAACTTCTGGATTGTGTATTGCACGGAACCCAACGCAGGCCATTCAGGACGCAACATTTGATCGTAAATGCGATTCAGTGAACGGTACTGCTGCACAGTGCCCTTCCCGAAGGTTGGCTCACCCACGATCAGCGCACGCCCGTAATCCTGCATTGCTGCGGCAAAAATTTCAGATGCAGATGCGCTAAAGCGGTCGACTAGCACCACCAGCGGACCTTTGTAGTAAACAACGCCGTCGGTATCGCTGTCTTCACGAACCTTACCATTGTTGTCACGCACCTGAACAACCGGGCCTGAAGGGATAAACAAACCGGAGAGCGAAACGGCTTCTGTC
Organism: Citrobacter sp. Awk 4; assembly: GCF_028069725.1. Classification (GTDB taxonomy): domain Bacteria; phylum Pseudomonadota; class Gammaproteobacteria; order Enterobacterales; family Enterobacteriaceae; genus Citrobacter_D. The sequence goes on from NZ_JANEWG010000060.1 coordinate 1,008, forward strand.
AGCGCGCCGCCACCGTTGGTGCGCAGATCGATAACGATGCTGCTCACGTTCTGTTTTTCCAGTTTCTGCAGTTGAACTTTGACATCATCCGTCAGACCAACATAGAACCCCGGAATATCCAGCACGCCGACTTTTTCTTTACCAACAGTTTTCACCGACATTTTGACTGCACGGTCTTCAAGGCGAATACGTTCACGCGTCAGCGTAACAATTCGGGTCTTCGTGCCTTTACCGGCTGGCAGGATCTCAAGGCGAACTTTACTGCCCTTCGGTCCTTTGATCAGCGCAACGACATCATCCAGACGCCAGCCAATCACATCCACCATGCCTTTACCGTTCTGGCCGACGCCCACAATACGATCGCCAACGCTTATCGCTTTGCTCTTCGCCGCCGGACCGCCAGCCACCATGGAGTTGATGACCGTGTAATCATCATCCATCTGCAACACAGCGCCAATACCTTCCAGAGACAGGCTCATTTCGGTATTGAATTGTTCCGTGTTACGTGGGGAAAGGTAATTGGTATGCGGATCGATTTCGCGCGCGAAAGCTGTCATTGCCAGGGAGAAAACGTCTTCGCTGTTAGTCTGCGCCAGACGACGAATGGCAAATTTGTAACGACGCGTCAGCGTCTCACGGATTTCTTTGTCGGTCTTGCCCGTTAACTTCAGGCTCAGCTCGTCAAATTTTACTTTTCCATCCCACAGCGCATTCAGCTCGGCCTCATTCTTCGGCCAGGGCGCTTTGCTGCGATCAAGGTTAAACGTATCGGTACCGGTGAAATCCATCGGACGCTCCAGTACGCTTAACGCATACTGATAACGTTCAAATCGACGTTTTTGCGCCAGATTATAGAGATCGTAGAAGACATCCAGCTTGCCTGAGCGCAGCTCATCGCCCAGCACGGTTTTCTTTTTAGCAAACTGCTCGACATCGCTCGCCAACAGCACATTGTGGCTGAAGTCGAGTAAATTCAGATAACGATCGAAAATTTTCGCCGAAAACGACTGATCCAGATCGAACTGACGATAGTGGGAACGTGTGAAACGGGATGTCACACGTTCACTCACTGTCGCATGCTGTGTTTCTTCCTTCAGTACAGGAATTTGATCGGCACGCGTAATGTCGTCCACAGCAAATGACTGGCCTGCTATTGCAAGCAGGCCAGCTAACGCGGTAAGCCTAAAAAAAGTGTTCATGCCCGGCCTGGCCTCCGTTTCAGAACACCAGGTGTTCTGCGCGTACAATCAAAGACATACCCGAATTCAGCTGTACACGGACGCCATCTTTGGTGATTTCTAATACGGTGGCATCCATCGCATTATTGCCTGCTTTCACCTTCAGAGACTGCCCTACCGTGAGGACTGAAATGTCAGAAACCGGGGTGTGCTGCTCTTCGCGAGGTGCGCGAGGTGCTTTCGCTGCCGGTTTCTCAGCACGAACTTTACGTTCAGCGCCTTCTTTGCGGCGTGGAGCAGGACGCGGCTTACGTTCGCGACGCGGAGCGTCTTCTTTTTCGCCTGCAGCAGCGGCAGCTTCGCGTTTTTTCGCTTGCTGTTCTGCGCGCTGCGCCTGAACGCGAGCTTTTGCCTCTTCAAGCTGCTTACGTGCATGTTCAACGTGCTGCTCATCCAACTCACCACAAGGGTTACCGTCGAGATCGACACGCGTTGCACCCAGTTTAACACCGTACAGGTAACGCCAGCTTGAAGTGTAAAGACGTAAAGCGGAGCGCAGTTGCGTCTTGCTAAGGTTCATTTCGCCCTCAACACGCTCGACCAGATCCTGAAAAATGCCAATTTTCAGTGGGCGCGCTTCGCCTTCCGCACTAAAGCAGTGAGGAAAACGTTCGGCCAAAAATGCGATAACTTCTTTACTGCTATTCAACTTAGGTTGATTTTCCATGAAATTTCCTGATTACAACGGACGTAGCCAACTAGCCGCAGGCATGAACAGGCGTCATTATAATGACGTCATCAGTAATTGCTACGTTATCCGTTGATTATCCTGCGTCGGCCGCAAAGAATTTTTTGTAATCCGTCATTGCAAGCACCGCCTCAAGCTGTGCGACAAGCTGACGCAGCCCCTGTTCATCTTCTTCTGTGAAGCGGCCAAATGCCGTGCTATCGATGTCCAGCACCCCGACAATTCGATTCCCGACCGTCAGCGGCAGTACGATTTCAGAATTGCTGGCGGCATCGCACGCAATATGCCCATCAAAGGCATGAACATCTTCAATACGCTGAACGCTGTTCTGCGCGACGGCTGTACCGCAGACACCACGCCCAACCGGGATACGCACGCAGGCGATTTTCCCCTGGAACGGACCTAACACAAGCGTGTCGTTTTCAAGCAGATAAAACCCCGCCCAATTTACTTCTGAAAGACGTTCATACAACAATGCGCTTGTGTTCGCGAGTGTTGCCAGAAAACTTGTTTCACCTGCCATTAATGCCTGAAAGTCGCGATGAAGATCCGTGTATAACTCTGTTTTGTTCATTTTATAATCACTTGGTTGTCTTACTTTAAATTGCAGCCTATTAAAATAAGCATTAAATGCGTTAATGCTCAAGATCATTCCCGTCATGAGTTAAGATTACATAAATCTAACACTTTGATTCGCGATACATGGCCCTTAATACCCCACATATCACGCCAACGAAAAAAATAGCGGTCAGATCCATCGGTGAGGCATTGCCCCGGGCACATTATCAACGTTGCCCTCAGTGCGACCTGCTGTTCAGCCTGCCAAAAATGCGCTCATACCAGAGCGCGTACTGCCCTCGTTGCCAGGCCAAAATCCGTGACGGGCGCGACTGGTCGCTGACGCGTCTGGCGGCGATGGCCATCACGATGTTGTTGCTGATGCCCTTTGCCTGGGGTGAACCGCTGCTGCACATCTATTTACTCGGGGTACGCATCGACGCCAATGTCATGCAGGGTATCTGGCAGATGACAAAGCAGGGTGATCCAATTACCGGCGCAATGGTGCTCTTTTGTGTCGCGGGAGCGCCGCTGGTGCTGGTAACGTCTATCGCCTACCTGTGGTTTGGCAACATTCTGGGGATGAACCTGCGTCCGGTCCTGTTGATGCTGGAGAGGCTAAAAGAGTGGGTCATGCTGGATATCTACCTGGTCGGCATCGCAGTCGCATCAATTAAAGTGCAGGATTACGCTTTTTTGCTGCCCGGTGTCGGGCTAATGGCCTTCATCGCGCTGGTGATCCTCAGTATTCTGACCTTATCCCACCTCAATGTAGAGCAGTTATGGGACCGTTTTTACCCGCAAAAACCGGCCCGGCGCCCCGACGAAAAACTTCGCGTATGTCTTGGATGTCACTTTACGGGTTACCCTGATCCCCGTGGACGTTGCCCTCGCTGTCATATTCCACTGCGGTTGCGCAGAAGACAGAGCGTACAAAAATGTTGGGCTGCGTTATTAGCCTCTATCGTCTTTTTGCTACCGGCTAACCTGATGCCCATTTCGATCATTTATGTCAATGGCGGACGTCAGGAAGACACTATTTTTTCAGGTATTATGTCACTGGCTAACAGCAATATTGCGGTGGCCGCCGTGGTCTTTATCGCCAGTATCCTGGTGCCATTTACCAAAATAATTGTGATGTTTACACTGTTGCTCAGTATCCATTTCAACTCGGTGTTGGGGCTGCAAATGCGTATCCGGCTTCTGCGCCTGGTCACCTGGATTGGTCGCTGGTCAATGCTGGATCTCTTTGTTATTTCATTAACGATGTCTCTGATTAATCGCGATCAGATACTGGCTTTTACTATGGGACCAGCTGCGCTGTATTTCGGCGCAGCGGTAATATTGACTATTCTTTCAGTCGAATGGCTGGATAGCCGCTTACTTTGGGATGCACATGAGTCAGGAAACGCCCGCTTCGCCGACGGAAGCGCAGATTAAAACAAAACGCCGTATTTCGCCCTTCTGGCTGCTGCCGCTCATTGCCCTGATGATCGCCGGATGGCTGGTATGGGGAAGTTATGAAGATCGCGGTAATACCGTCACCATCGATTTTATGTCGGCGGATGGCATCGTTCCTGGCCGGACCCCTGTGCGTTATCAAGGGGTTGAAGTCGGCACGGTGCAGGATGTCAATCTGAGCAAAGACCTGCGCAAAATCAAAGTTCGCGTCAGTATCAAAGCCGACATGAAAGATGCACTGCGGGAAGATACACAATTCTGGCTGGTTACGCCTAAAGCGTCTCTGGCAGGGGTTTCCGGGCTGGATGCGCTGGTTGGCGGCAACTATATCGGCATGATGCCTGGAAAAGGCGAACCCAGCGATCGCTTTGTGGCGCTGGATACCCAACCGAAATATCGCCTGAACAACGGCGAATTAATGATCCATCTTCAGGCGCCGGACCTCGGCTCTCTCAACAGTGGTGCGCTGGTCTATTTCCGTAAAATTCCGGTTGGCCGCGTCTATGACTACGCCATCAACCCCAACAAACAAGGGGTCACGATTGACGTGCTGATTGAACGCCGCTTCACTAACCTGGTGAAAAAAGGCAGCCGTTTCTGGAATGTCTCGGGGGTGAATGCCGACATCAGTCTCAGCGGCGCAAAAGTGAAACTGGAAAGTCTGGCGGCTCTGGTGAACGGCGCTATCGCGTTTGATTCCCCGGACAACTCTCAACCCGCCGCTCAGGATGATTCTTTCGGGTTGTACCAGGATCTCGCGCACAGTCAACGTGGCGTGCTGGTAAAACTTGAGCTGCCCAGTGGCAACGGTCTGAAGGCCGGTTCGACGCCATTAATGTATCAGGGGCTGGAAGTGGGTCAGTTAACCAAACTGCATCTCAGCCCTGACGGTAAAGTGACCGGTGAAATGACGGTGGACCCTGCCGTGGTGACGCTACTGCGCGATTCAACACGCATTGAGCTACGCAATCCGAAACTGTCACTCAGCGATGCCAACCTCAGTGCATTACTCACCGGAAAAACCTTCGAACTGGTGCCCGGTGAAGGTGAACCGCGTAGCGAGTTTGTCGTGGTGCCGGGCGAACAAGCCCTGCTCCATGAGCAGAATGTGACGGCGTTTACCCTCACGGCGCCGGAAAGCTACGGCATTGATGCCGGACAGCCGCTGATTCTGCACGGAGTACAGGTGGGCCAGGTCATTGAGCGTAAACTCACCAGCAAAGGCGTCACCTTTACTGTCGCTATCGATCCGCAACATCGCGCCCTGGTTCAGGGCGACAGCAAATTCGTGGTCAATAGCCGTGTCGATGTCAAAGTCGGTCTGGACGGTATTGAGTTTCTTGGTGCCAGCGCCAGTGAATGGGTAAGCGGCGGTATTCGCATTTTGCCGGGCACAAAAGGCGAGATGAAGTCCAGTTATCCGCTGTACGCCAATCTGGAAAAAGCCGTAGAAAACAGCCTGAGCGACTTGCCAACTACCACCGTCAATCTCAGCGCCGAAACACTCCCGGATGTACAGGCCGGTTCCGTCGTGCTGTACCGTAAATTTGAAGTGGGTGAAGTGATCACCGTGCGTCCGCGCGCCAATGCCTTTGATATTGATCTGCATATCAAACCTGAATACCGCAATTTGCTCACCAGCAACAGCGTGTTCTGGGCCGAGGGTGGCGCGAAAGTACAGCTCAATGGTAGCGGCCTTACCGTGCAAGCCGCCCCACTTTCCCGTGCGCTAAAAGGCGCTATTAGCTTCGATAATTTGAGCGGAGCCAGCGCCAGCCAACGTAAAGGCGACAAACGGATCCTGTATGCGTCGGAAACCGCAGCACGCGCGGTCGGCAGCCAGATCACCCTCCACGCCTTCGATGCGGGTAAACTCGCCGCAGGTATGCCGATTCGTTACCTCGGTATCGACATTGGCCAGATCCAGACGCTTGAGTTGATTACTGCGCGCAATGAAGTTCAGGCCAAAGCGGTACTCTACCCGGAATATGTGCAAACCTTCGCCCGGGGAGGTACCCGTTTCTCGGTGATCACCCCGCAAATCTCTGCCGCGGGCGTCGAGCATCTGGATACGATTTTGCAGCCCTACATCAACGTTGAACCCGGGCGCGGCAACCCACGCCGTGAATTCGAGCTACAGGAAACCACCATTACTGACTCACGCTATCTTGATGGCCTGAGCATCGTGGTTGAAGCCCCTGAAGCCGGTTCGCTGAACATCGGTACACCGGTCCTGTTCCGGGGTATTGAAGTGGGTACAGTAACGGGCATGACCTTAGGAACGCTGTCTGACCGGGTGATGATTGCTATGCGCATCAGCCAGCGTTATCAGCACCTCGTACGCAATAATTCCGTCTTCTGGCTGGCTTCTGGCTACAGCCTCGATTTTGGTCTGACCGGCGGGGTCGTGAAAACAGGCACCTTCAACCAGTTCGTCCGCGGTGGTATCGCATTCGCCACCCCGCCAGGTACGCCGCTGGCACCTAAAGCACAGGCAGGAAAACACTTCCTGCTGCTGGAAGCCGAACCCAAAGAGTGGCGCGAATGGGGTACGGCGCTCCCTCGCTAACCGCTTCGCTCCGGCGTGCCCGCGCCGGAGCGTTTGTGCTACACTGCGCGCCTGTTTTACTGCCGGTGGTATATTCTTGTGGCTCAACACGCCGTTTATTTTCCTGATGCCTTTCTCGCACAAATGCGTGAGACAATGCCTTCTACGCTCTGCTTTGATGATTTTCTCGCCGCCTGCCAGCGTCCACTACGCCGCAGCATTCGCGTCAACACCCTGAAAATCTCCGTTTCCGCGTTTCTCGAGTTGACAGCCCCCTACGGCTGGTCGCTGACGCCAGTCCCCTGGTGTGAAGAAGGTTTTTGGATCGAGCGTGATGATGAAGAGTCACTGCCGCTGGGCAGCACTGCCGAGCATTTAAGCGGTCTGTTTTATATTCAGGAAGCAAGCTCAATGCTGCCGGTCGCCGCACTGTTTGCCGACGGAAATACCCCGGAGCGGGTCATGGATGTCGCCGCCGCTCCAGGTTCTAAAACCACGCAAATCGCCGCCAGAATGCATAACCAGGGCGCGATTCTGGCGAATGAGTTTTCTGCCAGCCGCGTCAAAGTGCTGCATGCAAATATCAGTCGTTGCGGGATCAGTAACGTCGCACTGACCCATTTTGACGGTCGCGTGTTTGGCGCGGCACTGCCAGAAATGTTTGATGCTATTCTGCTGGACGCCCCCTGTTCGGGTGAAGGCGTGGTGCGTAAAGATCCTGACGCGCTCAAAAATTGGTCTGTTGAGAGCAATCTTGACATCGCCGCCACGCAACGCGAACTGATTGAGAGTGCATTCCATGCGCTGCGCCCCGGCGGAACGCTGGTTTATTCCACCTGCACGCTCAATCGCGATGAAAACGAAGCCGTCTGTCTGTGGCTGAAAGAGGCCTGGCCGGACGCTGTTGAATTTCTCCCGTTAGATGACTTATTTCCTGATGCAAAGCGCGCATTAACACCGGAAGGTTTTCTGCATGTCTTCCCGCAGATTTATGACTGTGAAGGCTTCTTCGTCGCGCGTTTACGCAAAACACAGGCTATCCCTGCGTTACCGGCGCCAAAGTATAAAGTCGGCAATTTTCCGTTTACGCCAGTGAAAGCTCGTGAAGCCGCGCAGATTACCGAAGCGGCCAGCGCCAGTGGCCTGCAATGGGAAGAGAATCTGCACCTCTGGCAGCGTGATAAAGAGATCTGGCTTTTCCCGGCAGCTATCGAAGAGCTGATTGGCAAAGTTCGCTTCTCCCGGCTCGGTCTCAAATTAGCGGAAACCCATAACAAAGGGTTCCGTTGGCAGCACGAGGCCGTTATTGCGCTGGCCAACCCTGAGCACAAAAACGCCTTTGAACTTTCACAGCAAGAAGCACAAGAGTGGTATCGCGGTCGTGATGTTTATCCGCAAACCGCTCCAGCGACTGACGATGTTCTGGTGACATTCCAGCATCAGCCGATAGGTCTGGCAAAACGGATTGGTTCGCGTCTGAAAAATAGCTATCCCCGCGAACTGGTGCGTGACGGTAAACTGTTTAGTGGTAATGCATAGAGGCGCATAAAAATAACGCACTTTTTGACTGGCGCTTTTGCTGTCGTTGACTACGCTGAAAATTGGGCGATCTAACTGGTCGTACCACAATCAGCAAATTTCAACGGAGAGCAAATGATGAAAACCAGTGTGCGTATTGGCGCTTTTGAAATTGATGACGGTGAGTTACACGGTGAATCACCGGGGGATCGAACGTTAACCATTCCGTGTAAATCCGATCCCGATTTATGTATGCAACTGGATGCCTGGGACGACGAAACCAGCATCCCCGCCCTCCTCAATGGAGAACATTCCGTTCTATTCCGTACCCGTTACGATCGCCATTCCGATGCCTGGGTCATGCGTCTTGCCTGACTCAAAAAGAACCCGTCGCCAGACGGGTTATTTATTTCTTCCTTTCCCTCATGCGATAACCTCTCCTACACTAACGGTACGGCAGTACAATTTGAGGATGGAATGTTCGCACTGGTACTATTTGTTTGCTACCTGGATGGCGGTTGCGAGGATATCGTGGTGGATGTCTACAATACTGAGCAACAGTGCCTGTACTCAATGGACGATCAGCGAATTCGCCATGGAGGCTGCTTCCCAATAGAAGACTTCATTGATGGATTCTGGCTACCAGCCCAGAAATACAGTGATTTCTGATTACTGCAACTGTACCAACGTCAGTTCGCCACCGAAAACGGCGCCGGTATCAATATAGTGCAGGTTATCCATATCTACGCGATGACGTAATGGGGTATGGCCAAACCAGAAGTGATCCGCCCCCCGAATGCCACCACCGCGACCCGCCAGTCGTTCACTCAGACGTGTGCGACTCCACAACACCTCATGCAAGTCGACCGGTTTTTGCCACTGGTACTCATCGTCCGGATAATCAGCATGCGCCACAACGTGCGTGCCATTCTGGCAATGCAGTTCCAGAATCCACGGAAGCTCACGACAATCTTCCAGCGCGCGTCTTGCCTGCGCCTGTTGTATTGCCGGTAACGCCATAAACCAGCCCCCGCCATTCATCGACCATAACGAAGACTCTTCTGATTTCAGCGCATCCAACGCCATCTGCTCGTGGTTCCCCCTGATCGCCACCATCCATTTTTTACGCAGCAACCGGAGGCAGCCCAGACTGTCCGGCCCACGATCGATCACATCTCCCACCGAGACCAGCAGATCCTGCCAGGGGTCAAAATGGCATTCGCGTAATTTCGCCATCAGCAAAGAAAAGCACCCGTGGAGATCGCCCACAATCCAGACGTGCCGCCACTGATTTCCTTCGATGCGCAGGTAGACATTATCAGGCTGTTTCATCTCTCCTCCTCTCCCATACGACACACCACCAAAATTTAGCAACAGAGGCATAAAAAGCCTGAACTATTGAGAGGCAGAGTATGGAATGGTTAAAAAGAGTACAGCGCGTGGCGCAGGTTTGTGCCAGGAAATGACAGCGTATTTTGTATATAAAAAGCGGTCGAATACGATTCCCGCGTTGTCCTGAAATTTATTTTTTCTTTATAATTTAAAGAAATAAAAAAAAATCAATCTTAAAGAAACGTTCTGCGTTGGGTATTTAAAGCCTGCTGTTAACGTTGACACATCAACTGAGTGCAACGCTTTTTCAGTCATGCTAAATACTATTTCTAAATACCCATTCACGTTTTGTCTCCTGAATGGGCAAAGCGTCTTATTGTGGCTACCAGGCAAGCGGCGTAGAGGTGTAGTCCACGAAATGATGTCCCCCCTTCCCTTGATAACTTTCAAGAACGTTAGCCAACCCTTTCACGCTTTCTTCAACCGTCAGCGGTGCCTGCGCGCCCCCCATATCAGTCTGCACCCAGCCCGGATGTAGTGACAGAAGCGTCAGACCACGAGAATCAGTCTCAGGTAACAAGGCGCGAGTCAGCATGTTCAGTGCAGATTTACTTGCCGAGTAGAGAGGCATATCAGCCTGCGTATTTTCATTAAGGCTGGCAAGACTTGAACTGGTGAAAGCCAGGATCCCGGTTCCCGGTTTAACGGCATCAAGGACTAAATTGGCTAACCTGACAGGCGAGAACGTATTGGTCATAAATAAGGACAAAAGTTCTTCTGGTGTAGCAGAACAAACTGACTGAAGTTCCGGGCCTTGTACTCCCGCATTAATCAGAATGACATCATACTGCCCCGGCAGCAGCATCTGACTGAAAGCCATGCTTTTCTTCACATCATTTATATCAAGAGTTAGCCACTTAATTGCTGGATAGATCTCTGCTCCAGCAGACTGCCTGCGTGTTGCAGTGACAGCCCATCCCCGGTGGTGCAACTCCTGACTCAGACCAAGCCCGATCCCCCGAGATGCGCCAATAATTAGTGCCTGATGTTGCTTACTCATATCTCCTCCGTTTGAGTATGGTCGGAACATATCCTGCGCCAGAGCTCAGTAGCAGCGTTCGGATCTTCCGGAGTCCTGATTAAATTGATGCGGCCTCAGTAGCCATCTTGTACGTCGGCAGTTTTGCCCCTGAGATGATACTCAATTTTCCCCTACTCGCCAGAACCTGCTGACGCTGTTTCGAACGGCAGTTGAGTGTCAGGAGCGGACCTAAGAACAAAATCACCTGCCCGCTACCAGTCATACCGAGCACAGTGATCCCGCAAGAGATCGAGAAATCGGCGTGCTGTGTTGGTGAGGGGCGATTTTTGTGAATAGAGTACACAATATTGTGCCTGCGGCAGGTTATTGATCGGCAATATTGCCAGTTGTTGTTGAAACCAGATGGAACGCACCATCGCCCTGGCAACCACCACCAGATACCCCGTCTCCAGTACCATAGTCATACCGCTAATAAATGAGTCAGTATGTACTGCTGGAGTGATCAGATGCTGATAAAGCTCACTCCATTCCAACTGTACCTGTTGGTAATACCCCATATCCGTTTTTGGCAATATCCATTTCGCCTCAGTCAACTCACCGAATGTAGAAGACCGGGACAGTGGATTATCTTTGTGAGAAATAATGCAAAATTCGGCGCTAAACAGTGGCTCGCAGATCACATCATCGAGCGGCAATTCCGGACTGACGGTACCAACGGCAAAGTCCAGTCGCCCCTCCCGCAACGCGGGCAGCAACGTAGAAAGTTGTGCTTCATGAATGAATACATTGGATTGTGAAAAGGATTGGCGAAAAGCATCCACCAGCGCTGGTAACACAGTGAGGGAAAGCAAAGAGGAGCAACCAATCGCAACGCTGCCTTGCTTAAGCTGGTCGATTTGTTGAATTTCATGAGCGGCGCGCTGGAGTTCTTCAAGAATCAGCTGCATACGGCGCGAAAAGGCCAGCCCCGTTTCGGTGAGTATCATTCCATGAGTGCTGCGAATGATTAACTGGGTTTGCAGTACCTGTTCCAGTTCCCGAATAGTACGACTCACTGCCGGCTGCGATTGCCCAAGCGCCCGCGCAGCCCCTCGAATGCTGCCACTACGAATCACCTGCTGAAAGACTTTCAACTGCTGAATCTTTGGTAAGTAGCGCATTCTGAGCCCTATCAGAAAAAAACATCACCGATTAAAAATTAGTATCTTATGCCCCTTCAATAAAGTCGATAATTTCGATGGCGCAAGCACTTGTTATCAACATCATAAAGTGACGCAAGTCACGCAAAAATAGACGCCACCCTATTCGTTGGTTTTCCGGGTGATAATTAAAAGGAATACATCCGATGAAAAAACGTTCGTTGATGGTTTTTTTGTTGTTTATGGGTTATGCCGTGGTTTATCTCGATAAAACGATTATCGGCTTTGCACTGCTACCTATAGAAAAAGAGTTTCATTTACTGCCTGAGCAACTCGGTTATATCACCGGAATGTTTTTCCTCGCCTATTCGTTGTTTCAGGTTCCCGCTGGTTGGTTAAATGATCGTATCGGTTTTAAGAAAGTCCTCTGCTGCTCTTTGTTATTGTTGGGCGGATTTGCACTGTGCTTCGGCTTGCTGGGCTTCAGTTTGGGTCTGCTGGTCACTTTTCGTTTCCTTTCCGGTATGGGGCACTCAGGTTATCCAACGGCATGTGCTAAAGCGGTCGTCGCCAATTTTCCTCTTGAACAACGCACGTTTACCCAATCGATTCTGCTCTCTTCTGCCGGACTGGCGATGACCGTCGGGCCGCTGATCGCCGTCTATTTACTGGCGCATCTGGGCTGGCGGGGCTCATTTTCCGGACTCGGTTTGGTCGCCTTCGCCATCATGATAGCCGTCTTATTGCTGGTGCCAAATCCGCCGAAAACAGCAGATGAAAAATCCGCGGCAGCGGCGGTGAGTTATAAAGGCTTATTGAAAAACCCCATCGTGATCCTGCTCTTTATCTCAATTTTTTGTATCAACATCCCTGCTTATGGCCTGTTGGCCTGGTTACCGAAATTCCTCGTTCAGCAACGGGGGATGCCGATAGGTACCTCCAGTCTGGTCGTTGCAGCGGGCGGTCTTGGGATCTGGATATCCTCACTCGGTAGCGGCTGGCTGGTCGGGCGCTATCTGCAAGGACGTGAGCCCCTGTTTGTCTGTTGCAGTTCGCTACTCAGCGCATTGTGCATCTGGTTAGTATTTATCAGTCAAACGGCTCTGGTTTCCAGTGTGTTCCTGTTTATTGGTTATATCTTCCTGATGGGTTCATTTGTCACCGTCTTCACGCTGCCAATGAAACGCCTGCAAACCGAAGTCATAGGCGCGGGTATGGGCATGATTAACACCGGGGGAACACTCGGGGGCTTTATCGCGCCGATTGCTATCGGCTATTTAGTCACCCTCAGCGGTAATTACACGACGACCTTTATTTTTTTAGCCATGGCTATGGTGGTTTCCGGCTTAATTGTTTTACCGCTGGCGGGCAAACCACGTCACCAACTCTCACCTGAAGGAATCTGAAAATGAATGCTGAACAACTCATCGCTGACGTGGAACAGGACGTCCTGACATGGCGTCGTCATCTCCACGCCAACCCGGAGCTGTCGTTTCAGGAGCATAAAACGGCCGACTATATCGTGGAGCAGCTTACACGCTTTGGCGGGCTTAAAATCAGCCGTCCTACAGCAACGAGTGTGGTCGCGTATCTGCAAGGTGCGGCTGCAGGCCCATGCTATGCCTTACGCGCTGATATCGATGCCCTGCCTTTACAGGAAAAAAATGATGAACCATTCTGCTCGACGAATCCTGGGGTGATGCACGCCTGTGGTCATGATGCCCACACGGCGATGCTGCTGGGTGCCGCGCGTGTGTTGTGTCAGATGCAGGCGCAATTAAAGGGGTCTGTCTGTTTTATCTTCCAGCATGCGGAAGAGTTGCCGCCGGGCGGCGCACAAGAGCTGGTTGATCTCGGGTATCTTGACGATGTGAGCATGATTTTCGGACTCCATGTTTTCCCAACCGTCCCCACCGGGATCGTCAACATGAAACAAGGGATTTTCAGCGCAGCCTGTGACAACTTCGACATCGTGATTCAGGGCAAAGGCGGCCACGGGTCGACGCCGCAGTATTGCATTGATCCTATTATGATTGGCGCTGAAGTCGCCACGTCGTTACAGACTATCGTCGCGCGGAAAATCGATCCGCTAACAGTGCCGGTGCTGAGCATCACCACGTTCCAGGCCGGAAACAGCTATAACGTGATCCCGGATAGCGCCCGTCTGGCGGGGACACTGCGTACGCATAACCGTGAGGTTCGTGAGAAAGTGCCGCAGCTGGTTGAACAGACGGTCGCGGGTATCTGCCAGGCGCATGGGGCAGACCACAAGATTACCTGGACTCGGGGTTTTTCCAGCGGTGATAACCATCCGGATGCCTGTGCGGTCGCCCGTCAGGTAGTGGCTGATGTGTTAGGGCCAGATGCTCTGGAGGAGGTTTATACTCCACTGTTTGGCGGGGAAGACTTCTCGTCGTATCAGGAGAAACGGCCAGGCTGCTTCCTATTTATCGGCTGTGGCAATGAAGCCATCGGCGCCACCCATGGCCTGCACAACCCCTACTTTAAACTGGATGAGGCCGCCTTGCAGGTGGGTGTAAAACTGCATGTAGGCTTTATTCGTCAGTTGTTGATGCGTTAACCCCTAAAAACTGGCCCATCAGGCATAACTGTTGCGGCCAGTATTAGTTGACCCCTACAGTTTGCTGCGCGTTAGAACGTCTGACCCCGATCATAACGAAGCCGTCGCTGGCAGCAGATTGCCACGTTATGGCAATCTCGCTTCGCCGTGAGGGAATAAATGGAGGGTATCCTGACAACCGCGAACTGCCCCCGGTGAGGCATTTTGGACACCATGATGCCGCTGATAAACCGATGATCGATGCCAAAACAATGAAAAGACAATGACTGGAATTAGCCCATGATTGCGCGGGAGTCGCGGCTGATGGCTTGCCACTTCATAAAGCAGTGGCTGCAATATAATCAACTATTGCAGCCACATCGCTGTTATCCGTGCTTAACCATCACATGACGCACCACGGTGTAATCTTCCAGCCCGTACATTGACATATCCTTGCCGTACCCAGAGAGTTTCTGCCCGCCGTGAGGCATTTCGCTGACCAGCATAAAGTGGGTATTTACCCAGGTACAACCATACTGCAGGCGAGCGCTGAGGCGATGGGCGCGGCCCACGTCCCGGGTCCAGACCGATGACGCCAGGCCATACTGGGAGTCGTTTGCCCACGCCAGCACCTGCTCTTCGTCGTCGAATTCCGTGACGCTGACCACCGGGCCGAAGACCTCACGCTGGATGATTTCATCCCCCTGCTTTGCCCCGGCCAGCAGGGTTGGCTGGAAGTAATAGCCTTTGCCGTCGGCTTTGTTACCACCGGTCACTACCCGAATGTGCGGCAGGGCTTTGGCGCGTTCCACCGCCTCGTTGACACGTGTCAGATGAGCGGCGGAACTGACCGGGCCAAGCTCAGTGGTTTCATCGTCCGGGGCGCCCATTTTCAGGCTGGCCACGGCGACACCCAGTTTTTCAACCAGAGTGTTATAGACCTCTTTTTGCGCATAGATCCGGCAGGCCGCCGTGCAGTCCTGCCCGGCATTGTAGAAGCCAAAGGTGCGCACGCCCTCCACCACCGCATCAATATCCGCATCGTTAAAAACGATCACTGGCGCTTTCCCCCCCAGCTCCATATGCGTGCGCTTAATCGACGACGCGGTGTGCGCAATAATATGCTCGCCAGTCGCGATAGAGCCGGTCAGCGACACCATGCGCACTTTTTCATGGCCCGTCAGTGGGTCACCCACGGTTTTACCGCGCCCAAACAGCACGTTCACCACCCCGGCAGGGAAGATATCTTTCGCCAGTTCGGCCAGTTTCAGTGCCGTGAGTGGCGTGATTTCCGAGGGTTTGATCACCACGCAGTTACCCGCCGCCAGCGCCGGGCCCAGCTTCCAGGCGGCCATCATCAACGGGTAGTTCCACGGGGCGATCGACGCCACCACGCCCACCGGATCGCGGCGGATCATTGAGGTGTGGCCCTCCATGTACTCCCCGGCTGCCAGGCCGTTCAGGCAGCGGGTTGCACCGGCGAAAAAGCGGAACACATCGGCGATGGCCGGGATTTCATCGTTCAGCACGCAGTGCAGCGGTTTGCCGCAGTTTTGTGATTCCAGTCGGGCAAAAGTTTCGGCATTCTGTTCAATCACATCAGCCAGCTTCAGCAGACACTCGGCACGCGCTTTTGGCGTGGTCTGCCCCCACTGCTGAAACGCGCGATCGGCAGCCTGTACAGCCGCATCGACCTGGGCAGGCGTGGCTTCGGCAATCTGCACCAGCACCTCGCCAGTTGCCGGGTTATACACGGGCTGCAGCTCACCTTCGCCCGCCACCAGTTCGCCATTTATCAATAAGTTGTGTTGCATAGCCGACTCCATCAGTGATCGTTGTTATGTTCTGAGTTAGTTACAGAGATTGTTCTGCGTTCAGTCTTTTCGCATGTTCGATGGCATCATTTTCCGGTGCGTTTGAACGCCCGAACGGTCGCGCCAGCACCATGTACACCAGCCCGGACACCACCACCACCGACAGTCCAACCAGCACCGTCCAGCGGTCGATAAAACTGCTGCTCTCGGCAGGTTGCGCCAGCAGCCAGATCCCGCACAGGCCATAGGCCAGCGCCAGCACGTTAACCAGCATTCCCCAGCCACCCACGCTCCACTCCCCGGCAGGTTTCCAGCCTTTCAGGCGCTGGCGCAGGGCAGCCAGTACCACCATCTGGAAGGAAATGTAGATCCCGATAACCGCAAAGGCGGTGATGCGCGCCAGATTATCCGGCTGGAAATAAACCCACACGCAGATGGTCACTGGCAGCAGACAGCTGATGATCATCGCGTTGTCCGGCACGTTGTTTTTCGACAGTTTCGACATCCAGGTGCTACCCGGTAGCATCTGGTCGCGGGAGAAGGAAAAGATCAGGCGGCTTAAAGCAGCCTGCAGCGACAAAATGCACGACAACATGGCAATCACCGCGATGATGATAAACACTATGGCGCCGGTTTCACCGAGGGCTTCGTTGAGGATCGCCGGGATCGGATCGGTGATTTTGCCGTTGACGATGTTCATCAGATTGGGTGATGCCAGCAGGTAGCCGAGGATCGATACCATCGCCGAAAGCGCGCCGAACACGATGCTGAGGATCATCGCAATGGGGATTTTTTTGCTCGGGTTTTTCACCTCTTCCGCCACGTTGCCGCAGGCTTCAAAACCGAAGAACATGAACAGGCCGATCAGCGCCGCCGCCATAAACGCGGGCTGGTAGCTGCCGTCTTTCGCCAGCACGCCCATGGAGTCAAACACCACCGAGAACGGCTGCGCGCGGTGGAACAACAGCAGATAAATCCCCAGCGCAATGACGCTGACGATTTCACACCAGAAGCCAATACGGGCGACCCGGGCGAGGTTTTTGGTGCCGGACATGTTCACTGCCATCATTAGCAGCAACAGCACCACCGAGGTGATCAGCATGTTGCCTGCCGAGATCGCAAAACCGAACAGCGAGCCGACGAAGGTGGCGGTGTATTCCGCTACCGAGGTGATGGTGACCACCAGCGCCCACAGGTAAATCCAGGCAGCGATCCACGCATATTTTTTGCCCCACAGGCGACGTGCCCACGGGTAAAGCCCCCCGGTAATCGGGTATTGCGAGGCCACTTCACCAAACACCAGCGCCACGAGAAGTTGCCCGCAGGCCACGATCGGGATCCACCAGATCGCCGGTGGCCCCGCCAGCGTCACCGCCAGCGCAAACAGGGAATAGACCGCCGTTAGCGGCGAGAGGTAGGTGAACCCGAGCGAAAAGTTAGAGATGAGTCCGATAGAGCGGTTAAATTGCGGTTTAGTATCGCCATGAATTGCTTCACTTTTCTTGCCAGAAGTCTGTTCCATACGTTTTTCTCTGTGTTGTTGATGTGTCGCAGGTAACACGGATCAAGGTATAGAGGAGCGCCAGGAGGCCGTACAGTCTCGCTTCTGCAATTTGTTAAGATTTGTGTGGATATGTCACATTTTTGTTACTGATTTCCTGCTTTTTCCGTGAGGTTTATCACGCTATCGCCTTTGCATCGACAGAAAACCGCGTTTTTTGCTCCCTTCCCCTGCTCTTTTTTTACGCCTACGTCACAAAATTTAAACAATTTGAGCGATGTATGCCCATTTCTCAAAAATGTAGATATTTTTAATTTATGGCTGCGAAATGCACTGCACTGTCTCCTGAAGACTTTCTGAGAGGATTGATTCTGATGAATGCGCTTACTGCCGTAAAACAGCCTGACGATGCGTTATCCCGTACTATCGCGGGTTTCAGTATCGCGACATCCGTGCAGTCTCCGCGTCTGCTGGAACTCACGTTCTGTGCAGAGGTCCCGCAGCAATTCCTGCGGGAGGTAGAGCGGTGGCCCGTGCAGGCGCTGAAATACAAATCCTTTCTGCGCTTCAAGATCGCGAGGATACTCGACGACATGTGCGGCAACCAGCTCCAGCCGCTGCTGCAGAACACGCTGCTCAGCCGTGACAAAGGTGCCCTGCTGCTGCACCTGGACGCTTTAGGCTGTCCGCTTCGTGCCAGTAGCGGATGTTGCACTAAGGTGCATTAGTCCCCTCTGAATGTCTGAAACCATCATCAAAAAGAATATCTAGACATTTCCCTTATACTTCAGCACATCAATGAAGAGAGAAAATGCCGAACCTGCATGGCGGCGGTGTGGATAGTACAGATGATACCCTGGTAAGTCGGGGGTAAATTTCTCCAGAACGCGGGTCAGTTTTTTTTCTTCAATAGCCTGCTGAACCTGGTCAAAGGGCAGATACGCGAGGCCGTGCCCGTCAATAGCAGCATCGAGGATCAGGTCTATCGTATTTAACAGAAGTTGTCCTTCCATACGAACCCTGACCTCGCGCCCTCCGCGCATTAATCTCCAGCGATTTGCCGTACCCGAGGAAGGAAGGTATAGATTAATAGCCTGATGATCGACCAAATTAGCCACAGACACTGGAATACCTCTTCGCGAGAGATAGTCCGGCGCCCCAACAATCGCCATCGGAATATCAGGTCCGATTCGAACAGCAATCATATCCTTATCCATCTCTCCCCCCAGGCGAACCCCGGCATCGAAGCGCTCTGAGACGACATCGTTAAGGCCGTAATCGATGAGGATCTGCACATCAATGTCAGGATGGGATTTCAATAGCGTGCGCATGGCCGGCAGCAGTATTGTCTTTGCGGCATGTTCCACCGTGGTAATGCGGATGGTTCCGGACGGCCGATCGCGCAGATCGCCCAGCGAAGTCAGTGCGGAATCGAGGTCATGCAGCATTGGGCCTAGAACGGACAAGAGGTGTTCACCCGCCTCTGTGGGAACAACGCTGCGGGTAGTTCGCGTCAGAAGCCGCAGATTCAGGCGCGCTTCTGTACGGCGCACTATCTGACTTAACGCTGACTGCGCCATGCCCAGACGGGCGGCAGCCCGGGTGAAACTGCGCTCTTCGGCGACGGCCACGAATGCCATCAGATCGGCTATCTCATCGCGTTTCATCTCTGTGTTCCAACCAGGTGATTAATCATTTAAATGATAAGTCCAATCATTATTTTGGGTCTAATCATCTTAATAATCAATCGCTATAGTTATCCCATCAAGCATGACAGATAACCGACAGCCCCATGAGGAACCGGATGATGAACCAGAAAATCAGTTTCACCAACAGCAATATCCCGACAATCTCTTTGTCCGCGGTGCTTTATTTCCCACCCGCGTTTGATAAAAGCCGCAAGTACCCGGCTATTGTGGTTTCTCATCCGGGGGGCGGCGTTAAGGAACAAACTGCCGGAACCTATGCCGAAAAGCTGGCAGAAAAAGGGTTTGTGACCGTGGCTTACGATGCGTCTTATCAGGGCGAAAGCGGCGGCGAGCCGCGCCAGCTGGAAAACCCGCACATCCGTACCGAAGATGTCAGTGCGGTGATTGATTACCTGACCACACTGCCTTATGTCGACACCGCGAGAATTGGCGCAATGGGAATTTGCGCTGGGGCGGGTTACACCGCCAATGCCGCGATTCAGGATCGTCGCATCAAAGCCATCGGTACCGTCAGCGCCGTCAATATCGGCGCGATGTTCCGAAATGGCTGGGAAAACAATGTGAAGTCCATTGATGCACTGCCGTATGTTGAAGCAGGCTCCAGTGCCCGTACCGGTGATATCAGCAGCGGTGCACATGCCACCATGCCGCTGGCGCCAATGAAGGAGTCTGATGCGCCAAATGAAGAATTGCGTCAGGCCTGGGAGTATTACCACACGCCACGGGCGCAGTATCCGACGGCACCCGGATACGCCACGCTGCGTAGCCTCAATCAGATCATTACCTACGACGCGTACCATATGGCGGAGGTTTACCTGACCCAGCCGCTGCAAATTGTTGCGGGTAGCGCGGCGGGAAGTAAATGGATGAGCGACGACCTTTACGATCGCGCCTCAAGCCAGGACAAGCGGTACCACATTGTCAAAGGCGCCAACCACATGGACTTGTATGACGGTAAAGCCTACGTCGCGCAAGCCGTTTCCGTATTAGCCCCATTCTTCGAGGAGACGCTGTAATGAAACAGGTTCAAATCCAGAACGCCGATATGGCCTGGCACATTGCCGCCAACGTTCAACTTCCACCGGCGTTCGATGAGTCAAAACAGTATCCAACAATTATCAGCGTCCACCCTTTTGGCAGCTGTAAGGAACAGACATCTGGCAATGTCTACGGAAAAGCGCTGGCCGAAGCAGGCTATGTCGTGATCGCCTATGACGCCAGTTTTCAAGGGGGATCCGGCGGCTCTCCACGCTGGGTGGAGGATCCGACTCAGCGCGTGGAAGACATCAGTCGTGTTATTGATTACGCCGTAACGCTGCCGTATGTCGATGCTGAACGCATTGGCGTGCTGGGGATTTGCGGCGGCGGTGGCTATGCCATTAATGCCGCACTGACAGAGAAACGTATTAAAGCCGTGGTGAGCATCACCGGCGTAAATATCGGCCGTCTTTTTCGCGAAGGCTTCAGCAATTACGACCCTATTGGCGCACTGAATGCGATGGCGGCACAGCGTACAAATGAAGCCCGTGGGGAAGAGGTTCAGGTTAACGAACTGCTCCCCGCCAGCCCGGAAATGGCAAAGGCCAGTGGACTGACTGAGCGTGACGTATTTGAGGCAACAGACTACTACAAAACGCCGCGCGGCCAGCAACCCGGCGGGGCAACGCGAATGGTGTTCTCACATGCGCAGAAAACGCTGGCCTGGGATGCCTTCGCTTTTGCTGAAGTGTTGCTGACTCAGCCAGTCATGGTGGTAGTTGGTGAAAAAGTGGGTGCTTTCGGTGCTTACTGTGATGGTCTGGAAATCTATGGCCGGGCTGTAGCCTCACGTGACCGTCAACTGGTCTCATTAGCCGATTTTTCGCATTACGAACTGTATGACAAGCCGGAAGCGGTGCGTGAAGCAATGGCAAAAGTGCTCCCGTTCTTTGCTGAACACCTGGAGTAATGTCCTGTGAAAAACATCGTTCAAAAAGTTCTGATCCTTGGTGCCAGCGAGCAGATTGCCCGCCATGTTATCGACCAACTGATTGACTATGAACTCACCGCCCGCAATGAACGGTTCAAAGGCACGGTTGTATCCCGCAAAAGCGTCGCCGCATTAATCGCCGATATGATTGATAAACCTGAAAAGTATATCGGTGAAAATATCGGTGTTAACCAGCGCGGGACCGACGGCGACAAGCCGTACTTTATGTAAATCAATCATGTTATTACACCGATACTGCGTGTAGTGCAGCAGAGGATCAGAAGGCCCGCGCCTCGCTCAACGCGGACCTTAAACTCAGTTAGCTCGCCCGTTCCGAGCCAGGAGCGGACATTGAGAACACATAAGGTCAGTATTCCCCTTCACGGCGAAACGTTTTCCGATAGGCAAGAGGCGTGGTCTGTAGTCGTTGGCGGAAATAGCGTCGCAGCAGCATGGCGCTGGAAAAACCACTCTTTTGCGCCACCATCTCGATCTGCATATCTGAAGATTCCAGGAAACGCTGGGCCAGCGCCAGCCGCTGATTTAGCAACCACTGCCTCAGGGTGGTTCCCGTTACCGCATTAAAACGGCGAGTAAAACTACGTCGGCTTAATTCTGCATGCAAAGCGAGACATTCAACGCTCAGAGGCTCCGTCAGATTCTCCGTCGCCCAGGCCAATGTCGCGAGAAAGCGATCACCACTGCGACTGTTGTAAACCGGCTGTTCAATATACTGAGCCTGTCCGCCTTCACGGAACGGCGGCGTGACCAACTGTCTTGCGACGCTGTTCGCGGCTTCCGCCCCTAGCTGGTTACGAACCAGCCATAAACAGCAATCAATACTGGCCGATGTTCCTGCTGATGTAACAATGTTTTCACTGTGGAGATAAAGTACATCAGGATTCAGTCGTACCTGGGGATAAAGCCTGCGAAAAGGTTCGACCCATTGCCAGTGAGTGGTGGCTGGCCGTCCGTCCAGCAAGCCAATTGCTGCCAGCACAAAAGCCCCCATGCACAACCCAATGACCTGAGCACCACGTCCGGCGGCATCTAACAACACATCGCGTAATGCTGGTGAAGGCAATACATGCGGATCGCTCCAACTGGGCACGATCAACACTTCTGCCTCTCGGGCGAAGTCTAAGTCTCTGTCGACCTGAATAGAAAATCCCATACTGGTTCGTAACAATCCTGGGGTTGCTGCACAGATCGCAATATCATAAGCAGGGCGGCCTGCCGCATCTTTCGCTGTTTCAAATACAGCAAAAGGTACCGAAAGATGGAAAGGAATAATGCCATCGAAAGCAAGGATCGCCACGCGTATCGTCATATCTGTCCTTATTGGCCCAAAAGGAACGTTATTAGTGCATACGGTACTGTTTTATCACTACTGCCCTTTTTAGTATGGAGAACACCCTGGCTCAATACAATCAATGAGGATTCCCTATGTCCGCAGCTCCAACCTTGAGAACCCTGAGTGGTGCAGTTCGTACTACGCATCTGCAAGCCACTACAACGGCAATTATCGTTATCGATATTCAAAATGAGTATTTCCCCGGTGGCAAATTGCCTGTACCTGACGGGCAGCGCGTGCTGGAGAAAAACCAGCAGTTGCTGAATTTTGCTCGCAGCCACACCATGCCGATCTTTTTTGTTCAACACCTTGGCTCACCGGATGGCCCTCTTTTCGCCGAGGGCAGCGGCTTCGATGATTTTCACGCCAAATTACAGCCATATACGGGTGATCGCGTTATCCGTAAAGCGACACCAAGTGCCTTTGTCGGAACAGATCTCGAAGCTCAGCTCAACGCGTTAGGAATAAAGCAGCTGATCGTGAGTGGCCTAATGACTCATATGTGCGTTTCCAGTACTGCCCGTGATGCAGTTCCAAAAGGGTTTAGCGTGATCATTCCTGACGATGCCTGTGCGACGCGTGATGTGGATGGATGGGATGGTAATGTTTTGAGCCATCAGCAGCTACACTACGCAGCCCTTACCGCTGTCGGTGATGTATTTGCTGAAGTGATGTCGACGACACAATTGACGGCGCTTCCTGTTTATTAAACGCTATATTGACTAACCAGAGTCCAGGTAGCGACAGAGTTCCATTTGGGAAACGGAGCTCTGTCGTTACCTATTTTTGCCTGCCTGACTACAAAAAAGTAAAGACCTTGCGATGACCAGGATATTCGCGCGCACAATGTCCGCTCCTCGCTTTTAACCGGCTTTCAGATTTAACAGTGTTCTGATACAGCGAACTGTTTGGTGATCTATGGACTTGTCCAGGGCGTCAGTTCAACGTTAACCTTTCTGAGCCCTTACTGATTTTGTCCTGCAATGTTCAAGCCTGCCCCCCTAAAATTGGGGTTTTATGAGCCAATAACTCCCCTCTCTGATTTACGTGCCATAATGCCCCGATTCATTACTGTGTATCGGTACTTTTTGGAAAAATCATAAACGGACTTAGACATGACCAAAATCTTGATGCTGGTAGTAATGGTAGCAATCATTGCTGGTTGCACTCCATTTACCCCAAAAGATTGCCAGAAAAAGAGTGCCCTCGATTCGTGTTCTTACAAGCGTTCAGGCAAAGTAACCGATAAAGACATCTATGGCGAACAAGCATCAGGCATAAAAAAAGCACTCGATGCAGCACTTACCGAACCACACGCCTGGAATGGTAAACGATGTAATGTGCATCTGGATTTCAAAATGGACGGCACCTTGCAGAATTTCATCATAAAGAGTGGGGATAAGGATTACTGCCGTGCTTTAGCTGAGGCCTCCAGACGAGCAAATTTTCCAGCATTTACTGATCAGCATGTTTACGATGATATGGGTTCTGCCCGGTGGGATATGCATGGACAGCCATGAAAACAATCTACTCTGACTGTCGTTTTTGTGCCAGGAGCGGAAGTTGTTAAGATCAGTATGGCCTATCAACGGGGTGAAGGTCACACCAAACACATCTGTGGCACAGAGACAAACCTCATATGATTGGCTGTTCAGTGCCCAGACTGTGCCTACAGTGGTACATTATATGGTCGACAGTTTCTGCTGTTTTGTAGCCGTGTATAGTTACAGTGCATGCAAAGACTAGGCACCTGCAGCTTATAAAGTACTTAGTTCATTGGACTGCCCTTGGAACTGACCTGCTCCCCGTTGATTAATACACCGCGATGTTAGTAATGTCTTCATAAGCCACATGAGGACATCCCCATGAAGAAGCGTTTTTCCGAAGAACAGATCATCAATATCCTCCGCGAGGCTGAAGCCGGGGTTTCTGCCCGTGAGCTCTGCCGTAAGCACGCCATTTCCGACGCCAC
>NZ_JANEWG010000061.1 GCF_028069725.1 Citrobacter sp. Awk 4
CCGACCAGATAAGCAATGATGCATCAGCATTATTTTTCGCCTGACTCGCACTATGGGCTCGCTGGCTCAGCGTGGTAAAGCAGCTCTCTTTTTTTGCTTCAAGTGTCTGATACTGGCAAACGGACCAGTCGTGTTGCAGATTTTCAAGCGTCGCATTCGCCAGGGCAGAGACGGGAAAAGCCGCCGTCAGGAGCAATGTTTTCAACATTTTCATTTGTCTTCACCTTTGAATGTGCCCTGGGTATAGGACTGGATCACCGGTAATTTTTTACCCAGCGCCTTATCTACCATGCCGGGAAACCAGGCATTGATTTTAACGAACAGTCGTTCCATCGCGCCGAAGCGGTAGAGTTTCTGCTCTGTCTCAAGGAGATGCACCAGGCGTGCGGCGACAAATTGCGGGGAATCACTGCTGTTGCCCAGTTTGCGGTTAAGCGCGTAAACCTCGTCACTGTTGAGTGCCGTTTCAGTGGCTCGCGGCGCGGCATACAGTACGCTGATACCATTCCCTTTTAATTCACGCCCCAGCGCTTCCGACAAACGGTGCGTGGCTGCTTTGGTTGCGCTATACACGCTCCAGGCAGGGTGCCCAATTTCACCAAAGATCGAGCCAATGTTGAGGACGATGCCCTGCGGATTAAACTTATCCAGCATGGCACGGGTCAACAGTGTGGGGATTTCGATATTGGTTCTAATCTGTTCCCGAATATCGTCAAAAGATTGTTGCTCAAACAGCGCAAAACGGCTGGTCCCGGCATTGTTGATCAGGATATCCAGTTTGTTCTCATCTTTGAATCTGCTGGCCAGCGCGACGATTTCGTCATCGGTATAACTGTTCATTAACGCAATATGATGCCGTTCCGGATTGGGAAGCACCTCTTTCAGAAGCGTCATTGCCTGCGCATTGCGTCCAACCAGGCAGAGTCTGGCCCCTTTTTGCGCCAGCCCCTGTGCCAGCGCTTGTCCGATACCGCCGCTGGCACCGGTCAGCAGGACTGTTTTATCATGCAGGTTCATGCGTGGTCTGCCCCAGTTGGTTAAGCATCTCTGTGTACAGGCGATAGACGCGACGTGCGGCATAGATAATGGCTGCCTGATCGGCTTCGTCAGTCACAGTGTCCATGAGTGAGGCGAAAAATTTAAGATGTCCCTGATCAAGTTCGCCGTGTGAACGCAGGTAGGTTGTCGCCTGTTCTGGCAGCCCCAGCGTCCGTTCCACCTGGGCTGCAATCGCGGTAGCAATAGATACACTGGTCCCTTCCAGTACCTGTACCATACCGAAAATACTCATAGGGTTGACCCGTTCTATGCGGTAGTACAGCCAGGCAACCATCATTTCTATCGGTATCCCTGGGGTGCCATTGCGAACGCTTTCCACATCACCACCGCAAGCCCGAATGTCGTTCAGGATCCATTCCTGGTGCCCGTACTCTTCATCAATATATTCAGCAATCGCGCCCCGAACGGCTTCATGTGAGGCTGGCAGGCGGCTGCCCGCACTCATCAACAACGGTACGGTATGGCTGACGTGATAGTAAGCCTGCGTCAGAAAAGCGATATACAGGTCGCGTGAGATGTCACCAGCCTGACAGCGCGCTATGACAGGCGAGGAGAGTAAACCCAGGCGTTCCGCCTCTGTCTGTTGTTGTAATTTGTTATAAAAACTCATGATGACTCCTCCTCACTGCAGGTGAGAATGTGTTGCCAGAGGGATTGCCGGATGAGTTCCCGGCGTGGGCGACCATTTGCCGTGAGCATGCCTGGCTCTGAAATGGCTGAAGTGAACAACAAGCGATGGAACTGCGCATAATCAGGCAGGCGAGTGGAAAGGGCCAACAGCTGTTCGCGCGCCTGCGTCTGTTGCCCGTCGAAGGCATCGACCAGTGCAACGTTATGCCTTAAGCCTTCTCCAAAAATCACGATCCGGCGTACAGCCGGACAGGTCATGGCCTCTGCCTCAGGCCATTCAGGTGAAAAATTACGACCAAAGGCGTTTATCTGCACATTCTTCAGGCGTCCCTGAATACTAACAAACCCGTGTTCATCGATATTGCCAAGATCGCCGGTGGCAACCGTGGGTGAGGCAGGTGTGGCTCCCAGATAGCCCAGAGCGTTGGCCGGGCTGGTGACACACAATTGCTGCTGGTCATCAACATGGATCCGGATACCCGGCAACGGCCGACCAACGCTGTTCTCTTTTATGGCGTCGGGCAGATTGAGAGCAACGACAGAGCCACATTCGGAGAGTCCATACCCTTCATATACTGGTAAATCACTCGTTATCGCCATTGTCAGCAACGAAGCCGGAACCTTGCCGCCGCCTGCGGCGACAAACCGTAAAGATTGCGTACTGCCCGGCACCTGCATGTGCAGATGCAATAACACCCGTAGCAACTCCGGAACCAGCACCAGGCTTTGTGGGCACCAGGTGGTCAGCGCCTGAAGAAACTGGGCTGGATTAAAGCGGCTGGAACCTTCAAATCCAATCCGGGAGGGGGGGAGTATCACCGTCTCAGCGCCAAGCAGCAGAGGGATGTAAACGCCGCACAGATTCTCCAGCAGGATACTGAGCGGCAGTGTCACCAGGTGTTTTTCCAGATTCAGGGGTTGCAGTGTGGCCGCTAACGTTTGAGCCATCCATATCATACCATCCAGACCCAGGCAGACGCCTTTTGGCTCTCCGGTTGTACCGGAGGTATACGTTATCTTTGCTGTTCCGGCTGGCAGAGTCACAGGGTCCTCTACTGCACGGATTTGCAGTCTTCCGAGTACAAAATTGTGTTCCTGCCAATCCGCCAGGATTTCTCCGCCGATTTGTGCATCCACAGAGGCTGATGATCGTACCCAGGCTTTCTGTTGCCCGCTGAAAAAGGAGGGGACAGGGATGATCACCACTCCACTTACCAGGCATGCGAGATCGATAATGGCCCATTCAGGGCAGTTATCCATTTCAAGTGCCAGCCGTTTTACCCTGAGGGAAGATAATTGTTCGGCCACTGCCTTAACGGCTTCATGGTATTGCAGCCAGCTCCACGAGCGAGAATCGCCCTGCAGGGCGATGGCATCTGGCTGAAGCGCAACCTGTTTGTCAAGCGTGTTCAGAAGCATAAGATCCTCCGGAAGGGGTTATCCAGGGAGCAGAAGGCGAATCAGCAAACATTCCCAGCAACAGGCTGGTCTGACTCAGTGTGGTTTGCCCACCATGTAACTCCCCCGCCATAATTTGTGGGTCATGTTCGTAATAGCTCCCCCATTCACGCGCAGCTTCTCCAAGCCTTGTCGGGTCAGCAGGCATCAACGTGACTGGTTGCAGATTCAGGCGGAAAAAGGTATTGCGTATTTTTTTAGTTCCGGTAAAGACAATCCACGAATAGCAGTATTGATTGAGAAGCAGACATAGCGCCGCATACATTATTCGGGCGCTTGCCCCGTCGCTCGCGGCAAAATTACCAATTTCAACAATCGAGTCGCGTGAAACGGGATGCGGCAATCGTGCAGACAGCACGGCTTCAACCGGGACATCAAGATAGTGTTCGAGGTATATCGCACCCATTGAGGCTGGCTGGACGCCACAGGCTGCTTTTAATTCTCCGTTGGCATCGAACATTCCAAGTAACCATGGCATGCAGCGCGGAAGCGAAGCATGATAAAACTGAGAATAACTTTCACGAATAAACACTGAAATATCATTCTGCTCATGTTCACCAGGAAACCAGCGCAACGTATAGGGGGATAAAATTCGCATAGGAAGACCTCTTTTAGCGTCTTACCAGTCTGGCGGGTCAACATTATGTCAACATTAAGTTGAGTATGAATCAGGTAATTTAAATCTGATGAAACAACCGTCACGGGAAAAATATTTGCTCCCGATGTCACTTGACGCTCCGATGGAAAAGACGTAGCTGCACATCGCATCTTTCAGGAGGAACCTGGCAAATGTGCAGTGAAAGGAACAAAAACATCTGTCTGAGGTTTAGGCATAAAGGCCCAGTGAGAGACATGATTTCGTGCTTTTATCGTCCCTGTTATCGACCGCTCAGCTCAACTCTTACGCAATTGTTGCACACGTAACGTTATGAGAATGTGGAGTATCCCCATTGCACCATGAGCCCAGAAGTAGGTTTCAATAAATACAGTTAAAAACTTATGCAAATGTAAAACCAGGCGCGTAAGGGAGGCATCAGGGCCATACATCGTATTCAGGATAAACCAGAGTCCGCCACATGCAGCAGTCCCCAGCAGCGACACGACGCCAAGTCCTTGCACTATCGCAGCCATTCCGCCGGAATGAGCTTCGGGTAAACGGAACTTCTGCAGTGTTCTCACATCGTCCACGATGCCGCGAAAATCCATGAACATCCACGAAAAATAGTACCGAAAACTTCTCCGGGTCATCATCCAGGCCAACATGAGAAAGCTACAAAGCAGTAATCCAAATCCTGAAATGATGTGCAGCCAGGTGACAATACCTGTCGGAGTTAATTGTCCCATATCCTCACGCTCGGTCAGGTTCGAATTGATGATTTGAACCATAACCAATACCGCGACAACAATGTGCAGGACCCGAAAGAACTGACTGTCCTGATGTGGAAGTACATTACGTAAATGGGTAGTCATGATTTCAGTGTCTTTACCTGTAAGATATTATGTCAGGCTGACAGGAAATGATTAACGGAACCTTAATCTCCTGGTTACAGGGGGGAAGTAGCTTCCAGGCTTTGTCCACCTTAATAGAAACGTAAAACGTCTGCTCATGGCACAAAGCGGACGGGGCGAGGTACTGAAGGGCTGCTTTGAGCGAATAGCGGAAGTTAATGACATCATTTTGTGGCCGTAAAAGACGAGTACGGTTAGTCCCCAACGACTCCTAAGCATCCATCAAAAGTTGTGACGTTTTTGCTGCAACCGGAAGAATGGCCGCATCTGCATAAGCGATGCGGTTTAACAGAATCAGATCATCAAAAAGTGCTGCGCAATTTGCAAACCGACAGAAAGCCCAACAACACAGGCCATCACCGTCAGTGCAAAACGGTGACGAAATCGGGATTTGAGAAATTTCACCTGTAACGCTGCAACAGCATTATCAATGCTTATTTGCCTATCGTCGTGCTGCTTCACGACGATGGATAACTCTTGCTGGAGCGCATCACACTGGTTTACGGTTGATTTTACCGAATCAAGCAAAGTCTGACGGTTTCGCTCAAGTTCGGCGAGCAGTTGCTTATAAGACAACTGCTGTTCCTGCGACAACGACTGTTGCAATGTCTCAACACGACCCTGTTGTACAGCGTGATTGTCCTCCATTATCTGTTCGAGAATGTTGTGCCGCCTTACCTGCTCCTCTAGGCCACTTTGCAATTGCAGTGCAAGATCCGAGGAAAATTTCGCGACACGCTGTTCAAGTTCGGCTAGCAAGGTCGCGTTTGCCTCGCCAATTTTGTTTTCCGCCTCTGTCACCCGTTTTACGCAGCCAACCAGTTGCTTAGCCTGATCTTGCGTTACTCCTTTTGCATCCATCAATCCTTGGTTAGCCTTATTAATCTCTTTTTGCTGTTCTTCCAGCAGCACCTGTTGTTTCAGGATCTGTTCATTTTGTTCAGCAAGGGAGTGTGTCTGACCTTCCAGAATGTTTTGCTGGTCCAATAAAATCTGTTGTTGCTGGTTCAGTAGTTTGGATAGTGCCGTATTGACAATCAATAACTGAGAAGATTTTTGCGTCAGGCGACCAATGGCTTTATTGAGATCAATCTGTGCATCCTGTAACACATCGTCGCGATCGTTCCACCAGTTAGTTATAAAGTTTCCATCCCTCTGTTCCCTACGCAGGCGATCAAGATCCTTTGCGCTCTTCTGAACCGTTTGCTGCTCCTCCGTCATGCCGCTGATTAATTCTTTAATGTTGCTGTCGCGAAAGAGACGTTCCGGCAAATCTGCAGACGAAAAGGCTTGAATGACCTGAAGTTCCTGCTTATTTAACAAACTCATTTTATTGTTCTCAAATATTTTTCAAAAAATCATCAATTTCAGCTTGGCTTTCATTAATAAACGCAATTGCAGCGGTACTCCGTGCCACCTGCGCAGCCGTTTCATTAGTTGTCCTCTCAAGACTTGCCAGCGTTGCTATAGTCGAAATCGTGGCAGTAGCCAGGTTTCCCCCAATGGCTTGATACTGGGTTATTGCGTTCGCGTAATTTTCAATATTACCGAGTGAACTCTCTGAAAGAATCACCAGTTCTCTGGCAAACGCTTCCCGACGTTTGCTATCTGCGAGCATCTCATCCATCAGTTTTTCGCTCGGCGTAAAACGGGAACGATCAAAAAACATGTCTATCTGATATGCGAAAAAGGCGGACAGTAACCCGGTGGCAATACCAATAAGCACTGGCGTTAGCATATCTGCAAACGGTTTCAGAAACGGTACGGTCGCCATAAACGTCACGATGCTTTCGTTCAACAACATACCGACTGAAGTCAAGATGACAGTAGTGAGAATTTTCAACCCTTCCTGTAACGCCTGCTGTGCTGTCATATGTTCCGGCGGGAAGAAAATCATTTTGAACGCCCGGAAAAGTCCCAACAGCCCTTCCCTAATCATGGTCACGAAACGCTTTGCGGTTGAGAGAAAATTATTAAGCAAGAAGGTGAGTAAATTACTCATAAATCCACTCACACCGCCCTGGAACATTTGCCCCAGCGCATCGGGGATTTTTTTGACCACGGAAGCAATTACTCGCATTAAGCGCTGGCGGATCTCCTCAAACAACGTTTTACTCATCTCAACGCCGTGTTGAATGAGAACTTTGAATTCATTAAACAAGCCATTCACCAGTTCAGTGAGCAGTAAACCAAGTGCTTGTCGCAGCCCCATCTGCAACGCCTGTTGGCCGCCTGTCTGCAACAACTCTTTGCCCTGTTTTTTAATCAGCGCCGAGTTAAGCGTTGTCGAAATATGGTCATCCGATTGTTTCTTCGCTGCTGCGACTCGCTCAGGATCCAGCTTAAACCTTTCGCCATTTTTTTCTGCAAAAGTATCCAGTTCAGATGCACCTTTAGAACGGTTAATCGACTTATGTGTGGTCACCAGATTTTCGTCGGCATTAGCCATTTTCACTACTTTTTCAACACCTTCCCCGGTTTCCAGAGCAAGATGCACTTTCTTATTATTGGACAATGTATTTAATGAAGTAACATGGTCGAGATCCATATCCGCAGCATTGGTCGTTTTCCCCGTATAACCATCAACGCCACCAGCCCGTAGTTTCTCGCTTTTTTTTGTAAAATCTTTACTTTCATACTCTTTGCGCTGGTAATCTTGACGCGATTTCGCATGACTGGACATGTCTTTATCTGCAATGAAATCTGACTCTTCGCGCTCGAAATTATGCAGCGTTGTAACATTGCCGCCGTTGCGATCTTCAAACATGGCCGTTGAAAGCCCGAAAGGCCCGATAATTTGTGACAACACTTGCTGCTGGCAATCGTTAAAGAGTTTTTGCAGGCGCTGCTGTTTTAATTCTTCATATGTTAAATCCATTTACCCTCCAGGTTTATCTAACCAACTACAAAAAGGCCTACATTTGCTCTACATACTGCGTGAACCACTGAATGAAGCTGTCCGCTTGTTTTTCACGCGCGCCATCATCATGCCAGAGCGTGATAATCTGCCCGGGAATCCCAACGTCAGTCGGCGCGAGGTCAAGGCAAAGATGATCGCCCGCCCCATTGTAGGTAAACGGGACCCAGGCGGGATTCCACCATTCTGAACGAATACCGCTTTGCGGATTCGACTCTGTTCCCTCAAAATCACCACCATCGAGTAACCATTTCCAGACGCGCCACTCCTGTAAAATGCGCGAAGTGGATAAGAACTCGCATTCATCAAACAGTCCGTGGCTAATACCGTGCTGGCCATTGTGAATTTTCATGCAGGCAACAAAATCGGCAGGCAAACTCACACCCAGAGCCTGCTCTAACGTGACGATGTCCTCATCAGTGGCCGGGGGGGCAAGATCTGCTAATAAATCAGGGTCGGTGTCTTGCAGGATGGCTTCCAGTTTTTCCCATAGTTGCTTCATAGTTTTTGTTCCTTTCAATCCATCTGTTTATTAACGGCATATTCGACAGAGAATTAAGTAATATTTCGTGCGTATGGCTGTCAGAAAATGAGTTAATCACAACCAACTGACAACCTGTGTCAGCCTTCCTTAGGTGTTGTTGCAACGAAACTCTCGAGACCCGCCCAGCGTGTGAATGATGGTCTTAGGCTGCACTGAAAAAACTAGCCTTCATCTTACGCTGCAAAGCCATTAACAGAATAAAATTAAGATCATAAGTTATGGTAGCTTCATTACCGCTCTTAGGGATCATCCCCGGCGTGTGACGTGAAGTGTCACAGGCCGGGTTGTGATAGCTGGTAATGTTGCTCAGTGGCAGAGAACCGCCACGACAGAGCGGCGAATGTGAAGCAATATTCCACAACATCCGCTTCTGGCACAAAGTGGCATCCGCGTCGGCCAATGTCCGCTATGAGCTGTGAGTCAAACGTGTCGATGCAGCACTATCTTAATCAAGGTGGCAATTCGCTATTCGCAGTTATACAGCTGTTGCGCTAAAATCGTGGGCAAAAAAACAAAGGCAGCTCAAGGAGCGGCAGGCCGGAGAACCATGCATATTTCCAAACTGACACTAGTCAACTACAGGAACTTCAAGAACACGTCTCTGCGGTTTCACAAGGGAGTGAATACCATTATCGGGGAAAACGGCTCCGGTAAATCTAACATCCTGCGAGCTATTCGCCTCCTGCTTGACGACACCATGGTGCGTGCTGCCTATCGCCTAGATGAGTCAGATTTCAGCCGCTCACTCGGTCAATGGCAGGGCCACTGGATCATCATCAGCATGGAGTTCGATGAGATCACCACCGATGAATCCGTTCAGGCACTCTTCCTCCATGGAACAGCTCCCGTGGATGATGGGCCAATTCATAAGGCCACCTATAACCTGATCTTCCGGCCTAAAAAAGAAATCAGGTTGAAGCTAGCAGCCTTGGGAACGTTTGAGTATGAGCAACTCTCGGAGATCCGTGACTCAATCACGATTGATGATTACGAAACGATTTTCACTGGACGGAGCAGGGCCGACTTCGACAATCCTGCAGTATACAAAAGCATCGTTGGCGATTTCGATATTTGTGACTTCCCATCAGAGACGGAGCTTCCAGAAATCGGGGCAAAGGTGCCCGGTTTCCTTTCCGTAACGAAAGAGGTATCGCTGACTTTCATCCAGGCCTTGCGCGATGTTGTTTCTGAGTTCCACAACAACCGCACCAACCCTTTACTCACCCTGCTCAAGAGCAAGAGTGGAGAGATCAATCCAGCGACGATGGAGCCAATCACCGAGATGGTCCGCGAACTCAACACCTCGATCGAAGGCCTAGAGGACGTTCAATCTGTTCGCAATCACATTCGAGAGACCATCAAGGACGCCGCAGGTGAAACCTACTCGCCAGCGTCACTCTCGATCAAATCCGATCTTCCCGAAGAAGCCGATAAGCTTTTCCAGTCTCTCCGACTTTTCGTGGGTGAATCCGAGGAAGGGTACGAAGGTGCAATTCATGAGCTGAGCCTCGGTGGAGCCAACCTCATCTATCTGACGCTCAAACTACTTGAATTCAAGTACCAGCGCGAAAAGCTGACCATGGCCAATTTCCTCCTGATCGAGGAGCCGGAAGCGCACATCCATACACACATTCAAAAAACCCTGTTCGATCGCATCGCATACAGCGACGCGCAGATCATCTACACCACTCACTCCACTCACATCTCCGAAGTCAGCAATGTAAGCAATGTCAACATCCTGGGCCGTCATGGATCGTTCTGCGAGGCCTATCAGCCTGCCAGAGGTCTTGAGCCCACCCAGATCAACAGTATCCAGCGTTACCTAGATGCGGTGCGTAGCAATCTGCTCTTCGCCAAAAGCGTTATACTCGTCGAAGGTGATGTGGAGGAAATTCTGATACCAATCCTAATTAAGCTAGTACTGGGAGTAAGCGTTGACGAGTTGGGCATCAGTGTCATCAACATTCGCAGCACAGGCTTCAAGAATGTTGCGGTTCTCTTCCATAACCTCCGCATTAAGAAACGATGTGCCATCATCACTGATTTGGACCAAGCCTTCTTTGACATCACCGTACAGACAACTGATACCGAAAGTGTGACTAAGATAAAGGCCAAAGCCGCTGGGTCCCAGAAAGCTGGTTTAGAACGGCAGGCCGATCTGACCGAGTTCACTGCAGAAAATCCATGGCTTGCAACCTTCTATGCGAAACACACATTCGAGGTCGACTTTGTCGCAGCCGGTAACCATGAGGCCGTTGTCCAAACCATTCCAAAAGTCTATAAGGACGAGGGAACCAGGGAAGAGGCGAAGCAGCAACTCCAATCCGGAGACCTGCGACAAATGGGTCGCCGTACGCTAACGATGGCCAAGCAAGAGGGCAAGGGGTGGTTCGCTCTCTTGCTCGCTGAGTACCTCACTCCCCAAGTCCAGATCCCAGCCTACATCATGCAGGCCATTCATTTTGCACATGGCACATTTCCTCTTCCCCTTCTTGTCAGAATTCTCCAACATCGCGCCGAATACCGATACGGTTCCGATGTGATGAATTCGCCAGCGAAGCAGGCATTTCTTCTGGAAGTTGAGCGGTTTGCGCAAGGGTATATTGGCTTGGCTGAACTCAGGACAGCAATCGGACTCATGCTACCAGGAGACGCCATTGATGCATTCTTAGCGGAGATACAGTGATGTTCGCTTGGGACCCAAGAGACCTCAATCCAGAGCAGGCGGCGGCAGTGATCGAGCCATCAAGTATCTTTCTGATCGCTTGCCCTGGTAGCGGTAAAACCCGAACCCTGACATACAAAATTGCCTACGAACTCACACGTCGTATTGACAAGCGGATCGTCGTAGCCATTACCTACACCCACCGAGCTGCAGATGAGATTCAAGAGCGTATTGAGGATCTGGGAGTCGACACTTCGGGCCTATGGATTGGTACGATCCATGCGTTCTGTCTAGAGTGGATACTCAAGCCATACGGCATCTACTCCCCTGAACTTGCACACGGTTACTGCGTGATCGACCCGCATGAGCGTGAACGTCTACTGGAGAGGCTATGCTCTCCGTATAAAGGTGTCACTCATTGGGATTGCGATTACTACGTTACTGAGACGGGGTATCAGCTTGGCTGTGCAGATATAGGAAAACACCATATCATTCATGAGGTTTTGAAGGCGTACTTCGA
Source organism: Citrobacter sp. Awk 4 (assembly GCF_028069725.1). GTDB lineage: Bacteria > Pseudomonadota > Gammaproteobacteria > Enterobacterales > Enterobacteriaceae > Citrobacter_D. Next base: position 11,303 of record NZ_JANEWG010000061.1, read on the forward strand.
CGAGCTTTCAGCGAACCGACAGATCGACTTCGAACTTATCCTTTGGCATGCCTACAGATTGATGCGTGACAGAGCCCAAATCGCAGTGTTGCTCTCGCGTGTGTTTTCCCACATCCTTGTTGATGAGTATCAGGATACCAAACAGATCCAGTACACTATTGTGACGTCCATACTTCGAGCAGGCAGCGGAAAGACCAAAACACTCATCGTTGGCGATCCGAATCAAGCTATCTATGGTTCACTGGGTGGCTACGCTATGCCGGTGGATGAATTCCGTACCCGTGCCGGGATCTCGATTAAGGAGCTTGCGCTTAGCCGGAACTACCGCTCCAGTGAGCGAATTATCAGTTATTTTTCGAACTACAGCGTACACGCAACAAAAATCAACGGTGCAGGCAAACATGCCAAGTATCCTAGTCAGGTGACCTACAATCAAAACGTAACACACAGCGATGTGCATGATGAGATAGTGAGGTTGATTCGGGCCAGTCTCGCCAACGGTCACTCTCCCGAAAACATCTGCGTTCTCGCTCCACAGTGGGTTTTGCTTGCATCCACGACACGAAAACTAGTGGCGATGTTGCCTGACCAGCAATTTGATGGCCCTGGCCTCGTCCCTTTCAGTAACAACTTCGATAATTTCTGGTTCAAGGTCTCCAAAATTTTACTAACGGACTCCTCCCCCAAACTGCTTGTCAGGCGAATGCGTTGGGCAAACGACGTGATAAAAGACCTCGATAGTTTTGGCGTTGACACCAAAACACTGACTCCGCGTTTCTTACTGCGGGAGATTAACGCACTCGCAGTCGATGAAACTGACGGACTCCGCTACCTGGACCAGGCCTTCAACGATCTGCTCAAGAGGCTCGATATCTCCCTGGAAATCCATCCTGCGCTCTTGACCCACCGAGAGGCATTTTTCAGCAGCTCGGCAGCGCGAATAGCGCGGCTGCAGAAGGAAGGGGCGACGTACATCAATCAAGTTTCATTCTTCAAAAAAGTTTTTCGCGAGCGAACCGGTATCACTGTCTCCACCATCCATGGAGTCAAGGGCGCCGAGTTCGACGTCGTCATTGCCTTTGGCTTACTAGAGGGTATGGTACCGCACTTCAATGAAGCTAATAGACATATCGCTGCAAGCAAGCTCCTTTATGTATTGAGCTCCCGAGCTCGTAAGCATCTTCACTTGATCTCGGAGTCAGGACGACAGAGAGGAAGATACGGTGTCTATACCTCGACCGAGTTACTCGCGGCTTGCCACTTCAGTTACGACCCGGACTAAAAATGTTAGTCGGATTGACCGCTGAGACAGTAGTATGTATTACTGCTTTGAGGCATGCTTAACTCAATGAGCTCACTTGCCTAACTCGCACTCCAAATAATTTCAGACAGATATTATCTCCGTGAATCCCCCGCATCCTATATGGATTGCGGGAATTTTTGTTTTCACGCTGAGATCTCTGTATGAATAAAACTGACGGCCTCCGGGCCATTGAGAAGCCACTGGCTTCCCTGCCCCACACTCTTCGCAACCACATTCTTGAACGTCTTCGCAACCTGACACAATACGAGCCGGTGATCGGCATTATGGGTAAAACAGGTGCCGGAAAGTCGTCGCTCTGCAACGCCCTGTTCCAGGGTGAGGTTACACCAGTCAGTAATGTTGAGTCCTGCACCCGTGACGCGCTGCGTTTCCGGCTCAGCCATGGCATCCACAGTCTGATGGTGGTTGATTTACCCGGCGTGGGTGAAAGTGGTCAACGTGACGAGGAGTACACCACGCTTTACCACCGGACCTTACCCGAACTGGATTTGGTGTTATGGGTCATCAAAGCTGACGATCGGGCATTGTCTGCGGATGAACATTTTTATCGAAAGGTCATGCTGGCGTATCAGCACCGGGTGTTGTTTGTGGTTAATCAGGCCGACAAGGCCGAACCCTGCCACGAATGGAATATCACCGGCAACATGCCTTCCCCGGCTCAGCAGTTAACAATTGAAGCCAGGCGTGGCGCTGTCCGGCAGTTGTTTATGCCGCATTATCCGGCCTGTGTGGTATCGGCCAGAACTGGATGGGGGCTGGACGCGATGGTGGAAATCATGATGCGTTATCTGCCTGACCGGGCCACCAGCCCACTGACAACCCAGTTGCACGGGAGGCTCTGCACCGAACCGGTAAAAAAGCAGGCACGCGAACGCTTCAGTGAGGCGGTGGGAAAGGTGTTTGATACGGCGGAGTCGTCGCTTATTCCGGCTCCACTGAAAACAGTCATCCTTACTGTGCGCAACACTGTGATGTCGGTAGCACGGGCCGTCTGGGACTGGATATTCTTCTGATATCGCTATTTTTCTCTGCGAATGATGGTTCGTCTGTTAATGATTTGTTGATTGTGGTCATGCCCTGTCCACTGAGTTTTATCATCAAACGAATCAGGAGACCCATCAGTGTCTGTAAGACGAACTCTCACAAGCCCGGAGCACTAATAAAAAATAGTTCCGACGTTGTCCATACCCTGTCCACCCCTTCCTTTAAAGTAATCAGCATTAATTCAGATAGTTAACTTCTCAGGAGAAATCTTTCATGACGCTTCAGGAGCGGCGACATGACCGGCTTGCTGTCAGGCTGTCGTTGATTATCAGTCGCCTGGTGTCCGGTGAAACGCTGTTTATTCGCAAACTGGCAACTGAATTCGGGGTGTCAGAGCGCACTCTGCGTCGGGACTTTCGAGAACGTCTGATATATCTCGACCTGGATTATCACCAGGGACAGTGCAGTCTGCGCTCAGACATTCACAGTACGCGGCAGGAAATAGACATTCTGACCTTTGCTCACCGTACGGGGCTGACCGGGGTTTTCCCTGGTTTTGACCGACGACTGGTCAGCAGCCTGCTGGACTGCGATGATCGGCCATGTCTGGTCTGGCATCATGACAGGCCTCAGCCCCCGGCAGGAAAGCTCTCCTTCTACAGGCTGGTCAGAGCTATCTCAGGACGTCAGCGTATCTCTCTTCTGACTGAAGGGGAACGTCATGAGGCTATTGCCCCTTATCGACTAATCGCTCTGGACAGTTACTGGTATCTGGTCGCTGAGCATAATGAGCAATTATGTGTCTTCCGGCTGGATGAGATTCATCTGGTAAGGCCATCCAGGGAAACGTTTATCCGCAGTGAGTTTCTCTATCAGTTGTCGGAGGACAAACATTTTATCTGTGCCTTACCCCATTTCCGTTTTATTCAGCAGTCTCTGAACGCATTTTCTCCATCGGGAAGCCACGGGCAACCCGGACAAACAGATTAAAAATTGTATCCACAATCGAAAGTAAGGTTAATGCAATGAAAAAATTACAATTATTTTCTTTACTGCCACCCATATTGCTCCCCTTGCTTATGGCAGGTAATGCTCACGCAGCGCGTCCTTACGGCGGCTTTTTACCTGCGGCAGTGAATGATAAGAATGGAAATATATTCTGGTGTGACGCTCACCGACAGGTCAGAAAACTGTGCTCAGCGACCGAAGTCGACTCAACGGGATGGTTTATTGTTGTTCGCTCAAAACCCTCCAGTGATTGCCCGGGAGGAAAGTGGGGCTGGATCAACCCTGACAAGGGAGATGTGGCAACAGGGTATACCATTACGCCCGATAAAGAATTTAATCTGACCATGAAGGATATGTGCAGTCCGGAGATGAAAGTGACATTTCGTCCGAATAAAAAGGATCCGAATTATGACGATCTCGTCGGGATTTATGCAGGTAAAGAAGCGTTTCGCTATAAACAAATAAAATAATACCAGTAAATACATTGACGATACTCGTCGCAATAGCCGTCATTATGTCTGTCAATGCCCACAGGACGTATGGCGGCTTAAAAACAAATGATGAGTTGACTTATTTCTGGTGCTGACCGGTACGACTGGTATTGCTGGTCTGACAAATAGCAAACACATGTGGTGAATCAATCCATCCGTTTATTTATTACTTTATCGTTTTCATCAACAGAAGGCTTTATTACCTGATTTGAGGACAACATTATGCGACTGCCTTACGTAATATTCACAACAGCGATACTGGCTTCTGTATCAACAGCACATGCCATTCCCAATATGTGGACGAGTGGTTTTGGAATGGGGGTTACAGAGTACATTATCAGTAGCCCTGAAAAGGTGGTTTTTAACCTCAACTGCACCGGTAACCCGGATGAACAGAACATTCTGCAGCATGGCGTATTAGTGACTCTGCCAAATGGTACGATGCTGGATTCTCACGACGCCGGGACAGAAATAACGGTGGTCATGGATAACAGTCAGTACCCATTACCTTCATCCCTCGGATGGCGAAATGGCGATAACGCCTGGGTGTCATTTATTGACGCGCTGGGTCAGGCGGCGAATTTCGATGTTTACGTCAACGATAATAAAGTTGGCTCCTTCAGCCCGGGTCTGAAGAATACGCAAAAAGAACTGTCTGGCCTCAGTGGCTGCCGGACCACACACTACAGCGATTAATTGCTCACATTACTGGCTCTCCAGCCAGTAAGCCACATACGCCAGATAACGCACAGGCCATGTTCCTTCGGGGACATGGCCTTTTTATTTTTATTCCATACACAGATAAGGAGCTTTCCCATGCGATTAGCCAGCCGCTTTGGCCGTATAAACCAGATACGCCGTGACCCGAACATGAGTACCGCATTATCCCCGGTGTCATCACAGCCTGAACTCTTTCCGCTGGCGGTTATGGCTCAACATGGTTGCCTGCTTCCCGCGACTTCCGGATTGACACCCTATGCCCAACGGACCATTCGCCGGGCTATCAATCTGCTGGATAAATATCTGCGCCAGCCCGGCATATCTTTTACCTCAAGTGCTGCTGCCCGTGACTGGCTTCGGTTACAGCTGGCAGGACAAGAACGGGAAGTGTTTATGGTGCTCTATCTTGATAATCAGCATCGTTTACTGGAGAGCGAAACGCTGTTTGCCGGTTCAGTTAACCATGTCCAGGTCCATCCCCGCGAAGTAGTGAAGTCAGCGCTTCGCTTAAATGCTGCAGCTGCCGTGCTGGCGCATAACCATCCATCCGGTGATCCGGAGCCCAGTCAATGTGACCGCAACATTACGGGCAGGCTTAAAGAAGCGTTAGCACTGGTTGATGTGAACACGCTCGATCATCTGGTCATCGGCTCAGAGGGCATTGTGTCGTTCGCGGAGCGAGGGTGGATATGAAAATCATCAGTAAACGCCAGGCAATGACCCTATACCGGCAACATCCTGGCTCCCGGCTGTTTCGCTTCAGTACGGGAAAATATAAATGGTCAGGCAGTATCTGCCATTATGCTGGCCGCGAGGTGGAAGATATACGCGGCGTTCTGGCCGTATTTGCTGAACGTCGTCAGGACCGCAATGGTCCCTATGTCATTCTTCGAAGTGTCACTCTCAATTAATCTTTCCCTTTAATCAGGAACAATAATGAACAATCACTCCGAATCCGGTACTAAGCCGGATAATCCCGCCTGCCAGCAGTGGGGACTAAAGCGCACGATCACACCCTGTTTTGGCGCTCGTCTGGTGCAGGAAGGCAACCGGGTGCATTTTCTCGCTGACCGGGCCGGATTCAACGGTGCTTTCAGCGACGGGGATGTATTACACCTGGACCAAGCTTTTCCCCTGATACTCAAGCAACTGGAACTAATGCTCACCAGCGGCGAGCTAAATCCCCGCTATCTGCACTGCGTCACGTTTTACCACAACGGACTCACCTGCGAAGCCGATACACTCGGCTCCTGTGGTTATGTCTACATTGCTATTTATCCTGACCAGACTGAGCCGCATTAGCTCACCACTTATTCCCTGAACATCACAGAGTAAACATCATGCAAACCTTATCATCACACCCGACACGGGCGGCTCAGCCCTGCCTGTCACCCATTGAAATCTGGCAGTGCCTGCTAACTCATCTGTTGTCGCAGCACTATGGCCTGACGCTGAATGACACACCGTTTAGTGATGAAACCACCATCCAGGAGCATATTGACGCCGGGATATCTCTCAGCGATGCGGTGAATTTTCTGGTAGAAAAATACGGGCTTGTCCGTATCGACCGGAAGGGATTTTCGTGGCAAGAGCAGACCCCGTATCTTTCCGTAGTGGATATTTTGCGAGCAAGGCGCTCTACCGGCTTGCTAAAAACTAACGTGAAATAAACACATAAATACAGAGCAGACTGAAGGAAAGCAAAATGCTAATCTCACAAACGAAGAGACTCCTGCTGTAACCCCACCTCCCCTGCAAAAAACCTGACATTTTCTTTTAGGACCAACAATGGGACCAAAATGAAAATTGAACTGAATATTATCAAATATTAAACAACAAGTTACACAACCAATTCAGACTCCGCCAGCCCACCAAATAAAACAAGGGGTTACGTGAAAACGTAGCCCCTTTTTCTTTGGTAGTGGCGGCAAAATGGCGGCAGACGTTCAGACTGTGGCGGCAAGAGGCAATAAAAAACCCGCCAACGGCGGGTCAGTAAGAAAGCTGTTGCTGCATCCCTTTGGGATGCGGTGGAGCGGCACTGATTTTCTCGGGACGGCAGACAGAACGAACAAAGGTTTCATGCGTTACGAACGTATGCCCGCACTCAATATTGGTACACTGGTTGTAACGCTCTTTGGTTTGAGTAGAGACTTGAAAACTACTGCGTGTGTGTGCGGCCTGACCACACAACGGACAATTCATCATATATCAACTCTCCTCATTTTTGCTGCATTCGCAACAATGATACATCATCATTCAATATTGAGAACCATTTATTCCATTTCGAGATCGTCAATCTTTACTTCAAGCTCCAGACTGGTCGTAAAACCGTTATCCGGACTGACGGTATGCATAAGTGTGGTGATGGTCCACTCTGCATCATCAATAGGCTGCTTAAAGCCGCTCACCTTTACCGGCATTTCGGTGTAGAGGTCTGCCCGTCCCTCAACGAGCTGCAGGGAGAATGACGCCACCCCACGCTGCAGACGCTCCCATTGCATTTTTGCAGCGCGTTCCGCATTGCTGCGGTTGGCATAGGTGCGATTAAGAACCAGCACGTTTTCATCAGTACCTACCAGATAATCACCCTGTTTTGCTTCCGGCTCTTTGGGCGCGGCGGTTTTCTTTCGGCGGCGCTTCACCTGGGTTGTCTCTTTCTTCTCCGGTTCACGGGTATGCAGCCAGCTGGCAATCACCCCCGTATACGCACCGCGATCGGCCAGGGTAAAACGGTGGCCATCTCCAGCTTTGCGCGTGATGGTGATAACCGGCAGCGGCTTACCGCTCGCCGTTCTTCCCTGCCCCTGGCGGATAAACAGCAGGTTTCCATTCTTAACGGACGCAATCGCCCCGTACTGGTGCGCCAGCTTCATCAGGAAACTCGCATCGCTTTCGTTGGTCTGGTCCAGGTGATCCAGCGCCTTGCCGGTCAGGTCTTTACCCATCGCCATATTGAGGTTATGCCGGGCGGCAATTTCCTTTACCACGTCCCCCACCGTTGTCTGGTGCCACGACTTTTCACGCCGGGTATTGAGGGTTTCACGAAAATCAGCGCTACGGGCACGGATGGTCAGACGGTCAGGCGCACCGCTGTGCTCAATCTCATCCACGGTGAAAGAACCTTTCGGGAAAAGCGGTTGACCTTTCCACCCCAGCGCCAGCTGAATGACCGCACCGCGTCGCGGCAGAACGATCTGCCCGTCGGCGTCGTCCAGCTCCAGATCAAGCTGGTCCGCTTCAAAGCCCCGGTTATCGGTCAGCGTCAGACTCATCAGGCGCGGGTCCAGCGTAGCCGTCACGTCTTTGCCTTCAATGACAATACTGAACGCCGGGCTTTTGCTGTTCAGGTCCAGGAGATCAGAACTCACATTCACTGCAGCAACCCTCCAACTGTGTTTTTAATACTCTCTATCGCAGAGGTTGCGGAGTCCTGCAGGTTACTGAGCTGATCGCTCAGGTTGCCGAACATATCAGTCAGCGACTCATCAACCCGTTTCAGGGTCAGCGTGAACTCAATCCTGCGCGGCATCCCGTCGCGGAAAAACTCCGCTTTCGTCTGGCTCAGTCCCTCAATCACGAACATGCCGTAAATGGTTCCGCTACCCTCAATCAAAGGCCACGCTTTACCCAGCTCTGCCATCTGCTCCAGCGCCAGCAGTGACAGCCTGCCGCCGGTGACTTCCGGCAGCAGAACACCGGACAGGGTCAGTGAGTCGTTATCCGGGCCAAGAAACTGCGTGGAGGGGCGGCGGTTCACCCGGCTGTTGACCGCATGGCGCCAGCTGCGCTGATACTGCAACTCCTGATACGGCACGGTGCGCAACATAAAGACATATAACCCCAGCACCATCATCATGATTCATACCCCCCTTGATCGCTGAAATTACTGCGCGCTTTTGCCCTCGCCCGGCGCTCGCGTTCGTCAAGCTGGCGCGCCACTTCGCGGGCAATATCCTGCGCACTCTGCCCCGGCTGGGCGATGATATGGATGGGCGCGTTTATCTCATAACGAATGACTGACGGCTGGCTTTCAGCCCTCGCCGGCTGCGTCTGGCAGGCACTGACAGGAAGACTGAACGGGTGCAGCGGTACAGCCTCCGCTGGCGCAGCAGCCACCCCCATGGCGCCAGCGACCACGGAAGCCAGTGCGGCAGTGCGCCGTCTGCCGGTCACATTTGCCGGACCGTTGACAATTTCAGGGCCGTTTTCACCCACAATGCCAAACTGACCGCGCGGAATGATGCCCCCGCTGTCGTACATGCCCGCAAAACCCCCTGACGGAAACCCGCCAGGCGGTAACACAACCTTACCGTCACTGTTCACCGTGGCTGGAAGCTGTCGCGTAACCTGCTCAGGCAGTTTCGCTTTTGCCGCCTCTTTACTGACAATGCCGAGTTTTTCCAGCAACCACGATACGCCAGATTTCAGCGACTCCAGCGGGTGCATCACCATGCTGAGTCCTTCCGCCAGCGCCTCACCGAACCTGCGCCCCATGGCTGCGGCGTTGTTCAGTTCTTCGGACGTGGATTTCACCGGCGTCAGTAAATCCGTGAACCCTCCCCACAGCGCCTGCACCCTGTCGCCAATCCACTGAAATACAGGTCTGAGCGGCTCAAAGGCGGCGCTGATGGGCGCAGCAGCGGCTTTGAACCCTTCCACCACTCCAGCCAGAAATGCACTGATGGGCTGCCAGTATTTCCAGACAACCAGCGCCACACCAGCCAGTGCCGCCACAACCAACCCTATCGGACTGAGCAGTGCGCCCAGCAGACCAGAAATGCCATACAGCGCAACACGCAGCATGGCCAGCGGACCCGTCACCATGAAACGCAGCGCGCCACCGGCGGCAGACAGTCCACCCCGCAGCGCTGCCAGCGGGTTCATCACCATGCCCATAACATTGCGAATGCCGGACATTCCGTCACGGAACATCGCCAGCGGTGCGGCTGCCACCATTTTCAGCGCATTGCCCGCCAGCCCGGCAGAACGACGCAGGGAATGAAGGGGCGCACTCAGCAATCTGACACTGCCACCGGATGACGCCATACCACGACGCAACAGGGAAAGCGGCGCACCCGCCAGCCATGACAGCGCACTGCCGGTGCGCGTTACCGCCGCAGTGACAGACGGCAGCGTTTTCACGCCCAGCATGGACAGGCCAAAGCGGATCACCGCCAGCGGTCCCAGCACTGCCGCCACCGCTACAGCCAGTGTGCCGAGAGCAACGGTGATCGCTGCCATCGCTGCAGCCACTTTCATCAGGGTGCCTGCCAGTTGAGGGTTGGCCTCCACCCAGCGACGTAACGCCCCGGTGACGCTTTTCACGGAGTCCATGATGTCCATCAGCGGCTGGCGCAGCGTTTCGCCCAGGCTGCTGAACGTGTTCTGCGCGCCCGTTTTGACCAGCAACCACTGCGCAGACAGAGAATCTTTATTGATATCGGATTCTTTCTGTATGGAGCCGTACGCATCACCGCCCGATGTGAGTTTCAGCTGGCGCTGCAGCTCCGGCAGGTTGTTCGCCAGTTTTGCTGCATCATCGCCAAACTCCTTACCAAAAAGCATTGTCATGGCAGACAGGCGTTTGTCCTGCGGCAGGTGGTTCACCTTCTCCAGCACGCGCTGGATGGTGCCGATGGCGTCCGTGGTCATCTGCTTTTCAATCTCAGCCGGATTGAGTTTCAGCAGGTTCATACCTTCAAAGAATCGCTTGCTCTGCATGGTGGCAATCGACAGCTCACGCACCATGGCATTTGAAGCGCTGGCGGCAATTTCCGGTGCGGCCCCCAGAGACAGGAACGTGGAACCAAGAGCCGCCGCCTTGCGATAATCCAGGCGGTCAGCAACGCCCCCCATACGCTGTAGCACATCGATAATGTCCGCGCCCTTTGACATGGCGTTATCGTCCAGGTAGTTCAGCGCATCCCCCAGTTGTTCAATATTACGGGTCGGCACTTTATACAGGCTGGCGATTTTCCCCAGCCCCTCGGACAACTCATCGGCGGGCAGTTCAAACGCGGTGGCCGCTTTCGCTGCTGTGCTGGCAAAGGCCAGTAAATCGCGCTTCTGGTCTTCCCAGCGGTCATTCGGGTTCGCCACGTTCATGCGCGCGCCGCCTTCGACCAGTGCGGCGAAGTCAACCGCACCGTTTTCCATCGGCAACTGCTCACTGGCGGCCTTGATGGCGTCCTGCATTTCATAGAACCGGGCTGTGCGGTTGCCGTTATCATCGCGCAGGCCATTGACCTGCTTTGCCACGCCTTTCATGGCATCTTCCATGCTGGCATAGCTTTTCACTGCCGCCATGACCGGCGCGCCCATTACCAGCCCGGCGGCTGTCGTCGTCGCCCCGGCGCCGGCAATACGATCCCGCACTTCCAGACGGCGGGAATACTGATCGCGGACCGCATTCATTCTCGCCTGCTGTTCGCCCAGGCGTTTCAGGGATTTCATCTGACGATCCAGCGCCTGGCGGGTGTCGTCAGCATTCTGTCGCAGCTCCCGCTGCGCGCTGCTGAGTTTCTTTGTATCAAGTCCGGCTTCATTCAGCGCCAGGCGCTGGCGCTGCACCGACTGACGCAGGCCGTTGTATTTACCCTGCAGTTCAGTGACGCGGCTTTTTGCCTGCTCAAGCAGCCGCGCCTGCGCCGCCGTCGGGCGGTTGGTGGCAGTAAACTGTGTGGCAAGTTTTGCCGCTTCTTCGCGTGCGGTTTTGAGGCTGTTACCCGTGACCGCCAGCTGCGCGCTGGCCTTGCGAAAGCCGTCAATCTTACCCGCCTGGGCATCTAACGCTTTCAGCCGGGTGCGGCTTTGCTGAATGGCAGCAGCCAGCTCTTTTGAGCTGGCCTGCGCGGATCGGAATGGGCGGGTGAGCTTATCAACCGCATTAAGGATCACCTGCAGACGCAGGTTATTGTCACTCATCGCTGGCCCCGCTTCTCTGAATCGCTTTATGCCGCCACTCCAGCACATCAGTCAGCGGCATAACGTCAGTGATGGACGGCGACCAGTGAAAGATGGTGGCAATGTCTGCCACCAGGTCATCAACCGTCAGGCTGTCGGTAAACCGGCAAGCACCGACTTCTTCAACAAAAAAGTGACCACCTCCACCGACAGTGCGGTGAGATCGGCGGGGTCCAGTTCTGCCATTTCCTGCGCGGTCAGCGTCGGGGTGGAGATACGCGGGATAACGGTCATCATCGCGCCCACATCCATATCCATAATGGCCTGCAGGCGGGTGCCACGCAGCGCGCCGGACTGCGGCTTGCGCAGCACAATTTCGGTGATTTCGGTTTTACCACGCTTGATGGGAGTATCCAGCTGTACGGTCTTTTCAGTCTGCTTGTCGCTCATGTTCGTTTCCTGTTAATGGGGTACTGGCGCGGCTGCCCGCGCCGTCAGGGTTAATCAGAGGCCGAGGGCGTTGCGGTGCGCTTCCATCAGGTCCACACCGTCAACAATTTCAACCATGTTGACCACATCCACCTCATAGAGCACCTCACCGTTGATGGTCAGCTTCGCGTAGCTGTTGGTGCTGCTGACTTTGGTGGTACTGCTTTCGCCGGTCTTCCACTCGCCGGAATCCACTTCTTTGTGACGCCCGCGCACAACCAGCTCAACGGCCTGCACTTCGGCGGTGTCGTCGCGCTGAATGGAGCCGGTAAAACGCAGCTGGATACCATCCACCGTGGCTTTGCCCATCTGTTTGAATAACAACAGTTCGGTGCCACCGATTGAAAACTCGGTGTCCAGCGCGCCGTCATCCAGCCCCATATCCACATCCACCGCGCCCGGCATACCGCCGCCGCGATACTTCTCAAACTTGCGGGTAAATTTCGGCAGGGTCAGAGATTCAACGATCCCCTGCCAGTTGTTCCCGTCGTTGAACAGGTTCAGGTGTTTTAACTTGCGTGGTAATGCCATGGAGTCCCCTTACGCGGCTACCTTGCTGGAAAAGTCCATCAGGTACTGATCGGTGATGCGCTGGCGCAGCATCAGGTTTTCAAGCGGCGGCACCGGCGTGTAGTCGTAGTCGATGGTGAGTTTCCCGGCTTTCAGGGAGTCTTTATCGTTCACGGACTCATCCAGCCAGCAGTCAGCCCCGATGAGATACCCCTGATTCACCAGGCTGCGCAGTTTGGCGCGGATACCTTCAATAATGTCGCGGGCCAGTGACGGGTTAAGCGGCTTATCCACCGCCCACATGTGCGCCTCGGCAATGGTGTCAGCCAGCACCTGCGCCGTGCGGGTGTAGTTTTCAAAGGCAAACAGCGGATCGTCACTCAGGCAGCGGGAACCCCAGAAGCGGAATCCGTCCTTGCGGATAAGCGTGGTGACGTCATTCTGGTTCAGCAGCCCCGCATCAGTTGCCGGGTCCTGCAGATCCCAGAACACATCAGCAGAAATACCGGTGACGCCGTTCACACCCACGTTGGACAGGGTTTTGTGCCAGCCGGTCTGCTCGTCGATTTTGGCACGCAGGCCGAGCGCACGGGCGGAAGCGTAGGCCGCCGCGTCGGCATTCAGCACGGTGTCAAAGTTGATGAAATCAGGCCAGATCAGCATCCCCTCGCGCTGACTGAAATTGTCGCGGTAAGCGATGGCCTCTTCCACCGTCTTGCAGCCGTGGGCGGACAGGTAAGCAAAACCGCGCAGGCTCTGCGCCACACTCAGCAGTTCCGTGGCAACCGCCTGCGTGTCATGTCCCGGTACGCCGAGAATACGCGGCTTAACATTGAGCTTCGCCTGTGCCGACAGCAGCGCTTTCATGCCCGTTTTTTTACCGTCAGCGGTTACGCCGCCGATAATGTTGGAGGTGGTTTCCGCTTCGGTTTCACCCTGCGCCACGCGCACAACAACGGTCACAGGTTTTGCCTGGTCGGCAATCGCATCCAGCGATCGGGCCAGCGTGCCGGACTCGCCCGCTTTACCGCTGGCGGTCAGCACATCCGTCAGCAGGACCGGTGTGTTGAGGGGAAACAAAGCCGCATCGGCATCATCGCCGGTGCAGACCATGCCCACGATAGCGGTGCTCACCGTGGTAATGGATCGGGTGCCTTCGTTGATTTCAACAACGCGCACCCCGTGGTGGTAATCCTGAGCCATAAGGCAGTCTCTCCGGTTTACAGGGGTGTGCTTATGTTCTGGTTGATATGCGAATGGCGCACGTGTTTCAGTATGTACTGGCGCTGGCACAATATACCCGCTTGTGATTGACGTGAAGGCCCTCCCGACGCAGCAGCTGCCAGATGCGCCGATAACCAAAACGTCTGCGTTCAAGCGCCAGCTCAGTAATACGCCCTGATAAATGCGCATCAGCCGCCG
>NZ_JANEWG010000062.1 GCF_028069725.1 Citrobacter sp. Awk 4
ACCGTGCTCGACGGGGCGCAGGTCAACGGCAATAAAATTGTTGCTGACGTGGGTCACGACCTGCTGATGCGCAGCCAGCAGGACACCAACAAGTACGACAGCAAGCAGACCAGCGTGGCAGCGGGCGGTAGCTTCACCTTCGGTTCAATGTCCGGCTCTGGCTACATCGCTGCCTCCCAGGACAAGATGAAGAGCCGCTTCGACTCCGTGGCCGAACAGACCGGGATGTTTGCCGGAGATGGCGGCTTCGATATCACTGTCGGCAACCACACCCAACTGGACGGCGCAGTTATCGCCTCCACCGCCACGGCAGATAAGAACAAGCTCGACACCGGAACGCTCGGCTTCACTGACATCCACAACGAAGCGGATTTCAAAACCCAGCACTCGGGCATCAGCCTGAGCGGTGGCGGTAGCTTCGGGGAGACGTTTAAGGGCAATATGCCGGGCGGGATGATTTCCGCGGCGGGCAACAGCGGCCACGCGGAAGGCACGACCCAGGCGGCCATCGCGAACGGCAACATCACTATCCGCGACAAGGACAACCAGAAGCAGGACGTGGCGAACCTGAGCCGCGACACCGAGCACGCCAACGACAGCATCAGCCCGATCTTCGACAAGGAGAAAGAGCAGAACCGCCTGAAAGAGGTGGGAATGATCAGCGAAATCGGCAGCCAGGTGGCGGACATTGCGCGGACGCAGGGGAAACTGAACGCGATGGAGGCCGCCAAAGAGCGGATGAACAGCGTGACGGCGGAAGACCGTGACGCTGCCAAAGCACAATGGGAGAAGGCAAATCCGGGCAAAACCGCCAGCAACGATGATATTAACGGGCAGGTTTATCAGAACTACTACAACGAGGCCTTTAACGCGACGGGGATGGGCACCGGTGGGGCCGTTCAGCGCGGTATCCAGGCTGCAACGGCGGCGCTTCAGGGTCTGGCCGGTGGCAATATTGCGGGTGCGCTGGCCGGGGCTTCGGCACCGGAGCTGGCAAACTTCATTGGGCACAATGCCGGAATCAATGATAACGACGCCGCAAAAGCTATCGCCCACGCTATTCTCGGCGGTGTGACGGCGGCACTTCAGGGGAATAATGCTGCAGCAGGTGCCGTAGGTGCTGCAAGCGGCGATCTTATCGCAGGCGCAATCGCGCAGGTGTTATATCCGGATGTGAAAGACCTGTCGAAGCTGACTGAAGACCAGAAACAGACGCTCAGTACGCTGGCGAGTATCTCTTCCGGTATGGCGGGCGGACTTGTAGGTGGAAATACTGCGGGTGCGGCTACCGGAGCTGCTGCCGGGAAAAATGCGGTTGAGAATAACGCGCTGAGTGACATTATCGAAAACAAAGCATCGGGGATGTCACAGCAGGAGAAATATCAGAAAGCCCAGGATGCGCTGGAAAAAGCCACCGCTGACTTCAAAGCGAAGAATTGTGCTGGACTCAGTGCTGAAGCCTGTGGTGCGAAAATAGATGCAAATCGTGATGAACTTTTGGCCGGCGCTGCATCGTTCGGAGTAGACTTTGTTCCAGTCGTAGGTGACATCAAGAGTTTTGCGGAAGCACAGAGTGCTCTGGATTATCTGGCAGCAACCATTGGATTGCTTCCGCTGGTTGGAGATGTCGCTGGCGAAACGTTAAAACTTGCAAACAAGGCGCTGAAAGCTGGAGATCTTGAGCAGGCTTCTAAGTTAATCAATAATGCCAGTACTCAGATCGAAAGCGTTAAAGTGCTTGATGTTGGAACCTATAAAGAACTGAAAGCCCGTGAAGTCGTTGGAGATGGTTTGGAGCATGACCATATACCATCTTTTGCTGCGCTCCGAAAAGCAAAAGAGAATGAGCTTGGACGTCCTTTAACTGATGCAGAAGCAAAGAAACTTTATGAGAATGCTACTGCTGTAGAAGTACCTAAAGATGTTCATGTCGCCGGGCCAACGTACGGTGGGAAAAATAATGCGACTCAAGTTAAAAATGATGCTTTAGATCTGTGTGGAGCAGAATGCCGTGATACGGATGCATTGAGAAAAAATATGCTGGAGCGAGGGTATGAACCTAAGCTTGTCGATGATGCAATAGAACAGATAAAAGAACGAAATCGTCAATTAGGAGTAACAAAGTAATGCCTGAATGGACAACATTTATTAACTCCCTTGGCAAGTCTGAGTCTTCGAAGGAGTTTGTTGAGCTCAATAACAGTATCGGCGAATTCCCCATTTCATCAGAAGATCCTGCTGAGTATAACGATCCGGTAGGCCATACAAAATATGTTAAATACCCTAATTCAGGGTTGGAGATTGGATTTAGGAAAGGTGTTGTTAGCCATGTGCACTTTTACTTTGATCGATATGAAGGTTATGGAGTTTTCAAGGGAAAATTACTTTCTGGTATAGGTTCAGGGTGGAGTGAAAAGTCAGTGATACAAGAGTTAGGCCCACCATCTTTTAGTGGTGAAGGCAAAATGGATATGCTTCTTGGATACATAAATAAGTGGGCTAAATATGAACAGGAAGGCTATGCATTGCATCTGCAATATGATCAGAACGATCAATTATGCAGATCTACTCTAATGTATGTGGAATGAAGCAACACTTTTGTCCGTTAGAACTAAATTCTTGAGATGAACCCCGCCCTACGGGCGGGAGGTTTTTGACGAACTCAAAGTTTTTCCAGTTCCACCCGGGCGATTACGCCTTGTAGAAAATCCATAACTTGCTGCTGCTCTGCTTCAGGTAATTCTTTGGTTTTGTTGAAGGCTTTCATTAGCGGCGTGACATTTTGAAGAGCTGTAATAACAAGGCAACCCGGCATCACGCGGACATCAATTTTGGTGCCTGTGGTAAATCCGGCTTCTTCCATCCAGCGACCGTTCAGGCGCAGGCTGGCGCGGCAGGTGTAGTGCGTGGTCCGCAGGGTGGCGGGGTCGATGTGGCGAGTTCTGACGTAGCTGACCGTCATATTCCTTAATAATTTGGGTTCTGCCTTCCAGGGCAAGTCGTAATTGTTTTTTTTGCGTACTACTTCGTGCTTTTTCGAATTACCTGCCAAAAATTTCAATTGTGTTTTGGCAATAGTGATTACTGGCTTAAGATTGGTGTCAGCCATATTCAACTCCATCATAGTTGTTTGTGGTCAGCGGCATGGAAGTGCTTTGAACACTTTCATGTCGCGCTCTTTAAAAATAAGAATTTTCTATTGTATCGATTTTCCTGTTGCGGCCTTTCGGTTGCTTTTCTGCGTCCATTATACCTTGCTGAATAAAAATACAGCACTGGATAAATGAGCAAGGTTAATATCTGCGAGACCGCTTCAGGAAATATTGTCGATTTATCTAACGTTGCATTCTTAGTTGTTTCTGTAAAAGCCTTATTTAATTCTATATTGGTATCACCATCGGCAGCAGCAAAGCAAATCCACCCGCGACGAAACCTTCGAGCAGAAGAAGAGCGGGCTGACGCTGGCGCTGTCGGGCACGGTCGGGAGTGCGATTAACAATGCCGTCACGGCAGCACAGGACACCAAAGAAGAGAGCGACGGACGCCTCAAAGCACTGCAGGCCACCAAAACGGTACTCTCCGGCGTGCAGGCCGGGCAGGCGGCTGAGGCGGCTAACCTGACGGCCGACCCGAACGCGATAGGCGTCAGCCTCTCGCTGACCACGCAGAAATCCAAATCGCAGCAGCACGCGGAAAGCGATGCGGTGGCGGGCAGTACCCTGAACGCGGGCAACAATCTCTCCATCACCGCGAACGGGAAGAAAGGCGGCGAAGGCAGCGGCGATATCGTGATTGCGGGCAGTCAGCTGAAGGCGGGCGGTGACACCGTGCTGGATGCGAAAAACGACATCCTTCTGACGGGGGCCGCAAACACCCAACAGTCCAGCGGCAAGAACAGCAGCAGCGGCGGTGGCGTCGGGGTGAGTATCGGGGCNGGGAAAGGGGCCGGNATCAGCGTGTTNGCCAACGTNAANGCNGCNAANGGNAANGACAANGGCAACGGCACCGACTGGACCGANACCACNNTAGACAGCGGNAAAACCGTCACCATNAAGAGCGGGAACGACACCGTGCTCGACGGGGCGCAGGTCAACGGCAATAAAATTGTTGCTGACGTGGGTCACGACCTGCTGATGCGCAGCCAGCAGGACACCAACAAGTACGACAGCAAGCAGACCAGCGTGGCAGCGGGCGATAGCTTCACCTTCGGTTCAATGTCCGGCTCTGGCTACATCGCTGCCTCCCAGGACAAGATGAAGAGCCGCTTCGATTCCGTGGCCGAACAGACCGGGATGTTTGCCGGAGATGGCGGCTTCGATATCACTGTCGGCAACCACACCCAACTGGACGGCGCAGTTATCGCCTCCACCGCCACGGCAGATAAGAACAAGCTCGACACCGGAACGCTCGGCTTCACTGACATCCACAACGAAGCCGATTTCAAAACCCAGCACTCGGGCATCAGCCTGAGCGGTGGCGGTAGCTTCGGGGAGACGTTTAAGGGCAATATGCCGGGCGGGATGATTTCAGCGGCGGGCAACAGCGGCCACACGGAAGGCACGACCCAGGCGGCCATCGCGAACGGCAACATCACTATCCGCGACAAGGACAACCAGAAGCAGGACGTGGCGAACCTGAGCCGCGACACCGAGCACGCCAACGACAGCATCAGCCCGATCTTCGACAAGGAGAAAGAGCAGAACCGCCTGAAAGAGGTGGGAATGATCAGCGATATCGGCAACCAGGTGGCGGACATTGCCAGGACGCAGGGGAAACTGAACGCGATGGAGGCCGCCAAAGAGCGGATGAACAGCGTGACGGCGGAAGACCGTGATGCTGCCAAAGCACAATGGGAGAAGGCAAATCCGGGCAAAACCGCCAGCAACGATGATATTAACGGGCAGGTTTATCAGAACTACTACAACGAGGCCTTTAACGCGACGGGGATGGGCACCGGTGGGGCCGTTCAGCGCGGTATCCAGGCTGCAACGGCGGCGCTTCAGGGTCTGGCCGGTGGCAATATTGCGGGTGCGCTGGCCGGGGCTTCGGCACCGGAGCTGGCGCATTTGCTGAAGGAGCCAACGGAAGGTAATGCAGCCGCTAACGCCATCGCTCACGCTATTCTTGGCGGAGTGGTTGCTGCTGTTCAGGGCAACAACGCAGCGGCTGGAGCCGCGGGAGCGGCATCGGGTGAACTGGTTGCCAGAGCCATTGCGAACGCACTGTATCCGGATGTGAAAGACCTGTTGAAGCTGACTGAGGACCAGAAGCTAACACTGAGTACGCTGGCGAGCATTTCATCAGGCATGGCTGGTGGCATTGTTGGTGGGAATACGGCAGGAGCGGCTACCGGAGCTGCTGCCGGGAAGAATGCGGTGGAGAATAACGCGCTCAGCAAGGAAGAAGAAAAGCGGCTGGGACTGCGCTCGCCTGATATCATTGATATCGCACCCATGCTGAAAACCCCGGCGCTGGATGCCGACGGTGATCCGATGAAAGGCGGTGGTGGGATTGCTAAAGATGGTAAAGTCGGCCTCACTGCGAAAGATAGTCTTATTTCATCAGCAAATAAACCAATAAACGGTCAAGGTATGTCTGCCGCCGCAAGAGCCTGGGAAAAACATGCAGGAAGAGAAAGTGGAACTTTTGAACCTTTAAAAGGAAATATTGCTCAGAAAAATGAATCTGCGAGTAAGTTTGTTAATGATGTATTGAGTAATCCTGGTACTACCAGAACAGAGTTGTCTCGTGGTGGCGTTGAATATCGTTTACCAAGTGGCCAAGGTATTCGCTATAACTCTGATGGTTCGTTTTCTGGTTTTTTAGACCCAAAAAGGTAAGGCTAATGAGTGACGAATTTGAAGTTGATTTTTTCAGTGACTCTCGTTATGAAGAACTCACTGCTGAAATATCTTATAAAGGACAAATTCTTTGCCAGTTGAACAAAGATAAGGGGATTGATTCAATTGAAATAGAGTTTTTTTCAGATAGCCGAATTCTGGCTGAAACAGTAGTTATGAAGTTCCCAGTTGACGATTTTTTAAAAATTTTAGAGCAAACAAAAGAAGAATTGATTGGTTAATCTCTGCGCGGTACGTTGAATTTGACTATTTACCCGCAGTGATCTTCGCCATGGCGGTAGCATGGTCGAAAAAGGTGCTTCGGAGCAAAAATGTGGGTGAAATGGATATTAATGACGAAATTAGAGAGTTTGGTGAAGGATTAAAAGATCGTCTGGAACCTTCGTTAGTTGACTTTGCCCTTGATTATATTGGGTTTTCAGAGAATGTATTAGCATTCGAAACGCTATGTGATCATATTGCTGATCATGATGTTGTGATCAGTAAAGATGAGTACACGCAAGTGCTTAAAATAGTTAATGATCTTGGTCTGGAAATTGATAGTAGGTATACATATATAAATCCAGAAAAATAACCGCTATAACGTACAAATGCTCCCAACACCAACGTCAGGAGCATTTTTAAAATCCTAACAATGCGCCAAGTGCTCTTGGCCAGCGGTAGCATGTGAAGACGAAAAAGGCGCGTCGGGGCAAAAAGTTGCTGCCCCGGAAGTACAGCGGGGAAAACCGTCTGTAACTCACGAAAAGCACAGGGAAAAATCGACTCCGCCCCTGCAATCTGCGTCAGAGAGAGTTGTTGTTGAGAATAATGCGCTGAGTGATATTGCGCAGGCACAATCTGAAGGCAAGACGCTGGAGCAGAAGGCCGATGAGTACATTGAGGCGGAGAACGAGCGTTTTAAGAAAGAAAACTGCGGCGGGCTAAGTGCAGAAACCTGCTCAGCTAAAATGTACGATGAACGAAGGGAAGCGCTGAACGATACGGTATCGTTTGGTGCTGACTTTGTGCCAATAGTTGGTGATATCAAGGGCTTCCATGAAGCGGAAAGCGCGATTGATTATCTGGCTGCGGCAATTGGCCTTGTGCCAGGTCTGGGAGATGCTGCGGGTAAAACTATTAAGGCAGCAGAGAAGGCTCTGAAAGCAGGCGATCTTGAAACTGCATCTAAGCTGATAAATAAAGCCAGTGATGAGATAAAAGTAAAATGGGTCGATGAAAACGCAAGTATGAGTCAGCGGGCTAAAGATTATAACGATTCAGCTTCGGGTGCTCGTTCAAATATTGAAACTCAGAAAGGGCAAGCTCCGAGTATTGATCGCATTGATGCAGAAGGAAAAAGTAAACCTGTTCGTTTCGATGGTGTCGATGGAAACGTGATGATAGATAGAAAAGTATCTGTTGTTACTACTCAAAAAGCTAAGGATCAGGCATTACGGCAGTCAGACGCATTGAAAAACAACGGTATGACTGGACGCTGGGAAGTAACAACTCAGACACAAGCAAACCGCGCCCAAAAGATGTTTGATGAGTTAGGAATCAAGAATATAGAGGTGAAAATTGTCAATGAGTAGCACTACTAAGCTGGTAAAAATTATAGCCGATATCGCCATATTTTTAGAATTCACTGATGAGGAACAGCTGGATCCTGATCTTGCAATAGAAATGATGGAGCAGATGGCAGCAGAGCTACAGTTGTTAAGTGATGATGATAGAAAAAATATTAGTCAGCTCTTTCAATCTATATCTAGTGAATATTCGGAAGAAAAATGCAACTTTGTTAAAGAGTTGCCAGAGTCTTTGGGCTTAATCTAATGAATCAATCCCAACTTCTTTGGTTGGGATCATTTTTTCTGCCAATCAGCCAGGGCGCGGATAACGGAGCGCAAAAATGCGCGTCGGGGCTTCGTCGTCCATGCATCAGAATGCACAGGCAAAAGTTGTTGTAACTTGATGATTGTACAGGGTAAAAGTAAGTGCAGTGCTCAGTCTCACGTCAGAGTGAGTTGTTGTTGAGAATAACTCGCTCAGTGGTGACCAGGCTTAGGATTGGTGTCAGCCATATTCAACTCCAACGTAGTTGTCTGTGGTTAGCGGCATGGAGGTGGTGAGACACCTTCACGTCGCGTTCTTTAAAAATAAGACTTTTCTATTTTATCGATTTTCCTGTTGCGGTCTTTCGATTGCTTTGCTGCGTCCATTATACCTTGCTGAATAAAAACACAGCACTGGATGAATGAACAACTTTAATATCTGCGAGGACGCTTCAGGAAATATTGTTGAATTATGTAACGTTGCATTGTTAACTGTTCCTGCCAATCAACGAATGATGTTGGTCTGATGCGGAATCGCTCGATAAAATTTTGTTTGAGACGGTTATGAGCATAATTAGTTAAGAGCTTTATCTATACATAAGAATATCAGGAGGTTTATGTTCAGCTTATGAGTGTTTTTTAGTGGTTTTATACTTTAATCTTTTGTTTTATTTGGTTGTTTTTTTGAATAAAGATTTCGTATTGGAAGGAAAACAAGGTTATTTTCAGAAAGGGTTCTTTAGAGCATTAAACGATTTAATACAATATTACTTTTGCCACGTTTGTGATCGGCAATATACACAAGGAAAGAAAAAATGAAAAAGATGATAGCTATCGTTGCGGCAGGTGCCGTTTTAACAGGGTGCGTGAATTCAGCAAAACCTGATACGGTCACTTCTACAACGGGGAGTTCTATTGAGATCTACAGTATGCCTGCACTGGCTGATTTGAATAACGGTCGTATCGCCGATAATAAGCTTCGTGTTGTGTCCCCTTCGGCAGATGCCGCTGGAAAGGGGCTGGCTGTTTTAGCCGCACTCACCGGAAATTTTAGCTCCGGAAGTTTTGATAAAGAGAATTATAAGGGATCAGCCATTGATTCGATGGTAAACCCGACGGACAGTTACTTTACGCCGAAAGCGAAGCAGAATATCAGCCAGTGGATGGATACTAATGCCAGCGGCTATAAATATCAGTAGCCTCTGTATATCGGACGTGCTACCTGGGCACTGATCTACAAAGATGCGACAGCCGTTCCGGTATATCAGCTGAAATACAAAGTCATTTTCTATAAGCGTCCTGAGGGTGGTACTCTACTCTCTGCTTATACAGTTTCTGACTGTGCCCCGGCGCCAGTTGAAGCTCCGCTTGCCGAGTGGAGCAAAGATAGCTATGCAAAAGTCACTCAGCAGACTCAGGCGTATATGGATAGCTGTTTGCTCGAACTTAATAACCAATTCCCACGGCTGTTGAAAATCACAGATAAATAAATCGCTGTATTTATAACTCCCGCCCTCAACAGGCGGGAAAGCATTTCAAAATTCACCGCCCCTCAAGCGCTACCCGCGCCATAATTGTAAGTATCCTGCATAATCGAGCCATTCACATTTAGAGATCTTCGTCTTTCTGACCCTGCAAATGAACAGCGTCGCGCTACAAATCTGGCGGGATGCCTGAGGGGTTGACGCCACACGATGAGCCGTGATCCGGGACGGCAACCCGATACAGCCTCAAAAAATGCAGGTATAATCCCAGTAAATATTCAACCGGTTTAGATACGAAGATGACGAAACTCACCTTACAAGAGCAGATGCTTAAAGCGGGCTTAGTGACCAGCAAAAAAATGGCCAAAGTCCAGAGAACGGCTAAAAAATCACGCGTTCAGGCTCGTGAGGCGAGAGAGGCCGTGGAAGAGAATAAAAAAGCGCAACTTGAGCGTGATAAGCAGCTTAGCGAGCAACAAAAACAAGCGGTGTTATCTAAAGAGTACAAAGCGCAGGTGAAGCAGCTCATTGAAATGAACCGAATCACCATTTCAAAAGGCGATATTGGTTTTAACTTCACTGACAGTAATTTAATCAAAAAAATCATGGTGGATAAGCTGACCCAGGCTCAGCTGATCAACGGTCGTCTCGCGATTGCGCGTTTGGTTGTTGATAACAGTAGCGAGTGTGAATACGCGATTATCCCCGCGAGCGTGGCCGATAAGATCGCGCAGCGAGATGCGAACAGTATTGTGTTACACAGCGCACTGAGTGCAGAAGAGCAGGATGAAGACGATCCGTATGCTGACTTTAAAGTACCCGATGATTTGATGTGGTAAATCACGGTAGTCCAGACTTAAGCCAAAGGCATAGTCTGTGCAGGCGTTGTGCTTTACACTGCGCGCTGCAAAATTGAGTAGATAAACGATTAATCAGGCGGTAATGGCGATGAACGGAACGATCACAACGTGGTTTAAAGATAAAGGCTTTGGATTTATCAAAGATGAGAACGGTGATAACCGCTATTTTCATGTGATTAAGGTCGCCAATCCGGAGCTTATTAAGAAAGATGCGGCGGTGACCTTCGAACCGACCACCAACAACAAGGGCTTGTCAGCCTATGCGGTGAAAGTCGTCCCGGAAAGCAAATACATCTATATTGCGGGCGAGCGCCTTAAGCTCACCTCGATCAAGTCTTTCCTGGTGTATAGCGAAGAAGTCCCTGTCGATACCGGCATTGATAAAGAAAACGCGGTGCTGTCGGTAGGGATCCTGATGAGCAATATCAGACCCAAAACAGCCGCGAAGCCTGGCGAAATGCGCTCGGTGAAAAAACTGGCGATCACCACGTTTCAGGGCACGACGTTAATCTTCTCGGAAGATGAGATAGACATCGAGGCCACGGTAAAAATGCTCAAGATCTGACATCATTCAGACTGACCCGTGCCGAAATTCTGCGCCACAGATAAGCGGAATTTCGGCACCGCTTACACTTCCCATAAAATAAAACTGACCGGTACCGTTTTGGTCAGCCAGACGCCATTATAAGCCTGATAAAATGTGATCCCCTGCGAGTGCATTAAGCGCGCGTCAATCTTCAATACCACCGGTTTTCCGTGTCGCTTGCCAACTGCCGTCGCTTCACTTTCCTCTACCACTCAGAGGGGCATCCGACGATAACGATGACAGAGCGCCTGCCTCGACCCTTTTTGTTTCTAATCATTACGTTTCACCCTGAGATAAGCGCCAGCCTTAAGATGTTGCGTCGGCTACCGGTTTGAACGGGCGTTAAAAATGGGCGATGGTACAGGTTATCGTTTGCGTCGTTGTGATAGGGTGATTTTCTGTTTATTAACATCGAAAATCCCTACAGGAGCTACAACATGTCGCAGCATAATCCGTTGAATGCCATCCTCGAAAAGCAAGATTTCCTGTTACTGGATGGCGCACTGGCAACGGAACTGGAAGCGCGTGGTTGTACATTAGCGGACAAACTCTGGTCCGCTAAAGTATTGGTGGAAAATCCGGAAGTGATCCGCGAGGTTCACCTGGACTACTACCGTGCGGGTGCGCAGTGCGCCATTACCGCCAGCTATCAGGCAACGCCTGCAGGTTTAGCGGCACGCGGTCTTGATGAGACGCAATCAAAAGCGCTCATCGGCAAGAGCGTTGAACTGGCGCGTAAAGCGCGGGAAGCGTATCTGGCGGAAAACCCACAGGCGGGCACGCTGCTGGTGGCGGGCTCTGTGGGGCCTTACGGCGCGTTTCTTGCCGACGGTTCTGAATACCGTGGCGATTACCAGTGCCGTCGTGAAGAATTTCAGGCGTTCCACCGCTCACGCGTAGAAGCGTTGCTGGACGCCGGTGTCGACCTGCTGGCTTGCGAAACGATGCCCAATTTTGCTGAGATCAACGCGCTGGCGGAATTGCTGAACGACTGGCCGCGCGCCCGTGCGTGGTTCTCTTTCACCCTGCGCGACAGCGAGCATCTGAGCGACGGCACGCCGCTGCGCGAGGTGGTCGCGTTCCTCAGTCGATTCCCGCAGGTGGTGGCGATTGGCGTCAACTGTATTGCGCTGGAAAAGGCCACCGCCGCGTTACAGCATTTGCAGGAGTTGACGTCGCTGCCGCTGGTGGTCTACCCGAACTCGGGCGAGCATTACGACCCGGTGAGTAAAAGCTGGCATCAGCACGGCGAAAGCGGCGCACAGCTGGCGGATTACCTGCCGCAGTGGCTGGCGGCAGGCGCGCGGTTGATTGGCGGGTGTTGTCGCACCGAGCCAGAAGATATTGCCGATTTAAAA
This sequence comes from Citrobacter sp. Awk 4, assembly GCF_028069725.1. Classification (GTDB taxonomy): domain Bacteria; phylum Pseudomonadota; class Gammaproteobacteria; order Enterobacterales; family Enterobacteriaceae; genus Citrobacter_D. The sequence goes on from NZ_JANEWG010000062.1 coordinate 11,964, forward strand.
GCGCGAAGCTGACGTTAGGCCCGGTAAGGCGTTAGCCGCCATCGGCATTGATTGCCTGATGGCGCTGCGCTTATCAGGCCTACAAATTTATCAGGCCTGCGAAAACATCACGCCGCATCCGCCAGCACAAACATCCCATACGGGTGGATTTCGAGATAATAGTGTTCGCCGACGTCCGGTTGCAGGCGGGTCGCGTTAACCTGCAATAAGATCTCCTGCCCGTGCCACTCTACCGTCACCTCATACTGCGGCCCCATGTAGGCCACGTGCTGAATCACACAGCGCTGGCTCTCTTCGCCGCGATCGCTCAAGGTAATCGCTTCCGGGCGTACGCCGACCGTGCCTTCTCCGTGGCTTGCAAAATGCAGCGGTCTCGGCAGGCGATAACCGTAAATATCAACAAACTCCTGACTGAAGGTGGCCGGGAACAGGTTGGCGTCGCCCATAAAGCTCGCCATAAAGCGCGACGCAGGCTGGCGATAGAGATCCTGCGGCGAACCGATCTGCATGATATGCCCTTTGTTCATCACCAGCACGGTATCGGATACAGCGAAGGCCTCGCTCTGATCGTGGGTCACATACAGCGAGGTGATATCAAACTGCTTTTGCAGTTCGCGGATCTTATCGCGCATGCTGCGCCTAAGGTTGGCGTCAAGGTTACTTAGCGGTTCATCAAACAGTAGGACTTTGGGCTTGAGGATCAACGCGCGCGCCAGCGCCACGCGCTGTTGCTGACCACCGGAGATCTGATCAACATAGCGGTCTTCGAATCCTTCGAGATCCACCATCGCCAGCGCCTCTTTGACGCGCGCTTTCACTTCGCTGCGCGATACGCCGAGCATCTTCAGACCATAGCCGACGTTTTCACCCAGCGACATATGCGGGAACAGGGCATAAGACTGAAACACCATGCAGATATCGCGCTGCTGAATAGAGCGGTGAGTGACGTCTTCGCCATCAATAAATATCTGTCCTTCGCTCGGTTTTTCCAGCCCGGCGACCAGACGCAGAATGGTCGTCTTCCCGCAGCCGGAAGGGCCGAGCAGCGTCACCATTTGCCCTTGTGGGATGGTGAGATTGATATTGTCGATAACCGTGTTACTGCCGAATCGCTTAGTGACGTTGCGCAGTTCAACAAAATTTTTCTGACTCATAGTGCGCTCCATTACGCCTGGTTTTTGGCTTTTGAACGGGAGATACGTGCTTCCCCGATCAGCCAGTCAAAGAGGAAAATAATCGCCAGCATCACCACGATCAGAATTGAACCGTAGGCGATCGCCACCCCGTATTCGCCGTCTTCCACGCGGTTCAGGATGTAGGCTGTTGCCACACGGGTGTCCGGCGTGACGAGAAACACAATGGCGCTGACGGTGGTAATGGCGCGCACGAAGCTGTAGATCAGCGCCGAGAGGATCGCCGGGCGCAGCAGCGGCAACAGGATGTGCGTAATGGTGCGTAAGCTTCCGGCGCGCAGACTGAGCGACGCTTCATCCAGCGATTTATCGATCTGACCGAGGCCAGCGATCCCGGCGCGGATGCCGACCGGCACGTTACGCATCACCATCGAGATAATCACAATCGCCGCCGTTCCGGTGAGGTACACCGGCGCGCTGTTGAAGGCGAGAATATACGAGACGCCCGCGACGGTGCCCGGAACGGCAAAGCACAGCATGGTGGTGAATTCGATGGTCTTTTTACCTTTGAACTGCTGGCGAACCACCACCCAGGCGATCAGTAAACCGAAGGCGGCGGTGATCGGCGCGGCAATCCCGGCGTAGAGCAGGGTGTCGAGCAGTGAAGGCCACGCGCCGTCACTCATCCCCTGACCGAACAGCTTGATGAAGTTATCCAGCGTCAGGGTGTAGTCCACGCCCCAGTTGACGGTGAAACTGCCGTAGAAAATGCTGCCGTAGAGCAGGGCGTTAAAGGCAATCCACACGGCCAGAATGGCGATCACGCTCCAGACCAGGGTGACTGGCAGCGGCTGCACGTCGCCACGGTAGGACTTACCGGAAACGGTGACGTAAGAACGTTTGCCGATCCACATGTACTGGATGCAGAACACCAGCAGCGAGAACAGCAGCAGGAACGCGCCCAGCGTACTGGCGGCCTGATAATCCAGTTGCGAACCGGTGATGTAGAAGTAGATTTGCGTCGCCAGGACGTCGAAATTACCGCCGAGCACCAGTGGGTTACTGAAGTCAGCCAGCGACTGCACAATAACAATTAAGAACGCGTTCGCCAGCGCCGGTTTTAGTAGCGGGACAAACACGCCGTTAAAAGTCTGCCAGCGGCTGGCGCGCAGGGTGTAGGAGGCCTCTTCCAGCGACGGATGAATGGTTTTGATCGCCCCGTCGAGGATCATAAATGCCATCGGGGTAAACGCCAGCACTTGCGCCAGCCAGATGCCGGTAAAACCGTACAGCCAGTTGGTATTGGTTAAGCCGAACCACTCCACCATCAGCTCGGTGATATAGCCGGAGCGTCCCATCATCAGCGTCACGCCTAAACCGACGACAAACGGCGGGGTGACGATCGGCAAAATGGAGAAGATACGCCCAATAATCGCACTGCGTTTGGCGATGCGGGTGGTGTAGATCGCCAGCACCAGACCGAAGAACGTGCAACCCACGCCTACCGCAATCGACAGGACGATGGAATTGAGGATCACCTGAATAATATGCGCCTGCGACAGCACATTCATAAACGCCAGCGGGGCGAACTCGCCTGCGTCGTTGGTGAACATCGGGATGAAAATGGCGATGCTTGGCCAGACAATAAAGACGCCGATTAACGCCACGATGGCGACCAGTGAACCGATCACAAAACGGTCGCCGCCCAGCCATTCGAGGCGGGTCAGCGCCAGCGTCATGATCGCGCCCAGCGCGACAAACAGCACGATGGTCGCATAACCTAAACCCCGACCTGCAAGGGTGGCGCTGATGACGATAAACGCCATGCACAGGAGCGCCCAGCCCGCGTCAAGGTAATGGCGGCTGCGCTGTTCTCGTTTCGCCTCATGGAACGGGCGCACCAGCAACAGGCTCGGCAGCAGATACCATAACCAGCTGATATTAAACTGCGACCAGCCGTAGGCCTCAATAATTTCATCGCCCGTGGATTCCAGCAGGCCGTAATCAAGGCTCCAGCTTGGCAGCAGGGCGAACGCCAGCCAGCCCAGCAAAACCCAAAGGAATATCGCATCCCGTTTTTTCACGGGATGGAGTGCAAGTGTGTGTGACATACGTTTTCCGGTGCTTAATCCTGATCCAGGCCGGATAAGCCAAAGCGCTATCCGGCATTCAGGGTGACGATAATTGCCGGATGGCGGCGTTGCCTAATCCGGCCTGGGTAACCTTACCAGGAGAAAGTCATCGTGGTGCTTATTTACCCATCTTCACTTCGCTGACCCATTTGTTGATCAACGCTTTACGCACGTCCGTTGAGCCGTATTTATCCATGTCGTAGTTGATAAGCTTCAGGTCGTCGAGTTTCAGTGAGTTCGGCGAGGTTTCTGCGGTAGTGTTGGTCAGGATCTGATAGGACTTGCCTTTCTTCCACGCCAGCTCCTGGGCCTCTTTCGACAGTACCCAGTCGACAAACAGTTTGGCGTTGTCGAGGTTACGCGCGCCCTTCAGGATGCTAACGCCGCCAATTTCATAGCCAGTACCTTCACAGGGGGCGATCAGCTCCAGCGGCGCGCCCTGTTCTTTTTCCAGCGAGTAATCGTGCAGGAAGCCGATGCCGATGGCCGTTTCACCGCGTGCCGCGTTGCGTGCCGGGGCAATCCCGGATTTGGTGTACTGGGAGACGTTAGCGTTCAGCTGTTTCAGGTAATCAAAGGCCTGATCTTCTCCCCACAACTGGGCGAAGGTCGCCAGCGCGGTATAGGCGGTGCCGGAGCTTTGCGGGTCGGCAATCTGAATTTCGCCTTTGTATTCTGGCTTGGTCAGATCCTTCCAGCATTTCGGTACCGGCAGATTTTTCTCTTTCAGGCGCTGGGTGTTCACACCAAAACCGAGAATACCGACGTAGACCGCAGAGGAGTAGTTACCTTTCACTTTTGCCGGGTCACGGAATTGCTCCATCACCTGCGCCAGGTTCGGCGATTTGTAGGGCTGCAGCAGGCCCATTTCACCGGCCTGAGACTGCGGATCAAGCGTACCGCCGTACCAGACGTCGGCCTGCGGGTTTTTCTTCTCGGCATCAACCTTCGCCAGCGTGCTGCCGGAACCGTTACGGATGAACGATGTTTTCACATCATACTTGTCGCCGAAGGCTTTGGTCTCTGCTTCACACATTTCATTGGTGGCGCTGCAGTAGACCACCAGGCGACCCTTGGCCTGTGCCGCGCCGCTTAAGGTTGCCAGCGCAATGCCGGAAGCAATCAGGGTAGTGACCAGCGTTTTTTTCATTGTTTTATCCTTTGACCGGGAGAGGTTGTAATACCCGCCATCAATAGCGGCATCAGCAGTAAACCCATAAATACGGCGGCGACCGAGAGCAAACTGAACATCCCGGACCAGCCATAGTGTTCAATCACCTGCGACAGAGGCCAGCCTGCCAACGCGGCGCCCAGATAGGCGAACAGGCCGAGAAAACCGGTGATGGAGCCTGCTGCCGCTTTGTGTCCGCATTCGACAGCCGCGAGGCCAATCAACATTTGCGGGCCAAAGACAAAGAAGCCCACCGTAAAGAAACAGACCGCCAGCAGCGCGTAGTGATGTACAGGCGCCAGCCACAGCGCGGCGACGGAAACCATCAGCCCCAACGTGAACAGCAAAATCATCGGCGCCCGCTGGCCGCTGAACAGCAAATCTGAGCCCCATCCGGCGAACAGTGCGCCAAGCAGCCCGCCGACTTCAAACAGCATCACCGTCGCGTTGGCGCTGAGCAGATTGACGCCGTGGCTCTCCGTCAGCCAGATGTTGCCCCAGTCGTTGAGCGCAATACGAATCAAATAGACCAGCACGTAAGAGACGCCCAGCAACCAGATCATCGGGTTCTTTAGCATCGTGGTGCGTAACATTTGCCATAGCCCCATCGGCGGGCTTTGCTGCTCCTGACGTAGCTCCAGCGGGTCATGCCGCCATTCACCCACTGTCGGTAATCCCTCTTCCTGGGGCGTGCCTTTCAGTTGCAGAGTGAGCCAGATACCCAATGCCATGCTGATGATCCCCGGTGTCAGCATCGCTGCCTGCCATCCCCATGAATGGGCGGCGAAGGCACTAATGAGCGGGATAATGGCCCCGCCAATGTTGATCGACATATTCCAGCAGCCCCACCAGAAACCGCGTTCGTTGCGCGAATACCAGTGGGTGAGCAAGCGGGCGCAGGGCGGCCATCCCCAGCCCTGAAAAAATCCGTTTAGCGTCCACACCGCCAGCAGCAACGTCAGTGACTCACCAAAGGCGAACACCACGTTTAACAGCCCGGTAGCGAACAGACCGATGCCCATAAACCAACGCTGCCCGTGGCTGTCGTGCCATAACCCGGCGGTGAATTTCGACAGGCCATAGGTCAGATAAAACAGCGACCCCAACAGGCCGATATCGCCTTTATCCAGTCCAAGATCTGTTTGCAGCGCCGGGAGTATGTAGTTCACGCTTTTACGCGTCAGATAAAACGCGGCATACCCGATGACCATGCACATCAGCAACCGGGGACGCAGCGTCCGGTATTGTTGGTTGGTTTCAGTAGCTGGGCGTGCGTGCATGGCGTCTCCGTTTGCGCTGACTATAGGAAAGTGAAAACCAAAGGGGATGAGAGAAAGTCCGCAGTGACTAAGACTTTTTCCTGGTTAATACGGGGTTTGTTGCAAAACTGTGGGCAAGTTAACAATTACTCGCGTGCCGTGCTGCGATTCCAGCGTCAATTCTCCGCCCAGTGCATTCACGCGTTCGCGCATTCCCTGAATACCGAATCCGGGGATTTTTGTTGAGAGGATACCCACGCCGTTATCTTTCACTTCCAGATGTAAAAGTGCATTGTGCTCGCGCAACACGATGGATATCTCGCTGGCACCGGCATGTTTACAGACGTTATTCAGTAACTCCTGTAACAGGCGGTAGAGGGTGAATTGCACCGTTTCACTCTCCGGTGGGTGCGCTATCAGGTAATCAAAGCGACAGGTAATACCGCGCTCGGCAAAGGCAAATTCGTTGACCAGATGATGCAACGCCTCTTTAAACGACAGTTCGTCGAGGGCCGGTGGACGTAACTGGCGTAACAACTGGCGGGTTGAGTGATGAATACGGCGGGCAAGATCGTTGATTTGAGCGGCGGCGGCGAGCGTCTGCTCTGGATCGCGCGCCCGTTTGACCAGCTGTGACTGGATCTGAATGGCGGTAATGTTTTGGCCGATTTCGTCGTGCAGTTCGCGCGCCAGGTTTTTCCTCGCGTCTTCCTCGGTATGGATCAGTTTTTCAGTCAACGCCCGTCGTGCGGCTAATTCGGCCTCAAGGCGTTGACGATAGTGATGCAGGTTTTGCGCCAGATGCTGTTGGCGGCTGATGGCAATTCCCAGACCAATACCGAGCAGCGCCTGGGTCGCCAGGAAGATCTCCAGTTCAATGAGATTACTGAATCCCACGCCGACCTGACGGGCAATGGTGATCATCATGCTTCCTAACAGGCCGGAGAGCACACCGCCCTGCCAGCCAAACTTCCACGCCATGATCACGTTGGGTAAAAACACGACAATCAGCAGCAGGCGTTCAATTTCTGGCGATAGCGCCATTTGAGTGCCGATACCGATAATAAAGAACAGGCAGCACCAGATGATGAGCGACGCGCGCAGCGGAGGGTTACTCGTATCCAGCCCCAGCAGATGATAGCGGTGCTGTTGGCGTAAAAATTCGAAGATCAGATAAACAAAGGGCGTCAGTAGCACCCCCCCGGTAAACGAGGCGAGGCCGGGCAACATCGCCGGGATTTTCATAAACGGTGAAAGCAGGGCGGTGTTGAGTAAAGACGTTGCGGTAACCGCCGCTAACAGCAGCGTTAGTCGTTGCCAGTAAAGGGGAAACCGGTGCCAGAAAGTCTGGGTAATGCTGGCGGGGATCAGACTAATGAGCGGTGCGGCCAGCAAAATATACCCATTTAGCAACTGTTCGCTATGTAGCCAGAACAGCATCAGTATGGGCGGTAGCACCAGTGCGGGCCAGTAGCGGCGCGACAGCAGGATCAATAACGCAAGATAGACGCCGTGCGGTAAAAACAAAGCCGCCTGTTGACCGTTATGGGTCAGATAAAATCCCAGCGTCCACAGCATCAGCCAGCCTGTTCCCCAGGCCAACACAATGAACAGTGAGATAACCCAGTGACGAACGCTGCGTGACATTAATGCCCCGTCAGCAACTGATGGTCGAGCGCGAAATGCACCAGCTCGATAGTGCTATGGCACTGCAGTTTGCCGAGCACATTCGCGCGATGCACGTGAACCGTTTTATGGCTCAGATCGAGTTGGAAGGCGATCTCCTTGACGCTGTCGCCTTTTACGAGGAGATCAAACACTTCGCGTTCTCGCGGGGTGAGGATGCCCAGCACCTGCGGCTGTTGGTTACCGCCGCGTAACGCCCGCAACGCGTCGGCGCACAGATAATGGCCGCCCATGCCGACGGAGCGTACCGCCTGCACTAACTCTTCGGGTCCGCAGCGTTTGGTCAGATAGCCGCTGGCGCCGGCATCCAGCGCGCTTTGCACAAAGGCTGGCGTGTCATAGATGCTAAGGACGATGGCGCGGAAGTCGGTTTTTTGCGCGCGCAGTCGCTTCAACAGGCTCAGACCGTTTTCATCCGGCATGGCGATATCCAGTACGGCGACGCTGACGTCATGGCGTATCAGGGAAGGCCAGGCTTCTGCAGCACTGCTGTATTGACCGATGACCTCGAGATCGTCTTCGAGACCTAATAATTGCGCAAAGCCGGAACGAACCACCACGTGGTCATCCACCAGCACCACACGAATCATATTTATCTTCTCTTGCCAAATGAGAGCCCTATGATGCCTGTCAGCAGTGTGCTGACAATCACCGGGACGTATTTATGTAATGAATGTAACAAAATCGCAATGTTTTGTCTGGGGCGCCTGTCGCTATCCGGCCTACAGCGACATGCGCAAAATCGCTAACCATTGCCGTTTTTTTTCTAAAAACGCTTTGTTCTTAGCCAGAATTTTTAATTCCTTTATCAAACCCAGTCGCCACGAAATACTGCCCCCCATAACAAGAGAGAGGAGCAGACAATATGGCTTTAACATCGCGTAACACCGTCATTGCCGCACTGGCATTCATCGCATTTCAGGCTCAGGCGGTTAACGTCACCGTCGCGTATCAGACGTCTGCGGAACCGGCGAAAGTGGCGCAGGCGGACAACACGTTTGCTAAAGAGAGTGGGGCCACCGTGGACTGGCGCAAGTTCGATAGCGGCGCGAGCATCGTTCGTGCGCTGGCCTCCGGCGATGTGCAGATCGGCAATCTGGGCTCCAGCCCATTGGCGGTCGCTGCCAGTCAGCAAGTGCCAATTGAAGTCTTCCTGCTGGCGTCAAAACTCGGCAATTCTGAAGCACTGGTGGTGAAGAAAAACATCAGCAAGCCCGAAGATTTGATCGGCAAACGGATTGCCGTCCCTTTTATTTCAACTACCCATTACAGTCTGCTGGCGGCGTTAAAGCATTGGGGGATTAAGCCCGGTCAGGTGGAAATCGTAAACCTGCAACCACCCGCGATTATTGCCGCCTGGCAGCGTGGGGATATAGACGGTGCCTACGTTTGGGCGCCTGCGGTGAACGCGCTGGAAAAAGACGGCAACGTGCTTACCGACTCTGAAAAAGTGGGTGAGTGGGGCGCGCCGACACTGGATGTTTGGGTGGTCCGTAAAGACTTTGCCGAGAAACATCCGGAGGTGGTGAAAGCGTTCGCCAAAAGCGCCATCGACGCTCAGCAACCCTATCTCGCGAATCCTGATGAATGGCTGAAACAGCCGGAAAACATCAGCAAACTGTCGCGTCTAAGTGGCGTACCCGAATCCGACGTGCCGGGACTGGTAAAAGGCAATACCTACCTGACACCGCAACAGCAGACGGCTGAACTCACCGGACCGGTAAACAAAGCGATCATCGACACCGCGCAGTTCCTCAAAGAGCAGGGCAAAGTGCCCGTCGTGGCGACCGATTACAGCCAGTACGTCACTGACCGCTTCGTGCAATAAAGGGGGCGCTGATGCTGCAAATTTCTCATCTCTTTGCGAATTACGGCGGTAAACCGGCGCTGGATGATATCAGTCTGACGCTCGACAGCGGCGAACTGCTGGTGGTGTTGGGGCCTTCCGGCTGCGGTAAAACCACACTGCTGAACCTGATTGCCGGATTCGTGCCGTATCAACGCGGGAGCATCCTGCTGGATGGCAAGCCGGTGGACGGTCCTGGCGCAGAGCGCGGTGTGGTCTTTCAGCACGAAGGTCTGCTCCCCTGGCGTAACGTACAGGATAACGTCGGATTTGGTCTGCAACTGGCAGGCGTAGAAAAAGCGCAGCGTCAGCAGGTTACACAGGAGATGCTGAAAAAGGTCGGACTGGAAGGGGCAGGGAAGCGTTTTATCTGGCAGCTTTCCGGCGGGCAGCGACAGCGGGTAGGGATTGCCCGCGCGCTGGCGGCGAATCCGCAACTTTTGCTGCTGGATGAGCCTTTCGGCGCGTTGGACGCCTTTACCCGCGAGCAGATGCAAACTCTGCTGCTGACGCTCTGGCATGAGACGGGCAAAAAGGTACTGCTAATTACGCATGATATTGAGGAGGCGGTATTTATGGCAACGGAGCTGGTGCTGTTGTCCCCTGGGCCTGGTCGGGTGCTGGAACGCCTGCCGCTGAGCTTTGCCCGCCGTTTTGTCGCGGGGGAGCCGAGTCGCAGCATTAAGTCCGATCCGCTGTTTATCGAGACCCGCGAATATGTGTTAAGCCGCGTCTTTGAGCAACGGGAGGCGTTTTCATGAGTGTGGTGATCAGTGATAAACCGCGTCATAAGACGTTGAAATGGCGCTGGCCATTGTCCCGACAGATAACACTAAGTCTCGCCACGCTGGCGGTTATCCTCGCGGTATGGTGGACGGTGACGGCGTTGCAACTGATTGGCCCGTTGTTTCTGCCGCCGCCGGAGCAGGTGTTGCAAAAGCTAATTACCATCGCCGGGCCACAGGGCTTTATGGACGCCACGCTGTGGCAACATCTGGCGGCCAGTCTTACCCGTGTGGTGCTGGCGCTGTTGGTGGCGGTGGTTATCGGTATTCCGGTCGGTATTGCGATGGCGTTAAGTCCAACGGTACGCGGCATTCTTGATCCCATTATTGAGCTTTATCGCCCGGTTCCACCGCTCGCCTGGCTGCCGCTGATGGTTATCTGGTTTGGCATTGGCGAAACTTCCAAGATCCTGCTGATCTATCTGGCCATTTTCGCGCCTGTTGTGATGTCGGCGATGGCGGGAGTAAAAAGCGCGCAGCAGGTTCGCCTTCGTGCGGCAAGGTCGCTGGGCGCCAGCCGCATGCAGGTGTTGTGGTTTGTCATCCTGCCCGGTGCGTTACCGGAAATTCTCACCGGACTGCGTATCGGGCTGGGTGTTGGCTGGTCGACGCTGGTAGCGGCGGAGCTGATTGCGGCAACGCGAGGTTTAGGTTTTATGGTGCAGTCGGCGGGTGAGTTTTTGGCGACCGATGTGGTGCTGGCGGGGATCGCGGTCATTGCGGTGATTGCCTTTCTTTTAGAATTGGGTCTGCGTGCGCTCCAGCGACGCCTGACGCCCTGGTATGGAGAAGTACAATGAGTGAACGTCTGAGCATTACCCCGATGGGGCCGTATATTGGCGCACAGGTTTCTGGCGCGGATTTAACCCGTCCACTGAGCGATAACCAGTTTGAACAGCTGTATCACGCGGTGCTGCGCCATCAGGTGGTGTTCCTGCATGAACAGGCCATCACACCGCAGCAACAGCGCGCGCTGGCGCAGCGTTTCGGCGAGCTGCATATTCATCCGGTTTACCCGCACGCAGAAGGGGTCGATGAGATTATCGTGCTGGATACTCATAACGATAATCCGCCAGACAACGACAACTGGCACACCGATGTGACGTTTATTGAAACGCCGCCTGCCGGGGCGATTCTGGCAGCCAAAGAGCTGCCGTCAACCGGCGGCGATACGTTATGGAGCAGCGGGATTGCGGCGTATGACGCGCTTTCAGCGCCTTTTCGTCAACTGTTGAGCGGCCTTCATGCAGAGCATGATTTCCGTAAATCGTTCCCGGAGTATAAATACCGCAAAAGCGAAGAAGAGCATCAGCGGTGGCGGGAGGCGGTGGCGAAGCACCCGCCATTGCGGCATCCGGTCGTGCGTACCCATCCGGTGAGCGGTAAGCAGGCGCTGTTTGTGAATGAAGGTTTTACCACGCGGATTGTCGATGTGACGGAAAAAGAGAGCGAAGCGCTGCTCGGACTCCTGTTTACCCACATCACAAAACCTGAGTTCCAGGTGCGCTGGCGCTGGCAGCCTGATGACGTGGCGATTTGGGATAATCGGGTGACGCAACATTACGCCAACGCCGATTATCTGCCGCAGCGGCGCATCATGCACCGGGCGACTATTCTGGGGGATAAACCTTACTTTCGCGCCAACTGATAACTGACGAGTGGCGCTTCGCTGAGCGGGCCTGGCGTGTTACAGGCCGGATACGGCGAAGCCGCCATCCGGCAAAACACCTTAACGCAGGATTTTTTTCTCAGCCAGATCCAGCGCAAAGTAGCTGAAGATCAGATCCGCGCCCGCACGTTTGATCGCCCCTAAGCTTTCCAGCACCACTTTCTCTTCATCAATCGCACCAGCCAGGGCCGCGAATTTGATCATCGCGTATTCGCCACTTACTTGATAAGCCCCGATCGGCAGTTCGGTGCGTTCACGGATATCGCGCAAAATATCCAGATACGCGCCAGCCGGTTTCACCATCAGACAGTCAGCGCCCTGTGCTTCGTCGAGCAGGGATTCGCGGATCGCTTCACGACGGTTCATCGGGTTCATCTGGTAGGTTTTACGATCGCCTTTCAGCGCCGTTCCTGCCGCTTCGCGGAATGGGCCATAGAAAGAGGAGGCGAATTTCGTGGAATAGGACATGATGGCGGTATCGGTAAAGCCTGCGGCATCGAGCGCCTGGCGGATTGCCTGCACCTGGCCGTCCATTGCGGCGGAAGGGGCGATAAAGTCAGCGCCCGCCGCTGCCGCCACGACCGCTTGCTTACCAAGATTGGTCAGCGTTGCGTCGTTATCGACACCGTGTTCGCACAGTACGCCACAATGACCGTGTGATGTGTATTCGCAGAAACAGGTGTCAGACATGACGATCATTTCCGGCACCGTTTGTTTGCAGATACGCGACATACGCGCCACCAGACCCTCTTCCTGCCAGGCATCGCTGCCGGTGTCATCGGTATGATGTGAAATGCCAAAGGTCATGACGGAACGAATGCCCGCGTTGGCAATGCGCTCAATTTCGCGCGCGAGATGCTTCTCTGGAATGCGCATGACGCCGGGCATCGCTTCAATTGCTTTATAGTCGTCGAGTTCTTCTTCAACAAAGATCGGCAACACCAGGTCATTTAAGCTGAGTGTTGTCTCTTCAAACATAGCGCGAAGCGCAGCAGATTTGCGCAAGCGGCGAGGGCGTTGGATTAAGTCTGTCATGGTATGCCTGATGTTTGTGGAATCGAAGGTCGTAGTATACCTGAAGCTGCGCGTGAGTGTTTTACGAAAGTTGGCCTTATGTTTTTTCTTTCATGATTTATTAAATAAATATATTGAGCAATATTTTGT
>NZ_JANEWG010000063.1 GCF_028069725.1 Citrobacter sp. Awk 4
GGTAATTATTGCTTTAATTATCATAGTTCTTTTTTTATGCGGTTTATTATATTATCACCATCAGGCTTTTAAGCCTTTCCGCTGTGATGCTCAGGTTATTTCACATATAGAACAAGACGGCATTAAAATAGATCTAAATGTTAACACTAACATTATCATAACGTTACACGATGAAGCAACTTTCTATTTTGCAGGTTCGCTAAAAGTGGATGAGCATGAATACATCGTTAATAGAACAGAATTTGTTAAATTAAATAGATCAGAATTAAACGGCATAAAGAAAACTAAAATCACACACAGTGAAATAAACAAAAATGACACATTGCCTGAAGAGATATGGGTACGGCACATCCTACCAAGAGCGCCAGGAACTGAGTTTTATACTAAAATAGCGAGTGTCAATAGTAATGGCGTGTTATTCCAGGTACTTTCCAATCCTCTCCTGATTTGTGTTCGAAACGACAATTAAGACCGATTATTTATATTAAATCGCTTATGCAATATAAGCGATTTTGGGGTTTCGGGGATAACGGAACCCCAAATGACGGTTAAGGTGTTCTCGTACCGACTAAAATCCCTTGGAAAAACCAACCGTATCAGGTTGGTTTTTTATCTCTGCCATTCACCTTTCTCACAAGACGCCGTTCAGTCACACAGGTTTTACTACGTACCCATAGGTAAATTAGGGTAAAATTTACGCTCTCATCAGCGTGACGAATCTGAACGAGTGACACGCTGAAAACAATACAGATTCTAATAATCTCAGGAGAACAGCATGCCTGAAGCAACCCCTTTTCAGGTGCTCATTGTGGATGATCATCCGCTTATGCGGCGAGGAATTCGTCAATTACTGGAGCTGGATAGCGCATTTAACGTCATTGCCGAAGCCGGTGATGGCGCGAGCGCTATCGATCTGGCAAACCGTCTTGACGTAGACTTGATCCTGCTTGATCTCAATATGAAGGGCATGAGTGGGCTGGATACCCTGAATGCGTTGCGTCGGGATGGCGTTACCGCGCAAATCATTATTCTCACTGTTTCCGACGCTGCCAGCGACGTTTACGCCTTGATCGACGCGGGTGCTGATGGTTATTTGCTGAAAGACAGCGACCCTGAAGTTCTGCTGGACGCTATTCGCAAAGGCGCGAACGGCGGCAACGTCTTCAGTGATCGCGTCAGTGAGTACTTGCGTGAGCGGGAAATGTTTGGTGCTGAAGAAGATCCCTTCAGCATGCTGACTGAACGTGAGCTGGATGTTCTGCATGAACTGGCTCAGGGACTGTCTAACAAGCAGATTGCCTCTGTGCTGAACATCTCAGAACAAACTGTTAAGGTGCATATCCGCAATCTGTTGCGTAAGCTCAACGTGCGTTCACGCGTTGCGGCGACGATTCTGTTTCTGCAAACACGCGGCCTGCATTAAAGAACAACATGCCGGATAAGGCTGCTTATCCGGCAATCAGCCGATTACTCTGCCTGGGGTGACAGTTGCTGTATCGCCTGTTTAATACTGCGTTCAATCACCGCCCTGCGCGTATCGTTAGCAGGCAGTAATTTCAGCATCATTTCCCAGGCCGCCACCGCCTCGCCATACCGCTGCTGCTCAAAGGCATTAAACGCATACATGCTTAACACCCGAACGTTAGCATGATCGCTTCTCACCAACTGGCGCAGTAACTCTCCGCCCTGACGATTATCATCAGGATCGGAAGAGCGCGTTAACGCTTCGGCATAACCCAGCGCAGCGTCACTGTTTTTAGGATCCAGCCGATAAGCATTGGCATAAGCTTGCGTTGCCGTGCTGGCATTTCCCAGCACCATGCCGATACGTCCAAGCATAATCCAGCCTTCGGTATTACCCTCATCGCTTTGCAGACGAGTACGTAAGCCCAGTGCCAGACGCGTCATCTCTTCTTCATTGAGCGGTTGAGCCTTCGGGTCCAGCGCCCGTTCAAGCAGGGCTGGCGTCTGTGCGGTGGCCTGTTGCCAGATTTTCACCTGCGCATAATTGCCGGTCTGATAATAGCTGACCGCTCCCACGACAGTGGCAATCACAACCCCAGGAATATAGATACCCAACCCGGTACGTTTCTCCCCTGCGGGGAGTTCGTCAGGAAACGTTTCCCGTTTCAATCGAACACGGCGACGCGAACGGGCAAAAATAATCCAGCCCCCCGCACCGATAGCGACTGCCGGCAGAACCCACAGCAACAGGGTCAGCGGGGTTAACGGCGGATCGTAAGTGACAAAATTACCGTAACGCGCCACCATATAATCGACGATCTCTTGCTGGCTTTTTCCTTCCTGCATGAGCTCGTACACTTTTTGCCGCAGGTCGGTGGCAATCATCGAGTTGGAATCGGCAATGCTGTTGTTCTGACATTTCGGACAACGCAATTGCTCGGTGAGCTGACGGAACTGTTGCTCCTGCGACTCATCCTTAAACTGCATCACATCAATGGTGGCCAGCGCTGAGCCGGAGATCACCAGCATCAGCATCCCCAATAAAAATCTCATTGCGCGGCCTCCTTGCTGTATTTCTCCCACAGCGGCTTGATTTCGCTTTCCCACACCCGCGCGTTAAGATCGCCCGCATGACGGTAACGAATGATCCCCTTCCCGTCGATCAGAAAGGTTTCTGGCGCACCATACACCCCCAGATCGAGGCCAAGCATGCCGTCACCATCAAACAGACTAAGTGCGTAAGGGTTGCCTAACTCTTTCAGCCAGACGATCGCTTTCTGGCGGTCATCTTTGTAGTTCAGCCCCACCACCCGGACACCCTGCGCCGAAAGCTGATTCAGATATTGATGCTCTGCACGACAGGTCGGGCACCAGGTCGCCCAGACGTTAAGCAATACCGGTTTGCCCTGCGTTAAGACATCCGCCTGATAATGCTGACCGGGATTCTCCAGCGATTCCAGCCGGAATGTCGGTACCGGTTTGCCAATCAACGCCGATTCCAGCCGGGTCGGATCGTCCCCTTCCGCATTACGCGCCAGCTGCCATAACAGCGCAGCAGCGATGACGAGGAAAATAACAAAAGGTATCAACAGTACGTTGCGCTTCATACAACCTCCGGCGCGGTGTTACGCGAACAAGCACGCTTGCGATAACGTGGGTCAAACAGGCAGAAAAGCCCGCCCAGCGCCATCAGCAACCCACCCGCCCATATCCAACGAATAAACGGTTTGTAATACAACCGCACGGCCCATGCGCCGTTATCCAGCTCTTCGCCAAGTGCTGCGTACAAATCACGGGTGATACCACCATCAATCGCCGCTTCCGTCATCATTGAACTGGTACTGTTGTAGAAGCGTTTTTCCGCATGGAGCGTTGCTTCTGCTTTACCGTCCCGGGTTACGCCGATGATGGCCACGCCGCCACGATAATTTGGCCCGGTGATATCCCTGACTTCACGAAACGTAAAGCGATATTCGTGAATATCCACGCTATCACCCGCCTTCATGCGCACATCACGTTCAACGCTGTAGTTCTGGCTAAAGGCAATCCCCACCAGCGTCACCGCCAGTCCAACATGTCCGGCCACCATTCCCCAATGGCTGAGGCTCATTTTGGTGCCGCGCGAGATACGCAGCGCCACTTCCGCCATCGCCAGCACAAAGACCCAGCTTGCCATTGCCAGTCCGACGACCGTCATCGCGACAATTTTGTTCTCAAACAGCCAGGGCAGTAACAGTGAGAGCACCAGCGTGCTGACCAACGCGATAATCAGTAACGTTTTGATTTTACGCGGTCTGTCGCGGCCCCAGCGAACCAGCGGTCCGATCCCCAGCAGCAGGGCAAATGGCGCCATCAGCCAGGTAAACATGGTATTGAAGAACGGTTCGCCGATTGAAATGCTGCCCAGCCCTAACTGCTTATGCACCAGCGGCAGCAGCGTACCCAATAGCACTACCAGCATGGCGGCAATGAGCAGCACGTTGTTGCCCAGCAGCAGTGACTCGCGTGACCACAGGGCGTTATTCACCCTGGAGCGGACTTTATGCCCACGCGTGGCGAACAGCAGTAACGAGCCGCCAATCACCAGCACCATAAAGGCGAGGATGAACATCCCGCGGGAAGGATCGGAGGCAAACGCGTGAACAGAGACCAGTACGCCTGAACGCACCAGGAAGGTCCCCAGCAGACAAAGCGAGAAAGCGCAGATCGAGAGCAGCAGCGTCCAGGCTTTAAAGCTGGCGCGCTGTTCCGCCACCGCCAGCGAATGCATCAGCGCGGTGCCCACCAGCCACGGCATAAATGAGGCGTTTTCCACCGGATCCCAGAACCACCAGCCGCCCCAGCCCAGCTCGTAATACGCCCAGGCGGATCCCAACACAATTCCGAGCGTCAGGAAAACCCACGCGGCCAGCGTCCAGGGGCGGGAGAAGCGTGCAAACGTGCTGTCCAGACGCCCACTCATCAACGAGGCGATAGCAAAGGCAAACGCCACCGAGAAACCCACATAGCCCATATACAACAGCGGTGGATGGAAAATGAGGCCAGGATCCTGCAACAGCGGATTTAAATCGCGCCCTTCAATGGGGAAGTCCGGCAATGTACGGGCGAAAGGATTCGAGGTGAACAGAATAAACAGCAGAAAACCGACGCTCACCATGCCCATAACCGCCAGCACACGCGCGACGATATCCAGCGGCATCCGCTGGCTGAACAGCGCGACGGCAAACGTCCAGCCGCTCATCAGTAGCACCCACAACAGCAACGAGCCTTCGTGAGCGCCCCAGGTGGCCGCCACACGATACCAGACCGGCAGTTGCGTGTTGGAATTACTGGCCACGTAGGTCACGGTAAAATCGTTCACCACGAACGCATTCACCAGCACCATGAAAGCACCCACGACACAAATAAACAGCAGCCATGCGAAAGGTCGCGCTGACGCCATCATTCGCACATCGCCGCGCGCCACACCCCATAGCGGGTAAATCGAGAGCAATAACGCCACGCCAAGCGCCAGGCACAGCAGTGCGTTGCCAATCTCAGGCATCATGAGGCTTTATCCTTGTAGACGCTTTCCGGACGACGATGGTTTTCCTGCATCGCTTTTTCCACTTCGGGCGGCGTGTAGTTTTCATCATGTTTGGCCAGCACTTCTTTTGCCTGAACATGATTGTTCTCCCCGAGCACACCCTGTACCACCACCCCCTGCCCTTCGCGGAACAGATCCGGCAGAATGCCTTCGTAAGTAACGTCCACCACGCCTTCGGCGTCATAAATGCTGAAGTTAACTTTGAGCGAATCCGGATTCCGTTTCACACTTCCCGGCATCACCATGCCACCGACACGCAAGCGCTGGCCGACCTCTGGCAACTGCTGCGTTTCGCGCTTGCCGTAAATAATCTCGCCCGGCGTGTAAAACAGGTCGATGTTGGAACGCAGCGCATACAGCACCAGCGTGATGGTCAGCGCCAGACCGCCCAGTACGGCAACCGCTATCCACAAGCGATTTTTACGTCGAATATTCACGCGACCTCCTGTTGCGTCTGTACCGCTCGCATTCGGGCTTCGCGCGCGTTCTGTTGCGCCACGCCGCGTATAATCGCCCGGTGCTGTAAGACGGTATGCAACACCACTCCCCCCAGCGAAATCAGCGTCATCACGACCGCCAGCCAGACATAAAAGGCGTAACCGCCCATTGCGAAGAAATCACTCCAGGATGCAAATGCGCTGGTCATTGGCGGCCTCTTTTTAATATCAGTTCGCTCACCCACGGGCGGCGTTTTTCCATCATCAGGATCAGGTTGCGCATACGCATCAACGCCAGGGTCATAAACAGCAGCAGATAACCCACAATCGCCAGACGAAGCGGAGCGCGCATCGCCGGATCAATGCTTTGTTGCATACGCGTCGAACCCTGATGCAGCGTGTTCCACCACTCCACCGAGTAATGAATAATCGGTAAGTTCACCACGCCAATCAGCACCAGAATACCTGCCGCACGACCCGCCAGACGGCGGTCGTCAAACGCATGCCACAGCGCGATGGCGCCGACGTAGAGAAACAGCAGCACCAGCTCTGAAGTGAGTCGGGCATCCCATACCCACCAGGTTCCCCACATCGGTTTGCCCCATGCGGAACCGGTGACCAGCGCAATAAAGGTAAACACGGCACCCACCGGCGCCATCGCCGCCACCGCCAGGTTGGCCATTTTCATCTGCCAGACCAGGCCGATAAACGCGGCAACCGCCATTGAGGCGTAGATCCCCATCGACCAGATCGCCGCCGGCACATGCAGATAAATAATCCGGTAACTTTGTCCCTGCTGATAATCCGCAGGGGCGAAGCCGAATCCCCAGATCCAGCCCGTCGCCAACACCACCACAGTGGCAATCGCCAGCCACGGAACAAAATAACCACAGATCTGATAGAGCCGTGGCGGGATCGCTAGTTGATGAAGTGTTTTCCACATAATTCAGTCACCAGACTCAAACAAAAAAGTTAAAAACCGCGTTACTGCAAACTGATGCGTAACGCTGCCGCCGTCGCAAAAGGACTTAACGTCGCGCTGCCTGCCAGCAGTGCGCCGAGGATCGCCATGTATCCCTCAACAGGCAAATGCATGGATGCCGCATCCATCGCGGCGGTTGCAAAAATTAATAATGGGATCGTCAGCGGCAACACCAGCACACTCAGCAATACGCCGCCACGCCTGAGTCCTACCGTCAGCCCCACGCCCGGCGCGCCGAGAAAGCTCAGCGTCGGCGTCCCCAGCAACAATGTCAGCGCCATGACCTTCCAGCCGTAGACGTCCATTCCCAGCAGCAACGCCACCAGGGGGGAGAGAATCAACAGCGGCAATCCGGTCACCATCCAGTGCGCCATCACCTTCGCCAGCACCACAGCCGGTAACGGTATGGGCAGCAGCATCAGTTGTTCCAGGCTGCCGTCCTGTAAATCATCACGAAACAGCCGCTCCAGCGCCAGCAGCGAAGAGAGCAGCGCGGCGACCCAGATAATGCCAGGCGCAATGCGCGCCAGCAGCTGCGGCTCCGGGCCAATACTTAACGGAAACAGGGTGATAACAATCAGAAAGAACCATAACGGATTGGCGATCTCCGCACTATGACGGAACGCAACTCGCAGTTCGAGACGGAAAATTCGCCACATCATTGCCCGGCCCTCTCACTGGTCAGCGCAATGCGGCGGATCCTGTCGGTATCCACATTCATCGGCTGATGGGTGGTCAGAATCACTATCCCGCCCTGGTCGGTATGATGCGCCATCCGCTGCGTCAGGCGTTCCACGCCGTTCACATCGATGGCGGTAAAAGGTTCGTCGAGGATCCAGAGAGTGGCCCGGGTAAGCCACAGGCGCGCCAGCGCAACGCGGCGCTGCTGTCCGGCAGAGAGTTGGTTAACAGGGATGTCTTCGTAGCCAGCCAGTCCGGCCTGTGCCAGGGCTTCCAGGCACTGTGAGATATCGCCGTCCTGATGGAAAAAACGCAGGTTTTCCAACGCCGAAAGCCGGGTTTTAATCCCCGGCTGATGTCCGATCCACAGCAGATCCTGATGGTAGCTATCCCGTACGTTGCGTAGTGGTTGCTCTTGCCAGTAGACCTCCCCGGCATCAGGGCGAGCCAGCCCGGTCAGCAAGCGCAGGAGCGTGGTTTTCCCTGCGCCGTTGCCTCCGGTAATTTGTACCCATTCCCCGGCCTTCACGCAAAACGACAGTCCACTAAACAATATTCTGTCGTCGCGCTCGCAGAGGAGTTCTCTGGCTTCAAGTATTCCCACTCATCAACATCCTGTTAAAAGCCTGGTTTCACGTCGCGCATATCCGGGAGTTTATGCGCTATACCTTTGTGACAATCGATACAGGTTTGCCCCTCTTTCACCGCCTGATCGTGCATTTTCGCCGCGACACCTTTCTGTGCCGTTAAATCCATAAATTCGAAGTTGTGGCAATTGCGACACTCTTGCGAGTTGTTGTCTTTCATTCGCCGCCACTCATTTTGCGCCATGGTCAGTCGATGATCTTCAAATTTCTGCGGAGTATCTATAAGACCAAATGCCTTTGCATACAGCTCTTTACTGGCTTTGATCTTACGGATCATTTTCGGACCCCACTCGTGCGGAACGTGACAATCGGGACACGTTGCGCGCACGCCGCTGCGGTTGTTGTAGTGTACGGTTTCCATATATTCCTGATACACCGTATTACGCATTTCGTGGCAGCTGATGCAGAACTCTTCGGTGTTGGCTTTTTCCATACCGGTGTTGAAACCGCCCCAGAAAATAATGCCGCCGACAAAACCGATTAACAGTAACGTGCCCAGTGCCAGACGGCTGGGTCGACGCCACCATTGCCAGACGCGCTTAATGACACCCGGTTTACGGTTAGAATTTTCCATAATGACCTCTTATTTCCCGTAACCTTTCGAGGGCGTAAACGTGTTTTCAACAATCGGCGCTGCGTCTGCCTGTGGTACGTGGCACTGCAAACAGAAATAGCGGCGCGGCGCGACTTCACCTGACACTTTGCCGTCGCTATCCATAAAGTGCGTCGGGCTGATACGCGGCGCCCCCGTGGTGCGATAGCTTTCTACACCGTGACATTGCAGGCAGCGGTTGGTGTTGGTGGTTACCTGGTATCCGTCTACGCTGTGTGGAACCATAGGGGGCTGATTGACATAGTTCAGCGGCAGGCGCTCCTGCTCTTTAGGCATACGAATTGCCCCTTCCTGCGTCCCAGACACTTCTGGCGACTGGCTCAGATCTACTCCGTTTGCTGCCCAAACCGCACTACTGACAACCAGGGCCAGCCCGGCCGTCCACTGACACAGTGCTTTAATCAGGTCATGGCTTTTCATGATTTCGCTCCCGAACTCCATCGTGTTGTTATTGTAAAAACGTCCTCAGAACAGACATCCACGCAACGACCGCAGGTCATGCAGTCGCGGCTGGTGACCTGCACCGGGCTTTGCTCATCCAGCACCGGCGCACGTAGCACATGCGGTTCCGGGCAAACATGAAAACAATCCATACAGCGGTTACATTTCTGTCTGTCTTTCGCCGTAACGGTCAGCGCGCCGTGACTTCCCAGCACGCCATACAGTGCGCCTAAAGGACAGAGATGCCCGCACCAGCCGTGTTCAACGACCAGTAGATCAAATAAAAACAGAGCGATAATCAGCAGTGCGCCGCTACCGAATCCCATCACCAGGCTTCGCCCCAGCAGAGAAACCGGATTGATCCATTCCCACAGTAGCGTTCCAGTCAGGGCCGAGCCTACCAACACCACAACCAGAAGCACGTACCGTATATGACGAGGAAGGCTCGCGGACTGATTCAGGTCAAACCTTCTGCGTAGCCAGTTAGCAAAATCGGTAACGGGATTCAGAGGGCAGACCCAACTGCAAAATAATCGCTTTCCGGCAAGGGCATACAGCACCGTAATGATCACCGCCCCGGTCAGCGCAACCGTGGCGGGTAAATGTCCGCTGGCCAGGCTTTGCAAGACGATCAGCGGATCGGTGAACGGGATGGCGTCGAACAGCAAACTGCTGCTGTAGTTGCCGTGGAGGATCCACACGCCAAACCACGGGCCGCTCAGAAACATTCCCAGCACCAGCAATTGACTCACGCGACGAAAAACCAACCAGCGATGGCTGAGCCACCAGCCTTTTTTCACCCGGGCTTCACGCCCGGCATCACGTTTACGATTTGCCATCGTTTCCCTCCAGCCAGCCAAAACGGTAGTGGTGACCCAACTCCCCTTTCGCCAGCGACAGCGGCAATACTTTTATTGCCGGTTGCTCCAGGACACAGACTTTTTCGCACTTACCGCAGCCCGTGCAGGCGTCGCTGTGAACGGTAGGAAGGAAACGCGCATGCTTACCTGTGCGCATATTGCGCTCCAGTTCCAGGGTGATCGCCTCATCGATTTTTGGGCATTCGCGATAGCAGACGTCGCAACGCAATCCCTGAAAGTTGAGGCAGTTCTCCTGATCCAGCAATACCGCCAGCCCCATGCGGGAATTATCAATTGAGCTAATCTCCCGGTCCAGCGCCCCACTTGGACACACTTTGGCGCACGGAATGTCTTCACACATTTCGCAGGGGATGTCGCGGGCGATGAAATACGGCGTTCCGGCGGCCAGCCCGGAGGCCAGCGTCGCCAGTTTTAGCGTGTCATACGGGCATGCCTGAACGCACTGCCCGCACCGTACACAGGCGCTGGCAAACGCGTTTTCAGCGATGGCGCCCGGTGGTCGCAACCGCACGCCCGTTGCGCGTGCGGTTTGCTGCTGTAACCCCAGCGCCACGCCAACGGCAGCCAGCCCGCCTGCTGCGCGAACCATATCGCGCAGAAAGCGGCGGCGGCCATTTTGCGATTTTGCTGACCGGGACATGCCGTATTACACCTTCGCCAGTTTCACTGCGCACTTCTTGAAATCCGTCTCTTTGGAGAGAGGATCCGTCGCATCCAGCGTTAGGTTATTCACCAGCTGTGCGGCATCGAAGAACGGCATATACACCAGCCCCTGCGGCGGACGGTTACGCCCACGGGTTTCGACAATCGAAATCACCTCGCCACGACGAGAGACGACTTTCACTTTGTCACCACGGCGCAGGTCACGGGCTTTCGCATCCAGCGGATGAATGAACAGCACCGACTCCGGGAACGCACGGTGCAGCTCAGGCACACGGCGCGTCATACTGCCGGTGTGCCAGTGTTCCAGCACGCGACCAGTAGAAAGCCACAGGTCGTACTCTTTATCCGGCGCTTCTGCCGCAGGTTCAAACGGCAGCGCGAAGATCACCGCTTTGCCATCCGGCTTGCCGTAAAACTTGTAGCCTTCACCCGCTTTCACATACGGATCGTGGCCTTCGCTGTAACGCCACAGCGTCTCTTTCCCGTCGACCACCGGCCAGCGTATACCGCGTGCTTTGTGATAATCATCGAACGGGGCGAGATCGTGACCGTGTCCGCGACCAAACCAGGCGTACTCTTCAAATAACCCTTTTTGCAGGTAGAAACCCAGCTCGCGGGATTCATCATTAAGTTGATCTTCCGCGAGCTCTGTCAGTGGGAATTTGCTTACCGCAGGGGTGGCGAACAGCACGTCATACAACGTTTTACCGCGCAGTTCCGGTTTCTGCGCCAGCAGCGCTTCCGGCCAGACCTCTTCAGTTTTGAAACGGCGGGCGAACTGAACCAGTTGCCACAGGTCAGATTTCGCTTCACCCGGCGCTTTAATCTGTTGGCGCCAGAACTGGGTACGGCGCTCGGCGTTGCCGTAAGCCCCTTCTTTTTCAACCCACATCGCCGTCGGCAGGATCAGGTCGGCGGCCAGCGCGCTGACGGTTGGGTAAGGATCAGAGACAATGATGAAGTTGCGCGGATCGCGCCAGCCCGGCATACGCTCTTCGTTGATGTTCGGTCCGGCCTGCATGTTGTTGGTGCACATCGTCCAGTAGACGTTCAGCTTGCCGTCTTTCAGCGCACGGTCCTGCGCCACCGCGTGTAAACCGATTTTCGCCGGAATGGTGCCCGCCGGGATCTGCCAGTGTTTCTCACAGATGTCACGGTGCTTCTCATTGGTCACCACCATATCCGCAGGCAGACGGTGGGCGAAAGTCCCCACTTCACGGGCGGTACCACAGGCGGAGGGCTGACCGGTCAGGGAGAACGGTCCACAGCCAGGTTGCGAAATTTTACCGGTCAGCAGGTGCAGGTTGTAGACCAGGTTGTTGGCCCACACGCCGCGCGTGTGCTGGTTAAAGCCCATCGTCCAGTAGGAGATCACTTTCTTCTTCGGATCGGCATACAACTGCGCCAGCTGTTCCAGCTGATCTTTCGGTACGCCGGTCATTTCGGCGGTTTTTTCCAGCGTGTACTCCGCGACGAACGCTTTGTACTCGTCAAAGCTAATCGGCTCAGAAGCGTCGGAACCCGGGTTTTTCGCCGCTTTCTCCAGCGGATGGGTTGGACGCAAGCCATAGCCGATGTCCGTCGCCCCTTTGCGCAGGTTGACGTGTTTACTGAAGAAATCCTGATTAACCGCGTCGTTCTGAATAATGTAATTTGCGATGTAGTTGAGGATCACCAGATCGGTTTGCGGTGTAAACACCATACCGTTATCCGCCAGCTCAAAACTACGATGCTGGAAAGTGGACAGCACAGCCACGCTCACATTGGGATCGGACAAACGACGGTTGGTAATACGCGACCACAGAATCGGGTGCATCTCCGCCATATTCGCGCCCCAAAGCACAAACGCGTCGGCCTGCTCGATATCGTCATAGCAGCCCATTGGCTCATCCATACCGAAGGTACGCATAAAGCCTACCACCGCCGATGCCATGCAGTGGCGGGCGTTCGGATCGATGTTGTTCGAACGGAAACCGGCTTTGAACAGTTTCGCCGCCGCGTAGCCTTCCCAAACTGTCCACTGACCGGAACCAAACATCCCTACTGATTCGGGTCCTTTCTCTTTCAAAGAGGTTTTGAATTTTTCTTCCATGATGTCGAAGGCCTGGTCCCAGCTAATCGGGGTAAACTCGCCTTCTTTATTGAACTTGCCGTCTTTCATACGCAGCATCGGCTGCGTTAAACGGTCTTTTCCGTACATGATTTTCGGCAGAAAGTAACCCTTGATGCAGTTAAGCCCACGGTTAACTGGCGCATCAGGATCACCCTGACACGCCACAACGCGCCCCTGCTGAGTCCCCACCAGCACGCCGCAACCCGTTCCGCAAAAACGGCACGGCGCTTTGTCCCACTTGATGGCTTCCTGCTGACCGACCACGGCGCGGGCAACGCCCGGCACGCTGAGTCCGGCAGCCGCCGCAGCGGCCGCAACGGCGTTAGCTTTCATAAAGCTACGACGACTGATTTTCATGGTGTTTCCTCACCTTGCTCATCCTGCTGGTGATAAACCAGCGACACCGCCAGCACGCCCGCAACGTTGCGTACCGACTCAATTGTTTGCATCAGCGTTTCGCTGTGTTCTGCTTCTACCACCACGATCAACTGACCGCTTTCCACATCACTAAGGGCAACTTCGCAGCCAGAAAACTGCTGTAATTGCGCGCTGATGTCGGTGATATGCTGGCTTTTTGCCTGAACTACCAGGCTACAAACCTGCCAGTTAGTGTGCATGGTTGTACTCCGCATTAATGGCTGACACCGGGCAACTGGCGACACACGCCCCGCATCCACTGCATGCCTGATTGTTAAGTTGCGGTTGATAAATGCCCGACAGCGTGGGGCGAAACGTGATAGCCATCGGTTCACAGCTGTCCTGGCAGCGATGACACTCAACAGACTGGTATGCCAGGCAATCTTGCCCAAGGGTAAAATTCAGATCCCAGGCCCTGGTGTGGCGCGGAAGAAAAAGAGATTCGGTACAGGCTTGCGCGCAGGCATAACAAAAGCTGCACTCGCCCTGTTTGAAATTTACGCTTGGGTAGCCACCCTGGCCTCGCTGCAGGATGTTGTTCTCACATGCCTGAATGCAGGCGTCGCAACGGGTACAATTTGCCAGAAAGTGTGAGACTTCCCCGCTCCACGGCGGACAGATCCCGTTACTGGCTTTGCGCCAGGCGCCTGTCAACATGCCTCGACGGGATAGTTCAACCATGACATTGTCCTTCCATAACGACGCTCATTCAGGGGAGTGAACGACAATAAAAACCGCACTTTTTATGAGTTGTAATTTTTAGGTGTACGATATTTCAGGATGTGAAAGAGGTGCATACCCCGATAGGGGTAAATGCTGTTGCCGGATCAAAAGAGTGTAGGATTGCCGTGGGGTAATGTGCTTTTGCTCACATTTCAGCAGGTTATCTTTCAACCCTCACCCGCAAGAGATAAAACAGAGAATTATCCTATTTAAAATAACCAATTCGACATATAGCACCAAATCAACACCAAACCACTCATACAATACACTTAAAATATAAGTAAATTTAGATTAATAAGAATTGTGAATATGTTACGCTGCGCGAAATCGTTCATAAGCGAGAAAAAGGAAATATTGTGAACAATAAAATGAAGACCCTTGTTCCTGCGGTACTGTTGGCCGCTTTCGCCAGTACTTCAGCCCTGGCTACCGCTCAAGAGGCAAATTCTCAACCGCTGGAAAAAGTCGCGCCCTATCCGAAGGCAGAGAAAGGCATGAAACGTCAGGTTATCCAGCTCACGCCTGAACAGGATGAATCTACCCTCAAAGTAGAGCTGTTAATCGGTCAAACGCTGGAAGTAGATTGCAACCGTCATCGTCTTGGCGGACAGCTGGAAAGCAAAACGCTGGAAGGCTGGGGCTACAACTATTACGTCGTTGATAAAGTCTCGTCTCCTGTTTCAACCATGATGGCCTGCCCGGATGGCAAAAAAGAGAAAAAATTCGTGACCGCCTATTTGGGTGATACCGGGATGCTGCGCTACAACAGCAAACTGCCTATCGTGGTATATACCCCGGAAAACGTAGAAGTGAAATACCGCATCTGGAAAGCAGACGAAAACGTTCAGAACGCAGTAGAGCGTTAATACGTTTGTTCAGAGATAAAAAAAACCTGCCGAAGCAGGTTTTTTTATTTTACAGCGCGATATCTGCGACTGCTTTACGCTCTGGCTGAGCCTGAGGTTTCAGTTGCGGTGTCGGCGCTGCGTCCGCCACCTGAGGTTTGTCATATTTCAGACCCAGCACCTTACTGGTGTACTGCAACTCTTGTTCCGTCGCCTCAACGTTACCGTTCAGTTTTGTACCGTATGACGGCACAATCGTTTTCAGCTTCGCCTGCCATTGCGGTGTAGCGACTTTATCTTTAAACACTTTTTCCATCAGATGCAGCATGATCGGTGCCGCGGTTGACGCACCCGGTGACGCGCCCAGCAGTGCCGCAATGGTACCGTCTTTGTCGCTCACCACTTCAGTGCCCAGACGCAGTACGCCGCCTTTGTCTGCATCACGTTTGATGATCTGCACACGCTGACCCGCCTGCCACAGACGCCAGTCTTCTTTCTTCGCCTGCGGATAGTACTCTTTCAGCGCCTCAAAACGGTCGTCATCGCTCAGCATCACCTGGCTAATCAGGTATTTCACCAGATCAAAGTTGTCCAGCCCCACGTTCACCATTGGCATAAAGTTCGATGTCGTAGTTGAACTCATCAGATCCCACAGCGAACCGTTTTTCAGGAATTTGGTAGAGAAGGTCGCAAATGGCCCAAACAGCACAACGCGTTTACCATCCAGAACACGGGTGTCGATATGAGGGACCGACATCGGCGGTGCGCCGACAGAAGCCTGACCATACACTTTCGCCAGGTGGCGATTCACCACATCCGGGTTATCCGAGACGAGGAACTGACCGCCCACCGGGAATCCGGCATAGCCATCGGCTTCCGGAATTCCGGACTCCTGCATCAGTTTCAGCGCCGCACCACCGGCCCCGATAAAGACAAACTTCGCTTTGATGTCGTGCTCTGCTTCACCATTTTTCAGGTCGGCAACAGTCACGGTCCAGGTATTATCGGCGTTACGCTTAAAGCCACGCACTTCCGTGCTCACTTGCAGCGCAAAGTTCGGTTTCTTCTGTAACGATGCGATCAGCTGACGGGTAATTTCGCCGTAGTTCACGTCAGTACCGATTTCAGTACGCGTGGCGGCCACTTTCTGTTTCGGATCGCGTCCTTCCATTACCAGCGGCGCCCACTCTTTGATCTGCGCGTGGTCTTCGGAGTAACGCATACCGCGGAACAGGGTGCTCTGCTGGAGCGCCGCATAGCGGGCGCGCAGGAAGTTCACGTTCTCGTCGCCCCAGACAAAGCTCATGTGCGGAACGGTCGTGATAAAGGAGCGCGGATCGTGAAGTACGCCGCTGTTAACCTGATGTGCCCAGAACTGGCGAGAAATCTGGAAGGATTCGTTGATGTCGACGGCTTTTTCAATGCTGATGGAACCATCGGCTTTCTTCGGCGTGTAGTTCAGCTCCATAAGTGCAGAGTGGCCTGTCCCGGCGTTATTCCAGCCGTTTGAGCTCTCCTGCGCAACACCATCCAGTCGCTCAACCATGGTCATAGACCAGTCCGGCTCCAGCTCCTGTAGATACGTCCCCAGGGTGGCGCTCATAATGCCGCCGCCAATCAACAGTACATCCGTCTCCTGCTCTTCGGTCGCTTTCGCTTTTGCTGCCATAGAAACAACATTCAGCCCCACGGCCAGGGTGAAGAGCATGGCCGTCGCTTTTTTCATCATGTTAATGCCTTACTTTGAGTATCGCTTTTCGCTTTTATGCAGGTGAGAATCTAACGGCACTAACGTTAACATTTAAGTCATAAAATTTAAATATTGTTTATAACTTATATTAAAATTTTAAAGTTATTGTTGTTAATTTGAATATTTATCAGCCTACAGAAGAAAAATGGTCGCCAGTCCAAGAAAAATGAAGAAGCCGCCGGTGTCCGTTAGCGCCGTGATCATAACGCTGGAGCCAACCGCCGGGTCGCGCCCAAACTTCAGCATCGCCATGGGAATGATGACCCCCATCAACGCGGCGACTAACAGATTGAGCACCATTGCCAACGTCATCACCGCCCCCAGTGCCATGTCGTCATACAGCCACCAGGTCACGCCCCCCATGATCCCGCCCCAGACCAGGCCATTGATCAACGCAACGCCCATCTCGCGCAGGATCAGAAAGGTTAAATTTCCCGGCTGAATATGCTGCAACGCCAGCGCCCGCACGATCATGGTGATCGTTTGATTCCCGGTATTTCCCCCGATCCCGGCGACAATCGGCATCAGGGAGGCCAGCGCGACCAGCTGTGAAATGGTGTGTTCAAAACCATCAATCACGCGGGAGGCGATAAACGCAGTACACAAATTGATGGCCAGCCACGCCCAGCGGGTTTTCACGGCTTTTGTTACCGGGGCAAAGACGTCTTCCTCCGCGCTTAATCCCCCCATGCGCCGCAGATCGGTATCTGTTTCTTCATACACCACATCAACAATTTCATCGATGGTTAAGCGCCCCATCAACTTACCGGACGTATCCACTACTGCCGCGCTGACCAGGTTGTCACGTTCGAAGGTTCGCGCTGCGTTCTCGGCTTTGTCTTCCGGGGCGAAGGTCATCGGGTCATCATTCATGACCTCACTCACCTTTTTCTGCGTATCGTTGAGCAAAATGCAGGTTAACGTCAGCTCGCCGACGAGCGTTTTTTTCCGATTGATAACAAAGAGTTTATCGGTGTTTTCTGGCATTTTTCCCAGTCGGCGTAAATACCGCTGCACCGCTTCTAAGGTCACATCCGGGCGCACCGTAATGACTTCGAATTCCATGATTGCGCCAACGCGATTCTTCCCGTAGTGCATAACCTGACGCACGCGGGCACGCTCTTCCGGCGGTAATGTCGCCAGCAATCTCCCCGTGAGATTTCGCGGCAAATGCTGCACCAGATAAATCTGTTCATCGATGTCGAGATTCTGCAACGCATCCAGCAGCGCACGGTCGGTCATTTCGTCAATCAAATCGTCCCAGACGTTTTCTGAGGCTTCAATCAACACCTTGCCGCGTTTTTCACTGTCCACCAGTCGCCACAGTGCATGACGCTCTTCGGAAGGCAATGCTTCCAGGGTGTCGGCGAGATCGGCAGGCGGCAGGTGAGCGACCAACGCCCCTACCTCAGCAATATCGTCGGATAACGTACCGACGTCATATTGCTCAGCCAGGGTGAGTTTACCTAACAGGGTGGAAATAACGGCTTTATCGGTGGTCAGCAACCAGATGAGGCGGGCACGCTCTTCATCACGTTGCCTGGCGGTATTTTTCGTTGTTACGGTCATGAGTTATAAATCCAAATTATGGAATGCCAGTAAGGATGGCCCCCAAAAATGTAAATAACAATAAACGGTCAACGAGGTTGGATAAAAAAACGGCGTTATACAGGGGATCGAAGGCCCGATAAGCGTTGCACTATCGGGCCTGGGAGGTCAGGCGGTACGCGCAACCGCGTCACGCGAGGCGGCGTCACGTTCATCACCCACCAGTTCGCTAAGCTGCCCATTGCGCATTTCGAGCAGGCGGTCGGCGTGGATGAAATAGTGATCATCGTGGCTGATGGCAAAAATGGTTTTTCCCATATCCTGCATGAGCGGCAGCAACACCTGGTAGAATTCGCGACGGAAGTGCGGATCCTGATCGGCGGCCCACTCATCCAACAGAATAATGTCACGCTCTTCCGCCAGCGCCAGTAGCAGCGCCACGCGTTTTTTCTGCCCCTTTGACAGCTTCAGGTTGAGAATGCGTCCATCGCTTAACTCGAGTTTGTGCGCCATTTTCAGGTGTTCAAGCCATTTATCTACCAGTGCAGAATCGGCGGGTTTTCCTTCCGGTCCCAACAGCTGATCAAACAGCCAGACATCGGTAAATACGGCGGAAAAAAGCTTACGATAGTCTTCCGGTTTATCCACCGGGACCGCTTCGCCATCCAGCAAAATTTCACCGGATTGCGGCTGGTATAACCCGGTCAACAACATCGCCAGCGTCGATTTTCCGCTCCCGTTGCCGCCAATCAGGAACAGCAACTCCCCCCGATGAATGGTCAGATTGACCGGCCCCACCGAAAATGCATTGTCCTGGTAACGGAACATGACGTTACGCAACTCCAGCGTCTTCCAGTCAGGGAATGCTTTGGGGCGTGGGAATTCGGCTTTAAACGGCGCCAGAGAAAATTTATTGAGTTTATTGAACGCCACCTGGGCAGTGAGCAATGTCGGTAATGCCCCCACCGCAGATAACAGCGGCGTACGCAGGAAAAGCAGCGTCAGGGAGTAAGTTGCGGCTACGTTAGTGTCTGCCCAACCGAGGCTATTCGCCATCCAGAAAACCAGACCAATCGCCCCTAACATCATGATATTCGACCAGTTGACGGCACTGAGATGGAAGGTGTCCGCGCGAATAATGTGGTGACGATACTCTTTAGCATCCGGCACATAGAGCTGGTTAAAAATATGTTCCGCGCGCTCACGGTTCAGCGTCAGCTCTTTACGCCCTTCCAGCACGGTCTGATAGTCGTTATACAGTTTGTCTTCCGTTTCGCGCAGCGTCGCCATATGTTTGTAAACCCGCGCCACCAGCACGAACCCACCCCAGATGGTTACCGCCACCCAGATTGCGGTGACCAGCAACATTTTGGTTGAGAGCATGGCGAGATAGGCCGCAGATCCGAGGGTCAGGATGATGCCCTGCACCAGTTCAGGCAAGCGCACAAACGCAATGGTGATGTTGCGGATGTCGCTGGTTAAGCCAGCGAGTAACGAAGCACTGCCCAGTTGTTCGATACGTTCTACACGGGTATCCAGAATACGTTTGATAAACTCGCTGCGCAGACGGTAGACAAAATGGTGTCCCAACGTCGTCAGCGCCAGCTGTGATCCCAGCGTCACCACCATCAACAACAGCAGCAATCCGAGAAATTCCGGTAATACCCTCAGCGAGACGTCGACCGTTTCGATCAGACGTTGATTGATAAAGGCAATCAGCCCAATCCCCAACGCAGCACTGGCGAGGCTGAGCGCCATGACGCTGATAAATGGCCAGCGATACTGCCGCCAGACAAGAAGAAGAAGTTCCATTCAGATAACCCGGACAAGTAATAACAGCCCGCAGTTTAAACATCTCAACGCCGACAGCAATAATAATTCTTATTTATATTCCCTTTTACCCGCCTGCCGGAATGTCAGATTGTAGCGATAGTCGGCGGTCAAAGGATGAAAGCCTGATTTAAGCGGTTGTATACCATGATAAAATAATCTGGATTCACCGCCCCAGACCACAACATCGCCATGCTCCAGCAGCAGCCGTTTTAACGGATCATTGCGATGCAAACCACCAAACTGGAAGATAGCGGGCAACCCCAGAGAAACCGAGACAATCGGCGCTCGCAGATCCGGTTCATCTTTATCCTGATGCAGCGACAACTTCGCCCCCGGTGCATAACGGTTGATCAGACAAGCGTCTGGCGTAAAGTCGGGATAACCTGCTGCGGTTGCTGCCTGTTGGCACAGGCTGGCGAAAGCCTCAGGCAAGGGCGGCCAGCGTTTGCCCGTCAGCGGGTCGACGGGCGAATACAGATAACCGTGCTGATCGGTGGTCCAGCCCAGCGGACCGCAGTTGGTCATCGCCACTGACATGGTGTACCCGCCGGGTGTGACCATATGGCGAAACGGTGACTGACTGGCAATCGCCAAAATATCCTGCAGCAGTCTCTGCGCCGTGCTGAAAGCAAAGCGACGCAGGATAACCGCACCTGGTGCCAGCGGCTCTTGCCAGGGCTCAGCGTCCGCAAACAGATCCAGCATCATGACTCCCCTGCTTGCGTCTCGCGCTTAAGCAATTGCGCCTTACGCGCCACGCCCCAGCGATAGCCGGAAAGCGAGCCATCCCCCCGCACCACGCGATGACAGGGGATCACTATCGCCAGTTTATTTGCCCCACAGGCGCTGGCAACGGCACGGACCGCTTTCGGTTTTCCAATGGCGTTGGCAAGCTGCTGATAGCTGACCGTTTCGCCGCAAGGAATGGTACGCAATGCCTGCCAGACCTGTTGCTGAAATGCCGTCCCCTGGATGTCCAGCGGTAAAGTAAGTGGGGTGTTGCGGGCGTTAATACTGGTAATCACCTGCTGTACCCGTTGCTGAAAATCCGCATCCGCAGGCTCATCACGTGCGGCGGGAAACATTTCATGCAGTCCGGCGATAAGCCCGGCATCGTCGTCACCTAACAGGATCGCACAGATCCCGCGTTCGCTTTCCGCCACCAGGCAGCGACCCAACGCACAGTCCGCCATGGCATAGCGAACGGTAACCTTGTCGCCTCCTTTGCGAAACTGCTTCGCCGTCATGCCTAATGTTTCATCGGCTTTACGGTAATAGCTGCTGCTATCAGGATAACCGGCGTTGAGAACCGCCTGCGTCACCGTCTCCCCTTTTACCAGCGCGTCACGCAAACGGCGGGCACGCCAGGACTGCTGCCACGCTTTCGGGGTCATTCCCGTCGTTGCTTTAAACAAACGGTGTAAATGAAACGGACTCATGGCAACGTTCTGCGCCAGAGCCTCTAGCGTGATGGGCGTATCCTGTTCCAGCAAATGACACGCGCGGGTGATTTTATCCAGCCGCTGTTGATGGGCATTTTCTTTGTCTGGCTGGCAACGTTTGCAGGGACGGAACCCTGCGGTCAGCGCTTCACGGGCATCAACGAAAAAACGGACGTTTTTACGCAGGGCATGCTTCGCCCGACAGGAGGGTCTGCAGAAGATCCCCGTCGTCATCACCGCAAAGACAAACTGGCCGTCAGCATCAGGATCACGATCCATTACCGACTGCCAGCGTTGATCATCGTTAACTCGTAAGACATTTTTCATCATGGACTCCTTCGGTAAGCATAGTGCTTAGTGTGTCCACAAACCATCGAACGAAAACCCGCAATCTTGCTTTTTAATTTTTCTCGCTGATGAGGAAACCCTTAAACTGCGGAGACATCCAGGTTTTAAAGCCGTCGTCTTCTTTGACGATCATGTAAACGGCCAGCCCTTCACGGCGAACCACCTCTTTCGCTTTTTCCGTGCCGAGTACCATCAGCCCGGTATCCCAGCTATCAGCTTCCAGCGCCGTCGGGGCGATCACCGTCACCGACACCAGGTTATGCTCAATAGGACGTCCGGTTTGCGGATCAATAACATGAGATACGCGTTTACCGTCCAGTTCATAATAGTTGCGATAGCTTCCGGACGTGCTGATGCCATGCCCGTTGATATCGACAACCGCCTGGACCGCATTTTCTTGATCGGTCGGTTTTTGGATAGCCACCCGCCACGGATGCCCTTCGGCATTCATTCCCCGACTGCTCAACGCGCCACCAACAGAAACCAGATAGCGGGAGATACCTTCCTGCTCCATCAGATACGCCAGGTGATCCGCCGCATATCCCTCGCCAACGGTGGAGAGATCGACATACAAGTCCGCGATATCTTTTTGCAGATACTGTTGCCGCGCCTGCTCAATAACCGTCAGATGCTCCAGTCCGGTTTTGGCTTTTGCAGCGTTAATCTGTTCCTCCGTTGGGATCGTCACCGGCTGTTGTTCCGGGCCAAAGCCCCACAGATTGACCAACGGACCGACGGTAATGTCCATCGCCCCATCCGTTTTCGCGCCAATACGCAACGCGGTGGTGATAATATCGGCCATCGCTTCACTGACGGGCCAGGGTGAAAGACTTTGCGACTGATTAAAGCGCATTAATGCGGAGTCATTTTTATAGGTGGAGAGCAGTTGGTCATCTGCATCAAGCTGGGTCTGAATCCGGACCTTTAGCTCCTGGAGGCGTTTGGCATCGACGCCCACAACACTGACACGCCAGAAGGTTCCCATCGTTTTACCTTCCAGCACCTGCGCCTCGGGAACCGGTTTAACGGGTTTTGGGGCATTATCGCACCCCACAAAAAAGATCGTGGCAGCCAACAGGACTGTCCGAAAAAAAGTCATTTCCATACGTGATTATCCTCATGCGAACGGGCGCAAGAGTACACCAAAAACCGTTGTTTGTACGCCGGAAAAAAGGCATTAAAAAAGGGCCCGCAGGCCCTTTGGTCGACAAAACCGACAATTAGAACTGGTAAACCAGGCCCAGAGCGACGATGTCATCGGTGCTGATACCGGCATCGTTGGTAAAGCGGTTGTCATCCAGCAGGTTGATTTTGTAATCAACATAGGTGGACATGTTTTTGTTGAAGTAGTAAGTCGCGCCAACTTCAACATATTTCAGGATGTCCTGATCGCCGTAACCACGGCCCAGGTCTTTACCTTTGGACTGCAGGTAAGCCACGGACGGGCGCAGACCGAAATCGAACTGGTACTGTGCAACCGCTTCGAAGTTCTGTGCTTTGTTAGCCCAACCCAGATCGCCAGTGCGAGTCGCGTTGTAAGTCTGGGTGTATTGTGCAGCCAGGTAAACGTTGTTGGCATCATATTTCAGACCACCAGTGTAGGTCTCAGCACGAGAACCGGTACCGATATAGGTGCCATCGTTCTGATCGTGGGTACGGTTAGAACCAGAAACCGCAGCACCGATACCGAAGCCTTCACCGATATCATAAGTGATAGAACCACCAACGCCTTCGTCGTTCTGGCGCAGAGCATCGCGACCGTTGTTGGTCTGGTCTTCACCGCTTGGGCTACCGTTTTTACCCTGATACTGGATAGCGAAGTTC
Organism: Citrobacter sp. Awk 4; assembly: GCF_028069725.1. Classification (GTDB taxonomy): domain Bacteria; phylum Pseudomonadota; class Gammaproteobacteria; order Enterobacterales; family Enterobacteriaceae; genus Citrobacter_D. The sequence goes on from NZ_JANEWG010000063.1 coordinate 23,239, forward strand.
AGGCCATCAACCATACCGAAGAAGTCAGAGTTACGGTAGGTCGCGAAGCCGTTACCACGCTGTTGCATGAAGTTGTCAGAACCGTAGGTGTCGCCGCCGTATTCCGGCAGAACGTCGGTCCAGGAGGTCACGTCGTAAACCACACCGTAGTTACGACCGTAGTCGAATGAACCTGCATCACCGAATTTCAGACCCGCAAACGCCAGACGGGTCCAGGAATCATTTTGGTTTTCAGAGGTGTTACCCTGAATCTGGTATTCCCACTGGCCGTAACCGGTCAGTTGGTCGTTTACCTGGGTTTCGCCTTTGAAGCCAAGACGCATGTAGGTCTGATCGCCATCAACGCTGTCATCATCGGAGAAATAGTGCAGACCGTCGACTTTACCGTACAGGTCTAATTTGTTGCCGTCTTTGTTATAAATTTCGGCCGCATTCGCGGTACCCGCTACCAGCAGAGCCGGTACCAGGAGGGACAGTACTTTAACTTTCATTTTGTAAACCCTCTGTTATATGCCTTTATTTGCTTTTTTTATTGCCACTGCATTCTGGTTAACCCTCATTAACCAGTCGGCAACTTCATTCTCCTCAAAATGACAAAATAATCCAACACGAATATGATACTAAAACTTTTAAAATGTTTCATTTATCCATACAGATGTTTCAGAATGTTAATTTC
>NZ_JANEWG010000064.1 GCF_028069725.1 Citrobacter sp. Awk 4
GCGTGACAGTCATCATTATTCTCCAGTTGTTGAGTTAGCAACACCATTGAGCCTGGTACGATAATATTGTGTAATTATTGTTGTTCGACATTCTGGCTGAATTGCAGAATAATGAATTCTGCTGGCCGCACTGCCGCCATGCCAACTTTGACGATCATTTTCCCCTGACTGATATCGTCATCGGTCATGGTGAGCCCTTTACCAATCTGCACAAAATAGGCTTCTTTCTCCGTTGTCCCAACAAGTGCACCCTGCTGCCACAGACTGTGAAGATAGTTAATAATGGCAGTACGAACTTTTTCCCAGGTGGGGGGATTGTTGGTTTCAAACACCATTGACTGCATGGCAGTTTTAATATCCCGCTCTGCACTGTCAAACAGGCGTCTTACCGGTATATAGCGCCAGTTGTCACTGTCCTCCAGCGTTCTTGCCCCCCAGACCACGGGGCCCCGATAATCCACCTGACGAAGCATATTTATCGCCAGACCGCTGTTAAACTTTCCCTGAAGCGTAGCAGTGACTTTATATTGAGGCTGATAGCCCGCAGGAATAGTCATATTTGCTGGTGCCTTCCAGACGCCGCGAGTTCTGTCGTTCTGATAATAGAATGCCGCCATAAGTGCACTTGCGGGCACTGGTATTGCAGCCCATGAAGTGATCAAATTAGGATAGTAGACTGCGGCATGGCTATTTTCAGAAAATATGGTGCTGATATCCGTATTACCGGTTAACTCCCCAGCCATATAGTCAAAAAGTGCAAATATACCGCTATCTTCATTACACAGCGAATTAATCGTATCAGCAGTGATTTGCTGCCCCGCAGTGACTAATAGCGTAATGTCAGGGTGCAGTGGTACTTGCGAAGCCAGGCCTGATTTGTTCACGACATAACATGGTCCTCCTCCATTTTCAAAATAGGTTCGAACTGAAATATCCGCCAGATACTCATTGTTGAATCCTTCCCCCTTTTTTTGCAGGTAATCCAGCCATGAATTTATCTTTGTTATTATCGGGAATTTATTATACGTCGCAAATACGGGTACGACAGTGGAGAGATGGCTTGCGGATATAGCTTGGGAGGAATCTTCCTCTATATATACGCCAGGATAACTTGTTGTAACTGTCATATAGCCTCCGCAACTAACTGTTTGCCTGAATAGTAATGCGATCGGCCATTAACGCAATTTCTTCAATGGCAATTTCATTACTGGCAGCATCCAGAGAAGGGGACGTTAATGACACTGGAAAAGCATTTGACACATTCCAGGTCGTCAACAACGTTGTTCCGACCTCATCAGTGAGGCTGATAGTAATATCTTTCTTTTCTACTTTGTTTAATGAAATGCTGTTAATCCAGTCATATAACTGAGAATCACCAGGAAATACACCTTTACGCAATGTGATATTTACAGCCTGCCTTTGCCCTGGCATTTTGAACCAGTTACCAATGCCGTCGCGGTATTCGATAGTATCATAGGCAATATTCAGCCCTGATACATTATTAAATGGAATATCTTCACTCCCCATCGACACAATAAATCTGTATGTCGGAATGGGATAAGATGCAGCAATCTGATCAACAGTTGTAGCCATAGCACTTCCCTCTTTGTAACGATTAAATAGAATAGTCTGCTGTAACCAGTCCATGCTTGTTTCGGTCAAACAGTCTCAAATCATCCACGCCAGCGCCCGATTATTTCCCAATACCCAGCTGTATTTTTTAACTGAGCGGGGGTGAAACATAGACGGGCAACCTGCACCGCTCTGTTTGTTCTTGAAACACAAGTTGTGTTTCAAGTCTAATGACAGATAAGTGAACTACTTGTGTCATTGATTTACTCCTAAAGAAGTTAGCAGAGACGGATTGACAACCATGTCTAATTTTTGATTTCGGACTGTGCAATTAATGCTTCATATATCTCATAAAAAATATCCAAATTATAAGGCAGGATGGCTTTCTGCGAGGTAGGTGCTGACAACGATAATCGGTGAGATGCGTATGCACTGGTGAATTTAAAGAGTGATTTATAAGCCGGATAAAAGAATACCATGCGACAGATAAAGATGTTATTAAAACTCAATTGATGTGATTTTTAAGAGGAATAGGGAGGATATCCTTTAGCTTTGAAATGAAGATAAGAAAGAACCAGGAGTTCAGATTCGTGACTAAAGTTTTCCAGCTATGATGAGTTTTACTATGAGGATTTGTGGGTTTACGCTATCCTGGATTTCTCCCGTACTAAATATCAGTTGCAGCGTATTCACCTGGAAAAAACGCAGCGGCTCTATGCACTTATCGGAGTAATTCCTGTGATGGGGTGGTACAACGTTTCAACGGAATTAGTCACCCTCCAGTACATTAATGTGGCGACTGATTTTGCCAACACGAATCAGTTCTATCAGGTTTGCGAATGTTCACCGGATTGTGATTTTCCAAAAGGTATCGCTCCCTTGTAAAAATCAGTGGAATAACCATACAGCCGCATATACCGTGTGAATTTTCAGGCCCCTTGTTAAACCACATTCTTCTTAGCATCACTGCATGATGGCAAGGAAAAAACACGCTTTTTTGCATCAGCTATGACAACAGGGGGCATTCGCCCCCTGCCTGGTTTCTATTGTTATTGATGTACTAAATGTTTCTGGCGGTCATGTTCAATGCCTAAATACCAATTGCGCTGTTGCGGTCACAGAACTAAGTGCTGACTTTGCGTCAATGACACTCATTCTTGCAGAAGTCGAGCTGTAATTCATTCTTGCAATACCGCTTTGGTCAGTCACGGATGTTGTTTGTGCTGCGACGGCGTCACCATCTGCTGTACCCCAGGTAATGGTTGCTCCTTGTATTGGGAGATCTGATGAATCCAGGAGTGTCACCATTACCTCCACAGGCGTACCGTCAGCGGTACCGGTTGGCATTTCCGCAGGGAAACGCAGTGAACCAAAAGTGCGTGCCGTGAAGGAAACCGATACGTCAGCATGGACACTGCCAGCGGTGGCGGTCACAGTATCAGGGCCAACCGTTGTGCTTGTGACGGCTGCATTGGCTGCACCATTTTTTATGAGGGACACCTTCGGTGATGGTGTGGCAGAGATAGCACCCCAGGTTACTGGAGTACCGTCCGCAACCACATTTCCCTTACTATCTTTAACGATGGCCTGGGGAGCAAGCGTATCGACCCCATCGGCGATGGCGCTTGTGTCAGGAATGATATTAATGGCGATACTCGCCGGTTCACCGGGTACAAAGGTGGCGGGCTGAGTGTCACTCTGGTTGTTCATGGTGGCGGTCAGGTTTACGGTCTCCGCTTTATCGTCTGTCAGGGTGACGCTGCTGATGCCGGACGTGTTTGTCGTCGGCGTGGCGTTGCCAAGTGTCGCGCTGCCGTTAGACGTCCAGGTGACGGAGATGCCCGGTACCGGGTTACCGTGGCTGTCGGTGACAGTGGCATGGGCGTTGAGTGGTGTAGCGCTGTCTACTGCCACATTATTGTTGTCGAGGGTCACCACAATGGTCGTGGCGGCCCCGGCGACAAAGGTGGCGGACTGCGCGTCACTCTGGCCGTTTACGGTGGCGGTCAGGTTCACCGTTTCCGCCTTGCTGTCCGTCAGGGCGACGGTGCTGACGCCGGACGCATTGGTTGGCGTGGCGGTGCCAGTCGTTGCGCTGCCGCCCGATGTCCAGGTGACGGTGGCGTTCTGCACCGGGTTCCCTTTGCTGTCGGTGACGGTGGCATGGGCGTTGAGAGGCGTGGTGCCGTCGGCCACCACATTATTGTTATCCAGCGTGACCACCACAGATGCGGCGGCCCCGGCGACAAAGGTGGCAGACTGCGCGTCACTCTGGCCGTTTACGGTGGCGGTCAGGTTCACCGTTTCCGCCTTGCTGTCCGTCAGGGCGACGGTGCTGACGCCGGACGCATTGGTTGGCGTGGCGGTGCCAGTCGTTGCGCTGCCGCCCGATGTCCAGGAGACGGTGGCGTTCTGCACCGGGTTCCCTTTGCTGTCGGTGACGGTGGCCCGGGCATTGATCGGCGTGACGCCATCGGCTACCACATTATTGTTATCCAGCGTGACCACTACAGATGCGGCGGCCCCGGCGACAAAGGTGGCAGACTTTGCGTCACTCTGGCCGTTTACGGTGGCGGTCAGGTTTACTGTTTCCGCTTTGCTGTCCGTCAGGGTGACGGTGCTGACGCCGGACGCATTGGTTGGCGTGGTGGTGCCAGTCGTTGCGCTGCCGCCCGATGTCCAGGTGACGGTGGCATTCTGCACCGGGTTCCCTTTGCTGTCGGTGACGGTGGCATGGGCGTTGAGAGGCGTGGTGCCATCGGCCACCACATTATTGTTATCCAGCGTGACCACCACAGATGCGGTGGTACCGGCGACAAAGGTGGCAGACTTTGCGTCACTCTGGCCGTTTACGGTGGCGGTCAGGTTTACCGTTTCCGCCTTGATGTCCGTCAGGGTGACGGTGCTGACGCCGGACGCATTGGTTGGCGTGGCGGTGCCAGTCGTTGCGCTGCCGCCCGATGTCCAGGTGACGGTGGCGTTCTGCACCGGGTTACCGTGGCTGTCGGTGACGGTGGCCCGGGCATTGATCGGCGTGGTGCCGTCGGCCACCACATTATTGTTATCCAGCGTGACCACCACAGATGCGGCGGCCCCGGCGACAAAGGTGGCAGACTTTGCGTCACTCTGGCCGTTTACGGTGGCGGTCAGGTTCACCGTCTCCACTTTGCTGTCCGTCAGGGTGACGGTGCTGACGCCGGACGCATTGGTTGGCGTGGCGGTGCCAGTCGTTGCGCTGCCGCCCGATGTCCAGGTGACGGTGGCGTTCTGCACCGGGTTCCCTTTGCTGTCGGTGACGGTGGCATGGGCGTTGAGAGGCGTGGTGCCATCGGCCACCACATTATTATTGTCGAGGGCGACCACCACGGCGGCGGCGGTACCGGCGACAAAGGTGGCAGACTTTGCGTCACTCTGGCCGTTTACGGTGGCGGTCAGGTTTACCGTTTCCGCCTTGCTGTCTGTCAGGGTGACGGTGCTGACGCCGGACGCATTGGTTGGCGTGGCGGTGCCAGTCGTTGCGCTGCCGCCCGATGTCCAGGTGACGGTGGCATTCTGCACCGGGTTCCCTTTGCTGTCGGTGACGGTGGCCCGGGCATTGATCGGCGTGGTGCCATCGGCCACCACATTATTGTTATCCAGCGTGACCACCACAGATGCGGCGGCCCCGGCGACAAAGGTGGCAGACTTTGCATCACTCTGGCCGTTTACGGTGGCGGTCAGGTTCACCGTCTCCACTTTGCTGTCCGTCAGGGTGACGGTGCTGACGCCGGATGCATTGGTCGGCGTGGCGGTGCCAGTCATTGCGCTGCCGCCCGATGTCCAGGTGACGGTGGCATTCTGCACCGGGTTACCGTGGTTGTCGGTGACGGTGGCATGGGCGTTGAGAGGCGTGGTGCCGTCGGCCACCACATTATTGTTGTCCAGGGCGACCACCACAGCAGTGGCTGCACCGGCTGTAAATACGATGGTTTGCGAAGCGGTTTTTCCACCGACTGTCGCAGTCAGGGTGACGGTCTCCGCCTTAGTGTCGCTGAAGCTGACGCTGGAAACTCCTCCTGGATTGGTCCTGGATGCCTCCGTTGCAGTTGGAGCAAACGTTGCGCTTCCGGTTATTGACCACTGCACCGGGACGCTAGCAATAGGTTGTTTGTTGTCATCGATAACAGTGGCCTGAGCGGTATCCACGCTGCCGGTGACGATGGTATTGCTGGTTACGGTCAGATCCACTTTTGCCACATTCTGCGCAATAAAAGTGGCAACGACGGACTCACTTTTCCCGGCGGCTGTCGCTTTTAGCGTGACATTACCAGCTTTTTTATTGTTGAAATGCACGCTGGCGTTACCATTGTTGTCGGTGGTGCTGTCGCTGTTAATGATCACAGCGCCGCTATTCACGGCCCAGCTCACCGGAACGTTGGCCATCGCGTTGCCATCTGTATCTTTTATTGTGACCTGGCCTGCATCTTGTTCATTACTGTCGGCGGCAGCGCTATTATGAGTGAGCACCAGGTTTAGTGCTTCTACAGAAGGTATAAAGGAAGAATGAATACTTTGGGTGACGGAGCCAGAGTAGGCTTGTACGCCAACCTGCTCAGCAGAGGTGTTGGTCAACTGGACAGATGCCTGACCATTACCGTCAGTCACACTAGTCGTGGTGCTGAGTTTTGCATGACCATCACTGCTCCAGTTGATGACCGCATTTTTCACCGGGCTACCGCCTGCGGTGACGGCCTTGACCGTAATCTCGTTAGCGGTGGTACCATCGGCAGGGCTGTTATCTTTGGTGCTATATAGCTTAAGGTTGGCGAGAACATCATCCTGGGCTTTCTTTTTATACTGCAGAACGATTTCATTATTACGATCGACTAAATCGTAACGGCTACCGTTAAGCTGACGTAACCCATCAACCTCAGTCGGTGATATTTGTGATTTGAATGATTGGCCGAACGAATATCTGAAATTGAGCGTGAATTGTGTTTCGTTGGTAGAGTCTTGCCCTTGCTTATAGTCAATACCGGCGGTAATCAGAGGTACCGGCGTATAGTTAAGCCCAACGGTTACCGCAGAAGGATTGCTCTGTAAATGTTCTTTATCAAATAATGCCACATTGCTGCCATAGTACTTTTCGTACATGACCTTAGCACCAAGCTGCGGCAGGGAAGGGAGGTATCCTTCGGCTCTTAAGTCAAAACCATTTGCTGGCTTCTCATAATAATCGTCAAAATCGCGAGAATTATGCCAATCGCTAATTGCAAGATAGGTATTAGCAGAAAACTTAAGATAGTTTTTCCACGCCTCGGCACCAAAACCAATACGTTGGTTATGGCCGGTGAAATCTTGGTCAAAAAATATATTTCCGCCGTACATCCAGTTCTTATTAAATATTCGCATTCCAAAACCAAAATTACCGGTAGTACGGCTATCGGGTGCTCTTAAACCTAACTGGGTAAACGCATATGAGTTTTTGTTGGTATAAAGCGGCATCAACAAATCAACAGCGCTATTGTCCCAATTACCTCTGTCGTCCACGTTAAGCTGCACTTTGGCTGTGCCGAATTGCTGCAGCCAGTGTTCAACGCTGTCGGCTGCATAGTTGCTGGCCATAGAGGTAGCAACATTTGATGCCGACTGGGAGGCGGGAGCTGGCGCTCCGACAGGCTCGATTGTTTGTGAAGAAGATGGCGCTGCATCAATCGAAGGACTAAAAACTAATGCCGAAAATGTAGGCAGAATCTGCATCCCGACCATTAAATAGGCGATAATGTTCTGGCGTGTTTTTTTAATTTCCATAGTATTATTTCATAAAAATAAAATTACGTGAAAAGGGAAAATGAATACCCGACACCAATCTATAAGGTCTACTCATTGAATTTTAAATTTCTGAGTTATGGCATCGCCATATACTCTATCAATTTTGATGGGTGTGAAATGTGCTTTTTCCACGGAATGCCTATCTAAATTAAGGAAATGTAATGTCATTTTCCTTCTCTAATTTAGGTGTATTTGGAAGTCCAAACTTGGACTGATTAAAAAAAGATATTTTGTGTGTAGATTCCGAAAAGTCTGGTTGGCCTCATTGAGATACTTTTGCATTTCCAGTGTGAGGTGTACGCCTGGTGTATGGATATCGGTAAAAAATCGGAGTTGATTTTTTGAGCGCTTAATTATCGGTGCTCATTTTACCGAGTATACATATCAGCAACTTAGTTTTTCACTTAAATAGAAATCAAGGAATTTAGTTATGACAAATGTAATTTCCGTAGATGTTAGCCTGGAGAGTATCCCGGCGGATTCTGCAACAACATCAACTATCACTGCTACGCTGGCTGATGGCTCTGGTCCTGTTACAACATCAACCAATCTGACCTTTACTGTTACCCCAGCCGTGGGTTGCGAATTATCATCTTCGACTAAAGCTACCAGCACAGAAGATGGTACCGCTTCAATAACGGCGACCGCCTCCTTCCCTGGTAATTACACTATCACTGTGTCCGAAATGGATGATCCGATGGTTCAAAATACTGCCACCTTGCAAGCGACTCCTGTTTACGACATCAGTGTGGCACCGACAACCACACTTATCGCTCCTCTGGGTGGTTCCATCGAATTAAGGGCCACCGTTCTGGATTTCGACACTGGCGTGCCTGTTGAGGGAGTGACAGTAGACTGGTCCGTTGAGGCAGGGGGGCTATTTATTGCATTATCGTCAACCTCCTCAATAACAAATACTGATGGCTTCGCTACAATCACGGCAACCGGCACTAACCAAGGGGTTCTTGGTACAATCGTGGCTAAGATCAAATCGCGGGCAGTGGCATCGTGTGATGTGTTTTTCAGTGCGCCAACAGTGCCGGCAGTATCTATTCTCAACGCTGATGATGATCATACGCTGGATGCTGCTGAGATTGCATTTGGTGTTGAAGCTTATATCTACGACCCGAATAAAGGCCCGTATACTGGTGGCGATAACATTACGCTCTACTGGGGGAAAGGGGCGCAGTTGGTGGATTCAAAACAATTCCCGGTAGATAGCACAACTCAGTTCCCGATCCCGGTTGATATTTCAGAGCTTTTTAAATCTGAATGTCTGCAAAATGGTGATTATGACGTTTTCTACGTTTTCACAGATAGTATCCAGAACACTCACTGCTCGCGGGATTTCACGTTGACTGTCAATGGCGTCACACCGCCATCCGATCTTCCTGCCCCAACGTTCCCTGAGGCGAACAATAACACCATTAACGCGAATGTGGCCGCAGGGGGAACCATGATGCGGATCCGCTATGCAGGCATGGCGGCAGGGGACAATTTGAACATCAACTGGCAGGAGTACAATGCTAATGGTGACCCTGTTGCAAACTCGTTATACGCACCAGTCGCTGCGGTGAACGAACGTGATCACTCATTAGGGTTCCATGATGAGCCGATTCCTCAGGAGTACATTACTGCACTGAAGTCCAGTGGAACCGCACAGGCTTCCTATTCAGTGGTTCGTAGCGATGGCAGTACCCAAGTCTCGGCGATTGCAACAGTAAATGTCGTTCTCTACTAAACGAACAGTGTGATGTGTAGAACTGCTGTCAGAAACTGGCAGCAGTTCTCATATTTGCCATATCCCATAATGTTAACGCTCAAACAAGTGCTGATATTCAGCTATCTGTTTGTCATAACATTCATAGAAGATTATCTGATGAATACTCCAATACAAACCAAAAGCAATGCCCTCGTTCAGGGTCAGAGTAACTACATCATCCGGAGCGTAACGGCATCCCCCATAGCTGCACTGCCGGGTACCCCTGTCACACTAACAGCGGTTATTCAAAATGCTGACGGAACCCCGGCTGGAGCAGGTGTCTCTGTTCAGTGGCAACTTATTTCAGGATCACTCTATATCTCACTGTCCGGTAACACCTCAACCACCGATGATGCCGGCGAGGCTACCATTCAGGCTGTGGCAAGTGCGCCTTCTGGAGGAATTGTCAGTACCAGCGTTGATACGGTTTCCACAATGTGCGGTCTCCACTTCAGCGATCCTCTTTTTGCAGCCCCTGCTGTTGTAAATGCCGAAATGGACCATCAACTGGATGGCAATGAAATTGCATTGGGCGTGAGCATTTATATCCCAGCCCCCCCGAACAATATCGTTCCTCAACCTGGTGATTTGATAACTTTCTGCTGGGATAATGTTAAAAGTATGTCCTATGTTGTACCCAATCCCCCCGTTTTTCCTTACTACATTGATGTTTCACGGGGGTTTACTGCTAACTGTTTTTATGATGGATCCTACGAATTACTTTATGACTATACGACGTTAGCCGGGAATATGCATAGCTCGATGTCTTTTCCATTGGAAATCACAGGTAATCCAGCTCCCGCAACATTGCCATCGCCAACGTTCCCTGATGCAGATGCTTTCGGGACACTGAGTTATGCGTCGGTAATGGAGAACCTGGGTACAAATATGAGGGTCTCTTACCCGGAAATGGCTGAAGGCGATACAGTCACGGCGAGATGGTATGGGTATCAAACCTCTCCTAATTCACCGATACCAGGAACAATCTGGAGTCAACCACGGACACTGACGGCCCAGGATATTGTCGCGCAGTACACACTTTTCCACATTCCTGACACCGTAATTACTCCGGCTGTCGATGCACATGCGCAGGGCAGCTATCAAGTCGTATATCTGAATAACAGCACTGCATTATCCGGTAATACGGATGTAAACATTATCAGCGCACCTGAGGTTACCATCACGGAGCAGAAGGATAGCGATGGGCTTTACCCTCTGATTTATCCCGGAAAAGCAGGCACAATAACATTTACTGTCGATACCAATTTCACCTTAGATGTGGCAGGCTCACGTATTCATTTTGTTGCCCCTACCGGAACCACGCTGGTGAGCGCCTCGATCCCAGGTTCGGAGAGTGACTATTCATTTGATGCCGCTACTGGTGATCTGACTCTCACCAAAGACGGTGTTATCTGGAGCTCCTGTACCCTGACTTTGCAGGCAAGCAGCAGCGCCACACCACTGACATCAGTATCCGATGGTTCTGCCCAGTATTTCTCTGCGGACGGTTCGCCTGCTGGGTTAGTGGCCCCCATTACTGTTAATTTCTCCTGCTCATGGGATTATGTGACCGACGTCAGTTGTCTTATCGCCATGCACTATCCCGATAATACGAATGAAAACACGGGCACATTATTTATGAACGGTGCCAACGACAGGAGTGGGGTGTTCAAGGCACATTGTATTCCTGTTTTCAGAGGGTTCACTTTTACCATGGCTGACGGAATTCCTGCTCCGTCAAAAGAAGAAGTCGAAAATGCGTTAACTCTGGTCAACAAAAATGGTGATGTAATATTAGGCGCGGGACTTATTGATACGGCTAAATATACAGAATTTGAACAGCCTTATAACAACAGAACGACCTCTGCGTCAAACCCTCCAGAATCCTATTCGATTGAACTCAACCCACTTGCCATCTGGTGCTCCAGACATTACAGCGACACTTTACCAGCAGACGATGTTTACGTTTGTATGCAGCTTCGTGCTGCAAAGACGAGTGGCACTTATACATTTAATTCTAATAGTGACAAGGGTGTTAGTCTTGGTATCAATTTTACTGCCATGAAAAAATACCAGAGCTCGAATACCGCTGGAAGTAGTAATTATATTTTGATTAAAAATTATGATAGTACGGATGACTATTATTTTCGTTACAATAATAATGGCGAAGTGAGAAATATTGGTCAAACTCATATCAGGCGCTTATACCGGGTGTCGATAGACTCAACTCCCGAGAACTCAAGATATGTCTTTAAGTTCTTTTGGTTCGAAAATTATAATTTTGATCATGTTGTACCTGCCGGGGATTATATCCAATATGGCCGTGAGATAGATTCTATTTATATCAAAGGAATGTCAATTCAAGGTAAGCCTCAGTGGACCAATTATGGACAACACTTACTATTACCCCCACTATATGATGTCCCTTGCCCTATGGATAATACTTATACGTATCCAGGAGGATTTAGAATAGGATTCACGGGTACTCACGAAGCTCATGGTTGGGCATGTTCCGGTTTTATTACTGCTACTGGTGACAATCTTGTCATTAATCCTGGTGAGGTGGTCTTCGTAGGGCTTTCTATTGACTATGAATCTTCATCTGAAGGTGTTGAATTTCGTTCTAATAACACGTCAGACAGCAGTGGTAATTCCCGTCTTCACCTGATAGATAATTTCGGTAATCATATTTATATGAATCCTGAGTGTGGTGCAGGTGTGGACTCGCTCACGCTGACAATGCAAGTTAACACTAAATAACTCGCGTTTAGGTTAAGCCATTGTCAATGTCGCTATGTGTGAACGGGATATTTTGATTGATGGCTTATTCTCTCGCAGAGACTACGCAACCTGGACTAACCCCATAACTGAAATAACGGTGCAGCGTTTCTAAGCGATGGCTGAACGGCATTATTGCCTGAAGAGGCACAAATAGCGTGGTTCAGCCTGAATGTGTCAATAAAATCACAGTGTTTTTCGATGTAACTCCACCGTAAAATCATAATAATCATTCAGACACCAGGTTCGGGTGCATTCGACGGGTTTGTCATTGTGAGTAAAACCAGTGCGGGTCACCAGTAAAAGTGGTTCGTGTTCCCTGATATTCAAATGATGAGCCAGCTTGCTGTCTGTTGCCACAGCACTGAAACGCTGGGTCGCTCTTAGTACTGGCGAACCTTTTTTCTCCAGATGCAGATACAAAGATTCATCCAGTTCGCTGATTTTATCCAGAAGATAAGAAGGTAAAATTGCAGTTTGAAGGGAAACAGCGATACCATTTATCTTTCTCACCCTGGTCAGTTCCACCACCTCGTTTTTACCTTCCTGCAATTGTAAAATATTATTTTCCTCTGCTGTGGATGCCCGACGAAGATAGCCTACCAGTTCGCTTTTCGCTTCCCCTCCGCAGGCATCAGCCATCTCGCTAAAACTTTCCAGCAGTGGTTGTGACTGGCGCACATGTGGTGCGATAAAGGTCCCCGATCCCTGGTTGCGAATAATCACCCTCTCTTTCAACAGCTGCTGTAGCGCCTTACGCGCTGTTCCGCGTGCGATTTTCAACATATCAACTAATGCACGTTCAGACGGCACCGCATCTCCAGGACGCATTCTTCCTGCCGTAATTTCTGCCTTAATAGCATTAACCAGTTGCATGTACAGCGGCATCGCACTGGCATTGTCCAGATGAAATACCGGTGACTGAGTTGCAGACATTTTCCCTCCAGGTGCTCGTGTAAAACTCATTTCATATGAACCAATTTTTATCCACTTATACAGCATATGTCACCTTCAGGATCCATTAAAGAGGATAAAAAAGCGATATTGCGGTCACAAATCAACCTTTTCTCTATGGTAAAGTATTCTTGAGTTCACCTAATGTATATAAGTGGTACATAAATGGTTTATTTGTAATTGTAATTAAAACTTAAACTCAGGTGATTATATGCAAGGAAACTTTTTCGTTATCATGCAGCGACTTGGCAAAGCACTAATGCTGCCTATCGCTGTACTCCCTGTGGCTGGTTTGTTGTTGAGACTGGGGCAGCCGGATGTGTTTAACATCGTTTTTGTCACTAAAGCAGGTCAAACCCTGTTTGATAATTTACCGCTACTCTTCGCTATCGGGATTAGCGGGGGTTTTGCTAAAGATAACCATTGTGCTGCCAGTCTGGCGGGAACCATTGGCTACCTGGTGCTGACATCGGTGATGCAGGCGATTAACCCAGAGCTGAATATGGGGGTCCTCTCCGGCATTCTAACCGGGGTGCTGGCTGGCGTACTGTACAACCGCTATCAAAACATTAAATTGCCTGAATATCTGGCTTTCTTTGGCGGTAAGCGTTTTGTGCCCATTGCTACAGGCTTAAGCTGCCTGTTGCTCGGACTTGTTCTGGCATGGGCCTGGACCCCCGTGCAACAGGGCGTCAACGCTGTTGGCAACTGGCTGGTCGCTTCTGGCCCGATTGGCCCGTTTGTATATGGCATTCTGAACGTGATTTTCCGTGTCGTCGGTCTGCATCATATCGTCAACTCGTTGGTCTGGTTTGTTTTTGGCTCATTCACTACCGCTGACGGGACGATTGTTACCGGAGATATTCACCGCTTCTTTGCTGGAGACCCTTCTGCCGGAGCGTTTATGGCGGGTTATTTCCCGGTATTTATGTTCGCCCTGCCTGCGTCCTGTCTGGCGATGTACCACGCGGCGCCCAAAGACAAACGTCCCGCCGTCGCCGGACTCTTTCTGTCGCTGGCTTTGACCACTTTCCTGACCGGCATCACTGAGCCGGTAGAGTACACGTTCCTGTTCCTTTCCCCGCTGCTGTATGGCATTCATGCGGTGTTAACTGGTTTGTCGATGGCGGTTTGCCAGATTCTCGGTATCAAGCTCGGTTTCACGTTCTCTGCTGGTTTGATTGACTATGTCCTGTCGTTTGGTCTGGCCTCCCATCCACTTTTGATGTTGCCTGTCGGCATTGTCTGGGCGTTGCTTTACTACTTTCTGTTCCGTTTATTTATCAGCCGTTTCAATCTCGCCACGCCGGGGAGAGAAGAAAACGAAAGCCCCATGCCGACTACTGGAGAGAAACATCAATTAGCCAGCGCTTATCTTGGTGTCCTGGGCGGAAAAGAAAATCTGTTAAACATCGATGCCTGTATCACCCGTCTTCGCCTGGAAATAGCCGATATGAGTATCATCAATGAGTCTGAACTGAAAAAACTCGGGGCGATGGGTGTCGTAAAACACAGTGATAACGGTTTACAGGTTATTGTTGGAACACAGGCGGAAATTATCGCCGGTGAAATTCGTGAATTGGTTAATCAATAAGGGTCTCTCTTTTTATGGAACACAAGCGCTTACTTGACTGTTGTGCATCTGATTTCGTCAGCATGGATAAAAAGGCACTACTGTATGCGATCCGCGCCAGTGAGGGGCGGGTCATGGTCAGTGAGACCATCGCAATTACCCAGCCGCTGCTGAATAATGTCACTAATGCGGAACTTGCTGCGTCACAAGGGGCGGATATTCTGCTGATTAATATGTTTGATAGTGAAGCACCTGTGATTCAGGGAATGCCTGCCGGTATTGCTCCGGAGCAGATACTGCACGAATTACAGCGTCTGACTGGACGTATCATTGGCGTTAACCTGGAAGCCGTCGATCCTGAATTTGCTATTAACCATGATGATATCTGGAAAATGAAGCCAGGCCGCGCAGCAACAAAAGAGAATGCCTGCAGGCTGGTAGATATGGGAGCAAAGATCCTGGTGCTGACGGGTAACCCCAACAATGGCGTCAGCAATAGGGCGCTAGGACTTGCGGTGAAAGATATTCGTGAAGCTGTTGGCGACAGAGCGATTATTATCAGCGGTAAAATGCACGGTGCAGGGCTGGTTCAGGAGAGTGGGGGGACAATTATCACCGAAAATGATGTCGCCTGGTTTGCCGACCAGGGGGCGGATATTGTGTTAATTCCTGCACCAGGAACAGTGCCCGGCATGAGTCAGCAAAAGGTCTCTGCGTTAATCGAGTGCGCCCACACACACGGTGCGCTGGCAATGACGGCAATCGGGACCTCTCAGGAAGGCGCAGATATTGGTACGATTCGCCAGATTGCCCTAATGAGTAAAATGGCGGGGGCGGACTTGCATCATATTGGCGATACGGGTTATATGGGAATGGCACTCCCGGAGAATATTCAGGCTTACAGTATTGCTATTCGCGGAGTCAGACATACTTATACTCGTGTAGCGCGTTCAATTAATCGTTAGATATGTCGGCGATACCCTTGATACAGAATGATTAGGGTATCGCTGTTTTTAAATGATGTTTAATCAGGAATAATATCTACAACAGCTAATCAGATTGCATAATCTTAATCGAATTCAGTATATGGATTTATTGCATTTTTGGTGGGGTATGTTTTTTTGAAATGTACCCGGACTGGATATTACCTGTTAATGACAAAAATTTTATTCAAGTCTGTTTTTATTTTGTGTCCGGGGGGGCTATGTTAAGTCAGGCTGAGAAGGTAAAGGAAAGTTGTCATGCACAACCCAGTGAAAAATCAAATCACGGCGATGTGGCTGAAGTTGACACCAGTAGAAAAGTGTTAGTTGTTGGATATTCTCCCACTGGGGGGGGGCATACGGCCAGAACGTTAAATATTGTTCAGGAGGCTATATCCCAGGGTTCGCTGAAAAATGGAGATGCTGTTATATTGTATGTTCCACCTCGTTGGGAAGGAGCGCAACGTCCTGAGCAATTAACTAATCTATCGAAAGAGTTAACCAATAAATTCATTTCTGTTAAGCTTATTGAATCGGAAAAACCTGTTTACGGTTATCTTGATAAAGCAACAGGAGGTTCTGATGATGCACGTATTCTTGAGCGGATTGCATTGTATCCGTTACGCAATGAGGAAATGGATTTTCTAAAGCAATATTTTGACGGAAAGCCATTGCAGTTAAACCTGTCTGATATTCCAGATTATCATTCTGAAATTAAAATCAATGAATTGCCTCGCATGTCTGCCAATGTTCTAATTGAAGAGCTCGTGAGTAAATACGGAGTGGAAAATGTTTATGTTCTCTCTGATATGGATCCAGCTTTACAAAAAGCAGCAAAAAATAATGGAATTATCGGTGCTAATCGTGTAGATCAACAAAATCATGCAATATTGTTAGATAAAGAAGATAGTCATTCAAATATTGAAATGAAAAAAGCCGTTTTAGCAAAAGTGCTAGGTGGGAGGGGGGAGCAAATATCGCATATTAGTCTCGGTGGAAAGAATACTTTGAATACATCTGTCAAGATATTAGATGATTTAGGTATAAAAGAGGGAGATACTATCAGCGCAGTTAAAAATAAAATTCACCAAATAATTTTTAGTTCTGTTTTGGATATACAAGATATAGAAGCTAAATTTGATAAAGGGATTTATTCTGGTGTGGTAAAAGGTAACGAGGTAAAAGAGGTTGGTGATATTGATAAGGTGATATATATTTATGCACATATGAAAACACCTATAATAGCCAGGCATATCTTGAATAAGATCAAAAAAAATGATCCCGATTATAATAAGAAGGTTTTTATTTTTTGTGGTGCTAAAGCAACGGGGGATTATAATGCTATGCATTTGGCATATTTGGCTGATGCGGATGGTATTACTACTTCTGGCGCTGGAACCAGTGGAGAATTTGTTTATTTGCACAAATATGCAGAGGCTAAATCTAATTTACTGATCCTCCCTATTGAAGGGCACAATGAGCAAGAAGCTATCACAGATGCATTGTGTCAGCATCCATCGACTAAAGACTATATATTACGGCCAAACCCAGGGCAGAGATTGGAAGAGGGGGAGATAATTGACGATTTGGTAAAGAGAAAAACAGTGACGAAAAGTGATCATGTCCTTACATATAAAAAATTTATGATTGCCCTGATGGAGGATGCGACATATGTTAAGCAGGCTCATAATATCTTTTTTAAGAATGAACAGTTAGATGAGGAAGCTTTTTATTACCGAGTTATTCAACAAGATATGTACAAAAATGCAAATTTAAAAGGCACTCGACATTACCTTAAGCTTGTTTTTCAATTGCTAAATTATTTAACAAATCAGGCAGAACCATTTCCAGTAACAATCAAATTTAAGGAAAGTTCACAAGGGTATATATTTTCTTCGATGGANGAAGTTCGTAATTTATTTAATAATTCAAAATTAATGGAAGATATATTGCATCTAACTGACGAAAAAAGTGTAGAGTCATTGCCACTGATCAGTGATGTCAGGCAGTTAATTAAATCAGACAATTTAAACTCAGAAGAAGGACGTCAAGGTTTTATTAGGTTAAAAGATAAATTTGGTCATTACATGACGACAGGTTTTTAGTTGTTGCAATTTAGCAGTGCACGCAACCGTTTAATTTAAAGATAAGAATCCAGTAAACAGATCACCAGGATAAGCACGGAGTCTGGTGGTGTGTTCGTCGCCCGCGCAAAGGCCACTGCGTTCATGGTCTGTCCAACTGGCTGCGCCAGTAGTCGAACCCCGGTCGGAGATTCTCATCCCCCCAGCGTGTGCAATATGCGAAAAAAAAGCCCGTACTTTCGTATGAGCTCTTTCTCGAATATGGCGGTGAGGGGGGGGATTGACTCGCTTCGCTCGCCCTGACGGGCAGCCCACTCACTGCGTTCGTGGTCTGTCCAACTGGCTGCGCCAGTTGTCGAACTCCGGTCGTGGATTCTCATCCCCCCGGCGTGTGCAACAGGCGAAAAAAAATCCCGTACTTTCGTACGAGCTCTTTCTCGAATATGGCGGTGAGGGGGGGATTCGAACCCCCGATACGTTGCCGTATACACACTTTCCAGGCGTGCTCCTTCAGCCACTCGGACACCTCACCATATTGTCGTTCCAGTGTTGCTGGAACGGGCGCTAATTTAAGGAAATCCGCCTTTTACGTCAATCATCTTTTCTAAAAAATTGTGCGTTTACACAAACTTCAAGCAACATGGAGGGGAATTAAGCAGAAACTGCTTTTTTTGCCAGCAGGCTTAAATTTGTTATGCTGATGATCCTTATGAAAATGATGATAATAAGTGCGAGTAGATTCCGCATAACAACACGCAGGAGACAGTATGGAGATAATTTTCTATCACCCGACATTCGACACGCCATGGTGGCTGAACGCGTTGGCAAAAGCGATTCCTGGGGCTAACGTTCGTGAATGGAAAGCGGGTGATAATGCCCACGCGGATTATGCGCTTGTATGGCATCCTCCGGTGGAAATGCTGGCAGGCCGGAAGTTAAAAGCTGTCTTTGCGCTGGGGGCTGGGGTCGATTCCATTCTGAGTAAGCTGAAAGCGCATCCAGAAATGCTGGCTCCGTCAATCCCATTGTTCCGTCTGGAAGATACGGGAATGGGGCTGCAGATGCAGGAATATGCCGTGAGCCAGGTATTGCATTGGTTCCGTCGTTTTGATGACTATCAGGCGCAGAAGAATGAATCCGTGTGGAGACCGTTGCCGGAGTATTCTCGGGAGGAATTTACGATCGGCATCATGGGGGCTGGCGTGTTAGGCGCGAAAGTCGCCGAAAGTCTACAGGCCTGGGGATTCCCGCTTCGTTGTTGGAGTCGTAGCCGCAAGTCCTGGCCCGGAGTGGAAAGTTTTGCCGGTGAAGAGGAACTCGCTGCGTTTTTGAGCCAGACCCGGGTTCTGATTAATCTGCTGCCAAATACGGCGGAGACGGTGGGGATTATCCATGCCGGACTGTTGGCGCAGCTGCAGGATGGAGCGTACGTGCTTAACCTGGCTCGCGGTGTTCACATAAATGAAGATGATCTTCTGGCGGCGCTGGAGAGTGGAAAACTGAAAGGGGCAATGCTTGATGTCTTCAATCATGAACCATTACCGAAAGAGAGCCCGCTCTGGAAACACCCTCGTGTGGCGATGACGCCTCATATTGCGGCGGTGACCCGACCCGCAGAAGCGGTAGAATATATTTCCCGCACCATTTTGCATCTGGAAAACGGTGAACCCGTTACAGGGCAAGTGGATCGCCAGCGAGGCTACTGATGCAAACCCGGTTCGCGCCGGGTTTCGACTAATAAACGGCGTCGATTCCTGCTATCCTTGACATAAAATGAATACAGGAGAAAGTGATGTATCCCGTTGACCTGCATATGCACACCGTCGCCAGCACCCACGCCTACAGTACTCTGAGTGACTATATCGCGGAAGCCAAACGTAAAGGTATCAAGCTGTTCGCCATTACGGATCATGGGCCGGATATGGCTGATGCCCCGCATCACTGGCATTTTATCAATATGCGTATATGGCCGCGTTTGGTTGATGGGGTAGGCATTTTGCGGGGCATTGAAGCCAACATTAAAAATATTGAGGGTGAGATTGACTGTACTGGCCCAATGCTCACCTCACTGGATTTGATCATCGCAGGGTTCCATGAGCCGGTTTTTGCACCGCATGATAAAGATACCAACACCCAGGCGATGATTGCCACCATGGCCGGTGGTCATGTGCACATTATTAGCCACCCCGGGAACCCCAAATATCCTGTTGATATTACGGCGATCGCTCAGGCTGCTGCGAAATATCAGGTCGCGTTGGAAATTAACAACTCCTCCTTCTTGCATTCGCGTAAAGGCAGTGAAGAGAATTGCCGCGCCGTGGCTGCGGCAGTGCGTGATGCCGGAGGCTGGGTGGCATTAGGATCAGACTCCCATACGGCGTTCACGTTAGGGGAGTTTGCCGAGTGCCGAAAAATTCTCGACGAGGTGAACTTCCCGGAAGAGCGGATCCTCAACGTTTCGCCAAAACGGTTGCTGACATTCCTGGAATCGCGTGGCATGGAGCCTATCCCGGAATTTGCTGAACTTTAATTCTTAATAACTGGAATATATAAATGAACGAGTTTTCTATCCTGTGTCGCGTGCTGGGATCGCTTTATTACCGCCAACCACAGGACCCTTTACTGGTTCCGCTGTTTACGTTGATTCGTGAAGGAAAATTGTCAGCCAGTTGGCCGCTGGAACAAGATGATTTGTTGGCCCGGTTACAGAAAAGCTGTGATATGGCGCAACTGGCGGCAGATTATAATGCCTTGTTCGTCGGTGATGAGTGCGCGGTGCCGCCTTATCGTAGCGCATGGGTAGAAGGCGCTGCCGAGTCTGAGGTCCGGGCATTCCTTTCTGCTCGCGGTATGCCTCTGGCGGATACGCCAGCCGATCATCTTGGTACGTTGCTGTTGGCCGCATCATGGCTGGAGGATCAGTCAGCTGAAGATGAAAGTGAAGCGCTGGAAACCTTGTTCGTGGAGTATCTGCTCCCCTGGTGTGGCACATTTCTGGGTAAAGTCGAAGCGCATGCTGCGACCCCGTTCTGGCGCACGATGGCACCACTGACGCGTGATGCGATCAGCGCAATGTGGGATGAGTTACAGGAAGACGCCGAAGAGTAAATGTGATTTAAGTCACTATTTACTGCAAGGTGATCTGCAAGCTTGCATAATTTGTGTGCGCGGTCGCATTCATGTGCGGTATTTCTGCTATGATGCGGCCTATGAACATACTTCTCTCCATTGCAATTACAACGGGCATTCTCTCCGGTATCTGGGGATGGGTGGCCGTGTCTCTCGGCTTGCTCAGTTGGGCCGGTTTCCTGGGGTGTACCGCCTATTTTGCTTGCCCTCAGGGTGGTCTGAAAGGGCTGGCGATGTCGGCATGTACGCTATTAAGCGGCATGGTATGGGCACTGGTGATCATTCATGGTAGTGCGCTTGCACCGCACCTTGAGATTGTCAGCTATATCATGACCGGAATTGTCGCGTTTCTGATGTGCATTCAGGCTAAGCAACTGTTGCTCTCCTTTGTTCCGGGTACCTTTATCGGGGCATGTGCAACGTTCGCAGGGCAGGGGGACTGGCGGTTGGTTTTGCCTTCGCTCGCCCTGGGGTTGGTTTTTGGCTACGCGATGAAAAACAGCGGACTCTGGCTGGCTTCCCGCCGGGAACGAGGCGCATCGCAAGCGGTGCCCAGCAAATAAAAAAAAGCGTGAGGACATCCTCACGCTTTTTTTTGCTTTGGGTATCAGGATTCCGGAGGGACTGACAGATGGCGATATTTCACCAGAATGTCGTTCTGACGCTCTGATTTATTCTGCAGATCCCACAAACCGCGATCGATACCGTCATTAATCAGGAAAATAACGCCGGTTTCAATAGCAGACATCAGACATAGCATGACCGGTTCGTTAGAGGTGTAGCCAATTTCACCTTCCAGCAGACGTTGGTAATCGATGAAGCGGAAAACCCCCGCCTGAACTTCATAAGACAGTATGGTCTTGCTGGTGTTTACAGAGGAGAGGATCTCACCGGTACTGACGTTAACAACGCGCAGGTTTACGGCAATTTGATCAAGCTGGTATTGCGTGTCCGCGCCAATACCAAAGTACCGGGCGCCCACACCACCTGATTTCACATTGCTTTCGTAGCCGATGATTGACCCTTCCACCATGATATTTGCAGCAGTCAGAGATTGCAGCGGTATACGGTTATTGATGGCAACGGTGCCATTTTCTTGCGCTGCGCGAATGATTTTACGTTCGTTCAGCAGGTTTTGCAGTCCCTGACGTTCCAGTGGGATGAACCAACGAGAATCTTTCAGCGCCGTCACCAGCATAGCAGTGGCGCTTTGTGGCACAGCGGTTGAGAAGTTACTTGCCGGATAAGGTTTAAATTGTCCGGTTTCATCCTGGATATTGTAAACCGAGACAAAAATCTTACCTGACGGCATAGGCAAGTGCGTCAAGTCTTTATAACTTTGCGCACGGGGCATTAATGTCGGCTTAGCGGCTTCTTTAGGCGGTGCGGTTAAGCATCCGCTCAGTAAGCATACGGCAACCAAAATCAGTAAGCGCTGCATGATTATTGTCCTTTCGTGGCTGATGCTTAAAAATCGGTTGAATTTGTTTGTAAACCTGACACCTCAATGGTGGAGATTTTTCCTGTTTTTCTGTCTGTGACATTCAACTTCAATTGACCATCCGTATTGGATATATCAATGATGAAATCACTGGTCACCATCCTGCCGGGTTTCCCGGTATTAATATTGGAGAGTAATCCCCCCAGTATTTGCGACTGAATTGCCTGGGTGAAGTTATCCAATGCGGATGGTGTTTCAACCCCAAAGTCGTCATCGAAATCAGGATCTTTATAGGAGTTCTGCGCCTGGGCGCTGTTTAATAGAAATGCCCCATTATTGGGGTTTCCGCCAAAGTTGGGATTGCGGAACTGGAATGTCATATTGCCAGCCCAACTGAGCGGCGAAATTATCATGAGTAGAACTACTGCATGTTTGATACGCATGACAGCCTCCGGACAATAATATGTATTAGAATTCATCACGCGCTAAATCACCGGTGCTTAATAGCGTTTGATCTATTTGCCGGCGATTTAATGCTTCCTCAGTTTGTGCTAATGCGAAGACGACGGTTTGCTCGAAGTCTCGTTTCGTTGGGAATAAAAATGTCTGGAAGATAACATCCTGGTTGACGGTTATGGTGATCCAACTTCCCCAACGCGCACTTGGTCTTTCATTTATAGTTAAGTTGCCAGTGTATTCACTTTCCCACTTGTCGCTAAAAGCACGATAAAAATCATGGCCAATAGACGAAACCGTGTGGTCAGTTAACAATCCGGGAATCTCAACTTCTACTGCCTGTAGATTCCCGGAGGCAAAGAGTAATTCAGCCGCTACAATCCAGGTCAGATAGCGTTTCATGGCTTTACCGCCTGAGGTTATCGTTTGCCCACGAAACCGCTTGTGTTCGGTTTTTGACAGCTATCTTCTTGAAAAGATTATAAAGGTGCGTCTTCACCGTATTTTCACTGATAAACAGTGAACGAGCGATTTCAATATTTGACGCGCCGATACGCAGCTTATTAAGAATCTCTTTTTCGCGATGAGTGAGAAGCGCCGACTCTGTGCTGTTGTAGCGATAGTTTCCTGAGTGTGTGATCAGGTAACTGGCCAACTTTTGCGAAAAGTAGCATTCACCTCGCAAGACCCCTTGTAATCCATTTACAACACGCTCTTCATCTTCAGCTGCGTAAAACACGCCATTGATATGTGGCCAGTTTTCAATATCCCTGTACGGATAATCGTCGGGAGTATTTAACAACAATGTTTTTATATTGTTGTTTTTCCGGCTTAAGTTGTCTTGCCAGTAATGGATGAGCTTTTTATCCGCTTCCATCATATCCAGTAAAACAATGCAGCTGGCAGATATATCGTCCAGAGAACGTTGAATATTATGTAGTTTTCCGGTTAATGCCAGAGATTGCTTTAAGTGTTGCAATAAGGCCGTAGCTTGCAGGGACGGTTTAGTGATCAACAATAATGTATGACCATGAATACTATGGACTTCATTAAACATGATGAAACCCCACTTTTTTTTAGTCGCACATCTGACAGTTGCCCCTACTAAAATAGAGACACCAGAAGTACTGACAGATGTTGCACTGCTGTTTGTAGAAATAAATCAGCCCTAATGGGCAAAATATAAAACTAATGGACTACATCTGATTTCAATCTAGTCATTACAAACCTTAAAGCAAGTGTTAAACTTGTAACTAAATGTAAAAA
>NZ_JANEWG010000065.1 GCF_028069725.1 Citrobacter sp. Awk 4
AAACAAATACCAATCGACTTAACAAATAACCACCTACAATGACAGTCGCTATATACACATCCACCACAAACCCCCTAACAAATAAATTAATACTTGTTAATTGATAACGTTTTTTGTCGATATGAGCGACGGTCCTCAAGTGTAAATACAAAATATTATGGCTTTCTTAATTTAGCAACAATAAACACTCACAATAAATTCAGAAAAACCATATAATTAACAATGTTATTTGTTTTAATTTTTAATATAATCTCTGAGTAATAATAACCAAATAAATCACTACTTATTAAAAATATAATAAATTATTATACCTCCTTTGGTTTTTAATTGTGTCATTATAATTGCCGCCGGCGGCAATTACTGGCATATGTACATGTCAAAAAAGACAGCCGGGGGCAAAACACCGCGAAATACCTAATATAGCTGCGCCTAATACCGCTACACTTTTGCCAGGCCATGTTTTCCTCCCGGGAATGGGCTGACGCTTTCCATAAAACGACGAACTTTTCTCAGTAGCTGCCACATCGTTCGGCACTGATGATTGCGGGTTATCGTATCGTGAAGCGCCTGCCATAGACGCTCAACATGGTTCACCCACGGCGAGTAAACTGGCTGATAAATCACGCTGAACTTCGGGTTCGATTTCAACCACCGCTGGGTTTCACGGCTTTTGTGGATAATGTAGTTGTCTACGATCAGCGTGATGGTTTTTGCCCGCCGGTAAGTGGCTTTAAGGTGCTTCAGCAGACTGATAAACAGCACCGGGCTTTTGCTGTTGCCACCTACGTAGCTGACTTTACCCGTTCCACTGTGCAGTGCTCCGGCCAGGTAGTATTTTTCATTCTGTCCCGGCGTTATCACGCGTTTTTGCTGTCCGCGCAGTTGCCAGTCCGCACCAATTTTGGGATTGAGGTGGATATCGACCTCATCTTCATAAAAGACCGGATGTTCTGCACTGCATTCGTCCAGTGCTTTATGTATTGCGGCCATTTTTTCATCTTTATGTGGGTCACGGATACGCAGCGTTGGCGCTGCTCTGCACCATACAACCCCGGCTGATGGCAGCCAGCGCAGAACGGTTCCGGCGTGTAACTGGCATCCGGTTATCTCGTTGATTTTTATTGCCAGTAGCTCAGTACTCCAGCGAGAACGTTGATAACCAAAATCACCGGGGGAATGCTTTATCAGTTCACATAGCAAGGTACAGATATGCTCAAAAGGCCAGCGCCGGGACCGCGCCCCACGGGTAAGGATTTCAGGCCCTCAACACCTGACAGTGTAAACCAGTTAATACAGCGACCAATGGATGAACGGGTGCAACAGAGCGTTCTGGCAACGTCGCTGACACGGTCACCCCGGTGCAACATCAGCATGGCAGTCAGCCTGCTGGCATGATTTTTATCACGAGTTTGTGTATCGCTTTCTGCATCAGGCGTCGTTCTGTACGGGGTATTGGTGCTATGATCGACATCGCTCAGTCCGGTTGGTGATTTGTGATGTTTGGCGATTGATCAGATCGCACAATCCGGGCTGAGTTCCCTCAAAGTGATCTACTATTCCGCGCAGCTATTTAGCATACAACTTTATTGTCATTCACCAGTCAGATTCTGTGCGCAGGCCCAGGCGCTTGACCACGCCCACTGGAAATTATACCCGCCCAGCCAGCCGGTCACGTCCATCACTTCCCCAATAAAGTAAAGGCCTGGCACCTTACGCGCTTCCATCGTACGGGAGGAAAGCTCATGGGTATCAACGCCGCCCAGCGTGACTTCCGCCGTACGATATCCTTCAGTGCCGTTAGGCTGTACGCGCCATTCCGTTAACGTCTCCACCAGCAGTTGTTGGTCACGTACGTTGAGCTGCTTCAGAGAAAGCTCGGGGATTTGCCCTAACGCTTGCAGACATTCAATCAGACGTTTCGGCAACTGCATCGCCAGGGTGTTTTTCAGGCTCTGATTCGGGTGCGCGCTACGCTGCTCATTAAGGAAAGCGTCCAGGCAGATATCCGGTAATAAATTAATGCTGACAAATTCTCCGGGCTGCCAAAAACTCGAAATTTGTAAAACAGCCGGACCTGAAAGCCCCCGGTGCGTAAAGAGCAGATTTTCACGAAATACCGTGCCATCCTGCGCCGTTATAACCGAAGAAACGGAAACGCCCGACAGTACCTGAAGCTGTTCCAGCAACGGTTTATGCAACGTAAAAGGAACAAGACCCGCGCGCGTTGGCAGTACATTCAGG
The DNA here is from genome assembly GCF_028069725.1 of Citrobacter sp. Awk 4. GTDB lineage: Bacteria > Pseudomonadota > Gammaproteobacteria > Enterobacterales > Enterobacteriaceae > Citrobacter_D. The sequence goes on from NZ_JANEWG010000065.1 coordinate 2,242, forward strand.
CCAAACTGTTCGGCAATTTTATAACCAAACGGCGTTGCTCCCAGGCCTGGCATCGAGAGTCCGCCGCTGGCAATCACCAGATTTGGCGCGCTGACCGTCATACCGTTCAGTTCAAGAGTGTAACCCTCATCGTCACGGGAAACGCTGAGCACTTCACTGCGCAACCGCAGGGTGACGCCGCCTTTCTCGCATTCCGCCACCAGCATGTCGACAATTTGTTGGGCAGAATCGTCGCAAAATAGCTGGCCGAGCGTTTTCTCATGCCAGGCAATTCCGTGTTTACCGACCAGATCGATAAAGTCCCACTGGGTATAGCGCGCCAACGCTGATTTACAGAAATGAGGGTTTTGACTTAAATACGCCGCGGGTTCCACATAAAGATTAGTAAAGTTACAGCGTCCCCCGCCGGACATGAGGATTTTACGTCCCGGCTTTTTACCATTATCAATGAGCAACACGCGGTTACCCCGTTGCCCTGCCTGTGCAGCGCAGAACATACCCGCCGCGCCAGCGCCTATAATAACGGTATCAAACCTATCCACTTTGCGATCCTCTCTTCAATCTGGGCGTGAATTGTAAAGTTTCCTCAGTGACCGTACCAGCGACAAGATCGTGAAAAACAAGTATTTATTTGAAATCTATAAGATAATTCTTTAGTGGGGGAAAACTATTCAGGAGACAAATCAAAAAAAGTCTATATTTCACTTTGCCCGCGTCGCCAAAGTCCCTGATAATGCGCCGCGTTCATGTCCTCAAAATGGCGTAACGTCCTATGCTACATTTGTTTGCTGGCCTGGATTTGCATACCGGGCTTTTACTATTGCTTGCTCTGGCTTTTGTGCTGTTCTACGAAGCGATTAACGGCTTCCACGATACGGCAAACGCAGTCGCAACCGTGATTTATACCCGCGCAATGCGTTCGCAACTCGCGGTTATCATGGCGGCGGTCTTCAACTTCTTTGGTGTTTTGCTGGGCGGTCTCAGCGTAGCGTATGCCATTGTGCATATGTTGCCAACGGATCTGCTGCTTAACATGGGTTCCTCACATGGCCTCGCCATGGTGTTCTCCATGCTTCTGGCGGCAATTATCTGGAACCTGGGTACCTGGTACTTTGGTCTTCCGGCCTCCAGTTCTCACACACTGATTGGCGCCATCATTGGTATTGGTTTAACCAATGCTTTGATGACCGGCACATCGGTAGTGGATGCACTTAACATACCGAAAGTTATCAACATTTTCGGTTCTTTGATTATTTCCCCCATTGTCGGCCTGGTGTTTGCTGGCGGTCTGATCTTTTTGCTGCGTCGCTACTGGAGCGGCACCAAAAAACGGGCGCGTATTCACCTGACCCCCGCGGAACGTGAAAAGAAAGACGGCAAGAAAAAGCCGCCATTCTGGACGCGTATCGCTCTTATTCTGTCTGCTATCGGCGTTGCATTCTCGCATGGCGCTAACGATGGACAGAAAGGCATTGGTCTGGTGATGCTGGTTCTGATTGGCGTGGCGCCTGCGGGCTTCGTGGTCAATATGAACGCTTCCGGCTATGAAATCACCCGTACCCGTGACGCCATTAACAACGTCGAAACTTACTTCCAGCAGCATCCTGATCTGCTGAAAAAAGTGACCGGCGTCGATCAGCAGATTCCGTCCCCGGAAGCCGCGACAACGACACCAACGGAGTTCCACTGCCACCCGGCAAACACCCTGAATGCGCTCGATCGTGCGAAGGGTATGCTGGGAAATCTGGAAACTTACGACAAGTTAAGCGTCGAGCAACGTGGTCAGTTGCGTCGCATTATGCTGTGCATCTCTGACACCACCGATAAAGTGGTGAAGCTGCCTGGCGTAAGCGCTGACGACAAGCGCCTGCTGAAGAAACTGAAAACCGATATGCTGAGTACCATTGAGTACGCACCGGTCTGGATTATCATGGCTGTCGCACTGGCGTTGGGCCTTGGTACGATGATCGGCTGGCGTCGCGTGGCAACCACTATCGGCGAGAAGATCGGTAAGAAAGGCATGACGTATGCGCAAGGGATGTCCGCGCAAATGACTGCCGCTGTGTCTATCGGTCTGGCGAGTTACACCGGTATGCCTGTTTCTACCACCCACGTACTCTCTTCCTCCGTTGCGGGGACGATGGTCGTCGACGGCGGTGGTCTGCAGCGTAAAACGGTCACCAGCATTCTGATGGCCTGGGTCTTTACTCTGCCTGCGGCGATTGTGCTTTCCGGGGGGCTGTACTGGCTCTCCCTGAAACTGATCTAAGCCAGTTAGTCTGTAAAAAAAGCGGGTCCAGGAAACTGGCCCGCTTTTTTTTGCCTGTGCGATACGTCCAAATGGCTCAATGCCAAATCACCAACCCGACCATACTGATAATCACCAGACCGCATAATGCGCTGGTGAGGATGAACTGGCCGCGAACACGTTCACAACGGCGAATAAATTCATCATCGTGATGATCCCGATAGCGTTGGGCATAGATATACCACACCAGACGCATTTGCTTGTTGGGTTGGCCATGCGAGGTAAAAAAACCACCTCCATCTACATATTGGTAGAGCAATGGATCGCAACCACGGAGTACCACTAACAGTGCACGTAATGACGAGAAATAACGCGCCATATTTACAATGCAAACGACACATAACGCCCAGAATAATGCGACGGTGCTTATCATACCACCTCCCCGGCGACACGCCCTCGGAGCTCCTCTCCGGGGCAATCGCTCCCCGATACCCTGCCAGACAGTTCAGTGAAAAAGTCCTACCAAGCCATGATGAGGATATTCTGCATCCAAACGGCTCTTTAAATATTGTAGGAGATCAGTTAATTTTTTTGCCAGAAGGTTAACCGCTATCAATGCATTTAACAGAAAAATTTGTTTAACTGGTTGGCAACCAAGGCGGATTGACGGATTATCCAGGTCGCTATAATGTAAGGATAGTCTAAACAATCCATCTTCACGGCTGGGCTAGCCCCGCGCATATTGTTCGCAGGACGCGGGTGACGCGACGGCAAAGAAACGCTAGCTGGCTAGTCATCGACAACTTTATGGAAGGAGTAACACTATGGCTTACAAACACATTCTTATCGCGGTTGATCTTTCCCCGGAAAGCAAAGTTCTGGTAGAGAAAGCGGTTTCTATGGCGCGTCCCTATAACGCGAAAGTCTCCCTCATCCACGTAGACGTGAACTACTCTGACCTGTACACCGGGCTTATCGACGTCAATCTCGGCGATATGCAGAAACGCATTTCTGAAGAAACCCACCATGCGCTGACCGAGCTGTCCAGCAATGCGGGCTACCCGATCACTGAAACGCTGAGCGGTAGCGGCGATCTGGGCCAGGTGCTGGTTGATGCGATCAAGAAATACGACATGGATCTGGTCGTCTGCGGTCACCACCAGGACTTCTGGAGCAAGCTGATGTCTTCCGCACGCCAGTTGATCAACACCGTTCACGTTGACATGTTGATTGTTCCACTGCGTGACGAAGAAGAATAAGAGTTCTGCACCGGACGCCTGATCCGGTAAACCGTCGACCATATCGCTCATCGCGCCCGCTTATGCGGGCGTTTTTATTTCTGTTTATTTAAATGGTTAGTACATCACTCCATTCTACAAATCATAAATAGTGTGATCATCTAGTTAGATCGAAATCATTCAATATAATAACCTATGCATTCGGTTAATGACCGCAGTCTATAACAGAGTCAGACTTTTTCGGCGCGTTTTAGCATACGCGTTCATACTTTTCAGGATGGCATTGAAAGGCGAAGGAATATGAATACAACTGCACCTACGGGCTTGCTGCAGCAACCTCGTCCGTTCTTCATGATCTTTTTTGTAGAATTATGGGAACGATTTGGCTATTACGGCGTTCAGGGTATCCTGGCGGTCTTTTTTGTTAAACAGCTTGGCTTCTCTCAGGAACAGGCGTTCATCACCTTTGGCGCGTTTGCCGCCCTGGTGTATGGCCTGATTTCTATTGGCGGTTACGTTGGCGATCACCTGTTGGGAACCAAACGTACGCTGGTGCTCGGCGCAATCGTCCTGGCGCTGGGCTACTTCATGACCGGGATGTCACTGCTCAAACCCGACCTGATATTTATTGCACTTGGTACCATTGCCGTCGGTAACGGATTGTTTAAGGCGAACCCGGCAAGTCTATTGTCTAAATGCTATCCGCCGAAGGATGCCCGTCTTGATGGCGCCTTCACCCTGTTTTATATGTCGATTAACATCGGTTCCCTGCTGTCGCTATCGCTGGCGCCAGTGATTGCCGAAAAATTTGGTTATGCCGTCACCTACAACCTGTGCGGCGCGGGTCTGATCGTCGCTCTGCTGGTCTATTTCGCCTGCCGTGGCATGGTGAAAGATATCGGTTCAGAGCCCGACCACAAACCGTTGAGTTTGCGTAACCTGCTGTATGTATTAGTCGGTACTGTGGCGATGGTGTTCCTGTGCGCCTGGCTGATGCACAACGTCAAAATCGCCAACCTGGTGCTGATCGTATTGTCGATTATCGTCACGATTATCTTCTTCCGCGAAGCGTTCAAACTGGATAAAACCGGGCGCAACAAGATGTTTGTCGCCTTTATTCTGATGCTGGAAGCGGTGCTGTTTTATATTCTGTACGCACAGATGCCGACCTCGCTCAACTTCTTTGCTATCAACAACGTACACCATGAGATCCTCGGCATCACCATTAACCCTGTTAGCTTCCAGGCGCTGAACCCATTCTGGGTAGTGCTCGCCAGTCCGGTACTGGCGGCTATCTACACCCGTCTGGGGAACAAAGGTAAAGACCTGACCATGCCGATGAAATTTACGCTCGGTATGTTCTTGTGTGCGCTGGGCTTTCTGACCGCCGCCGCGGCGGGGATGTGGTTTGCCGATGCACAGGGGCTGACGTCACCGTGGTTTATCGTGCTGGTTTATCTGTTCCAGAGTCTGGGCGAGCTGCTGATTAGCGCCCTGGGGCTGGCTATGGTTGCCGCGCTGGTCCCTCAACACCTGATGGGCTTTATCCTTGGGATGTGGTTCCTGACGCAGGCTGCAGCGTTCCTGATGGGGGGATATGTGGCAACATTCACTGCCGTACCGGAGAACATTACCGATCCGTTGCAAACGCTGCCCATCTACACCAACGTGTTCAGCAAAATCGGGCTGGTGACACTGACCGTCACAATCGTGATGGCAATGATGGTGCCGTGGCTAAACCGGATGATCAACACACCAGATAGCAGCAAATAACGACCATAACCTCAGTCAGCCCACGCTGGCTGAGGTTAACTTTTCCGCGCGGCAATCCACTCCTGAACGTCAACCACAAAAGTCTCCGGCGGTTTTACCGGTATTAAGATGGCGGATCTTGCATGTTGCCGGATCGCGTGATCTGGCCTACAACGAGCACTGTGCTGTAGGCCTGATAAGCGCAGCGCCATCAGGCAATCAGTTACTCTGCCAACGCCGTCCCCGCATAAATATCAAACCGGTGCCCTTTGGTGACTACCGCGTTGGGAGTCGCGACATCTGCAAGCGGCGGCGCGTAGTCTGGTCGTTTCACCACCACCCGTTTCGTCGCCAGTTGTCGTGCGGGTTCCAGCAACCCGTCGGCGTCTAAATCCGGCCCCACCAACGACTGAAACACGCGCATCTCTTTTTTCACCAGCGCGCTTTTCTGCTTGTGCGGAAACATCGGGTCGAGATAAACCACCTGCGGGCGTGGGGTGATGTCGGTCAACGCCGTCAGGCTGGAGGCATGAATCAACTGCAAACGCGCCTGCAACCATGAGCCGATTTCCGGGTCGGTATAGCCACGCGCCAGACCATCATCAAGCAGCGCCGCCACAACCGGATTTCGTTCCAGCATCCGCACACGGCAACCCACCGACGCCAGCACGAAGGCATCACGACCCAGTCCTGCCGTGGCATCCACCACATCCGGCAAATAATCACCTTTAATACCGACCGCTTTCGCGACTGCTTCGCCACGACCGCCGCCAAATTTGCGCCGGTGCGCCATCGCCCCGCCGACAAAATCCACGAAAATGCCGCCAAGCTTTGGTTCATCGCGCTTACGCAATTCCAGATGTTCCGTGGTCAGCACTAGCGCCATCAGATTATCGTCATCGTGTTCCAACCCCCAGCGGGCGGCAAGAACAGATAAGGCGCCCTCTCCGGCGCCCGTTTCATCAATTAAGCAGATTTTCACTTCCGCTTTACCCTAAATAATTCGAGTTGCATCAAGGCAACAAGGGAATAAATCCCTGGGAACGTACAATGAGTACGCTCCCCAGGTGAATGAGTGCAGTTGCCGAAGAGGCAGCTTGAAGTACGACGGGTAAATTAACCTTTGATTCCGTAATGCTCCAGCATCGCGTCCAGCTGCGGTTCGCGGCCGCGGAAGCGTTTGAACAGCTCCATCGGCTCTTCAGAACCCCCACGGGTCAGAATGTTATCGAGGAACGACTGCCCGGTATCGCGGTTGAAAATCCCCTCTTCTTCGAAGCGGGAGAAAGCATCGGCCGCCAGGACATCAGCCCACAGGTAGCTGTAATAGCCCGCCGCATACCCACCGGCAAAGATGTGGCTGAATGCATGCGGGAAGCGGCCCCATGATGGGCCCGGCACCACAGCAACCTGTTTCTTGATTTCTGCCAGCGTATCAAGGATTTTCGCCCCTTGTTCTGGGCTAAATTCGGCATGCAGACGGAAGTCGAACAGACCGAACTCCAGCTGACGCAGAATAAACAGCGCCGCCTGGTAGTTTTTCGCCGCCAGCATTTTATCCAGCAGTGCTTTCGGCAACGGTTCGCCAGTCTCATAGTGACCGGAAATAAACGCCAGCGCATCCGGCTCCCAGCACCAGTTTTCCATAAACTGGCTCGGCAGTTCGACCGCATCCCACGGCACACCGTTGATGCCAGAAACCCCAGCGGTTTCAATGCGGGTCAGCATATGGTGCAGTCCATGACCGAACTCGTGGAACAGCGTGATCACTTCGTCGTGCGTGAACAGCGCCGGTTTGCCGTTGACCGGACGGTTGAAGTTACAGGTCAGGTAAGCGACCGGCTTTTGCAGCGAGCCGTCGGCTTTACGCATCTGACCCACGCAGTCATCCATCCATGCCCCGCCGCGCTTGTTTTCACGGGCGTACAGGTCGAGATAGAAACTGCCGCGCAGTTCGTTGTTTTCGTCGTAAAGCTCGAAGAAGCGCACTTCCGGATGCCACACATCCATATCCGTACGCTCTTTCGCGGTAATGCCATAAATACGCTTAACAACCTCAAACAGGCCGTTAACCGCTTTGTTTTCCGGGAAGTATGGACGCAGTTGCTCGTCGCTGATGCTGTACAGATGCTGCTTCTGTTTTTCGCTGTAGTAAGCGATATCCCACGGCTGTAGATCGTCAACGCCAAACTCCGCTTTTGCGAAAGCGCGCAGTTGCGCCAGCTCTTTCTCACCCTGCGGACGGGCACGTTTCGCCAGATCGGTTAAGAAATCGAGCACCTGCTGCGGGTTTTCCGCCATTTTGGTGGCCAGCGATTTAAAGGCGTAGCTGTCAAAGCCCAGCAGTTGTGCCAGTTCATGACGCAGGGCGAGGATCTCCTCCATCACCGGGCTGTTGTCCCATTTGCCCGCATTCGGCCCCTGATCGGAGGCGCGGGTCACATAGGCTCGATACATCTCTTCACGCAACGCCTGGTTGTCGCAATAGGTCATCACCGGCAGATAGCTCGGGATATCCAGTGTCAGCAGATACCCTTCCTGCTCTTTCGCTTCGGCCTGGGCAATGGCTGCGGCCAGCGCGCTTTCCGGCATCCCGGCAAGCGTGGACTCATCCGTCACTAACTTCGTCCAGCCCATCGTGGCGTCAAGGACGTTGTTGCTATACAGGTTTCCGAGTTCAGACAGACGGGTGGCAATTTCACCGTAGCGCTGCTGTTTTTCTTTCGGCAAACCAATACCAGAGAGTTCAAAATCACGCAGCGCGTTATCCACGGCTTTTTTCTGCGCGGTGGAGAGCGTGGCGTAGTGATCGCCGTCGCGCAGGTCGCGATACGCCTGGTACAACCCTTCGTGCTGCCCAACCCAGGTGCTGTACTCAGAGAGCAGCGGCAGGGTTTGCTCGTACGCTTCACGCAGTTCCGGGCTATTTTTCACCGAGTTCAGGTGACTTACCGGCGAGAAAATACGGCCCAGCACATCATCCACTTCCGCCAGCGGTTGGCATAAGTTTTCCCAGGTGTACGGTGCGCCCTGCGCTACCACACGTTCCACATTTTCACGGCAGTCGTTCAGCGCCTTAGTGACGGCGGGAACCACATGTTCGGGCTGAATTTTGGAAAACGGCGGCAGTTCGAAGGGAGTCAGTAAAGGATTCGTCATATGCACAGTCCTGGTTAAAAAGGGGAAACGAAACGCGTAAACGCGTTTTCGCCGGAAGGCAGTTGGCACCTTATCCAGCGCGTAATACTCAGTAGCATGGGGTTAAGTGTAGTGAATTTCAATGCTGTGCGTTGTCCTTTCGCGGCGAGGGTGACTTTTCTGTATACTGTGCCGATATGCTTTTTTGTTGCCCGGCAGCGCACAGCTTTTGGGTCTACGCCTACACACTGGAACTCCTTTACCCATGCTCAGTTATCGCCACAGCTATCACGCTGGCAACCACGCCGACGTCCTTAAACACACCGTTCAGAGCCTGATCATTGAGTCGCTCAAAGAGAAAGAAAAACCGTTTCTCTATCTGGACACCCATGCGGGCGCTGGCCGGTATCAACTGAGTGGCGAGCATGCCGAGCGCACCGGCGAGTATCTGGAAGGTATCGCACGCATCTGGCAGCAGGATGATTTACCGGCTGAACTGGAGCCGTATATCTCCGTTGTGCAGCATTTTAACCGCAGCGGTCAGCTGCGTTATTACCCGGGCTCGCCGCTGATTGCCCGCCAGTTGCTGCGTGAGCAAGACAGCCTGCAACTGACCGAACTGCACCCGAGCGATTTCCCCCTGCTGCGCTCTGAGTTTCAGAAAGATGAACGCGCCCGTGTGGCACGCGCCGACGGCTATCAACAGCTGAAAGCAAAATTACCGCCGGTTTCCCGTCGCGGGCTGATCCTCATTGACCCACCTTATGAAATGAAAACGGACTATCAGGCCGTCGTCAGCGGGATCAGCGAAGGATATAAACGTTTTGCCACCGGCACCTACGCGCTGTGGTATCCGGTTGTCCTGCGTGCGCAAATCAAACGCATGCTCAAAGAGCTGGAAGCCACCGGCATTCGCCGTATTCTGCAAATTGAACTGGCCGTCCGCCCGGACAGCGATCAACGTGGGATGACGGCATCCGGCATGATTGTTATCAACCCGCCGTGGAAGCTGGAACAACAGATGAATGCCGTGCTGCCGTGGCTGCACAGCAAGCTGGTTCCGGCAGGCACCGGTCATACCTCGGTAAACTGGGTAGTGCCAGAGTAATCACAGCCATCGGTGGAACCTTTTAAGTCTCGCGCTACAATCGCAGCAATCAACGATTAAGGACAAAAGTCATGACCAAACACTATGATTACATCGCTATCGGCGGCGGCAGCGGTGGTATCGCCTCCATTAACCGCGCAGCTATGTACGGCCAGAAATGTGCGCTGATTGAAGCCAAAGAGTTAGGCGGCACCTGCGTAAACGTCGGCTGTGTACCGAAGAAAGTGATGTGGCATGCCGCGCAGATTCGCGAAGCGATCCACCTGTATGGCCCGGACTACGGCTTTGACACCACGATCAACGCGTTCAACTGGGACACGTTAATCGCCAGTCGTAGCGCCTACATCGACCGTATCCACACCTCGTACGACAACGTGCTGGGCAAAAATAAAGTTGATGTGATCAAAGGCTTTGCCCGCTTCGTTGATGCGAAAACCATTGAAGTGAATGGCGAAACGATCACTGCCGACCACATTCTGATTGCCACCGGCGGTCGCCCGAGCCACCCGGACATTCCGGGCGTCGAATACGGTATCGACTCTGACGGCTTCTTCGAACTGCCAGCGCTGCCGGAACGCGTTGCGGTCGTTGGGGCAGGTTATATCGCGGTTGAACTGGCGGGTGTGATCAACGGTCTGGGCGCGAAAACGCATCTGTTTGTGCGTAAACACGCGCCGCTGCGCAGCTTTGACCCGATGATCACCGAGACGCTGGTCGAAGTAATGAATGCGGAAGGCCCAGAGCTTCACACCAACGCCATCCCGAAAGCGGTGGTCAAGAATGCCGACGGTAGCCTGACGCTACAACTGGAAGACGGTCGCAGCGAAACCGTTGATTGCCTGATTTGGGCCATCGGCCGTGAACCAGCAACCGACAACGTCAATCTGGCGGTAACGGGCGTGAAAACCAATGAAAAAGGTTACATCGTCGTCGATAAATTCCAGAACACGAACGTAAATGGCATTTACGCGGTAGGCGATAACACCGGTGCCGTAGAGCTGACGCCAGTGGCAGTTGCGGCGGGCCGTCGTCTCTCTGAGCGTTTGTTTAACAACAAACCAAACGAGCATCTGGACTACAGCAACATCCCGACCGTGGTCTTCAGCCATCCGCCGATTGGCACCGTGGGTCTGACCGAACCCCAGGCGCGCGAACAGTATGGCGACGATCAGGTAAAAGTGTATAAATCGTCATTTACCGCGATGTACACGGCGGTGACCTCTCACCGTCAGCCGTGCCGCATGAAGCTGGTCTGCGTAGGGCCGGAAGAGAAGATTGTCGGTATCCACGGCATCGGTTTCGGTATGGATGAAATGCTGCAAGGCTTTGCGGTAGCGCTGAAAATGGGTGCAACCAAAAAAGACTTCGACAACACTGTCGCCATCCACCCGACCGCGTCCGAAGAATTCGTTACTATGCGTTAATCGGCGATAAATGCCTGATGATGGCCTACAGTTTGCCATATCCTGTAGGCCAGATAAACGTAGCACCATCAGGTACTTATTTTATTTCCCCTGCATATACGGCGTATATACCCCGGTCTGACTCTCGAGGAAAGCAACGATATCATCGATATCTTCCTGCGGGATTTCTTTACCCACCTGATAACGCAACATCAGTTTCACCGCCCCATCCATCGTCGGGACATCGCCCCGGTGGAAGTACGGCGCAGTGAGCGCAACGTTACGCAAGCTTGGGACTTTCTGACGCAGTTTATCGCGCATTTCATTGGTGACGTTCATACGCCCAATATCCGCTGCGGTAATCTCGCCAAAATTAAAGTCCTTCTTCAGACCTAACGGTTCGAAGGATCGTCCACCCAGGATAATACCGCCGTGACAGGTGGCGCACTTGTTATCCTTAAACAGCTGATAACCATGCTTCTGCTGGGCCGTCAGCGCGTTTTCATCCCCGCGCAGCCAGTTATCAAACGCGGAATTCGGCGTAATCAGCGTTTTCTCAAACTCGGCAATCGCATCGGTAATTGTGTCGCCACTGAACCCTTGTGGATAGACCGCCAGGAACTGCTGTTTAAGCACAGGATCTTTATCGAGTTTGCCAATGATCTCGTCCCAGGATTTCGACGCCATTTCAATCGGGTTCAACGGCGGCCCACCCGCCTGTGCCTGAAGCGTTGGCGCACGACCATCCCAGAACTGTTCAACGTTAAACACCGAGTTGAACACCGTCGGTGCGTTGATTGGCCCAACCGCGCCGCCCACACCTTTCGACGTTTTTCTGCCGTCCACCCCACCGGCATTCAAGGCATGGCAGTGCGCGCAAGAAATCGTACTGTCGCCAGACAAACGCGGATCGTGGTAAAGCGTAAAACCCAGCGCCACTTTCTGAGCGTCGGTTGGCAAGGCTTTCGGGATCGGCTGTACAGGTTCATTACGATGCTGTGGGGCCGTGTCGTTACTGGCGTAATACTGTTCACGCTGTTTGGCAACCCAGGCCATTATCTGCTCCCGTTCCGTATCACTCACCTTTCCGGCCCAGTGCAGCGCGGTATAACGCGTCGGCGGCATGGTGTCATACTGCATCACCCATTCAATCTTATTGAGATCGCTTTGTGAGACGGGTTTATCCGCCACCAGCGCAGCGCGAACGGCTTCAAGGTTGAAGGATTTATAGCCCAGTTGAATATCGTAATTCATCAACTGTTTAGCGACGGGAAAAGAGGAATAAAAAGGTAATTCAGCAGAAGGGGTATGACAATAATCGCATCCCTTTTCACGCAAGAATCCCAAAACCTTATTATTTTCTTCCAGCGAAGAAGCTTGAACGGAAACGTCCTGACTTCGTTGATTATCGTGATACCAGACGTAACCGGATAATCCTAAATAACAAATAACGATGCCGGCTATGGCAATCGCGGTAAGACGGGTAATGATTTTCATTATTTTACCCTCACGGTTGTAAGTTGTTGTGACCCAGAAAATCGGTAAAAGTGGGCGTCCTGAAAGGACCTTGCCATGATAGGAAATGCTTAAGTGACGAGTTTGATAAGTATCAAGCAATTACATGGGCGGTAACTATCGATGAGATAGCTTTCCCCTATTACGTGTAGGGTTTTTATTATTCACAAAGTGTTGCAATCGAATGTTCCGAAAATAAGCACTGCGTAAAAAGAGGGGAATGAAAAATAATCGCTAACGATCAGTACGTTATTTTAATAATTCACGTAATACTGGATGAATAAACGTGAACCACCGCACACTTTGCACCCTATTCACCGAAGCGAATGTCTACGCTTAAAAAACAGCCGGGCAACACCCGTATCTTTTACGACGCAATCCGGAGGTCCTTCTCATTATGCTCAACCAGAAACTGCAACACGTTCCATCCGACGAAATGACGATCGAGGTTGATCTGATTTATGAAACGGATCCGCACGAGTTAAAGCTGGATGAAATGATCGAGGCAGAGCCGGAACCCGAGATGATTGAGGGGCTTCCCGCCTCCGACGCGCTTACGCCAGCCGATCGTTACCTCGAACTGTTCGAGCATGTGCAATCCGCCCGAATCTTTGCCGACAGCAAAACCTTCCCGGACTGCGCGCCGAAGATGGATCCGCTCGATATCCTGATTCGATACCGTAAAGTCAGACGACACCGGGATTTCAACCTGCGACAGTTTGTTGAAAACCACTTCTGGCTGCCAGATGTTTCTTCCACGGAATATGTCTCTAACCCAGAAAACTCGCTGAAAGAGCATATCGACCAGCTCTGGCCCGTGCTGACGCGCGAGCCGCAGGACCACATTCCGTGGTCTTCGCTACTGGCATTACCGCAGTCCTACATCGTACCGGGCGGGCGATTCAGCGAAACCTACTACTGGGATTCCTATTTCACCATGCTGGGGCTGGCGGAAAGCGGTCGCGGTGATCTCCTGAAATGTATGGCGGACAATTTCGCCTGGATGATTGAGAACTACGGCCATATTCCGAACGGCAACCGCACCTACTATCTGAGCCGCTCGCAGCCGCCGGTGTTTGCCCTGATGGTCGAACTGTTCGAAGAAGATGGCGTACGCGGCGCACGGCGCTACCTCGACCATCTGAAAATGGAGTACGCATTCTGGATGGACGGCGCGGAATCACTGGTGCTCAATCAGGCGTATCGCCACGTCGTCCGGATGCCTGACGGTTCGCTGCTCAACCGTTACTGGGACGATCGCGACACGCCGCGTGACGAGTCGTGGCTGGAGGATGTGGAAACCGCCAAACATTCCGGTCGCCCTCCCAATGAGGTGTATCGCGATCTGCGTGCCGGTGCGGCTTCCGGCTGGGATTACTCATCCCGCTGGCTGCGTGATACCGGGCGCCTGGCAAGTATTCGCACCACCCAGTTTATCCCGGTCGATCTCAACGCCTTTTTGTTCAAACTGGAGAGCGCTATTGCCAATATTTCTGCGCTGAAAGGCGACCGGGACACCGAGGCCCTTTTTCGCCAGAAGGCAAGCGACCGTCGTGCCGCCGTGAACCGTTACCTGTGGGATGACGAAAATGGCTGCTATCGGGACTACGACTGGCGACGCGAACAGATGGCCCTGTTCTCCGCCGCCAGCATTGTGCCTCTGTATGTCGGTATGGCGACGCATGAACAGGCCGATCGCCTGAGCAGCGCGGTTCGCAGCCGCTTACTGACGCCCGGTGGAATTATGGCGACCGAATACGAAACCGGCGAACAGTGGGATAAACCCAACGGCTGGGCACCGCTACAGTGGATGGCTATCCAGGGGTTCAAGATGTATGGCGATGATGTCCTCGGTGACGAGATCGCACGGAGCTGGCTACAAACGGTGAACCATTTTTACCAGCAGCATCATAAGCTTATTGAAAAATACCATATCGCGGGCGGCACGCCGCGTGAAGGCGGCGGCGGCGAATACCCGTTACAGGATGGGTTTGGCTGGACCAACGGCGTGGTGCGTCGCCTGATTGGGTTATATGGGGAGCCGTAACTCCCCTGCTAATTATCACCCTGGATTGCTTCTGGTTTCGGTTAGACCGACCAGTTTAGGTGATGCGATTAGCTACGTTAACACGTCGGATTCGATGATCTTCATAAACCATCTTATCGACTCTGATCATTTCTGGCTTGAATTGTGAAGAACTTATTTTCGTATAATTATTTATTTAAATATTGATTTGATGAATTTATTCTGTTCCTGAAAATGATATAAGGCAATTCAGCTGAGATATCCCCCTGCGTTTAATCTCTTTTAGGTGTAAGCTTTCCAGTCAGGAATAACGTCTTGAGGGATTGAGAAAATGAATTATCCGTATCCTAACTCTATTAGTTGGCCGGAAACGCATGAAGGCGGGATAAGGCGGTTAAGGCTGGGAGAGATTAATCTCGCCAGCTCGCTCTATGGCTCCAGTATTCGCTATAATTTAGTCTGGATTCACTTAGAAAGCTACCTCCCATTTGACCTCCAAAACCCCCGGCAGGCAATGAGTCCAAACGGTGAAATGTGGTTTAGGTCTGAGCTATACCAGAAAGATTTTTCGTTAGTCGGGGTCTATTATCAGCATCTATTTCTTCATGAAATGATGCATGTCTGGCAGCACCAGCGCGGGATGATGGTCAGGACTCGCGGGCTTTTCTCTTGGGCGGCTGATTATAGCTACCACCTCGATAAATCATCTTTACTTGATTACAGTCTGGAACAACAAGCGAGTATCGTTAGTGATTATTGGGTACTCGTTCATCACGGCTTTAATCAGTCCCCTGCCATTATTCAGTATTGCGATTATGATCCGTCCGTACCTGAGCATCTGTTGATCGAGCAGTATAAGAAAGTGTTAGGAGGATTCCCGACATGTTGAAAAAGTTAGTCATTATTCCCGCTATGCTCATTCTTGCCGGTTGCCCCAGCAGTAATCATGAAGGCGCAGAGATCGGGCTTTCACGGTGGATAAACATTGATCAGGAAAGGGTATGCTATAGCCTGGATAAAAACGACGTTTTAACTACATATAACCTCTCGTCCAATGAAGATAATTACAAACTAATTATTGCTTCTGATACGCGTAGGCCTGTTACGCTCTCATACCCTGATACATGCTTTAATCTCAAGCTAAATAAAGGTTATCAGTACAGCACTCTTTATAAAATAAATGGTAAGCAGTATCACTATGAGTTTTTTATAGATAATAATTTTAATGTTGTGGGCAAATAAGAATAAAAGGAGTATCACATCCAGTTTATTTCTTTATGATAAAAACGAGATGCTCTTAAACGGCGAAGGGCTTGACAATGAAGGCCACGCTGACTTTTTCATGCAGCTCAACAAAACGTGAGAAACCGGTGGTCCGGCAGACCAGACATTTGATTCGGTTTCTCAGAATCAGATTGTTACGATCAGTATGCTGAGTAAATATTTTATCGGTCAGATGCTTATCTTTAGGGACGTCTTTGGCATAAGGTCCCTAAATAGCTATTTAGCCACGAATCTCCTCATAAATGGCGGTCTGAATCTTCAGCCATTTCTTGTTGTCCGCGCTGGGTTCGGCGCGGGCGCGTAATGTCGCCTGCTCTGCTTCATGCTTTTGGCGCGCCACGACCGCAGGCACCGAGCAAAAACGTTGCAGATACAAAGCGTGTTCGGCGCTCAGCGACGCGCCGTTCGACATGGCGTGACCCAGGGTGTTGATAAACCGCCGACAGGGTTTAGGCTCATCCATCTGCGAGGGGTAGCGGAGCAACAACTGTAGCACTTCAGTATTTCCCAAAGAGAAAGCCTGCTCGGTCCAGGCTAACTGCCAGTTCATCCCGCCCTGTAAAAACAGGGTTGTGACACGGGTGTCGTTCCTGTCGATAGCCGCACGCATGTTAAAAGCATCCCAGGTGATCCCCTTCTGCGTGATGCTCTCCCGCGGGGAAGGGGCTTCCCGTTTCGGCTCATTCTTCACGATCGCAACGCCCGGTGCCGTTGGCGGTTCCTGCGAAGTGTATAACCAGATTCCGCCCCCCAGTATCGCCAGCACCATGACACCGACGGCGCCCCACAGAGTGCCGGAGATCAGCTGTTCCCGCTCTTCAGCGCTACGTTGCGGCCGCTTGCGCGGGGGTTCTATCGTTTCACCGATCTCTTGCTGCTCGCCACCCGCCTGGCGATGGATATGCCGCGCACGCTCCCAGTACTGTTCCAGTGGCGCGTCATCGACAATCAGCAGCGAGGCGGGGTTCACCCGCACACGCCCGCGCTCAAATGCCCGCTGTACCGGACGAGTAATATGCTGATACTGGCAGGAGAGCAGCGTCAACTGTGCCGCCGTGAGCGGTTCTCCGGCAATCACGGCGTTACGCGCCTGTCGACAGTCGTCGAGGAATTGCCGTAGCGTCGCACGGGGTTCAACAAACAGCGTCAGTACCGAGGTATCGTTAAACACCCCGGCGTAGTGGCGAGCGAAGCTCTTTTTATCGACCACCATCAGCGCCAGCTCACTAAAACACATCCCACTGAGCGCCTCCTGGCCGTCCCCCTGTTTAATCCAGCGCCTGAGTCGATCGGCGCCAAAGTGCTGCTTTAAATACGCATTCAAAGACTGGCTGTCCGGCCATACCTGCGCCACCAGTCCTTTTAAAACCAGCTCAATGGCGCGAAGCTGGCGCTCTGCACGCCGTTGTTGGCTTTCATCGCTCGCGTCTACGTCAGTGAGATACGTTAGCAGCGGCTGGCACTGGCGCAGCTGTTCCAGCGCGGTGACGAAACGCAGCGCGGCAATCAGCTGATTTTCACTCACGTCTTGACCGCTTTCATATTGCGGTACGCATTGCTGAAGATGGCGCAACCGCAGGGTAAACTGACTGAGTTGCGCGTCATTCATATGCAGCCGTTTTGCGACGGCGTTCCAGCCACCGAGGTTCAAACGGGCCTGATCCAATTGCTCGAGAAACCAGCGCGGATCTTTCCCCTCGGAGGCATGGACCCCTAACAACAGCAAAATGTCTACCGATGCATGGCGGATAATACCCAGACAGTGCTCAAAGGTGGCGCGTGTCGTCTGTAAAACGCTGATCGTCATTATCGTCCTTAATATAAAAACACCCTTCTGGGGTAACACCGTGAGTTTAAAACCGAGATATCCGGGGCGACCACCGGGTTTGGCGTCCCTCCGGGAACCCAATCCCGGTGTTTCCCCTCATTCATTGGCTTAAGTGAACGGTGTTACCTCCAGGGGAGTTAGTAATATTCATTTTAATTATCTGTTTTTATAGATATAACAAGTTAAACATATATAACAGTGACCACGACGTGAACATTGAGAAAATTATTCGGAGGTAAGTTTGTGCCCGTATTGAAAACCTCTCGCCTGACCTGTCGGCCGATTGAACCCGCCGACTGGCCCTTTTTTCTCTCGCTACAGCAACATCCTGACGTGATGCGCTATGTCGCCGATGCGCGTAGCGAAGCAGACATTCGCGAGGCGTTTGACTCCCGATTGCCCGAATGGCAACCAGGCAGTCCGCACTGGCTGTGTCTGATCCTTTGTGACAACGAAACAGGCAAACCGCTCGGCATCAACGGTTATATTCATCGTGGTCAAGATTGCGCCGAAGTCGGGTTCCTGCTGGCTCCCGAGGCCCAGGGGAAAGGCTATGGGACGGAGTCTTTACGCGCCGTCTGCGACTATGCCTTTTCCGCCGGTGGCCTGCGGCGGCTGACAGCCTGCGTCACCGCAGGCAATCAGGCCTCTCGCCAGTTGCTGGAGAAAACAGGATTTGTGCTGGAAGGGACGCTGCGTGAAAGCTATTGGCTACAGCAACGCTGGCAGGATGACTGGCTTTTTGGCTTGTTAAAGCATGAGTGGCGTTGATGTTCACTCGCCGCTGCTAATCCGGCGGGCAATCCCACCCGCCGGATCGCATCCCACGTTTACAGGAACATGCCGCCTGACACTTCAATCCGCTGCGCCGTCATCCACCCCAGTTCATCACTGAGCAATGCGGCAATGGCATCACCAATATCCTCCGGTAAACCGGCGCGTCCCAACGCAGTTTGCGACGCAACGTAGGCGTTCACCTCCTGGTTATCCCGCACTCTGCCGCCGCCAAAATCGGTCTCAATAGCGCCAGGCGCAATACTGTTCACCGTTATCCCACGCTCTCCCAACTCTTTGGCCTGATAGCGCGTCAGCACTTCCATCGCCCCTTTCATGGAGGCGTAGGCGGCATACCCCGGCAGGGCAAAACGGGACAGCCCCGTTGAGACATTCAGGATCCGTCCGCCATTTTTAATCATCGGTAACAGGCGCTGGGTCAGGAAGAAAGGTCCTTTAAAATGGATGTTCATTAATTCATCAAACATTTCTTCTGGCGTGCCTGCAAACAAGGCATACCGGCCGATACCGGCATTGTTCACTAAATAATCAAACGTCTCACGATTCCAGACACTTTTCAGCTGTGTTTTGACGTCGCGGGTGAATGTCGCAAAACTGGCAATATCACTGACGTTCAGTTGTATTGCCACCGCTTTCCTCCCTTTTCGCTCAATTTCAGCGACAACATCCAGAGCCGCCTGCTGCTGGCTATTCCAGGTAAAAATAATATCCGTTCCCTTGTCCGCCAACTTCAACGCCGCGTTTTTACCCAGTCCACGGCTGCCGCCGGTCACTAATGCGATACGTTGTGTCATAAGAAACCTCATTTCAGGTGTTGTGAAGATTGAGAAAGAGCTTATTAGGTGATAGAAAAACAATAAATATAGCCAGATACGCATCACTGTTTCACACAGAACAACACCAGGCGGTCGGGATGGATAAAATTCACGCAATGCAATTGTTCATCCGCGTCGCGGAACTGGAGAGCTTTTCGCGCGCCGCCGAGACATCCGGCCTTCCTAAAGGTAGCGTATCTCGCCAGATTCAGGCGCTGGAGAACCTGCTCGGAACACAGCTACTGCACCGGACTACCCGACGCGTTCAGCTTACGCAAGACGGTATGGTCTATTACGAACGCGCCAAAGACCTGTTGAGCAATCTTGATGAGCTGGACGGTCTGTTTCAGCACGACCCCAAAAGCATCAGCGGTAAACTGCGTGTTGATATGCCGGTGAGCGTCGCCAAAAACCTGGTCATGCCGCAGCTCCCTCAATTTTTGCATCAGTATCCGGGGATTGAACTGGAGCTCAGCAGCAGCGACCGCCTGGTCGATTTAATTCGCGAGGGCTTTGACTGCGTCGTGCGCATTGGCGCGCTGAAAGATTCTGGATTAATCGCTCGCCCGCTGGGTAAGCTGTCGGTCATTAATTGCGCCAGCCCGCAGTATCTGGCGCGTTTTGGCTATCCAGAGAGTCTGGACGATCTGGCCTCACATGCGGTGGTGCACTACTCACTGAATCTGGGAACCCGACCGCAGGGTTTTGAAGTCGCAACGACTAATGGCACGCAGTGGATTAAAACAGGCGGCATATTAACGGTGAACAGCACCGAGACTTATCATGCGGCTTGCCTGGCGGGTCTGGGTATCATTCAGGTACCGCGCGTTGGGGTGCGTGATGCGCTGCGTGCAGGCACGCTCATTGAAGTGTTACCGCAATATCGCGCCGACGCTATGCCGGTTTCACTGCTGTACCCACACCGTCGCAACCTTTCCCGCCGGGTTCATCTGTTTATGGAGTGGTTAACTGGTGTGATGAAAAGCTATGTGGATTAGCGACTGGTCGCACTTTTCGGGAAGTCGCCCAGAGAGGCTATACTAACCCGATTGCAGACAAAAAAAGGACTATCGACCTGATGATGCAGGAAAATGACGTAAAACGCCCGAATCAGGAACAGGAGCACGACCCGATTCAAACAGTAGAAACTGCCGCGCGTGAAGCGTCAGAGAAAAGCGGCAAAGCCCGCAAGACGCTGAAAACTGTCACCACAACAGCGCAAAAGATCCAACGCCAGCCCGTGATTGCCCATCTGATCCGCGCAGCAGAACGTTTTAATGACCGGCTGGGAAACCAGTTCGGCGCAGCCATCACCTACTTCTCGTTTCTGTCGATGATCCCCATTCTGATGGTGTCGTTCGCCGCAGCCGGTTTTATTCTCGCGTCGCACCCCACGCTGCTCCAGGATATCTTCGAAAAAATTCTGCAAAATGTCAGCGATCCCACCTTAGCCGCTACGCTGAAAAGCACGATCAATACCGCCGTCCAGCAGCGTACCACCGTCGGTCTGGTCGGTCTGGGGATTGCGCTTTATTCCGGCATCAACTGGATGGGGAACCTGCGGGAAGCAATTCGCGCCCAGTCGCGGGACGTGTGGGAACGTACACCGCAGGATCAGGAAAAAATCTGGATAAAATACCTGCGTGACTTTATCTCCCTGATTGGCCTGCTGGCAGCGTTGATCGTCACCCTCTCCATCACCTCCATCTCCGGGTCTGCCCAGCAGATGATCATTTCGGCGCTGTATCTCGACAGTATTGAATGGCTGAAACCCGCCTGGCGGTTGATCGGACTGGCCATTTCAATCTTTGCCAACTATCTGTTGTTCTTCTGGATTTTCTGGCGATTACCGCGCCATCGCCCGCGCAAAAAAGCGCTGTTCCGTGGCACATTGATTGCCGCTATCGGCTTTGAAGTCATCAAAATCATCATGACGTGGACACTGCCCGCGTTGGTGAAATCCCCTTCCGGCGCGGCATTTGGCTCGGTGCTGGGTTTGATGGCGTTCTTCTATTTCTTCGCCCGCCTGACGCTCTTCTGCGCGGCCTGGATTGCCACTGCGCAATACAAAGACGATCCACGGATGCCGGGCAAAACGCACTGATAAATCATTCACAGGGCTGATGAAAAACAAAAAATATCAGCCCTGGTCAGCATTTCAGGATATAAATCCAGTCCTTAACT
>NZ_JANEWG010000066.1 GCF_028069725.1 Citrobacter sp. Awk 4
ATCATGCAGGTTAATATAGTAATTACGAAGTATTCACCTGATTGAGAGAATAAAAAGTGAAACATCTGCACCGTTTCTTTAGCAGCGATGCCTCTGGGGGCATCATTCTTATCATCGCCGCTGCTCTGGCTATGTTGATGGCGAATCTGGGGGGGACCAGTGGCTGGTATCACGCATTTCTGGATACGCCGGTACAACTCAAAGTCGGCGCATTAGAAATCAATAAAAACATGCTGTTGTGGATCAATGATGCACTGATGGCGGTGTTTTTCCTGTTGATCGGGCTTGAGGTCAAACGTGAACTCATGCAGGGGTCGCTGGCCAGTTTGCGTCAGGCGGCTTTCCCGATCATTGCCGCCATTGGCGGGATGGTTGTCCCGGCTTTGCTCTATCTGGCGTTTAACTACGCTGATCCCATTACACGTGAAGGGTGGGCCATTCCAGCCGCCACCGATATCGCTTTCGCGCTGGGTGTACTGGCGCTGTTGGGAAGTCGTGTCCCTCTGGCGCTGAAAATATTCCTGATGGCGCTGGCGATTATCGACGATCTGGGCGCTATTGTGATTATCGCGCTGTTCTACACCAGTGACCTTTCCGTGATGTCGTTAGGGGTTGCCGCGTTTGCGATTCTGGTGCTGGCAGTCCTGAATATGTGCGGGGTAAGGCGTACCGGTATTTATATTCTGGTGGGCATGGTGTTGTGGACAGCGGTGCTGAAGTCTGGAGTACACGCAACGCTTGCTGGCGTGATTGTCGGCTTCTTCATTCCGCTCAAGGAGAAGCATGGGCGCTCTCCGGCTAAACGTCTGGAGCACGTTTTGCATCCGTGGGTGGCGTATCTGATTTTGCCACTGTTTGCTTTTGCCAATGCTGGTGTCTCGTTACAGGGTGTGACGATAGACGGATTGACCTCCATGCTTCCGCTGGGGATTATTGCGGGCCTGTTAATCGGTAAACCGCTGGGCATCAGTGTGTTCTGCTGGCTGGCTCTGCGTCTCAGACTGGCACAATTACCGGAAGGGACGAACTTTCAGCAGATTATGGCCGTCGGGATCTTGTGTGGTATCGGTTTTACCATGTCGATTTTTATCGCCAGTCTGGCATTTGGAAATGTCGATCCTGAGCTGATTAACTGGGCAAAACTGGGAATTCTGATCGGTTCGTTGTTGTCGGCGATTGTGGGTTATAGTTGGCTTCGTGCCCGCTTAAATGCGCCTGTTTAACGGGCGTGGAATGACAAGGGAGCCACATGTGGCTCCCTTTGCAACATTGTTCAGGGAGAGAAATGAGCATGCCCCATATTAATTACAACCATCTTTATTACTTCTGGCATGTCTATAAAGAAGGTTCTGTTGTTGGTGCTGCAGAGGCGCTGTATCTGACCCCACAAACCATTACCGGTCAGATTAAGGCCCTTGAAGAGCGTTTACAGGGAAAATTGTTTAAGCGAAAGGGACGTGGTCTGGAGCCCAGCGAGTTAGGGGAGCTGGTTTTTCGCTACGCGGACAAAATGTTCACACTTAGCCAGGAGATGCTGGATATCGTGAATTACCGCAAAGAGTCAAATCTGCTGTTTGACGTTGGTGTGGCGGACGCGCTTTCCAAGCGTCTGGTCAGCAGCGTGCTGGATGCCGCTGTGGCTGAGGGAGAACAGATCCACCTGCGCTGCTTTGAATCTACACATGAGATGTTACTTGAACAACTGAGTCAGCATAAGCTGGATATGATCATCTCTGATTGCCCGATAGACTCCACGCAACAGGAAGGACTCTTCTCCGTGAAGATAGGAGAGTGCAACGTTAGCTTTTGGTGCACGCATCCACTCCCCGAAAAACCGTTTCCAGCCTGTCTGGAGGAACGCCGGGTACTGATTCCTGGGCGTCGTTCAATGCTGGGACGCAAACTGCTGAACTGGATTAACTCCCAGGGGCTAAACGTTGAGATTCTGGGTGAGTTCGATGATGCTGCGTTGATGAAGGCATTTGGCGCCACTCACAATGCGATTTTTGTGGCACCAACGCTCTATGCGAATGATTTTTATGCTGACGATTCGATTGTTGAAATCGGGCGCGTAGAGAATGTTATGGAAGAGTACCATGCTATTTTTGCGGAGAGGATGATTCAGCATCCTGCAGTGCAGCGAATTTGTCATGCGAACTACAGCGCGCTCTTTGCCCCTGCGAACAAGTAAGGTGTGTCGTGTGTGCCGAACAGACATAAAAAAACCCGCTTGCGCGGGTTTTTTTACAAAGCTTCAACACTCAGGCGATTAAGCCAGTTTGTTGATTTGTGCAGTCAGGTTAGCTTTATGACGTGCAGCTTTGTTTTTGTGGATCAGACCTTTAGCAGCCTGACGGTCCACGATTGGTTGCATTTCGTTAAATGCTTTCAGTGCAGTAGCTTTGTCGCCAGCTTCGATAGCTGCGTATACTTTCTTGATGAAAGTACGCATCATAGAGCGACGGCTTGCGTTGTGCTTACGAGCCTTTTCAGACTGAACGGCGCGCTTCTTAGCTGATTTGATATTAGCCAAGGTCCAACTCCCAAATGTGTTCTATATGGACAATTCAAAGGCCGAGGAATATGCCCTTTCAGCCTTCTTTTGTCAATGGATTTGTGCAAATAAGCGCCGTTAATATTGCAGCACTCGTTGCGTAGTGATGGCGCAGGATTCTACCAGCTTGCGGACTGTGAATACAGCCTTTCCGCGATAAAAATTGAACCAGACGGCCAGTTTTTTGTATTGATTTGGCCATAACAATGAAAACAAACCTCTTTATGTTTCGCTGCATCAATCGCCGGTTAACCTTGACCGCTGTACAAGGTATACTTTGGCGATTTTCACTGTTTTGAGCCAGACATGAAGCTGATACGCGGCATACATAATCTCAGTCAGGCCCCACATGGGTGTGTGCTGACTATTGGTAATTTCGACGGTGTGCACCGTGGCCATCGCGCGTTGCTACAGGGCTTGCAGGAAGAAGGGCGCAGGCGTGGCTTACCGGTCATGGTCATGATTTTCGAGCCACAGCCGCTGGAGTTGTTTGCGACTGAAAAGGCGCCTGCACGTCTGACCCGTCTACGGGAAAAACTACGCTACCTGGCAGAGTGTGGCGTCGAATACGTGTTGTGCGTGCGTTTCGATCGCCGGTTTGCCGCGCTTACGGCGCAAATGTTTATCAGTGACCTGCTGGTAAAACGTCTCGGCGTACAATTTTTGGCCATAGGCGACGATTTCCGCTTTGGTGCTGGTCGCGAAGGCGATTTCTTGTTATTACAGAAAGCGGGCGCTGAGTATGGTTTTGACATCACCAGCACCCAGACGTTTTGTGAAGGCGGAGTGCGAATCAGCAGTACCGCGGTGCGCCAGGCGTTGGCAGAAGATAACCTGTCGCTCGCTGAAAGTTTACTGGGACGCCCCTTTACCATCTCCGGGCGCGTTGTCCACGGCGATGAATTAGGCCGCACCATCGGTTTCCCGACGGCGAATTTACCGCTGCGTCGTCAGGTTTCCCCGGTTAAAGGGGTCTATGCGGTTGAAGTGATGGGCCTTGGCGACAAGCCGTTACCCGGCGTCGCTAACATTGGCACCCGCCCAACGGTGGCGGGCGTGCGTCAACAGCTGGAAGTGCATCTGCTGGACGTTGCAATGGACCTTTACGGTCGCCATATCGATGTAATACTGCGTAAAAAGATACGCAATGAGCAGCGGTTCGCTTCTCTTGATGAGCTGAAAGCGCAGATCGCGCGTGATGAGTTAACGGCCCGCGAATTTTTTGGGCTATCAAACCCGGCGTAAGCCTACGTGATAAATACGGAAACGAGAATCTGATGAGTGACTATAAATCAACCCTGAATTTGCCGGAAACAGGGTTCCCGATGCGTGGCGATCTCGCCAAACGCGAACCGGGAATGCTGGCGCGTTGGACTGATGATGACCTGTACGGCATCATTCGTGCGGCCAAAAAAGGCAAAAAAACCTTCATTCTGCATGATGGCCCTCCTTATGCGAATGGCAGTATTCATATTGGTCACTCAGTTAACAAGATTCTGAAAGACATTATCGTGAAGTCCAAAGGACTTGCGGGATTTGACTCACCTTATGTTCCGGGGTGGGACTGTCATGGTCTGCCGATCGAACTGAAAGTTGAGCAGGAATACGGTAAACCGGGCGAGAAGTTCACTGCGGCGGAGTTCCGTGCGAAGTGTCGCGAATATGCGGCGGCGCAGGTCGATGGCCAGCGTAAAGACTTCATCCGCCTGGGCGTGCTGGGTGACTGGTCACATCCGTATCTGACGATGGATTTCAAAACCGAAGCCAACATCATTCGTGCGCTGGGTAAAATCATCGGTAACGGTCATCTGCATAAAGGCGCGAAGCCGGTGCACTGGTGCGTAGACTGCCGTTCCGCACTGGCAGAAGCAGAAGTTGAGTATTACGACAAAACCTCTCCGTCTATCGACGTGGCTTTCCACGCCGCCGATCAGGATGCCGTAAAAGCAAAATTCGGCGTCACTTCCGTGAACGGTCCGGTTTCACTGGTTATCTGGACCACCACACCGTGGACGCTACCTGCTAACCGTGCGATTTCTCTGGCGGCTGATTTCGACTATGCGCTGGTACAGATTGAAGATCAGGCGCTGATTCTGGCGAAAGATCTGGTTGAAGGCGTGATGCAGCGTGTCGGCGCCGCAAATTACAGCATCCTCGGCACGGTCAAAGGTGCGGAACTGGAACTGTTGCGCTTTACCCATCCGTTTATGGGCTTTGATGTTCCGGCGATTTTAGGTGAGCACGTTACGCTGGACGCGGGTACGGGTGCGGTACATACCGCCGGTGGCCACGGCCCTGACGACTACACTATCAGCCAGAAATACGGCCTGGAAATTGCCAACCCGGTTGGGCCGGACGGCGCTTACCTGGCGGGAACGTATCCAGGGCTGGACGGTGTTAACGTATTCAAAGCCAACGACAAAATCGTTGAGATGCTGCGTGAGAAAGGCGCACTGCTGCACGTTGAGAAGATGCAGCATAGCTATCCGTGCTGCTGGCGTCACAAGTCACCGATCATCTTCCGTGCGACGCCGCAGTGGTTTGTCAGCATGGATCAAAAAGGTCTGCGCGCGCAGTCGCTGAAAGAGATCAAAGGCGTGCAGTGGATCCCGGACTGGGGTCAGGCACGTATCGAATCTATGGTCGCGAACCGTCCTGACTGGTGTATCTCCCGTCAGCGTACCTGGGGCGTGCCGATGTCTCTGTTTGTACATAAAGACACCGAAGAGCTGCACCCTCGTGCCATTGAACTGATGGAAGAAGTGGCGAAACGCGTTGAAGTTGACGGTATTCAGGCATGGTGGGATCTCGACCCGAAAGAGATTCTGGGCGATGACGCTGACCAGTATGTGAAAGTGCCGGATACGCTGGACGTCTGGTTTGACTCTGGTTCCACCCACTCTTCCGTCGTGGATGTACGTCCTGAGTTTGCCGGTCACGCCGCAGATATGTATCTGGAAGGTTCTGACCAGCATCGCGGCTGGTTCATGTCTTCTCTGATGATCTCCACCGCCATGAAAGGCAAAGCGCCATACCGCCAGGTACTGACCCACGGATTTACTGTGGATGGTCAGGGTCGCAAGATGTCCAAATCCATCGGTAATACCGTTTCTCCTCAGGATGTGATGAACAAACTGGGTGCAGATATCCTGCGTTTGTGGGTGGCATCTACCGATTACACTGGTGAAATGGCGGTTTCTGACGAGATCCTGAAACGCGCTGCCGACAGCTATCGCCGTATTCGTAACACCGCGCGCTTCCTGCTGGCGAACCTCAACGGTTTCGATCCGGTGAAAGACATGGTGAAACCGGAAGAGATGGTCGTCCTGGATCGCTGGGCGGTTGGCTGTGCGCAAGCCGCACAGGAAGACATCCTGAAAGCGTATGAAGCCTACGATTTCCACGAAGTAGTACAGCGCCTGATGCGTTTCTGCTCCGTTGAAATGGGCTCGTTCTACCTTGATATCATCAAAGATCGCCAGTACACCGCGAAAGCAGACAGTGTGGCGCGTCGTAGCTGCCAGACTGCCCTGTATCACATTGCAGAAGCGCTGGTACGCTGGATGGCGCCGATCATGTCCTTCACTGCGGATGAAATCTGGGGTTACCTGCCGGGCTCCCGCGAGAAATACGTGTTCACAGGCGAATGGTACCAGGGGCTGTTTGGCCTGGCCGATGCAGAAACCATGAACGATGCTTTCTGGGACGAGCTGCTGAAAGTTCGCGGCGAAGTGAACAAAGTCATTGAACAGGCACGAGCGGACAAGAAAGTGGGTGGTTCCCTGGAAGCGGCGGTAACGCTGTATGCCGAGCCGGAACTGGCCGCGAAGCTGACTGCTCTGGGCAACGAATTGCGATTTGTCCTGTTGACCTCTGGCGCTGCTGTCGCAGAGTATGCAAGTGCGCCTGCTGATGCCCAGCAGAACGAACTGCTGAAAGGGCTGAAAGTCGTATTGAGCAAAGCCGAAGGTGATAAGTGCCCGCGTTGCTGGCATTACACGACTGATGTCGGTCAGGTGGCGGAACACGCAGACATCTGCGGACGCTGTGTCAGCAATATCGCCGGTGATGGCGAACAACGTAAGTTTGCCTGATGAGTAAGCCTATCTGTTCAACAGGACTGCGCTGGCTGTGGCTGGTGGTGGTCGTGCTGATTATTGATTTGGGCAGCAAATACCTGATCCTCCAGAATTTTGCTCTGGGGGATACGGTGTCGCTGTTCCCATCGCTTAATCTGCATTATGCGCGTAACTACGGCGCGGCGTTCAGTTTCCTTGCCGATAGTGGTGGCTGGCAGCGTTGGTTCTTCGCCGGTATTGCCATTGGTATTTGCGTAATCCTGATGGTGATGATGTATCGCGGGAAGGCTTCGCAAAAGCTGAATAACATTGCTTATGCGTTGATTATTGGCGGCGCGCTGGGCAATTTATTTGATCGTTTGTGGCACGGCTTTGTCGTCGATATGATCGACTTCTACGTCGGCAATTGGCACTTCGCCACGTTCAACCTCGCAGATACCGCAATTTGTGTCGGTGCGGCGATGATTGTGCTGGAAGGCTTTTTGCCTTCGAAAGAGAAAAAAGCCGCATAAAAAATGGCCGGATGGCGCTGGCGCTAATCCGGCCTACAATATCGCGATCCTTGTAGGCCCGGTAAGCGTAGCGCCACCGGGCAAACAGGCGGCAGCAATTTTAAAGAGCAACCTGCATGTCAAAATCAGTACAGAGTAACAGTGCGGTGCTGGTGCACTTCACCTTAAAGCTTGACGATGGCTCCACCGCAGAGTCGACCCGCAATAACGGCAAACCTTCGCTATTTCGCCTGGGTGATGGTTCTCTGTCTGAAGGACTGGAACAGCATCTTCTTGGCCTGAAAAATGGCGAAAAAACCACGTTTTCTCTGGAGCCGGATGCCGCCTTTGGTGTACCGAGCCCGGATTTGATTCAGTATTTCTCGCGTCGGGAATTTATGGACGCGGGAGAACCCGAAATCGGGGCCATAATGCTCTTTACCGCAATGGACGGCAGTGAAATGCCTGGCGTGATCCGCGAAATTAATGGCGACTCCATCACCGTTGATTTCAACCATCCGCTGGCTGGGCATATCGTTCATTTTGATATTGAAGTGCTGGAAGTCGATCCGGCACTGGAGGCGTAAAATGCAGATCCTGTTGGCCAACCCGCGCGGATTTTGCGCTGGTGTAGACCGCGCTATCAGCATTGTTGAAAACGCGCTGGCGATTTATGGCGCGCCAATTTATGTTCGTCACGAAGTGGTGCATAACCGCTATGTGGTGGACACCCTGCGCGAGCGTGGGGCAATTTTTATTGAGCAAATCAGTGAAGTACCGGACGGCGCGATCCTGATTTTCTCTGCCCATGGCGTTTCTCAGGCGGTGCGTAACGAGGCGAAAAGCCGCGATCTCACGGTTTTTGACGCGACCTGCCCGCTGGTAACGAAAGTGCATATGGAAGTGGCGCGCGCCAGCCGTCGCGGCGAAGAGTCGATCCTGATTGGTCATGCTGGACACCCGGAAGTCGAAGGCACGATGGGCCAGTACAGTAACCCGGAAGGGGGAATGTACCTGGTCGAATCGCCTGAGGATGTCTGGACGCTGAATGTCAAAAACGAGGGCAAACTCTCCTTTATGACGCAAACCACGCTCTCCGTGGATGACACTTCAGACGTTATTGATGCGCTGCGTAAGCGATTCCCGAAAATCGTCGGGCCGCGTAAAGACGATATCTGTTATGCGACGACTAACCGTCAGGAAGCGGTGCGTGCGCTGGCTGAGCAGGCCGATGTGGTGTTGGTGGTCGGTTCAAAGAACTCCTCAAACTCCAACCGTCTGGCTGAACTGGCGCAGCGAATGGGGAAAACAGCATTTCTCATCGACGATGTGACCGATATCCAGGAAGACTGGGTGAAAGAGGCTAAATGCGTGGGTGTCACCGCGGGAGCCTCCGCACCGGACATTCTGGTGCAGAATGTCATTTCGCGTCTGCAGGAGCTTGGCGGTGGCGAAGCGATTCCGTTGGAAGGTCGTGAAGAGAACATCGTTTTTGAAGTGCCGAAAGAGCTGCGAGTGGATGTTCGTGAAGTAGAGTAAATCTTGCACGTGATGATTATGAGAAGATGCCAGACTCGATGTCTGGCATTTTTTATGGAGGAAATATGCGCCTACCCATTATTCTCGACACTGATCCAGGTATTGATGATGCCGCTGCCATTGCTGCTGCGCTGTTTGCCCCTCAGCTTGATCTGCGGCTGATGACCACGGTCGCCGGTAACGTCTCTGTGGAGAAAACCACCCGTAATGCCCTGCAACTGCTGCATTTCTGGAATGCCGATGTTCCTCTGGCGCAGGGGGCCGCTACGCCGCTGCTACGTTCGTTGCGCGACGCTGCTTATGTTCATGGCGAATCCGGTATGGAAGGCTATGATTTTGTTGGCCATGACCGACAGCCGCTGGCGAAACCGGCTTTTATCGCCATTCGTGACGCGTTGATGAGCGCTCCTGAACCGATGACTTTGGTCGCTATTGGCCCGCTGACAAATCTTGCGCTGCTGTTGATGCACTATCCGGAATGTACGTTCAATATTCGCCGTCTGGTGATCATGGGCGGTTCTGCCGGGCGAGGGAACTTCACCCCTAATGCCGAATTTAATATCGCTGTCGATCCGGAAGCTGCCGCCTGTGTGTTCCAGAGTGGAATAGAAATTGTGATGTGCGGGCTGGATGTCACCAACCAGGCCATGCTGTCGCCGGAGTATCTGGCTACGCTACCCACCCTGAATCGTACCGGAAAGATGTTACATGCTCTGTTCAGTCATTATCGCAGTGGGACAATGCGTACCGGCGTGCGGATGCACGATCTCTGCGCCATTGCCTGGCTGGTTCGTCCGGATCTGTTTACCGTGAAGCCGTGCTTCGTCGCGGTAGAAACCCAGGGTGAATATACTGCCGGAACAACCGTTGTGGATATTGAAGGGCGTATGAACAGACCGGCAAACGTTCAGGTTGCCCTCGATATCAATGTGAGTGGTTTCCAGCAATGGGTTGCAGACGTGCTGGTACTGGCCCCGTAAATTCAGGTGTAAAAAACGGTATGGTGCGAATTATTCCGATGCATCATGCCTTTTACTGATATCTCACCCTGTTTATCATTAAATTCTAATTATCGACGTTTTTGGCTAGCGGTGCGGCAGCGTGCTGGTTAATCTGAAAACGATTTACGTAAAATTAACAAAAGAGAATAGCTATGCATGATGCACATATCCGCGTTGCCATCGCGGGAGCCGGTGGACGCATGGGACGTCAGCTGATTCAGGCGACACTGAGCATGGAAGGCGTTCAACTGGGCGCAGCACTGGAGCGAGAAGGTTCCTCATTGCTGGGCAGCGATGCGGGTGAACTGGCGGGGGCCGGAAAGTGTGGCGTTACCGTACAAAGCAGCCTTGATGCAATCAAAGACGATTTTGATGTCTTTATCGATTTTACCCGCCCGGAAGGGACGCTGACGCATCTGGCCTTTTGCCGCCAGCACGGAAAAGGCATGGTGATAGGCACAACCGGGTTCGACGAGGCCGGTAAGCAGGCTATTCGCGACGCATCTCAGGAGATAGGGATTGTGTTTGCAGCGAACTTTAGCGTGGGCGTCAATGTCATGCTGAAGCTTCTCGAAAAAGCGGCAAAAGTAATGGGCGACTACGCCGACATTGAAATTATTGAAGCGCATCATCGTCATAAAGTGGATGCGCCGTCAGGTACAGCACTGGCGATGGGGGAAGCGATTGCCCATGCGCTGGACAAAGATCTTAAGGACTGCGCAGTCTACAGCCGGGAAGGTTATACCGGTGAGCGAGTACCTGGCACGATTGGTTTTGCTACCGTACGTGCGGGCGACATTGTGGGTGAACATACTGCGATGTTTGCTGACATTGGCGAGCGCGTTGAGATTACTCATAAGGCATCCAGTCGCATGACATTTGCTAACGGAGCCGTAAAATCGGCGATTTGGCTAAAATGCAAATCAAATGGTCTTTTTGATATGCGAGATGTGCTTAATTTAAATGATTTATAAGCATAAGTTACCCTTAGTGATGTGGTCATTGTAGTCATAATTTATTGATTACATGGGGCAATATTTTATTGCCCTTTTATTTTATTGATGTCTGAGTTTATTTTTCATGAATGGCTTAAAATTCCAAGTTTTCACCTTTGTTTTTGTTTGTTTTATGTAAATTTTGACCAAATGGTCTGCTTTTTTCATCTTGATAGCCTATTTTCATGCTCTTTTCGTCGCGCAAGCGTTTCCCGACACCACTTAGCTGATCTTTTTACCTGTTAAATCGCATGATTTCTCTCAATGACTCAAAATAATAATAAAAATTCCCCTTTCAGGTAGACTTTTGTCTGCGCTATCTCTAGAATGCCGCCGTTTGCCAGAAATACATGGGTAAGCAAATTTGCATTGATTCATGCAAGCAAAATGAATTAATATGCAAATAAAGTGAGTGAATATTCTCTGGAGGGTGTTTTGATTAAGTCAGCGCTATTGGTTCTGGAAGACGGAACCCAGTTTCACGGTCGGGCCATAGGGGCAACGGGTTCGGCGGTTGGGGAAGTCGTTTTCAATACTTCAATGACCGGTTATCAAGAAATCCTCACTGATCCTTCCTATTCTCGCCAAATCGTCACTCTTACTTATCCCCATATCGGCAATGTCGGCACCAATGAAGCCGATGAAGAATCCTCTCAGGTACATGCGCAAGGTCTGGTCATTCGCGACCTGCCGCTGATTGCCAGCAACTTCCGCAATACCGAAGACCTCTCTTCTTACCTGAAACGCCATAACATCGTGGCGATTGCCGATATCGATACCCGCAAGCTGACGCGCCTGCTGCGTGAGAAGGGTGCACAGAATGGCTGCATCATCGCGGGTGATAATCTTGATGCGACGCTGGCGTTAGAAAAAGCCAAAGCGTTTCCAGGACTGAACGGCATGGACCTCGCGAAAGAGGTCACCACGACGGAAGCCTACAGCTGGACGCAGGGGAGTTGGACGCTTTCAGGCGACCTGCCGGAAGCGAAGAAAGAAGAAGAGCTGCCGTTCCACGTAGTGGCTTACGACTACGGCGCGAAACGCAATATTCTGCGTATGCTGGTGGACAGAGGCTGCCGCCTGACGGTGGTGCCAGCACAGACCTCTGCAGAAGAGGTTCTGAAGATGAATCCGGATGGCATTTTCCTCTCTAACGGCCCTGGCGACCCGGCACCGTGCGACTATGCCATTACCGCGATTCAGAAATTCCTCGAAACCGATATTCCGGTGTTCGGTATCTGTCTTGGCCATCAGCTACTGGCGCTGGCAAGCGGTGCGAAAACCGTCAAGATGAAGTTTGGCCACCACGGCGGCAACCATCCGGTC
Source organism: Citrobacter sp. Awk 4 (assembly GCF_028069725.1). Taxonomy (GTDB): domain Bacteria; phylum Pseudomonadota; class Gammaproteobacteria; order Enterobacterales; family Enterobacteriaceae; genus Citrobacter_D. The sequence goes on from NZ_JANEWG010000066.1 coordinate 11,986, forward strand.
AAAGATATTGATAACAACACAGTGATGATTACCGCGCAGAACCACGGTTTTGCGGTGGATGAGGCGTCAATGCCTGCGTGTCTCCGTGTGACGCATAAATCCCTGTTTGACCACACTCTGCAGGGTATCCATCGCACCGACAAACCGGCGTTTAGCTTCCAGGGACACCCGGAAGCCAGCCCTGGCCCGCACGATGCCGCGCCACTGTTCGATCACTTTATCGAACTTATCGAGCAATACCGTAAGACCGCTAAATAATCAGGAGCCGAGAAGAAAATGCCAAAACGTACTGATATAAAAAGCATCCTGATCCTTGGCGCTGGTCCGATTGTTATCGGTCAGGCCTGCGAATTTGACTACTCCGGCGCACAGGCCTGTAAAGCCCTGCGTGAAGAGGGTTACCGCGTTATTCTGGTGAACTCTAACCCGGCGACCATCATGACCGACCCGGAAATGGCCGATGCCACTTACATTGAGCCGATTCACTGGGAAGTGGTGCGTAAAATCATCGAAAAAGAGCGTCCGGACGCTGTTCTGCCAACCATGGGCGGCCAGACAGCGCTGAACTGCGCGCTGGAACTGGAACGTCAGGGCGTACTGGAAGAGTTCGGCGTGACCATGATTGGCGCGACGGCTGATGCGATTGATAAAGCGGAAGATCGCCGTCGCTTCGACATCGCGATGAAGAAAATTGGTCTCGACACCGCACGCTCTGGTATCGCTCATACGATGGAAGAAGCGCTGGCGGTTGCCGCTGACGTCGGCTTCCCGTGCATCATCCGACCTAGTTTCACCATGGGCGGCACCGGCGGCGGTATTGCCTATAACCGCGAAGAGTTCGAAGAAATTTGCGAACGCGGGCTGGATCTTTCCCCCACCAATGAGCTGTTGATTGATGAATCGCTGATTGGCTGGAAAGAGTACGAGATGGAAGTGGTGCGTGATAAAAACGACAACTGCATCATCGTCTGCTCTATCGAAAACTTTGACGCCATGGGCATCCATACCGGTGACTCCATCACGGTGGCCCCGGCGCAGACGCTGACCGACAAAGAATACCAAATCATGCGTAACGCCTCGATGGCGGTACTGCGCGAGATCGGCGTGGAAACCGGTGGTTCTAACGTCCAGTTTGCGGTAAACCCGAAAAACGGCCGTCTGATTGTTATCGAAATGAACCCGCGCGTATCCCGCTCTTCGGCGCTGGCATCGAAAGCGACCGGTTTCCCAATTGCCAAAGTGGCGGCAAAACTGGCGGTAGGTTACACCCTCGATGAGCTGATGAACGATATTACCGGTGGACGCACCCCGGCATCGTTTGAGCCTTCCATTGACTACGTTGTGACTAAAATTCCACGCTTCAACTTCGAAAAATTCGTCGGCGCGAATGACCGTCTGACCACCCAGATGAAATCTGTCGGTGAAGTGATGGCGATTGGCCGCACCCAGCAGGAATCGCTGCAGAAAGCGCTGCGTGGCCTGGAAGTGGGCGCCACCGGTTTCGACCCGAAAGTGAGCCTCGATGACCCGGAAGCGCTGACCAAAATCCGCCGCGAGCTGAAAGACGCCGGTGCTGAGCGTATCTGGTACATCGCTGACGCCTTCCGCGCTGGCCTGTCTGTCGACGGCGTGTTTAACCTGACCAATATCGACCGCTGGTTCCTGGTACAGATTGAAGAACTGGTCCGTCTGGAAGAAAAAGTGGCAGAAGTGGGCATTAACGGCCTCGATGCTGACTTCCTGCGTCAGTTGAAGCGCAAAGGGTTTGCCGATGCGCGTCTGGCAAAACTGGCGGGCGTTCGCGAAGCGGAAATCCGCAAACTGCGCGACCAGTTCAACCTGCACCCGGTTTACAAGCGTGTGGACACCTGCGCGGCGGAATTCGCCACTGACACCGCCTACATGTACTCCACTTATGAAGATGAGTGTGAAGCGAATCCGAATCAGGATCGCGACAAAATCATGGTGCTGGGCGGCGGTCCAAACCGTATCGGTCAGGGGATCGAGTTCGACTACTGCTGTGTGCATGCCTCACTGGCGCTGCGTGAAGACGGTTACGAGACCATTATGGTCAACTGTAACCCGGAAACGGTTTCTACCGACTACGACACCTCTGACCGTCTCTACTTTGAGCCGGTAACTCTGGAGGATGTACTGGAAATCGTCCGCGTCGAGCAGCCGAAAGGCGTTATCGTACAGTACGGCGGCCAGACGCCGCTGAAACTGGCGCGTGCGCTGGAAGCGGCGGGCGTACCGGTTATCGGAACCAGTCCGGATGCGATTGACCGTGCAGAAGACCGTGAGCGCTTCCAGAAAGCCGTTGACCGTCTGAAGCTGAAACAACCGGCGAACGCCACCGTGACCGCGATTGAGATGGCGGTTGAGAAGGCGAAAGAGATTGGCTACCCGCTGGTGGTGCGCCCGTCTTACGTACTGGGCGGCCGTGCGATGGAAATCGTCTACGATGAAGCCGACCTGCGTCGCTACTTCCAGACGGCGGTGAGCGTTTCTAACGATGCGCCAGTTCTGTTGGACCGCTTCCTCGACGATGCGGTTGAAGTGGACGTGGATGCTATCTGCGATGGCGAGATGGTGCTGATTGGCGGCATCATGGAGCACATCGAACAGGCGGGTGTTCACTCCGGTGACTCAGCTTGCTCGCTGCCTGCTTACACCCTGAGCAAAGAAATCCAGGACGTGATGCGCCAGCAGGTGCAGAAACTGGCCTTCGAACTGCAGGTTCGCGGCCTGATGAACGTTCAGTTCGCGGTGAAAGACAACGAAGTCTACCTGATTGAAGTGAACCCGCGTGCGGCGCGTACCGTTCCGTTCGTCTCCAAAGCGACAGGCGTACCGCTGGCGAAAGTAGCAGCGCGCGTGATGGCCGGTAAGTCACTGACTGAACAGGGTGTCACCAAAGAGATTATCCCACCGTACTACTCGGTGAAAGAAGTGGTGCTGCCGTTCAACAAATTCCCGGGTGTTGACCCGCTGTTAGGGCCAGAAATGCGCTCTACCGGGGAAGTGATGGGCGTGGGCCGTACTTTCGCAGAAGCGTTCGCGAAAGCGCAGCTGGGCAGCAGCTCTACCATGAAGAAATCCGGTCGCGCATTGCTCTCGGTTCGTGAAGGCGATAAAGAGCGTGTGGTGGACCTGGCGGCAAAACTGCTGAAACAGGGCTTCGAACTGGATGCTACCCACGGCACGGCGATTGTGCTGGGCGAAGCGGGCATCAACCCGCGTCTGGTGAACAAGGTGCATGAAGGCCGTCCGCACATTCAGGACCGTATTAAGAATGGCGAATATACCTATATCATCAACACCACCGCGGGTCGTCAGGCGATTGAGGACTCCAAGCTGATTCGCCGCAGCGCGCTGCAGTATAAAGTGCACTATGACACCACGCTGAACGGCGGTTTCGCCACGGCGATGGCGTTAAATGCGGATGCCACTGATAAGGTGACATCGGTGCAGGAAATGCACGCGCAGATTAAAAAATAATCTTTGCTGGCGGGGAGTTACCCGCCATCCTGTAACACGGAATATTGACCATTAATCTAAACGGTTCCTGAAAAGGAACCGTTTTTTTTGGGGCTGATAAGTTAATTCCAGGATGTTTATATTTCTTTAATCATATTTACAATGTGACAAGCAAGATTCAGCTCACACTAATTAATCTTTAACTTGCATATTATCGCTGATATCCACGACTTTAATATGGCTAATGGCATTGCGTTAATTTTCGCCGACAGAGCCTGAGCAAGAATTTTAATTAGTGAAAATGGTGTGCCTATGTGTGAAGAATATGTTGAAAAACCACTTTATTTGTTAATTGCTGATTGGGTGATGGCGCAAAATCGTTGGGTTAGCGCCAAAGAGATAGCAAAGCATTTTGATATGGACCATTGCAAAGCGATTAATACGGTTTCTTATATTCTCTCTGAGGTTGGGGAAATATCCTGCGAAACCAAGACAATTCCAAACCAGCTTGAGGGGCGGGGATGTCAATGTCAGCGACTGGTGCGTATCAATAATATTGATGCTTCGCTCTATACCCGCCTGGGTATTAGCGCGCAGACAAAAGTGGTAAGCCCGGTGAGCCGAACCTGTATGTCAGTACCGCCCAGGGAACTCAATCGCGAACAAAAATGGCAGATGATGCTCTCTAAAAGCATGCGTCGTTAATCGTAATAGCCTGTTTGTCGGAAGGCGTTGTGAAACGCCTTATCCGACAAACACATTCACCTTTCTGCACGACCGCAGACGTGCTGGCGCTATCCTGCATGAGTTACATTTCCGATTTTGGTTTCACCTCCGTTGTGCCTTTCAGTCGCGGTCGGTTTACTTCAACCTGAGTTAACGGCTGAGTTTCATGAAGCGCGGCCCGACAGCGCACGGCGAGATCCTGATATTCTTTAGTATTGAGCCGCTTCCAGCGCAACTCGTCATCCGTCACTGGACGGAGAAAGCGCGCGGGGCTGCCCACCAGTAGCTGGCGGGGAGCACCTGTGAATCCTGCTTTCACAAAACTCATTGCAGCGACGATGCTCTCTTCGCCAATCACTGCGCCGTCCATGATGACGCTGTTCATGCCGACCAGCGCGTCCCGGCCCACAATGCAACCGTGCAGAATCGCGCCGTGTCCGATGTGCCCATTTTCATGCACAATGGTGTCGGTGTCGCAATAGCCATGCATAATGCAGCCATCCTGGAGATTGGCGCCTGCTTCAAGGATCAAACGGCCATAGTCACCGCGCAACGAAGCGTGTGGGCCGATATACACCCCGGCCCCGACAATCACATCGCCAATAAGCACGGCGCTGGGATGGACATACGCCTCTGGATGTACCACCGGAATCAGGCCTTCAAAGGCGTAATAGCTCATAAATATTCCTTCATGTTTTTTGCCGGATGGCGGCATAAACGCCTTATCCGGCCTACGCAACAGTTACTTTTTGTAGGCCTGAGCCGGGTATTAACGCCCTTTCCAGACCGGGTCGCGTTTTTCTGAAAATGCCAGCGGCCCTTCGACGGCATCTTCGGAATGCAGTACGGCAGGGTAATGTTTTAGCGCGCCGCTACGGATGTGGCGATAGCCCTCTTCAACTGGCATTTCGCTGGTGGCGCGGTAAATCTCTTTGAGTGCGGCAATGGCCAGCGGTGCGCTGTCGACCAGTTGTTGCGCCAGTTCGCGGGCGCTGTCCATGAGTGCAGACTGATCTACGACGCGGTTTACGATCCCCCAACGCAATGCTTCTTCAGCGTCCATGCGTCGACCGGTCATGACCATTTCATTAACGATGGCAGGCGGCAGCAGTTTAGGCAGACGCAGTACGCCGCCACTGTCCGGCACGATCCCCAGTTTGGCTTCTGGCAATGCGAAGCTGGCGTTTTCTGCGCAGACAATAAAGTCAGCCGCCAGCGCCAGCTCAAAACCGCCGCCAAACGCATAGCCGTTAACGGCGGCAATGACCGGTTTGTCGAGGTCAAAGATTTCGGTCAAGCCAGCAAATCCGCCAGGGCCAAAATCTGCATCTGGCGCTTCACCTTCAGCGGCGGCTTTCAGGTCCCAACCGGCAGAAAAGAATTTTTCTCCGCCGCCAGTAATAATGGCCACGCGCAGCTCTGGATCGTCACGGAACTGGAGAAAAACCTCGCCCATTTCGAAACTGGTTTTAGCGTCGATGGCATTTGCTTTTGGCCTGTCCAGGGTAATTTCCAGAATAGGGCCGTTGCGGGTCAGACGTAATGATTCACTCATATCTTCACTCCTTAATTATTTTTATTCCGTTACAGAGACAGCACAGAACCTGCAAAAGCGCTGCATCCATTTCGTCGTGATATTTGTTTTTGGCGGGCTATTTCCCCACCGTGTGCGTTATTTCAGATTTTTTTTGATTATTTTTCCTGAACAATTTCGTGGCAAATCAGTTCGTATCTCCATAAAAGAGGGAACTTTAAATTTCGCCATATTCAATTCGCAAAAACTGAAAAATTCATCTTCGCTTAACGTTTCTCCTTCATTCAGCACCACAAAGGCTTTAATGGCTTCATCGCGAATAGAATCTTTAATTCCAACGACAACGATGTCCTGAATTTTCGGGTGTGCAGAAATAATATTTTCCAGTTCAACGCAGGAGACGTTTTCCCCTCCGCGCTTGATCATGTTGCAGCGCCGGTCGACAAAATAGAAAAAACCTTCTTCGTCCCGGTAGCCTGAGTCACCTGTATGCAACCAGCCGTCAGGCTCCAGCGCTTTTGCGGTCGCATCCGGGCGGTCGTAATACTCTTTGAAAATGGTTTTCCCCGGGATGCCTTTGATACAGATTTCACCTGTCACACCCGGGGGAAGAGGCAGGTTGTTCTCATCACGAATTTCGGCTTCATAGCAAAAACCAACTCGCCCGATAGAGGGCCAGCGTCGTTTGTCTCCCGGTCTGTCGCCAATGATCCCAACGATGGTCTCCGTCATTCCGTAGGAAGTCAGCAGCCTGACGCCGAAGCGCGCAATAAAGTCATCTTTTTCCTGTACCGACAGGTTGAGGTAGAACATCACTTCGCGCAGGTGATGCTGCCGGTCTTGCGGAGATTCGGGTTGCACCATCAGTGTGCGGATCATCATCGGGATGCATTCGGTGACGGTGGCGCGGTATTTTCGTACCTGTTCCCAAAACGCGCGGGCGCTGTATTTCTCGAGCAAGACAAAGGTACTGCCCACCGAGAATGCAGCCATTGCCGCCGTACACTGACAGTCGATGTGAAAAGCAGGCATGACCGTCAGGTAGATATCATCCTCGCGCAAGGCGCACTGCCAGGAGGAGTAGTAGCCTGCGAAGCGTAAATTATAGTGAGTGATGACCACCCCTTTAGGGCGTGACGTGGTGCCAGAGGTGAACAGAATTTCGGCGGTATCGTCGGTACTGAGTGGTGGGGCATACCGAAGCGTGGTGGATTGCTGCTTTCTCAACTGAGTAAAGTTGATAAGGTCATCTACCTTTGGAATGTCCTGACCGATAAGGCATATACGGGTAAGCGGATTGTCCTCATCCTGCTGAATTTGTTGGTACATCGGATAGAACTGGCTGCTGGTGACTAACAGCTGCGCCTGGCTACTTTGCAAAATCCAGGTGCTTTCTTCCCGCAGCAGTCGGGCATTGATGGGCACCATGACAGCCCCGATTTTTGCCAGCCCGAACCAGCAGAAGATAAATTCCGGACAGTTATCCAGATGGAGTGCAACCTTATCGCCTTTTCGAATACCTAACGAATGGAACAGGTTTGCTGTACGGTTGATTTCCTCATTCAGCGAGGTATAGCTGAATTGCTGTACGACGCCTTCGCTGGACTCGAAAATGAGCGCCATTTTATCATCATAGACGTCCGCAAGGTCGTCCCACATCTGACGTAAGTTTTGTCCGCCAACGATATCCATTGCACCTCTATCCGTTTTTCACCGTGATGGCGCTAACTGGCAAAGCCAGCCAGCGCGACCGCGTTTAGTTCTCAACTTTGGCCAGGCCTTTGCCGACCAGCTCATTAATGTCTGCTTCGCTATAACCGATATTTTTAAGAATGGCGGCGGTATCCATGCCGTGTGAAGGCATGCCTCGCCAGATTTTTCCAGGATTGTTTTTGAATTTCGGCATCACGTTCGGCCCTTTACAGGTGCGACCGTCTATCGTTTGCCACTGCGTGATGGATTCACGGGCAACATATTGCGGGTTGCCTTCCAGTTCCGGGATAGTCAGTACTTTTGCACAGGCGATATTCAATTCGGCAAAACGAGCCTGCACCTCAGCGATGGTGTGTGTTGCCAGCCAGGCATCCAGTTTTTCTTCGACTAAAGGTCCATACGGACACTCGACGCGGTGAATCAACTGCGTGCCTTCCGGGACTTCTGGCGTGCCCAGAATGTGCGCGAGACCAATATCTTTAAAGCATTCGTTAATTTGGGTAATGCCGACCAGCTCCATGACGATATAGCCGTCTGCACATTTATAGAGTCCACACCCGGCGTAGTAGGGGTCTTTGCCTTTGGTCATTCGCGGGCAAATTTCGCCGCCGTTGAAGTGATCCATCATGAAGTACTGCCCCATGCGCAGCATGACTTCGTACATCGCGATATCAATACTTTCGCCTTTACCGGTTTCACGTACTCTGTACAGGGCCGCCAGCGCAGAGGTGGTTGCGGTCATGCCAGAAAAATAGTCTGCCGTATAAGGGAAGGCAGGCATCGGTTGATCAACGTCGCCGTTTTGAATCAGGTAGCCGCTGAATGCCTGGGCGATGGTGTTGTACGCCGGGAGATTGGTGTACTCCTCGGTACCGTATTGACCAAAACCGGAAAGATGGGCGATAACCAGCTTCGGGTTATGCTCCCAGAGCACTTCATCGGTGATCCCCCGACGGGCAAATGCCGGGCCTTTACTGGCTTCGATGAAGATATCGGTGGTTTCCATAAGCTTAAGAAACGCTTCCCGGCCTTCATCTTTGAAAATGTTCAGGGAGAGCGCGTGCAGATTGCGACGCGAAAGTTGCGGATAGTTAGGCTGAACGCGGATTGTATCGGCCCAGGCCACGTTTTCAATCCAGATGACTTCAGCGCCCCACTCGGCAAACATTTGCCCGGCGAACGGTCCGGCGATTTCAATCCCGGAGAAGACAACCCTCAACCCGGTCAGTGGCCCAAAGGTGGGCATCGGTAAATGATTCATAATTTTTCTCCTGGCATTTATGGGTGTCCATGTAGGCCGGATAAGACGCTCGCGTCGCCATCCGGCCTACAGGTTGTGCCGTTCTATCGGTACTGTTTCAGTACTGCACGACCCAGTGTCAGGATCTGCATTTCGTCAGAGCCGCCGGAAACGCGGTCAACGCGCAGGTCACGCCAGAAACGTGTGATACGGTGGTTGCCCGCAATCCCCACGCCGCCCAACACCTGCATAGCACTGTCCACAACTTCAAACGCAGCATTGGCGCAGAAGTACTTACACATTGCAGCATCACCGGAAGTAATGGTGCCGTTATCGCTCTTCCACGCTGCTTCCAACAGCATGTTTTTCATGGAGTTTAATTTAATCGCCATGTGAGCGAATTTTTCCTGAATCAACTGGAAGCGACCGATAGTTTCGCCAAACTGCACGCGCTGATTCGCATAGCGCGCGGCATCTTCAAAGGCGCACATCGCAGTACCGTAGTTGGTTAAGGCCACCAGGAAACGTTCGTGGTCGAACTCTTCTTTTACGCGGTTAAAGCCGTTACCTTCACGACCGAACATGTCTTTCTCATCCAGTTCGACGTCGTCAAAGTTGATTTCGCAGCAGCTGTCCATGCGCAGACCGAGCTTCTCAAGTTTGTTCACTTTGATGCCCGCTTTGCTCATATCGACAAACCATTCGGTATAAACCGGTTTGTCCGGAGAGGCGGCATCTCGTGCCATTACCACGATGTAAGGGGTATAGGCGCTACTGGTGATAAAGCACTTACTGCCGTTAAGATAAACCTTACCATTTTTACGCGTATAAGTAGTTTTTAAACTACCAACATCTGATCCCGCTCCCGGTTCTGTGATGGCGGAGTTCCACATTTGCTTCCCGGTCCCCTGGAAAGCCATGATCTTGTCGATCTGCTCCTGGGTTCCTTCACGCAGGAAGGTGTTAAACCCGCCTGGAAGCTGGTACAGCACATACGTTGGCGCGCCCAGGCGTCCCAGTTCCATCCAGACCGCCGCGACGGTGACAAAACCGGCTTCCAGTCCACCGTGTTCTTCCGGGATCAGCAGGCTATCAATGCCCATATCCGCCAGTGCTTTGACAAAACGTTCTGGATAGACGCTGTCGCGATCGCACTCGGCAAAATACGCTTCCCAGTTTTCACTGGCCATCAGTTCACGAATACCGGCGACAAACAGTTCCTGCTCGTCATTTAAATTAAAATCCATCTTCCAACCTCTTGATATATTGGGGTTAAAGTTACTTGTCTTTCCAGTGCACTTTGGCGTCTTTAATAAAGGACAGCGTCACCATGATATTGACGAAGAACAACGGACAGCCGCCGGCGATAATGGCGGTTTGAATCGGTTTCAGCCCACCTAGCGCCAGCAGTACAATCCCGATAACGCCTACCAGCACTGACCAACCGATGCGAACCAACAGTGGCGGTTCTTCGCCGTCGCGTACTTCGCGGCAGGTCGACATTGCCAGGGTGTAAGAACAGGCGTTAATCAGAGTTACCGTGGCGATAAAGCAGAGGATGAAGAATCCCCACATCGTGGCGGTACTGAGCGGCAGCGCGGCCCAGGTTTCGATGATGGCGCGCGCCACACCGTGTTGTTCGATCACCTGCGGAATGTTGATAATGTTTTTGTCCATCAGCAGCAGGGTGTTACTGCCGAGAACGGTCCACAGGATCCAGGTGGATGCGGTCAGACCAATCACCATCCCGAAGCACAATTCACGTACGGTACGTCCACGGGAAATACGGGCGAGGAAGATACTCATCTGGATGGCATAAATAACCCACCATGCCCAGTAGAAGACAGTCCAGCCTTGCGGGAAGCCGCCTTTGCCGATGGCATCGGTATAAAACAGCATACGTGGGAGATACATCAGCAACATGCCGACGGAATCGGTGAAGTAGTTCATGACGAAGCTGGCGCCGCAGACAATAAACACCCAGCCCAGCATCAGGAAGCTCAAATAGCTGCGAATATCACTGGCGATCTTCACCCCTTTTTGCAGGCCGCACGCGACGCAAATCGCATTCAGGATGATCCAGCAGGTGATGATGATGGCGTCCAGTTGCAGCGTATGCGGAATGCCAAACAACCACTGCATACACTCAGTGACCAGCGGTGTCGCCAGCCCCAGACTGGTACCCATCGCAAAGATCAGCGCCACCAGATAGAAGTTATCGACGATGGTCCCGAACAAGCCTTTTGCGTGTTTCTCTCCGACCAGCGGCACCAGCGTTGAGCTGGGACGAATCACATCCATCTTACGAACAAAGAAGAAGTAAGCGAATGCAACGGAGAGGAAGCTATAGGTTGCCCACGGTAACGGTCCCCAGTGGAACAGGCTGTATGCCAGGCCCAGTTCTTTCGCACCCGTGGAATTAGGTGCAAGGGCAAATGGCGGTGTCGAGATGTAGTAGTAAATCTCAATGGAACCCCAGAACAAGACGGCGGCTGAGGTACAGGAGGCAAACATCATAAAAATCCAGCTGGGAGTGCTGAATTCAGGTGCTTCATCACCTAATTTCTTTTTGGCATAGGGGCCGAAAACCAACCAGCACCAACCAAAAAGCATAACGATCATGTACCATTCGAATGCCCAACCCCAGACATTTGTGACGTAACTAAATACGGCATTAATAACGACATTTGCCGCATCCAGATCGCGAACGGTTAACCAACATAGTATTCCAACAATAATTAATGGCGGAAAAAAAACCTTTGGTTCAATTCCAGACTTTTTCTTT
>NZ_JANEWG010000067.1 GCF_028069725.1 Citrobacter sp. Awk 4
TTCTGTATATCACTGTATCTGAAACCATTCATTAAATATGCATTTTTAATGAACTGAACATGTCTAAAAAGAACGATTTGGTATTTGTATTATATTCGGGTGTTAAAAACTGGCCGCAAAACAGCGATATCTGCACGACGAAATCGCTGATCTGGAGGTCATGGTTGCGGCAATTGTTGATGAGCTGGCGCCTGAGTTGATTAAACGCAATGCCATTGGATACGAAAGCGCTTCACCGTTGCTGATCACAGCCGGAGACCATCCCCAACGACTAAGATCAGAATCATGCTTTGTAACGCTGTGTGGTGTCAGCCCTGTTCCCGTATATTCCGTTAAAACAAACCGTTATCGGCTTAACCGGGGTTGAGAGCGTGTTGCGAATAGTGCACTTCAAGGACACGATGGCGATGACCATCGTGTCCTATTTCTGTCGGTTTAAAACGGTCCCCAGTTAATTGCCACGCCGATCAGCAGCATGATGACGCAAATAACAAACCAGACGGCTATCACCGGAGCCACAAAACGCAACCATTTACCATAAGGCACTCCTGCGGTGGCTAATACTGCCATCAGGACACCGGAGGTAGGGTTCATACAGTTGACAATACCTTCACCGAGCAATACCGCCTGAACCATGACCTGGCGCGTCAGACCAAGGTTATCGCCAAGCGGAGAGAAGATCGGGATCAACAGTGCCGATTCACCGGAACCCGAAGAAATACCAAAATGAATTAGCGCCGCACTGATAAACATACCGAGGGTCGCCGCGTGTATTGGCACCGATTCCAGCAAATCGGATAGCCCCCCAACAATCGGATCCAGCACTTTACCTTGCTGCAATACCAGTGAAATAGCTGCCGCCATACCGACGATAAACGCACCTTTTACCAGCTTTGAACAGCCCGTTAGAAAGGTATTGGCAATATCCGATCCGGACAGGCGGCCAATGATTCCGACAATGATCGTCAGCAGGATAAACATCGCTGACATCTCATTGGTGCCCCAATGGAATTGTATTGTACCGACGATAAACAGAATCAGTGACAGCACGGTGGCGGCTAAGATCCACTTATGACGCCCCGTCACGTTCGACACTTGGTGGCCTGAAACATCCAGAGTGGGACGCAAAAAGCCCTGCTGTCGGCTACGGCGTATTGACCAGATCAAATAGGCGGCAGCAGTAATGATAAACAACAGGCAGGTTATGCTACGCAACAGCATGCCGGAAAAGAGCGGTAACTGTGCAAGATGCTGTGTGAGTCCCGTCGTCGCAGGATTGAGGATCGCCACATTAAATCCCGCAGCACAGGTCAGATAGACCAGTGATGCCCCCAGTATTGGCGGTAATCCCATTGAACGCGCGATCAGCAACCCAATGGGCACAAACGCGACCACGGCATTCACCACGACGCCAGTGGTACCGAGTAGGCCGAAAATGGCGGCAAAGATCAACACCAGCCATTTGTCGCTGAGCTTCGTGCTGTGCGATAAAGCATTCAACGCGGTAGTAATGGCGCCGGTTTTTTCGATAACGGCCAACACCCCACCTGTAAACAAAATCAGAAAGATGATCGACGCCTGTTTCACCATGCCTTTGGCAATCGCAGTGAAGATTTCCAGTGGATAGACACCATTTTGCGCAACGGCATGCAGGCTGCCTTTCACCGCAAACTTGATGCCGTCGCGCGTTTCATAATCATAAACGCCAGCAGGAATAATCCAGGTCGCGATGGCGGCGAGTACCAGGATAATAAACAGTAACAGATAGGGACTTTGCCCTTTATCCTGTAAGGATACCTGGGGTGCGTATGATTCAACGTGGGATTGCGTCATGGTTTCCCCCTTCAGCAATGAGCCCCGCCACTAATGCCGCGCGTAGTGGTACATCCGCGATGTTGATATGTTCATGTTTGGCATGGATCCCGGAGCCGGTCGCGCCAAGACCATCCAGCGTGGGTAAACCGAGCGCGGCAGTAAAATTACCGTCGCTGCCGCCGCCAACGCTTTCGCCAGCCACGGTGAAGCCTAATGCTTCCGCCACTTGCTGCGCCCGTGTCAATAACGTGCGTGATGCGACTGTTTGCCGCATCGGTGGGCGTCCCTGTTCACCGTGAATTTGCAGCGTAATGCGCGGATCGCAGGAGCGCAATTGGCAAATGGCTTCATGAATTCTCGCGGCTTCTTCCTGCGAAGTGACTCGGGTATCTATGCCAAGATACGCGTGATCAGCCACCACATTGAAACGGTTGCCGCCGTTGGCGATACCTACGTTGACTGTCGTTCCGCGATCAGGTGAATTGAGACTATGCAGGTAGATAATGTGCTGCGCCATCTCTTGTATTGCGCTGGCGCCTTCTTCGGGGTTATTCCCGGCATGCGCCGCCAGCCCGTGGATGGTTATTTCATAGTGGCCTGAACCTTTTCGCGCGACCTTAAGCGCGCCGCTGCCTGCTACGGCAGGTTCAACGACGAAGACCTGTGCGGATCCGCATGCATGTGTTTCAATCCATGCCCGCGAGCTCGGGCTGCCTAGTTCTTCGTCACTGTTGCACAGGAAGACGATACGTTGGTGTCCCAGCACGTTGAGCTGTTGCAATGCGCGCACTGCCCAGATGGCCTGCACCAGCCCGGATTTCATGTCCAGAATACCCGGCCCATATAACTTACCGTCTTCCTCGCGAAGAGCCAGCACCCCCTTGTCCCATACCGTATCGAAGTGACCGATCAACGTTGTTTGCGGCCCATCACTACCGACAGTGAATTTACGGTGGTTGCCGTAGTGCGCTTGTTCATCGATTTCCGCCTGTACGCCTAAACGTTGCAGAAAAATGTCCTCCAGCACCCGACCACATGCATCCACTGCGGTTTTATCATGTGAGGGCGATTCTGCCAGTACTAACCGTTTAATATCATTCAGGATGTCGGATGCGTGTTGTTCGAGGTACGTTTTTATATTTTTCATGTATTTTCCCGTCTGTCTTGGTTGTCACAGGCAGTATGCGCAGAATTGGCATTGTAAAAAATGAGCAGTGATGATTATTATTGTTGCCCTGAGAGCAACGAATAAGCCAAAAATATGACGTTCTCCACCTATCCAGAAAAATCCATCGGGTATTTGTATGAAGTTGGCGTACATGGCGGTATTCGACGCGCAGCCGATGCGTTGGGTATTAATCCGTCGGTCGTGAGCCGTCAGTTATCAGAACTGGAAAGAACGTTACAACTGCCGTTACTCGAACGACGTGGTCGCAATGTGGTACTCACGGATGTCGGGAAATTGCTGGCAGAAGATTATGCGCTGACGGCGCAACGGCGCAAACAACTCGAACGTCAGTTGCAGGATTTGCGCCATATGCGCGGTGGAACGGTGAACTTACGCATTGGCCAGGGCATGGTGGAAGAGGTGGTCAGACATGTCATCAGCGAATTTTCTCTGGCGTATCCAGCTGTGTTCGTCAACATTCAGTCTGGTGATATGCAAACCACCCTCACGCTATTGGCTAAGGGGGAGGTGGATATGTCGGTGAGTTTCGGACCGTCCACGCCAGCGGATTTGAAGTGTAACAGCTTTCGGCGTGGACCGATTTGCGCCATTGTCCCTCCTGAACATCCTGTCGCCTCTTTATCCGCAGTCACCGCCGAAGAACTAACGCGCCACCGCTTAATTGTCATGAGCGAAGATTTTGGCATACAGCGCTATTTGAACGCCATTTTTAAAAATGAAGGCCTTATTTTTACGCCCGCATACCGCTGTAATCTGTTTACCAGCGCGATAGCCTTATGCCAGACCGGACAAGGCGTTGCCTTTATGACTCCGCAAACATTGAAAAATATTCAATCTCGCGAGCAATTGGTGGCTGTCCCTGTTGATCATCGTATTGCTCGCGAAAGCCTGTGTCATTTATTGCGTTGTTCTGACCATCGCATGACGCCGGCAGCAAATTATCTGTGGCATTTATTAAATCGTTATTTTGCCGGGTTACCCTAACGGTAATATTTGTGGGATTTCGCTCACCAACGCAATAAACCACGACGTTGCGGTTATCTGCGAATTGGGGCGTTTGTCATAAACCCTCCACGTGCGGGATTATTCATAAATCCGTTTCGCGCAGGATTATTCATAAATCCATCACGAGCCGGGTTGCCGATAAAACCATCGCGGGCCGGATTTCCGCTGCGCATGCCGAAGCTATCAATGATGACGGGATCAACGATGACGACGTGGTGAGTACCAAAGGGTCGAATCCTCCGGTTTTGGGCGTTAAGCGAAAATCCAACGTCACCCCCCAGGGTGTTTAGACCATTACCGCTAATCACCGCGATGCGTAATTCTCGCTCCCTTTCGACCTGGTGCTGCAGGGCGCTGGCTGCGACATAAGAGGAAGCCATCAGAAGTAGCGCCAGGGCGATGGATGAAGACGCCCGTAGCAGTTTCATGATTAATCCCCATTTAAAGTGTGGTTAATAAAGTATAGCTTTTTGCAAGCGTGACACCCGCCTGGGCGGTTCAAATAAGCACTATACTGACAAATGACAGCAGGTGATGGTTCCTGTTTGCTGACCCTCTTAAGGCAGGAGACGATCATTAGCGACTTCATCTCTTTGGCGATAATGTGCGCGGCATTACTCCTCTTTAGCGGTATGACGCCTGCGGCGGAAAATTTCGCTGTGGCATCGGCGTTTTCGCAAAGCGAAAAGACGGCAAATCCTGTTGGTCTTTCTCAGCAACAATTTCAACATCTTCAATCTTATCAGGTGCTGTTGCGCTCCTCGTCACCTCAGGGTGAAAGCAAAATCATTCGTTATAGCTACCGTAAACCGGGATTTGTGAGGATGGATTTCACCCAGCCACACTCTGGCGCGGTTCTGATTTATAGCCCTGTCAGTCGTAAAGTGAAGTTATGGCCCTTTGGATTGGGGATGTTTCCGGTGTTGAACCTTTCCCCGACAGATTCATTGATACAAGACGATCACGGTCATCGGGTGGATCAATCAGATATCGGCGTATTGCTGAGCAATATTCGCCGGTTACAGCAAGATGGGACAACCGTAACTGTTGGTGAAGAGACGCTGGCGGGACGCTCCACATCACATCTGTCCGTGACGGGGCCTGAAGGAGTGAGTGTCGATGACGTTAATCGGTATGAGGTTTGGTTAGATAACGCTCATAGACTGCCGGCGAAAGTTGTCAGCTACGACCGGCAGGGAAAATGGCTGGAAACTGTCCTGATGGATGCCATGGTGATTAACATTCAGTTCCCCACTGATTTTTTCACACCGTAATGGGAGTTTAGGTTTATGGCTGAATACCGGTTTACCACCACCTGGCGGGTTGCGGCCTCTGTACAGGAGGTGTGGGAGGTGCTCTCTCATCCTGACCACTGGCCTGAGTGGTGGGCAAGCCTGGAGCAGATCACCGAAATCGAAAAAGGGGATATTCAGGGGATCGGGGCGTTGCATCGTTATACCTGGAAAGGGGCTTTACCGTATCGAATAACCTTTGACATCCATGTCCTGAATATCACCCCTTTTTATCTGCTGGAAGGGGAAGCCAGCGGAGAAGTGGAAGGTCGGGGGGTATGGTCATTTTCAGGTGATGGGAAGGAAACGATTGTCAGGTACGACTGGAATATACGAACCAACACCCGGTGGATGAACTATCTCGCGCCCCTGGCGGCTCCCGTTTTTCGCTGGAATCACCATACCGTGATGCGTGATGGCGCAAAGGGGTTGGCCCGAAAATTAGGCACAAACGTCGAAATGTATGGTGTCGACAACGGATAATACATGATCGTATTACCCGTTTTTGACATTACGTTACTCTGTTTTTGGGTTTAAGAACCCTTCGGCATTTGCTCTTTCCAGTACACCGGCAACAATCCGATCACAGCGTGCGCCATCGAACGAGAAAGTGTCGTTCAGTGCGATATCCATTTGGCTGGCGAGTCCCTCGCGGAGCATGCTGCGGGCGCGAAAGAAGCGGGTTCGCACGGTTGCTTCAGGGATATCCAGCGCTTGAGAAATCTGTTCCACGCTCATTTCCTCAACTGCCCGAAGCATGAAGACCGTACGAAAAGCCTCTGGCAGTAAATCGATACGGGCTTCCAGAAGTTGGCGCATTTGGGTTTGCATCGCAGCATATTCCGGGTGATGTTCAGGATTGTCGCTTAACGATGTCTGGATGTCGGCGTCAATGGCATTCATGGCAGAATCCAGAGGAATAATGGCAGCTGTTTTGCGCCTCAGACGCCCCAATGATTCATTCACCACAATACGCACCAGCCAGGTTGAAAGCGTGGACTCAGAACGAAATCCCTTCAATGCGCGCCAGGCGCTCAGATAGGCCTCCTGAAGCGCATCTTCGGCCTCCGCGTCGTTCTTCAAAATACTGCGAGCGGTCCGAAACAGGAGCCGGTTGTGGCGGCGCATGATTTCCGTAAATGCCGACGCATCCCCCAACGCGGCGCGTGAGACGAGAAAAGGATCGGGGGAATGGGCCGGGATCGGGTCAGATGACAGAGATTGTGGATTCAGCATAGCGTCTCCTGGGTTCGGGAGGTGTTTTTCACAGCGACAGTGGATACCGCGTTAGTAACCGTAAAACGTTTCACTGCGCACGCTGTCCTCATCGATGCCAGACATTGTGAGCGTTTGACGCATCGCCTCAACCAGGGCGGGTGGGCCGGAAACGTAGAAAACCGGGTTATCCAGTCCGGTGACAATCTGCTTAATCCAGTCAGTGTCGATGTTCCGGGTCGCGCCATCCCACGGTTGGGTCGAATGCGCCATATCCGTCATGGTCGCGATTAACTGAAATCGCTGATTTTGCTGCTCAAGCTGCTGTAATTCCTCCAGAAAGGCCGCCTCTTCGGGATGATGGTTGCTATACAGCAGGATCAACGACTGCGGCGTCAGCTGTTTGGCTGCGTGGCGCAACATGCTCATAAAGGGAGTGATCCCGATCCCCCCGGCAATGAGAACGCCTGCACGTTCTGTATTTTTGGGTAAGGTGAATGATCCAAAAGGACCGTTGATCTGAACTTCAGTCCCAATGGGCAAGGCACACAACGCACGTTTAAAAACGCTCTCGCTGATGCGCGTGGCGACCACCAGTTCGTCCTCCTCGGGTGCTGTGACAATGGAAAAGGTGTGGCGGGTATCCGATGACCGGGAGTCAGTTTGATGCCCCGGCAAAATGAGCATGATGGCTTGCCCCGGTTTGTGGCTGAACCCGACGGGTTTTTCGAAGTGGAAGGCCATCGTGCCTTTGGCTATCTGGCGGCATGCAGTCAGATGAACGTGATATTCGACCATGATCAAACTCCGGTATTACGCTGAGGCCGGTGTTTTTTTACCCTGAACAAAACACGGTCTCTCAGCACGTCAGCGTCGAACTTAGGGATAATGATCCCGTTATTATTTTGCGGATGGAGGAGGACTCTGATCACGGGAACGCCCTACGCCATGATGATAGACGAGCGTTCCACCAAGCCAGCCTCCAGCCGTCAGGCAAATAAATCCTGCGGCATCTAACAATAAAGATAGTGTGTCCGGCTCTTGCAGGTGCATATTCTCAAACCCCGTCAGCAGACGGGTACAAAAGAGCGCGAAAGCGATGCACATCAGCCCCATATGCCACCAGACCATTCGCATCGGCGCGCCCTCAGGCACGCGAGACAGTTCGAACATGCCCGCAATCATAGCGATTAACGCCATAAAACAGCCAACGGCGAGCAGTCCACCAGACCAACGCCAGGCTGTCTCACCCCACCACAACCCGGCGACATCGGCGGCAACAGCCAGTGACCAGCAGGCGATGGGAAAATGGACCAGCGCCGGGTGCAGCGGATGACGGGACATCACAGAAACACGCTAACCAGCGTAAGAAAGCCGACGACGGCGACGCTGGCATGAACGGCCACGATGGCTTTCGGCGGTAACGTCTTGCGCACATGGAACGAAGCCAGAAAGAATCCCCCCAACGCTGCCACCAGCAGTAATACGAAGGCGATGAGAACTTGCTGTGGCGCATTGCCCTGAATCAACATCAGGATCAGCAAAATCAGCCCTGTCGCGCCTAACCCGGCATGTAAAAGCGACAGTAACCAGGGGGCGAATTTATTGCGTAGCACATGTGCGGCCAGCACCAGACCACCGAGTGCGCCGATGGCAAAAACGAGGATGGCGTAATTGAGCATGAGTTTTCTCCAGAGACGCAGAGGATAGGTCTGGCTCGTCATTGCCCGGGGCGTAAGGCAATCTCTCCGGTATTGACGGATCGCTAATCGAATCTGTCAGGAAGACAGATTTTTTTCACTTCTGACCATTAGATGAAGTGAGATGCGCTTACGTTCCCGAAAACAGAAAACGTTGAGTGTGTACAGGGGGGGGCTGAAGGCGGTGCCAGACCGCCATGTGCAGGATTAATTTTCAATAATCAACGCGTTAATCGCAGAGGAGAAATGTTTTTGCATCGCCTGGGCGGCACCTTCGGCATCTCTCTGACACACTTTCTCCAGAATGGCCTGATGCGCATCAATAATTTGCTGGCGGCGGTCATTGATATCGTGAGCCTGCAGACCCGCCGAGATGGATTTTTCGAGAGGCACCCGAAGCGCCTGTAGGAGGAGGGCGTAGAGAGGGTTGCCGGATGCCTCAGCCAAAATCATGTGAAAGCGTGCATCATGATAAATAAATGACTGGTGATCGCCGAAGACTTCACTGATCTTATCCATCTCTACGCGTAAGCGAGAAAAATCCTCTTCTGTGCCGTTCTGCGCTGCCAGTACGACACAGTGAACTTCAAGAGTACTGCGCAGTGAAAGTATCTGGCTTGCTGAAATCTGTTGCGTCACGACTGAATAGTTGAAAATCGTTTCCAGCGCCGCAGAATTCAGTGATTGTACGCGGGGATATTTACCGCTGCTGATGTCAAGAATGCCAAGAATCGATAATGCCTGAAATGCCTCCCGAACCACACCGCGACTGACCCCCAGCGTTTCTGTCAGCTGTTTTTCACTGGGCACTCTGGCGCCGGGTTCAAGCTTTTGCGTCGTAATCACATTGAGGATGTAGTTACGGACCTGTTCGGAGAGCGTGCTTTTCTCAATGATGGGTTTATTCATATTCATGCGACAACTCTCCCTCTCTTCGTAAGCGGTCGTTCCGTATCCATCTGGGACCGGATGTTCGGGGTGAAATTCTGCATATGTTATCGACTCATCTTCACTATTACCAACAACATGCCAGTGTAAATTTTTGCTGAGTTTGTCACATCATGACGATCTGGGTGTTTTCTGATCACTTCATCCTGGCTAACCTGTCCTACAGGTAGACAGTAAGGTTGTTTTAATTTAACCACACAGGAATGAATTATGCACTCAGAAGAAAGGCAATTATTTGAAAAGATAAAGAACAATCTCAGTACCGCACTGCTGGGTGATGTCATGGACGCCATTGGTTTACAGAATCAATTCCTCAACCCACGGTTGCAGCCACTGGAAAAACAGATGCGCATCGCCGGGCGAGCGATGCCGGTACTGGAGGCGGATTACCCGACGTTTCCCGGTTCGCATTCTAACGGACCTCTCGGAGATAAAGCGTTTGGCGTGATGTTTGAGGCGCTGGATAGCCTGAAAGAAAACGAGGTATATATTGCCAGCGGTTCGTCCCCAACGTATGCATTGTGGGGGGGATTGATGTCGACTCGTGCGGTTCATCTCAACGCGGCAGGGGCGGTTCTTAACGGCTATTCACGGGATAAGCACGAAATCCTTGAACTCAATTTCCCTGTCTTTTCTCTGGGTTCTTACTCTCAGGATCAAAAGGTTCGTGGAAAAGTTCTCGATTATGGGGTTCCGGTAACCATTGATGGCGTGATGATAACGCCGGGCGATCTTATTGTGGCAGATGAAGAGGGCGTTCTGGTGATCCCGAGGCGGGTTGAGCAAGAGGTTATTGGTCTGGCGTTAGAAAAAGGCGTGACGGAAAACAAAGTTCGCGATGCCATTCGTTGTGGCATGGGTGCTGTTGAAGCATGGAATCGCTTTGGTGTGATGTAAAAACCCTTCAGTCTTGATGATATGAGGACATCAGTATGCTCAAAAGTAAACGATGGAGTATTGTTTTCCTACTCTCGCTGGGTGGGGCGATCAATTACATGGATCGCTCTGCCTTTGCTATCGCAGCCCCCATGTTTGCTAACGACTTGCAACTAACGCCAGGTGAGTTAGGCATAATTTTTAGTAGTTTTTCTATTGGCTATGCGCTTTTTAACTTTGTTGGCGGTTATGCTTCTGACCGTTTTGGACCCAAAATGGTCTTCGCCGTCAGCATGGCATTTTGGTCATTCTTCTGTGGATTGATTGGCGTCGCCGTCGGATTTGCCTCAATGCTCATTATCAGGGTGTTGTTTGGCGCCGGGGAAGGGCCTTTTGCATCGACCTTAAATAAGATCGTCAATAACTGGTTTCCTCGCCGCGAAGTCGCCAGCGCCATCGGCGTCGCCACTGCCGGAAACCCGCTGGGCGGCGCGCTGGCAGGACCTATCATGGGGTCGCTGGTGCTGATTATCGGCTGGCGAATGGCGTTTGTTGCGATTGCATGTTTGGGTGTTGTTTGGTTGCTGTTTTGGATAAAAATCGCGAAGGACAAGCCGGAAGAACACAAAACAATTAGCCGTGAGGAATTAGCGTTAATTCAGGAAGGACAGCAGGAGCAAAGCGACAATAATCAAGAGATTGAAAAAGTATCCATGCCGCTCTCTTTTTATATCAAGCAGCCTACGATACTGGCAACGGCATTTGCCTTTTTTGGCCTGAACTACATTCTCTTTTTCTTTCTCTCATGGTTCCCAAGTTATTTGTCAAACTCACAACATCTCAGCCTGAAGGATATGAGTATTGTGAGTGTGATTCCGTGGCTGCTGGGTTCTGTCGGGATGGCGGCGGGCGGGTTCCTGTGTGATTACGTACTGCGTAAAACCGGGCGTCCTCTGTTTTCCCGTAAAATAGTGCTCGTTACGTGCCTGGGGGCTTCGGCGATTTTTGTCATGTGCGTTGGTAATGTTTCCAGTGCCGCAGGGGCAGTATCCCTTATGGCATGTGGCATTTTCTTCCTCTATTTATCCGCAACAACGTATTGGGCTATTTTGCAAGACACCGTCGCACGCCAGAATATGGGATCCGTGGGCGGTATGGTTCATGCCACCGCGAATATTGCCGGAATATTAGGACCGATTGTGACGGGTTACATTATTCAATGGACAGGGGCTTATAATGCGGCGTTCTTTATTGCGGGTGGTATTGCCGTACTTGGCGCACTTGCCGTTGCTGTCTTTGTTAAACCTATTCCGATGCAGCGCGAAAATGTTGCCGATGTAATCAGACAAGAATGATAATTTCTTTCCACCGGAGATTCAGAACATGAAATTAGGCTTTGGACTGTACCGCCACATGCTGGATGACGAGCATTTTGCCTTTGCCAGACAATGTGGTGCGACGCATATTGTCGTTCATATGGTTGATTATTTTCACCAGAATGCGCGTTTTTCCCGTAGCGATCAGCCGGTCGGTGATACCGGCGGTTGGGGAACGGCACAGGCAGATGTCTGGACGATAGAAGAATTGTTAGATATTCGCGCCAGAATGGCGAAATTCGATTTAACCTTTTTTGCTATTGAAAATTTCGACCCTTGTCACTGGGATGACATCTTATTTGACGGTCCCCGGAAAGCAGAACAAATCGAGACGGTAAAACAAATCATCCGTAATGTCGGCGCTGCGGGTATTCCTGTCTTCGGTTATAACTTTAGTCTTGCGGGCGTCGCCGGAAGAATTCAGGAAAATAAAGCGCGAGGCGGCGCCAAAACGGTCGGGTTAAACGGCGTAAACGAGCAAACCGAAAGTCCGTTACCGGCCAGTATGGCGTGGAATATGGTGGTGGATGAAGATGCGGAGGGTATCAGACCGCCAGTCACCAAAGAGCAGCTCTGGCAACGGCTGGAAGCGTTCCTGAAAGAGATTGTGCCGGTGGCAGAAGAAGCCGGAGTAAGGCTGGCCGCGCATCCTGATGATCCGCCGCTTGAATTCGTACGTGGACAACCGAGACTGGTTAACCAACCGCATCTCTATCAAGACTTGCTGGATCTGGTTCCCAGCTCCTCTAATGCGCTTGAGTTTTGTCTGGGCACCATTGCAGAAATGTCAGAGGGTGATGTTTACGAGGCGGTAGAACAGTATGCGCGTCAGGACTCCATTGCGTATATGCATTTCCGTAACGTAAAAGGGAAGGTTCCTTATTATCATGAAACCTTTATCGACGAAGGGGATATTGATATGGCGAAGGTATTACGGATACTGAAAGAAAATAATTTTGATGGCGTATTAATTCCGGATCATTCGCCACAAATGACTTGTCCTGCGCCATGGCATTCAGGAATGGCTTACGCAATGGGATACATGAAAGCCTTAATGCAAGTAATATGATGACCTTTGCGTAAATAATAAAACAATAGCCGCTTTTGTCAGCGGCTATTGTTATTCCGCTTCGAAATCACTATGCACCGCCCAAATACGCTTTTCGTACTTCGGGGTCGACTAACAGTTCCTGACCACTGCCGCTAAGGCGAATTTCACCATTGACCATGACATATGCGCGATCCGACAGTTTAAGCGCGTGATTTGCGTTTTGTTCAACTAAAAAAAGCGTCATCCCGGCCCGCGTTAACTCGCGCAGAGTCTGGAAAATTTGTTTCACCACCAGCGGCGCTAACCCCAGACTCGGTTCATCCAACAGCAATAATTTGGGGCGACTCATCAGAGCGCGGGCAATCGCCAGCATCTGTTGCTCTCCTCCTGAGAGGGTCATGGCGCGCTGATTGCGTCGTTCTTCAAGGATGGGAAAGAGGTGATACATCCGTGCTTTATCCTCTTTATGGTAACGGTTGCCGATAGGGATACTCCCCATCAGGATATTTTCTTCGACCGTCATGTCCGGGAAGATTCGCCGTCCTTCCGGAACCTGGGCTATCCCGTTAGTGGCAATAAAATGGGTGGATTTATGGCTGATATCGTCATTACGGTAAAAAATTTGCCCGCGCGCGATACGCGGTTGCCCAAAAATGGACATCAGCAAGGTCGATTTTCCGGCACCGTTGGCGCCGATCAACGAGACGGTTTCTCCTTCATTCACCGTCAGCGAAATCGCTTTCAGCGCCTGAATCGGGCCATAAAAAACGTCCACATGACGAAACTCCAGCAATGGCTGACTCATCCGGCAAGCTCCTCTTCATCGGTCCCCAGATAGGCAGCAATCACGCTGACGTTGTGCTGAATCTCCTCTGGCGCCCCCCGGGCAATCACATCGCCATGATCAAGTACGATAACGTGGTCGGAAATCTCCATAACCATGTGCATATCATGTTCGATCAACAATACGGTAACGCCATGCCGTTCACGCAGGATGCGCACAATGCTGCTAAGCGCCTCGGTTTCGACCGGGTTGAGTCCGGCAGCCGGTTCGTCGAGGCAAATCATCTCTGGACCCGTACACATGGCGCGGGCAATCTCCAGTCTGCGCTGTTGACCATAAGAGAGGGTTCCGGCCAGGCGGTTTGCGCAATCCACAAGGTTCACCACCTCCAGCCAGTAAAAGGCGCGGTCGAGCGCCTGATTTTCGGCTTTTTGATACGCCGGAGTGTTAAAAATGCCGGCAATCAGGTTGCGGTTCGCCTGCCTGTGCTGGGCTACCAGTAGATTCTCGATCACCGACATTTCGCGAAACAGGCGGATATTCTGGAAGGTTCGCGCCAGTCCGGCACGGTTGACCAGATGCGTACCGCCGAACATTTTGTAGTAGACGCGTGAAGCCAGGCGGCCTGGATTGAGAAAATCAGTGGCGTGGATTTTTTGCCCTAACACCTGAATCACATCGGTGGTTTTAGCGCGCGTGTTAAACACAATCGCGCCGCCGGAGGCCTGATAAAATCCGGTCAGGCAGTTGAACACCGTGGTCTTACCGGCACCGTTTGGACCAATCAACGCTGTTATTGAACCCCTGGCAACCTCCAGATTGACATCGTTCAGCGCTTTTATCCCGCCAAAGTGCATCATCAGATTTTCAACGCGTAATATGCTGTCAGTCATGGCGCGACCCCTTTGCGAATAGCGAAACCGGTGCGACTGGTGCGGACCAGACCACGGGGACGCCAGATCATCATTAACACCATTAAGACGCCAAACAGCAGTACCCGGTATTCGGCAAAATCCCGGAGTAACTCAGGGGCCACGGTCAGAACAAAGGCTGCCAGCACCACCCCGAGTGTGGAACCCATCCCGCCGAGTACGACGATGGCGAGAATGAGCGCAGATTCGAAGAAGGTGAACGAGGTAGGATTAACAAACCCTTGATAGGTCGCGAAAAAGACACCGGCAATCCCCGCTGTCGATGCCCCCATCATAAAGGCGGAAAGCTTGACTAAGACATGGTTTAAACCCAGAGAGCGACAGGCAACCTCATCTTCACGAAGGGCTTCCCAGGCGCGGCCAATGGGCATTTTGGTTAAGCGATGTTTGATGAACAACACCAGCAACACCACCAGAACCAGTACCGTGTAGATAAAAATAAACTTCAGGTTAGGGTTATACGTCAGACCGAAAAACTCATGAAACGGCACGCCGCCATCTTTTGCCCGTCGGCCAAACTCCAGACCAAAAAGCGTGGGGGAAGGCACTGACACGCCATTTGGCCCGCCGGTAAAACTTAGCCAGTTGTTCAGGATCAGACGGATAATTTCACCAAATCCCAGCGTGACAATCGCCAGATAATCCCCGTGCATCCGCAATACCGGAAACCCCAGCAGTGCGCCTGCCAGCGCCGCCATAATGGCACCAATTGGCAACATGACCCAAAAACCGAGCCCCAGATACTGATATCCCAGCGCCAGCCCATACGCGCCGATGGCGTAAAAGGCCACGTAACCCAAATCCAGTAATCCGGCGAGCCCGACCACAATGTTCAGGCCCAGCCCCAGCAGCACGTAGATAAGCCCCAGAATCGCCACCGTCAGCAGATACTTAGTCGCCACAAAGGGGAAGGCGATGGCCAGTAGCATCAAGCCCGGAATTATCCAACGCATACGGGAGCTGTAACCCGCCGGGCGGACGTACACCCCGTCGTCAGCACCTTCAAACCGACTGGCAAACTTCTGCCCGATCTGGGTTTGCAGGGCCAGACTGACGAGAAAGCGTCCTGCCATGACGACTGCCACCAGCCACGCCACGCGGGAGGGAGCAAGCGTGAAACTGTAGCCCTTTAAAATAATCCCCACGATAGGACCAAACACAATCAGCGCGCACAGTCCGGCTAATACGGTGTCGAGCAGGCATTTTTTAAGATCCAGTTCTGATTTCACGACGGCCTCTGTCATCTCTGTCATCGTATTGCCCTCACACCTTCACGACCATTGGACGTCCCAACAGCCCCTGCGGGCGGAAGATCAGGATGACCACCAATAAAGCAAAGGAGAAAACATCCTTATAATCGGAGTTAACAAGCCCGGCGAATTGCGCCTCCGCAATACCGAGTAACAGGCCGCCAAGCATGGCGCCGGGAAGTGAACCAATCCCGCCCAGTACCGCGGCAGTAAATGCTTTGATGCCGATGATAAAGCCAGCATAAAAGTCAAACGTACCGTAGTTCATGGTCACCAGAACGCCCGCTAACCCCGCCATCGACGCACCCATCACAAACACCAGCGAGATAACCCGGTCAGTGTTGATGCCCAGAATGGAGGCCATACGCCTGTCCTGCTGCGTCGCGCGACAAATTCGCCCCAGCCGCGTGTATTGGATAACCCAGGTCAGGACCGCCATACCGACAAACGCCGCCAGCAGAATAAAAATTTTGGTCCAGGTGATTTGCACCACGCCATCGTCGACATTGAAACGCAGCACGCCGCTCATCAGTGTCGGGATGCCTTGCTGGTTGGGACCCTGGCTGATTTGCACGTAGTTTTGCAGAATGAGCGACATACCGATGGCTGAGATGAGTGGCGCCAGACGGGTTGAATTTCGCAGTGGCCGATAGGCAATACGTTCGATGACCCAGCCGTAGACCCCCGTGATCACGATGGTGAAGATCAGGGTGCCAAAAATCAGCAGGGGGAAAGAGTGAATGCCAAAGAAGGAGAGCAGTCCCAGGCCAATAGCACAGAGGTACGCGGAGATCATGTAAACTTCGCCATGCGCGAAATTGATCATGCCGATGATGCCGTAGACCATGGTGTAACCGATGGCAATCAGGCCATACACCGCTCCCAACGTCAGACCGTTGATCATCTGTTGTAAGAAGAAAGCATCCATTTGAAATTCCCGCCAGTGGTAAGGCAACCGGATAGCACAATCCGGTTGCCTTCAGGGTTGCAATACCTCACCCGAGAGGGGAGTGACGGTATCAGAGTTGGTGGTACTTGCCTTTGTCGTCCCACTGATAAACCACGTAATCAGACACTTTCAGGTCACCTTTCTCGTCCCAGGATTTGGGACCCATCACCGTGTCAACGGAGTGTGATTTCAGCCATTCGCCCGCTTTGGCGTTGTCTTTACCTGCGGCGCCGTAGGCAGCAGCAATGGCCTGAATTGAGGCATAGGCGTACAGGGTGTAGCCTTCCGGTTCAAAACCGCTGGCGCGGAATTTCTCAATGACCGATTTGCCTTCCGCAATGGTGCGAGGATCTTTACCAAAGGTCATCAACACGCCATTGGTATACTGCGCGCCACCGGCAGCCGTCACCATCTCCTCCGTCACCACACAGTCACCGGAGAAGAATTTAGCCTGTACGCCTTGCTCCCGCATTTGACGCACCAACGGGCCCGCTTCCGGATGGCAACCGCCAAAGTAGACAACGTCTGGTTTCAGCGCACCGATTTTGGTCACCAGGGCATTGAAATCTTTTTCGCCGCGCGACAGTCCCTCATACAGAACTTCTTTGGTGCCCCGTTTTTGCAGGGCGGCTTTCGTCGCGTCGGCTAAGCCCTGACCGTAGGTATCTTTGTCGTGAATGATGGCGATCTTTTTCGCTTTCAGCACATCCAGCATGTAGTTTGCCGCCGTGACGCCTTGCTGATCGTCACGACCACACATGCGAAGCATGTCTTTCATTCCGCGTTCGGTAATCAGTGGGTTAGTTGACCCTGGGGTTATCGTCAATACACCCGCTTCATCATAAACTTCAGAAGCTGGCATGGTAGAAGACGAACAGAAATGGCCAACCACGGCAGAGACTTTGGATTCATCGACCAGGCGGTTGGCCACCGCAACGGCTTGCTTTGGTTCACAGGCATCGTCACCCTGCACCAGCACGATTTTCTCACCTTTAATACCGCCTGCCGCATTGATATCCGCCGCCGCCTGCGTTGCCCCTTTCCAGTATTGCGCCCCATACGTAGCATTGGGACCGGTAAACGGCCCGGCCACGCCAATCGTGATATCTGCCTGTGCATAAAATGCGGTACTTAAACACCCCATAACGGCAATCTGCAGCGGTAACTTAATCATTTTAATAGACATTTGGATATTCCTCAGTACTGTTCAATACCAGGCGCCGGGAGGCGCGGGGAAAATCATAAACTTCGTCATTTATTGCGTTATCAAGCGGGCCGCGTACGGCTGTCTTTTTTTAAGCAAAAACTCCGCCAGGTTGATAAATATCGACATTGTTTTCTGACAGACGTAGCAATGCGATGTGAAATACGACGTCGCAATTTCATCAGGTCAGTGTCAATCGTTATCTAAGGAGGAGGTTGCCTTCACGTGGCAGACTGGGATGCGTGGTATCCAAACCGTCCAGAATCTTAAACATAGCTGCAGAAAAGTCAGGCTGCGCACCTTGTCGGTGCAAAAATGCGGAGAGGATCACTTGAACGATGCGCAAGGCTCAGGAAGGCCGGGCTTCTGAACTCCCCGTTTTGTTTAGAAAAATCCCCGTCCACCCTGTAAGATGACCGTTGGCAAGCGTATTTCACTGAGGATGAGCGTTATGAAAACGGGACCATTGAACGAAAGCGAACTGGAGTGGCTGGATGATGTACTGACGAAGTACAACACCGATCATGCGATTCTGGATGTGTCAGAGCTGGATGGTCTGCTGACGGCAGTACTCAGTTCTCCGCGTGAGATTGAGCCGGAGCAGTGGCTGGTGGCAGTATGGGGCGGGCCGCAATATGTGCCGCGCTGGTCATCGGAAAAAGAGATGACGCGCTTTATGAATCTTGCGTTCCAGCATATGGCGGATACCGCCGACAGACTGAACGAGTTTCCGGAGCAGTTTGAACCTTTATTTGGCCTGCGCGAAATTGATGGCCATGAGCTGACGATTGTCGAAGAGTGGTGTTTTGGGTATATGCGCGGTGTGGCGCTTTCTGACTGGTCCGCATTGCCAGACTCGCTGAAACCAGCGCTGGAGGCAATTGCGTTGCACGGTACGGAAGAGAACTTTGACGTGGTAGAGAAGATGACGCCAGAGGCATTTGAAGAAAGCGTCGAGGCTATCCGGATGGCGGCGCTGGATCTTCATGCCTGGTGGATGGCGCATCCGCAAGAAACTCCGGTGCAGGTGCCTGTCAAAGCGGAAGCGAAAGTGGGGCGTAACGATCCCTGTCCTTGCGGCAGCGGTAAAAAATATAAGCAGTGCTGCCTGCACTGATAGTACGTTAAAGTCAGATGGCGCTTAAACCGCAGTTTAAGCGCCACTGCACCGCTTATCCTGGTTCGGGGAGCAGTCCCGCCGCGATAGAGAACTGAACCCCGATTACCACAATCCCGCAAAGAAACACCAGACCTAACGCCACTGAACCGCCTTTAACACGGTATCCCGCCTGAGGATTATGCTTTCGACTTTGCCATGCCAGCAAAGAGGGGATCAGCAACGCCAGAACCGCCAGCGCCACGCCGGCATAACCCAGTGCCATGACAAATCCGCGCGGATAGAAGAGGGCGAACGCCAGCGGCGGCAAAAAGGTAATTGCGCCAGTTTGCAGACGTCCGGCAGCGGTATTGCGGCGCTGGAACAGATCTGCCAGATAATCAAATAACCCCAGCGCCACGCCGAGGAACGAGGTCGCCAACGCCAGATCGGCGAACAGGTGTACCGCCAGCTCAACGTGAGGTGAAGCAACCACTTCCCGTAATGCCTGAAGTAAACCGTTTAGCCCGGCATGATCGGCCAGTAGCCCCATAAATGTAGAGGAGTCGATACTGCCGAGGGTCGCAAGCTGCCAGAAGATATAGGCGATCAGCGGGATTGCGCTGCCGGTGATAAACACCCAGCGTAATTTGCGAATATTGCCGCCCATATAGCTGACAATACTGGGTACGCTACCGTGAAAACCAAACGAGGTGAAAATCACCGGAATGGCGGACCATGCAAGCCCTTGCTGTAACGGCAGGGTGAGAAGATTGACTTTGTGAATGTGCGGCATCAGCAGAGCCAGCATCACTACCAGAAAGATAATCTTGGCGCTGAACAGAAAACGGTTGAACAGATCGACAAGCGACGTTCCCACGCAGACCACGCCACCGGCAACAAAGGTGAACAGCAGTACGCCAGCGGTTGGCGACATTTCAGTGCCTGTCCAGTCGTTGATACTGGAGGCGAGCAACTCACCGGCACCGCTAATGTAGGCTGCGGTCAGGGCATACATTAAAAACATCATGCTAAAACCGGTCACCCATTGACCGTAGCGTCCCAGATACCGTTTTGCCAGCGTACCCAGCCCCGTATCTGCCGGAACATGTTGATACACCTCGAGAAGTAATAGCGCGGTGTAACACATCAGCGCCCACAACCCAATCAGTAACGCCAGCGTGACGCTGAAACCTACACCTGCCGCCGCCAACGGCATGGCCAGCATACCTGCGCCGATGGTGGTTCCCGCCACGATAAAAACACTTCCCAGAGTTCTATTCTTCACGCTTTCCTCTGTCCCAGAGATAATCAATAGTGGTATCTGCGGCGCAGGGTAAGGCATTACGCTATTTTCGTCAAATCGTCGTTACAATGAGTGTTAATTTATGTTTACGTTTTTTATAAGTATGGGAGGAACCGCCTCATCCCGGACGTCGAAAGATGTAAACCTGCTTTAGCGCAAAGCAGAAAACGCAGCTTCATCTTAGGCTAGGCGCTTTACTGAGGAGGATGTATGGATTCTATTCACGGCCACGACGTGCTTAACATGATGATTGCTTCAGGCGAGCAATACACCCATGCCAGTCTTGAGGCAGCGATCGTTTCGCGATTTGGCGCGCAGGCGCGTTTTCATACCTGTTCAGCGACAGAGATGACGGCGGCAGAGCTGGTGGCTTTTCTGGCGGCGAAAGGGAAATTTATTGCGAAGGATGACGGTTTTACTACGCACGAAAGCAAGATTTGCCGTCATTAAGAGAGCCCGGTGAA
The DNA here is from genome assembly GCF_028069725.1 of Citrobacter sp. Awk 4. Lineage (GTDB taxonomy): Bacteria > Pseudomonadota > Gammaproteobacteria > Enterobacterales > Enterobacteriaceae > Citrobacter_D. The sequence goes on from NZ_JANEWG010000067.1 coordinate 20,453, forward strand.
GTGGGCAGAATACCCGCTTCACCGGAGAGAAATTAATTCTGTGTATCCAGCGTCGACAGTTCTTTGTCGATGAAGTACAGGCCTTCACCGCTTTTACCTGCCAGCGTTAATTTATCAATGACCGATTTAAATAACTTCTCTTCTTCATGCTGTTCAGCCACGTACCACTGCAAGAAGTTAAAGGTAGGATAATCCTGATTGGTCATCGCCGCGTGTGCCAGTTCGTTAATTTTCTGGGTGATCAATTGCTCGTGTTCGTACGTGACACGGAACAGTTCATCCAGTGACGTATATTCAGCGAAAGGAGACGCGACGGTATTAATACGCGGTAGACTGCCGGTATCGGTCAGATAGTCAAACAGACGCTGCATATGCGTCATCTCTTCCTGGGCGTGACGGCGCAGGAACGCGGCGGCACCTTCAAAGCTGTTATAGCTGCACCACGCACTCATTTGCTGATAGAGCAGAGACGAATATAATTCGAGGTTCATCTGTTCATTCAGTTTTTCGATCATTTCTGTTTTCAGCATTGTTCTGCTCCACAAATGTTAATGATATGTCGCTGTGGCGCCACTATAATTTGTTATTTAATTATTTGCAAAAGGTAAAATAATAAAGTCAATTATTAAAAATACGAATGGGAATAAAACGCATTAACGCTATTAAATTAAAAACACTGACATGTCGAAATAATAAAAGGCCAGCCATTAATAAACTGACCTCGGTGTTTAATAATAGGCAGGTGTCGCAGGAGGGAGTGCCACGCCCTGGCACTGATACGATAAGGTTATTTTCGTATTCAGACACAAAGAACCCGCATAAACACTGCAGGTGGATACTGGCTGGCCGAATCCGACGGCGTTAGCGTAGCCCATTTGCTGGCATTCACGCGTGGCAGTACCTTTAGCGACATAGTCATCAGTACGTGCCGTTTGCAGCATCGCCTGATTGTAAGTGAGGCGAACAATCCCACTGATTGTGTTGACTTCGCTGACGTTTGCTTGTCGGGTGATGGTGCATCCCGCCAGCACCAGCAGCGAGAGGGCAAGAAAAAGGCTCTTCATGATATCGCTCTGAAAATTCGGTGATACGCTATCCTACCTGATACATCTTACGTCCAATGGCTTGAATAGCCTGAGGATCACCCATGTTTAATGGCAACGACCGGGGCAATGTGCAAAAAATGCTCCACTGGCAGAAAAAATGTGAAGCTGTTTTCGGCTTTTAAAACCATCTTTCATTAAATTTGAAAATACGTTTGCCGCGTAGTAATGTGACGCCAATTTCAAAGAATCCCGTCGGGATTTTCGCGACGCATCCAGGAGAGACAGTATGAAAATTGCACTGATGATGGAAAATAGCCAGGCAAGCAAAAATGCCATCATTCATCACGAGCTTAAAGCCGTTGCGGATGAGAAGGGATTTCCTGTCTTTAACGTGGGCATGAGCGATGAGAATGACCATCATCTGACCTATATTCATCTTGGCATTATGGCCAGTATTCTGCTCAATGCTAAAGCGGTCGATTTTGTGGTGACCGGTTGTGGTACGGGCCAGGGGGCGCTGATGTCCCTGAACATCCATCCGGGCGTAATTTGTGGATACTGCATAGATCCGGCTGATGCGTTTCTGTTTGCCCAGATCAACAACGGCAATGCGCTTTCTCTGCCTTTCGCAAAAGGTTTTGGCTGGGGTGCTGAATTGAATGTTCGTTTCATCTTTGAAAAAGCGTTCACGGGTCGTAAAGGGGAAGGCTATCCGCCGGAGCGTAAAGAGCCGCAGGTACGAAACGCAGGTATCCTGAACCAGGTGAAAGCGGCCGTGGTAAAAGAGAACTATCTGGATACTTTGCGTGCCATTGATCCTGAGCTGGTGAAAACCGCAGTGTCAGGTCCGCGTTTCCAGCAGTGTCTTTTCGAAAACGGCCAGGACAAAGCGATCGAAGCGTTTGTACGTGAAATCCTGGGGTAAGGCTCTTTGAAGGCATCGGGACCGGATAACACAACATGTGTATCCGGTCTGTAAAATGCCGCGTGTCGCCCGGCCAGCGTTGAGCGACCGGGCGACGATGATGTATTTGTTTCGATTCCATAACCTCCTCTATCACTGGTTAATTTCTGCATTGCAAGCATCCTGCGAGATCCCTGAGTTGGCCATCGATGAACGGTTGCTATCAAAAAAAATTATAAAAATTTACCAAAACACGCAATCATAAAAC
>NZ_JANEWG010000068.1 GCF_028069725.1 Citrobacter sp. Awk 4
ATTCTTTGATGAGTATCGTAAAAGATAAATAAAAAAGCCGCTGATAATCAGCGGCTTTTTTTACATGCTTATTACTGAGAAGGCATCAAGCCTCGGCAGTCTGCATCTCTTTCTTACGCTGGCTAATGCGTTTAACCAGCATCACCGACACAATGGCACCGCAGAACGCGAAGCAAGCCATAATGCCGAAGACAATCTTATACCCCACCATACCTGGGTTTAAATCCAGGATGTAGCCATAGAGACTGAAACAGAACATGGCAGGTGCGTAACCAATAAAGCTGCCCAGCGCCATCGCGGCACCGGTATGGTTTTCCGCAATTTTCGCTTCGCCAATCGGTGCGAAGAAAACAGCACGCTGCGTAAATACGATCGCGCCAAATCCTAACGTACACGCCATTCCTAAATAAACTGGCATACTTTCATGAGGCAGCATAATGAGAAGCACCAGTGCGACCGTGCTGATCATGAAGGTATAACATAAGTATTTACTGGGTGATTTCAGAATCTTATCTGAAATCATACCGCCAACCGGACCACCAATCATTTTCAGGCAATATTGGTTGATGATGCCGTAAGCCCCCACCAGCGCTACTGGCAGCATATAAATATTCTTCAGGAACGGAATGAAGAACGTTAAACCACAGTAGACGGCATAGACAAAGAAGACGTTGAAGGCGATTAGCCAAATCGTTTTATCCTTCAGTACCGACGCCATACCTGGGCTTTTTTTCGTGTCTTCGGTATCGCTGACATTGACCGCAGGCGCATCCTCTTTATCGTTCAGAACAAAGAAGATGATTACCCCAACCGCAATGACAATGATTGAATAGAACCAGATACCGGCTTTGAAGCCCAGTAAGCCACTACCAAACCAGGCAAATACAGCCAGAGCAGAAAACGCCACAATAGTATCAACGATTCCGCGACCGGTTTCGAAGAAGCCAAACAAACGTCCTTGCTGTTCACTATTACCCAACCGGCTCACCGATTTTAATAGTACTGGCCAGTTCATCATGTCGCAGGTAACGCCAAACAGCGCCCATACAAAGAGTATTCCCCAATAGCCTGGCATTGTCGTCAGATAGACCCCTAACAACCCTGTGGCAATCAGCGAAAACGACATGGTGTATTTACGTGGCAACTTGTCGGCAAAATAGATAGACAAGAAAAAACCCACTGTCGTAACGAATGAGTTCACCGACATCGCATTACCAATTTGACCATTGGTCAAATGAAAGTATTCCTGCATTGGTATATAAAACGCATCTTTTAATGACGGCAATTTATAAATTGTACCGCCACACAGCGTTAACAGGCTAAATAGCGCCCATTTCTTTTTGGTGAGCATAACATCCCCTAAAGTATGACTAAATTTATTGTTTCTAAAGGCAATAACAACCTGACCATTCTCCAGGAATGGTTTTCCATGCACATAAGAGAAATTAAAACAGCATTACGTATTTAGAATATCAACCGCCTCTTTTTTGATTTGTTGCAGTACACTGCGCACAAATTTTATCTGGTTAATCGCATCTTCTTTTTCTTTTATTAGGCGTTCTTCCAGAGCATTAGCTTCAGGCAGTGGTGTTTCACTCATTTGACGCCAAGGGATCCAGGGGTTGTCGCCTTCATTTTCGAAACGAAATGCCGGGGCATAATAATCAACTTCTTCTTCCAGCCCATAAGCCATAACCTGAGGTTTTTCATCACCTAAACAGATCAGTTTTGTTAGCAATGCCTTGAACGGCATATCACCCTGACCAGAGATACACGCTTTATGACCCAGTCCGCCTTCTTCATTAACGATCAACGCATCTTTAATGTGCACCTGAGTAATATACGGTGCCATTGTGTCCAGTGCTTCGAGGGGATGCTCATTCGCGTTAATCATGTTGGCAAAGTCAAACAACAGAGAGAGCGACTCCATTCCACTTTGCTTAATTAATGAAGCCAGTTCATGGCCTTTCAGATCTTCATGCTGTTCAAGTGTGAAGGTTAAGCCGCTGTTCTGATAAGTGTCACGAATATAGGTAATATCGTTGGCAATAATCGACATGACTTCCTGCAGATTACCTTCATAGCGCGGATAAAAGCGGACGGATGACGCACCTGTTTTTAATGCAATTGCGGTAGCCTGATCAATGGCATTTTTATCAGAGGCACTGGTCTCAATATGAATATCAAGATTCAGCTGACGTGCTTTATCACCAAAAGCAGAAAGTTCGCTGTCCTTCATGTTTTCGAGTGAATAGCGCTCCCCATCAAGAACATGAATTTTTACACCACGTAGCTGGTTCTCATGCGCGATATCCAATAAATCATTGGGTAAAATTCGCTCGAGTCGCATATTCAGATGATAAGCATATGCATGAAGATAAAGGGGAAGGTTGTCTACACGCGCCAGAATTTTTTCTGCATTATCCATTGTGACCATAATACACCTACAAGTTAATAAAGAGATCAACTGCCTCAAATCGCCAGTATTCAATGTCTATTTGTACGATATTTCCATCGCGGTCAGCCCGGTGCTTTTCAATAAGAATGGCAGGCATCCCGGCGGAGCCGCCAATAAATTTACTGATATCGCCAGGCATGCGAACCGGTTTGAAAACCAGCTTCTTTACCACCGTTTCTTTTTTATAGACTTGTTCCCATACGGTAGAAAAAGATTGGTTTTCAAGCTGATCAATAAAACCTGGAGCCACAACGGGATTAATAAACGTTTCATGGTAGAAAACTTTATGCCCTTCCAGCGCTCCCCAGCCCGTCACCCGATACAGCTCGTCGGATGCGGTGACGGCTGTCAACGGAGCAACCATCTCTGGAAAATCGGAAATACGGCTTTTTTCAGTAAATCCCCATGACGGTTCCCTGCCCTGCTCAAGTGCGGCACGCTGAAAGCTCGCCGATAATTCTGGGCTGTAATTGAAGCGTGGCTGGGTAACGAACCATCCTTTACGATCCTTACGGAATATTTTGGATTCAGCCTCAAGATTTAACAGCGCCTGGCGTAGCGTCATACGCTTAATACCCAGCAGCTCGCCTAATTCCCGCTCAGAAGGCAGCTTTCCACCCGACGTGGTGATCCCATCTTTTAACCAACGGTCCAGCTTCTCTTTCGCATTTTCAACGGTTGACTGATTGCTCGTCATTGTTTAACCCATTTGGTTTAAACCAGTGAAGGCATCATACGCTGACGCTAAAAAAGAAAGCAAACAGCGCCGACAGGCTTTGAAGATAAATGTGACAAAGCTCTCTTAAGACGAGGGTATGGAAGTTTAGTCAGTGAAGGGATACAGGGGGAACAGCATAGGTGAGGTCACTGTACGGCCAGTAAGATCCAAAAAAAACCCCGCCACGAAGGCAGGGTCTTATCGTAGGAAGAGGCGTTAATTACTCTTCTTTCGCACCACGCATTGCACGGCGACGATCGTTTTCCGTCAGGTGACGTTTACGAATACGGATAGAGGTTGGGGTAACTTCTACCAGTTCGTCGTCATCGATGAATTCCAGAGCTTGCTCCAGAGTCATCTTCACCGGCGGAACCAGAACCGTGGCTTCGTCAGTACCGGACGCGCGCATGTTGGTCAGTTTCTTACCGGTCAGGCAGTTTACAGTCAGGTCGTTAGAACGGCTGTGAATACCGATGATCTGACCTTCGTAAACTTCTGCACCGTGACCGAGGAACAGCTTACCGCGATCCTGCAGGCTGAACAGTGCGAACGCAACCGCTTTACCCTGACCGTTGGAGATCAGTACGCCGTTCTGACGCTGACCCACATCGCCCGCACGAACATCGTCGTAATGGCTGAAGGTGGAGTACAGCAGACCGGTACCGGAAGTCATGGTCATGAATTCTGAACGGAAGCCGATCAGACCACGGCTTGGGATCACGTAGTCGAGACGTACGCGGCCTTTACCATCTGGATTCATGTTTTTCAGGTCGCCTTTACGCTCACCCAGTGCCTGCATTACAGAACCCTGGTGTTGCTCTTCGACGTCCAGCGTAACGTTTTCGAACGGCTCTTGTTTGCGGCCGTCGATTTCGCGGAAGATAACTTTCGGACGGGAAACCGCCATTTCGAAACCTTCACGACGCATGTTTTCGATCAGAACAGACAGGTGCAGTTCGCCACGACCAGAAACACGGAACGCATCCGCATCTTCGGTTTCTTCAACGCGCAGTGCCACGTTGTGCACCAGCTCTTTGTTCAGGCGGTCAAGGATCTGACGAGAGGTAACGTACTTACCTTCTTTACCACAGAACGGAGAGGTGTTTACGCAGAAGAACATGGTCACGGTCGGTTCATCAACAGACAGCGCTGGCAGCGCTTCCACGTTCTGCGGATCGCAGATGGTGTCGGAGATGTTCAGCTCACCCAGACCGGTGATTGCAATGATATCGCCTGCTTCTGCAACGGTGCTTTCGATACGCTCCAGACCCAGATGAGTCAGAACTTTACCGACTTTACCGTTGCGGGTTTTGCCTGCGCTATCAATGATAGTGATCTGCTGGTTCGGTTTAACTTTACCGCGCTTGATACGGCCGATACCGATAACGCCAACGTAGTTGTTGTAGTCCAGCTGGGAGATCTGCATCTGCAACGGACCATCAAGGTCAACGTTCGGTGCCGGTACGTGGTCAATGATTGCCTGGTACAGCGGGGTCATGTCTTCCGCCATATCTTCGTGATCCAGACCCGCGATACCATTCAACGCCGAAGCGTAAATGATCGGGAAATCCAGCTGTTCGTCGGTCGCGTCAAGGTTAACGAACAGGTCAAAGACCTGGTCAACAACCCAGTCAGGACGCGCGCCAGGGCGGTCGACTTTGTTGATAACAACAATTGGTTTCAGGCCATGGGCAAAGGCTTTTTTGGTCACGAAGCGCGTCTGCGGCATTGGGCCGTCAAATGCATCCACCACCAGCAGCACTGAGTCTACCATGGACATTACACGTTCAACTTCACCACCGAAGTCGGCGTGCCCTGGGGTATCAACGATGTTGATACGGTAATCATTCCATTTGATAGCGGTGTTTTTCGCGAGGATGGTAATCCCACGCTCTTTCTCCAAATCGTTGGAGTCCATCACACGCTCTTGGGTTTCGGCACGCGCATCAAACGTACCGGATTGCTGCAGCAGCTTATCAACCAGGGTAGTTTTACCATGGTCAACGTGCGCGATGATGGCGATGTTACGCAAATTTTCGATCACAACTTTGCCTCGGGCATTAGGAATAGCGCGTTATTGTACACGGATTAATCGCACTACAAAACAGGATCACAAACATCCTCCGCAAACAAGTTTTGCAGAGTCTCTTTGTGATCGCTTTCACGGAGCGTTAAAAGGGTTACTCATTGCTCATTGCACCAACATGGTGCTTAATGTTCACATTGAAGCACTATATTGGTGCAGCGTGCTCACCATGGTGCAGCCCTTTTGCACGATGGTGCGCATGATAACGCCTTTTAGGGGCAATTTAAAAGTTGGCACAGATTTCGCTTTATATTTTTTACGGCGACACGGCCAATTTTTGCAGAATTGAAGACCTCGTTACCACGACGACAATGACCAATCCGGGAGAGTAAGTATGTCCGCTGAACACGTTTTGACGATGCTGAACGAACACGAAGTGAAGTTTGTTGATTTGCGCTTCACCGATACTAAAGGTAAAGAACAGCACGTCACGATTCCTGCTCATCAGGTAAATGCCGAATTCTTCGAAGAAGGCAAAATGTTTGACGGCTCCTCTATTGGTGGCTGGAAAGGCATTAACGAATCAGACATGGTTCTGATGCCAGATGCTTCTACTGCGCTCATTGACCCGTTCTTTGAAGAATCTACTCTGATTATCCGTTGTGATATCCTGGAACCTGGCACGCTGCAGGGCTATGATCGTGACCCACGCTCCATCGCCAAACGCGCTGAAGAGTATCTGCGCGCGACCGGCATCGCAGACACCGTTCTGTTTGGGCCAGAGCCAGAATTCTTCCTGTTTGATGACATTCGTTTCGGCGCATCTATCTCCGGTTCCCACGTGGCAATCGACGATATCGAAGGTGCATGGAACTCTTCCACCAAATATGAAGGTGGTAACAAAGGTCACCGCCCTGGTGTGAAAGGCGGCTACTTCCCGGTTCCTCCGGTAGACTCTTCTCAGGACATTCGTTCCACCATGTGTCTGATCATGGAAGAGATGGGTCTGGTTGTTGAAGCTCACCACCACGAAGTGGCAACCGCTGGTCAGAACGAAATCGCCACCCGCTTTAACACCATGACCAAAAAAGCGGACGAAATTCAGATCTACAAATATGTGGTTCACAACGTTGCTCACCGCTTCGGTAAAACCGCAACCTTTATGCCGAAACCGATGTTTGGCGATAACGGTTCCGGTATGCACTGCCACATGTCTCTGTCCAAGAACGGCGTAAACCTGTTCTCTGGCGACAAATATGCCGGTCTGTCTGAGCAGGCGCTGTACTACATCGGCGGCGTAATCAAACACGCTAAAGCGATCAACGCCCTGGCAAACCCGACCACCAACTCCTACAAGCGTCTGGTCCCGGGTTATGAAGCACCGGTCATGCTGGCTTACTCTGCCCGTAACCGCTCTGCCTCTATCCGTATTCCAGTGGTTGCTTCTCCGAAAGCGCGTCGTATCGAAGTGCGCTTCCCGGATCCGGCCGCTAACCCGTACCTGTGCTTTGCTGCCCTGCTGATGGCAGGTCTTGACGGCATTAAGAACAAGATCCACCCGGGCGAAGCAATGGACAAAAACCTGTATGACCTGCCGCCGGAAGAAGCGAAAGAGATCCCACAGGTTGCTGGCTCTCTGGAAGAAGCACTGAAAGAACTGGATCTGGACCGCGAGTTCCTGACCGCAGGCGGCGTGTTCACCGACGAAGCGATCGATGCGTACATTGCGCTGCGTCGTGAAGAAGATGACCGCGTGCGCATGACGCCACACCCGGTAGAGTTTGAACTGTACTACAGCGTTTAATGTTTTAGTTGCCGTGGAAACTTTTAGCCCATCTCCGGATGGGCTTTTTTCTCCACCAACACCCTGACTTCACGCGCTTTTTATCAGTAAAAAGCTATAATGCACTAAATTGGTGCACACTTTTCCAGGAGACTGCTGAATGGCAACTGGCATGCTGCCCGATGCTGGGCAGATCCTTAATTCTTTAATCAATAGCATCTTACTTGTCGATGACGAGCTGGCGGTGCATTACGCCAATCCCGCCGCGCAGCAGTTGCTTGCCCAGAGTTCCCGCAAACTGTTTGGTTCGCCGCTTCCTGAATTGTTGAGCTATTTTTCGTTAAACATTGCGCTGATGCGCGAAAGCTTAGAAGCAGGCCAGGGCTTTACAGACAACGAAGTCACACTGGTGATAGATAGCCACTCACATATTCTCTCCGTGACCGCACAAAGGCTGCCTGATGGTCTTATCCTGCTGGAAATGGCGCCGATGGATAACCAACGCCGTTTGAGCCAGGAACAGTTGCAGCATGCTCAACAAATTGCTGCCCGCGACCTGGTGCGTGGTCTGGCACATGAAATTAAAAATCCGCTTGGCGGTTTACGCGGCGCGGCGCAATTACTGAGCAAGGCGCTTCCGGATCCGGCGTTGACGGAATACACCAAAGTCATTATCGAGCAGGCGGACAGGCTGCGTAATCTGGTTGACCGTCTGTTGGGGCCGCAACAACCAGGCATGCACATCACCGAAAGTATTCATAAGGTTGCAGAACGTGTGGTGGCGCTGGTTTCAATGGAGCTGCCAGAAAACGTGACGCTGATTCGTGATTACGATCCGAGTCTGCCTGAGCTTGCACACGATCCGGACCAAATCGAGCAGGTACTGTTGAATATCGTGCGTAACGCCCTTCAGGCGCTGGGGCCGAACGGTGGAGAAATTATTCTGCGTACCCGCACCGCTTTCCAGCTAACCCTGCACGGGATGCGTTATCGCCTGGCAGCGCGTATTGACGTAGAAGACAACGGTCCGGGCATTCCTTCTCATTTGCAGGACACGTTGTTTTACCCCATGGTGAGTGGTCGCGAAGGTGGTACCGGACTGGGCCTGTCCATCGCCCGTAACTTGATTGATCAACATTCCGGCAAGATTGAATTTACCAGTTGGCCGGGTCATACCGAGTTCTCGGTTTACCTGCCTATCAGGAAATAAAGGTGACGTTTATGCAACGAGGAATAGTCTGGGTAGTCGATGACGATAGTTCCATCCGTTGGGTGCTTGAACGTGCGCTCGCCGGAGCAGGGCTGAACTGCACCACGTTTGAAAGCGGTAACGAAGTACTGGACGCGCTGGCGAGCAAAACGCCAGATGTTCTGCTGTCAGATATCCGTATGCCGGGAATGGACGGTCTGGCGTTGTTAAAACAGATTAAGCAACGCCACTCTATGCTGCCTGTCATCATTATGACGGCGCATTCCGATCTGGACGCTGCGGTCAGTGCTTATCAGCAGGGTGCATTTGATTACCTGCCAAAACCGTTTGATATTGACGAAGCGGTCGCGCTGGTTGAGCGCGCCATCAGCCATTATCAGGAACAGCAACAACCCCGGAATATCCAGAACAACGGCCCGACCACCGATATCATTGGTGAAGCTCCTGCTATGCAGGATGTATTTCGCATTATTGGTCGGTTGTCTCGATCTTCAATCAGCGTGTTGATCAACGGCGAATCCGGCACCGGCAAAGAGTTGGTTGCCCATGCGCTGCATCGCCACAGCCCGCGTGTTAAAGCGCCGTTTATTGCCCTTAATATGGCGGCCATTCCGAAGGATTTGATTGAATCTGAATTATTTGGCCACGAAAAAGGGGCATTTACTGGCGCGAATACCATTCGCCAGGGACGTTTTGAACAGGCTGACGGTGGGACGCTGTTTCTGGATGAAATTGGCGACATGCCGCTGGACGTGCAAACACGCTTATTGCGTGTCCTCGCTGACGGGCAGTTTTATCGCGTCGGTGGATATGCGCCAGTGAAAGTGGATGTGCGTATTATCGCCGCTACTCACCAGAACCTGGAATTACGCGTGCAGGAAGGTAAATTTCGCGAAGACTTGTTCCATCGCCTGAACGTGATTCGCGTTCATTTACCGCCGCTGCGTGAACGTCGGGAAGATATCCCCCGTCTGGCGCGCCATTTTCTGCAAGTGGCCGCACAGGAATTAGGCGTTGAAGCCAAACAATTGCACCCGGAAACCGAAGCCGCCCTGACACGCCTGGCGTGGCCGGGTAACGTGCGTCAGTTGGAAAACACCTGCCGTTGGCTCACCGTCATGGCCGCTGGACAGGAAGTGTTAATTCAGGATCTCCCCAGCGAGTTGTTTGACGTCGCCGTTCCGGACAGTCCTTCACATATGCAACCGGACAGTTGGGCCACCCTGTTGGCGCAGTGGGCCGATCGGGCGCTGCGTTCCGGTCATCAAAACCTGCTCTCGGAAGCGCAACCAGAAATGGAACGCACACTGTTAACGACCGCATTACGTCATACGCAGGGGCATAAACAAGAAGCGGCAAGATTGCTCGGTTGGGGTCGTAATACCCTGACACGCAAACTCAAAGAGTTAGGGATGGAGTGATCGGATTGATTACCGAAGAGGCCAGCGCTTATACGGGCTTACAAGCCCGATAAGTACTGGCGCTCCGGCAGCATCAAATCACACGTGAGAACTGCTGCATCCGCGCTTTACGGCGCAGATACGCATCAAAGCACATGCAAATGTTACGGATCAGCAAGCGCCCTTTTGCCGTTACCTGAATCCCTTTTTCATTCACATCCACCAGCCCATCTTTTGCCAGTGGTGCCAGCAGGCTCAGATCTTCAGCAAAGTAGTCTGCAAAATTCAACACCCATTGCTGCTCAATCGTCGCGTAATCCAGACGGAAATTGCAAATCAGCGACTTAATAACATCCCGGCGAATACAGTCATCCTGGGTCAATGCAATACCGCGCCACAGCGCATTTCCCTGCTCATCAACCTGCTGATAATAGCGCTTCAGCTCCTTTTGGTTTTGCGCGTAGCAGTCACCAATCATACTGATGGCGGAAACGCCCATCCCCAGCAGGTCGGTATCGCCCTGGGTGGTATAGCCCTGGAAATTACGGTGCAGTACACCTTCACGTTGCGCGACGGCTAACTCATCATCCGGACGGGCAAAATGGTCCATCCCAATAAACTGATAACCCGTTTCGGTTAACGAAGAGATGGTCTCCTGCAGAATATCCAGTTTCTGCTGCGCAGTGGGCAGATCGGCATCTTTAATTTTACGTTGCGCGGCAAACAGGGTCGGCAGATGCGCGTAGTTAAAGACGCTGAGACGGTCAGGTTTCAGTTCCGCAACGCGTTTCAGGGTGAATGCGAAACTTTCTGGGGTCTGTTTCGGTAAACCGTAAATCAGATCGATGTTGGTGGAGGTAAAACCGATCTCACGCGCGTGATTCAGCAGCGCAAAAATAAACGCTTCGTCTTGCTCACGGTTGACCAGACGCTGGACCTCTTTGTTGAAGTCCTGTACCCCCATACTCAGGCGGTTAAAACCTTCTGCGCGTAAATGATCGAGCACATCCAGTTCAATCTCACGGGGATCGACCTCGATCGAGATTTCCGCATCCGTATTAAAATGGAAATGTTCGCGCAACAACGTCATTAAGCGGCTGATTTGCGCTTTATTCAGATAGGTTGGCGTACCGCCGCCCCAGTGCAGTTGGCTAACGTGGCGGCCGGAAAAAAGCGGCGCACGGTGCACGATTTCCTGCTCTAAGACATCGAGATACTGATCGGCTTTATGCTGCTGACGGGTCACAATCTTGTTGCAACCGCAAAAGTAGCAGAGCTTATGGCAGAATGGGATGTGCACATAGAGAGACAGCGGGCGCTCAGGATAACGCGCCACAGCGTGCCGGAATGCCTCTTCGCCAAAGTCTTCAGAAAACTCCAGCGCGGTGGGATACGACGTATATCGTGGCCCGGAATAATTATATTTCTGGATCAGGGCCAGATCCCAGTCTATTAGCTGTTCAGACATGCTTACTCCTTCCGATGGCGTCGCTGGCGGGTACGGCGTACCGGCTTTCCTCCACTACGGGTGATAAGCCGGTTGCGCAGCCACTTCTGTCGCCGCGACAACCGCTGTAGTTTAACGAATAACCACACCAGATAACATATAACCGGAAGGGTTATAAGCAGGACGGGGAGGCCCACGGTGTAAACCCGTTAGTTGCCGCCTTTGAGCAGGCGCATCATATCTTCCTGCTTCTCGTCCTCTTCTTCTTCATCGTCATCATAAGAAAGACCCAGCTTCTGCATCAGTTCATCGATGCGGTCCAGCTTGGCATCGACCCAGGACTGATCTTCTGCACTGAGGGTTTCGCCTGCTTCCAGACGTTCTAACAGCGCATCCAGGCGCTCATCCGTTTCCAGTAAATCCAACTCAGCCTGCGGTGAAAGCATAGGTTTCTCACTCTTCGGTTTGTGCTGTTTGGTGACTTTTTCAGTCACTCCCAATGGAATGGGGGTTTTACTGCCAATACGTGGATCTTTTTGTTTGTTCGTATTCTTAGAGCCAGAAGCACCTTCACCGCCCGCCGCACGGCTACCCGCCGTATGACCACGGTGCTTTTTCTGACGCTTACGGTCACGAGCTTCCTGGTTAAGCTCTTCGCGTGTTTTACGGCGCGCTTTTGCGGGACCTTTGCCGCGTGGTGTAGAAGTTGATTTCATAATAATTCGTCTTTGGCCGTTTTATTCAGTATACATTTGCGGCGGAATCTAGCAGAAAGCAAGTAAAGAAAAAAGGCGACAGAGTCATCTGTCGCCTTTTTTCTTTACTCATAGCCCTTAACGGGTTCTACATTCCGTGTCGGCCATCAACACACCCTGTCTTTCCTTTAGCCTGAAACGTTCCGTGTTGTTTCCATTTCCTTTTATATACGTCTCCAGACGTTTGTCTTCCTGACAATCCTGTGTCTTCGCCTCCTGGCGCTCCTGACCCTCATCCTGAGTCCGTTTGTCCTGTCAGCATCCTCGCTATGAGCACTACTTTACGCCATCAGCTCAAACAGACAAGTCACCCACACGATGATTCAAGGCGTAAGAGCGCCACAGAAAAAAATAACTGAGTGATTTCTTTAAACTATATTTTTTTCCACCCGGCAATGACCCTGATATTTCGTATATCTACAATCGTCAATATCTCACAAACCATATGGTTTTTACTTACACGGGCATATGTCGAAACATCCGTCTTTTGCTGGGGTTCAGGTATAATCGCTGCAAAGCTTTGACTGACGGAGACGACCCCTTTGATTAATTTGAATTATCAACAGACGCACTTTGTGATGAGTGCGCCTGATATTCGCCACTTACCTTCCGATACGGGAATCGAAGTGGCGTTCGCTGGCCGTTCCAATGCAGGCAAATCCAGCGCACTGAACACCCTAACGAACCAGAAGAGCCTGGCGCGTACATCCAAAACACCCGGTCGCACACAGTTGATCAACCTGTTTGAAGTCGTGGAAGGTAAACGTCTTGTCGACCTGCCAGGATACGGTTACGCCGAAGTCCCGGAAGAGATGAAGCGCAAATGGCAGCGTGCGCTGGCGGAATACCTGGAAAAGCGTCAGAGCCTGCAAGGGTTGGTGGTGCTGATGGATATTCGCCACCCGCTGAAGGATCTCGACCAGCAGATGATTCTGTGGGCCGTCGAGAGCAATGTTCAGGTTTTGGTTCTGCTGACGAAAGCAGACAAACTGGCCAGCGGAGCGCGTAAAGCCCAGCTAAATATGGTGCGTGAAGCCGTACTGGCATTTAACGGTGATGTACAGGTAGAAACGTTTTCGTCGCTGAAGAAGCAAGGCGTGGATAAGTTACGTCAGAAGCTGGATACCTGGTTTAGCGAACTGGCGCCGATTGAAGAGAACCAGGACGCAGAATAATCCCTTCCTGCAATGTTGTGCCGGATAATGTCGCTACCGCGGCTTATCCGGTCTACGGATCGTGTTTTCGCTTTTACTCAAAATAATTCAAGTTGCAGGAAGGCGGTGACGCAGTGAATCCTCAGGAGCTTACATCAGTAAGTGACTGAGGTGAGCGAGGAAACCAACGCACCTGCAGCGTGAAGTATGAAGAGTACAATAAAAAACGCCCCAGTCATTAACTGACTGGGGCGGCTAAAATATTCAGCCAAATCCGATTACGTGAAGTAAAAGGTCTGAAAGATAGAACATCTTACCTCTGTACCCTACGCGAATAACTTTACTCTTTTTTGAGCAGCTCAGAAAGCATTTTTTGTAATTTTTTTTCATTCCTTACATAGGGAATTCTAATGATCATCACAAAATGCTCTCTCTTATGTTGCTTAGTTACGAAAAAGCGCGCTGTTCAGTAAGCCCTTAGTGCGCTTGATCCCAGTTTTCACCGCTTCCCACTTCCACCAGCAGCGGCACATCAATGTGCGTACAGTTTTCCATCAATTGGTGGATCTTTTTCGAGACGGCATCGAGATCGTCTTTGTGCACTTCGAACACCAGTTCATCGTGCACTTGCATGATCATGCGCACACGAGGTTGCTCAGTTTGCAGCCACTCATCAACGGCAATCATTGCACGTTTGATGATGTCTGCCGCCGTTCCCTGCATCGGTGCGTTGATCGCCGCACGTTCAGCACCGGCACGTCGCGCAGCATTGCTCGACTTGATGTCCGGTAAGTAAAGCCGACGCCCTTCCAGGGTTTCAACGAACCCCTGCTCTTTTGCCTGTGCTCTCGTGCACTCCATATACTCCAGCACGCCAGGGTACCGTTCGAAATACAAATCCATATACTTCTGCGCTTCTTTGCGCGGAATGTTCAACTGACGCGCAAGCCCGAAGGCGCTCATGCCGTAGATCAAACCAAAGTTAATGGCTTTTGCGCTACGACGCTGTTCACTCGTTACGCTCTCCAACGGCAGACCAAAGACTTCAGCGGCCGTTGCGCGGTGAATATCTTTTCCTTGTGCAAACGCGGCTAACAGCCCTTTGTCTCTCGAGAGATGCGCCATAATACGCAGCTCGATTTGCGAGTAATCCGCCGAGACAATCAGATAATCCTGCGGCGGAATAAAGGCCTGACGAATCCGGCGACCTTCATCATTACGCACAGGTATATTTTGCAGGTTGGGATCGGTTGATGATAAACGTCCTGTTGCCGCTACCGCCTGATGATAAGAGGTATGCACACGTCCGGTTTTCGGGTTGATCATCAGCGGCAGCTTATCGGTGTAGGTCGATTTCAGCTTCGCCAGACCGCGATACTCCAGAATCACCTTCGGCAACGGATAGTCTAACGCCAGCTCTTCCAGCACCTCTTCCGACGTTGACGGCGCACCGCCCGGGGTTTTCTTCAGCGGCTTAATCCCCTGCTTTTCAAACAGAATCGTTTGCAGCTGTTTTGTGGAGGAGAGATTAAACGCCTCGCCCGCAATCTCATGCGCCTTTTGTTCCAGTTCGGTCAGACGTAACGACAGCTCTTCCGAATGTTTGTGCAGCACGGCGGGATCAATCTTCACTCCGTTACGCTCAACACGAGACAGCACTGGCACCAGCGGCATTTCGATGTTCTCAAAGACATTCAGCGGCCCTTTGTGCTTCTGCAATTCAGGCCACATTTTCAGATGCAGTTGCAGGGTGACGTCGGCATCTTCCGCGGCGTAACGCCCGGCCTCTTCCAGCGCAATCTGGTTAAAGGTCAGCTGGTTTTTACCTTTGCCGGCAATCTCTTCGAAGGTGATCGTTTTGTGCTTCAGCCAACGATCGGACAGGCTGTCCATGTCGTGTCGGCCTGCAACACTATTCAGGATGTAAGACTCCAGCATCGTATCGAAAGCGATACCGCACAGCTCAATACCATAGTTTTGCAATACGCCACGGTCATACTTCAGGTTTTGCCCAACCTTACGGGCATTCTCATCTTCCAGTAACGGTTTTAGCAGCTCCAGTGCGCGGTCGCGCGCAATCTGATCGGGCGCATCAAGATAGTCATGAGCAACGGGAACATAAGCTGCGACACCCGGTTCAATAGCGAACGAGAGGCCCACCAGATTTGCAGAATGGTTATCGAGACTGTCGGTTTCGGTGTCAAATGCAAAGACCGGCGCTTTTTTCAGTTTCTCAATCCAGCTTTCCAGCGTGGCTTCGTCCAGTATTGTCACATAGTGATCATAGGAGAGAGCTGCCACAGGTTCTTCTGGCGTTTCATCAACCACGATGGTTTCTTGCGGTTTTGCCGCCGGTTTTGCGCCTTTTGCCTGCAACCATTTCCCCGCGTCAACATCGACAATCCAGCGTTTAAATTCGTACTTTTTAAACAGGTCCAGTAACGTGTCTGCGCAAGGCGGCTGTACGGTAAGTTGCTCGCAGGTCAGTTCCAGCTCGACATCAGTTTTGATCGTCGCCAGCTTATAAGACAGATATGCCACATCTTTATTCTGCTCAAGCTTCGCTGCCATGGTTTTCGCACCACGGAAAGTCAGGCCTGCAATTTTGTCTGATTCTGCATACAGCGTATCGAGGCCGCCCAGTCCTTGCAGCAAAGCCTGCGCGGTTTTTTCGCCGACACCCGGAACACCAGGAATATTATCGGAGGAGTCTCCCATCAGGGCGAGGAAGTCGATGATCAATTCTGGCGGGACACCGTACTTATTCACCACCTCATCCGGGCCAAGAATCGTATTGGTCATGGTGTTGATAAGCGTAACGTTCGGCGTCACTAACTGGGCCATGTCCTTATCGCCAGTACTAATGAGAACCGGGCGACCAACTTTCTCCGCTTCACGCGCCAGCGTACCGATAACGTCATCCGCTTCAACACCGGAAACCGCCAACAACGGCAAGCCCATCGCTTTTACCATTGCATGCAGAGGTTCAATCTGCGCGCGCAGATCGTCAGGCATTGGCGGGCGATGAGATTTGTAATGTTCGAACAATTCATCACGGAAGGTTTTACCCTTAGCATCAAATACCACGGCTGCATGCGTCGGCTGGTACTGCATAATCAGGCTGCGCAGCATGTTAAGAACGCCGTACATCGCGCCCGTTGGCTCCCCCGCACCATTCGTTAGCGGCGGGAACGCGTGATATGCGCGATAGAGATAAGATGAACCATCTACAAGGATAAGTGGGTTTTCTGGGATCTGAACCATAATGTCCGTGCCTGTTTATCAGATTATGGTTAAAGGATGCCACAGACAGGATGAAAACATGAGTTTTTCACCGTATTTGTCGTAAAACTTTTGCAGATCTTCTGGATTGCTCGCAAAGTAAATTGTGGATAACTTTGTGTATAAATATTTTAATTCAGTTTACCTCAGGTATTATGCTTTAAATATCATTATTTTTATTCATTTTTTTCAGTGCGTTAGATAGAAACCCAGAGATTTGTTCTTAAAATGACGCCATTATCAGGATGTGGATAGATATAGTTAACTTTTCTATTTCGCGAAGAGCCATTATTTGGTCCATTTTCTGATAAAATCTGCCCCTTGCGTGTCTTTAGCGCACTATATTTATGGCTAACCTTTTGAATAATTTAATTATGACGAGAATACTCGCTGCGATAACACTTTTGCTGAGTATCGTATTGACCATTTTGGTCACGATTTTATGTTCTGTACCGATCATCATCGCCGGAATCGTGAAACTCCTTTTGCCCATACCTTTCGTCTGGCGCAAGGTTTCCGTCTTTTGCAATTTCATGATGTTTTGCTGGTGTGAAGGCCTTGCACTGCTCCTGCACCTCAACCCATGGTTAAAATGGGACGTAGAAGGGCTGGAGGGGCTGAACAAGAAAAACTGGTATCTGCTCATTTGTAATCATTACAGCTGGGCGGATATTGTTGTGCTTTGCGTTTTGTTCCGTAAGCACATTCCCATGAATAAATATTTTCTCAAACAGCAACTGGCCTGGGTACCGTTTATCGGTCTGGCATGCTGGGCGCTGGATATGCCCTTTATGAAACGCTACTCGCGCAGCTATCTGCTGCGCCACCCTGAGCAGCGTGGCAAGGATGTGGAAACCACCCGACGCTCCTGCGAGAAGTTTCGGGCGCATCCCACGACGATTGTGAATTTTGTCGAAGGTTCACGGTTTACCGATGAGAAGCACCTGCAAACGCGATCGCCCTACAAAAACCTGCTACCGCCAAAAGCTGCCGGTATTGCTATGACGTTGAACGTCCTGGGTTCGCAATTTGATAAGTTACTCAATGTCACGCTGTGCTATCCGGAAAACAGCCGTCATCCCTTCTACGACATGTTGAGCGGCAAACTGACCCGTATCGTCGTACGTGTAAATCTGGAGCCTATTCAGGAAGAATTGCACGGCGATTATATTAACGACAAAGGATTTAAACGCCGCTTCCAGCGTTGGTTGAATACGCTGTGGGTTCAGAAAGATGAACTGATAGAAGAGATTAAAACATCAAATAAAAACGCCGGTCACTGACCGGCGTTTTGGTTATTTCTTCTCAACCAGGTGTTTTACAGTATCAGAGTACTGTTGCACGAAGATATCCATGCTGCTGGTATCCATCCCTTGCGGGTTAATCTGATACTTGCCGTTAACGAACATCGCCGGTACGCCCTGAAGCTGCAGGTCAGCAGCGGCTTTTTCCTGCTGCGCAACCAGTGATTTCACCACAAAGCTGTTCCATGCCGCATCGTAATCTTCACCTTTAATCCCCGCATCAACGAAGACTTTGCGAATGTCTGCGACAGACTGGACAGTCTGCGTTTTCTGCACACCTTCAAACATCGGAACGGTGATTTTGTCTTCCACACCCAGAGCCATCGCAACTGCCCATGCCTGCGTCAAATCCTTGCCCAACGGCCCCAGGAATTCAACGTGGTATTTGGTCATTTTCACGCCTTCCGGCAGTTTTTTCTTCACGTTTTCAGAAACATGAAGAACTTCTTCAAATTGATAGCAATGCGGGCAATAGAACGAGAAAAACTCTAAAACCTGAGGCTCGCCAGCGATTGGTTTTTCCAGCGTGATGTATTGTTTGCCATCACTGTACTGCGCTGCCGATGCGCTAAATGCTAAAACCATACCAGCCAGCGCCAGCCAAATCTTTTTCATGTAATCTCTCTCCTGATGTGTTCGATTAATACATTGGCGTTAATTGTAAAGGGGGTTCCTGCAGCGTTTTGGTCTGCGCTATAAAAGTCGCCGTTTGCTGCAGCCAGTAGTCTTCCCCAGTGAGCCATGGGAAGTTTTTGGGAAATGCAGGATCAGCCCAACGACGCATAAGCCAGGCAAGATAATAAACTAAACGCATGGCGCGTAAAGGTTCAATCAGTCCGAGTTCAGAGGTATCAAATTCACTCACCTCTTCATAAGCCTCAATGATCGTTTCCAGCTGCATCCGCTGCTCTGCTTTATCGCCATTGAGTAGCATCCAGAGATCCTGCACGGCTGGCCCATTACGGGCATCGTCTAAATCGACAAACAGCGGGCCGTCACGCCACAGAATATTTCCTGCATGGCAATCGCCATGCAAGCGTAGCGTGTCAAAGCGGGTATGCCACCTTTCGATAACTGCAGAGATGAGTCCATCGGTTGCTTTCAGAAAAGCATCTCTTTGGCCTGACGGAATAAGCGGTGCATCTTCGAATAACTTACGGGGTTCGATGAGATACTCTTCGAGGCCAATTGTCGGCCTCGAAGTAAAAGGGCATTTACGTCCGATCTGGTGCAAGCGGCCCAGATAGCGGCCTACGGCTTCCATTTGATCAATGTTGTCGGCTTCAAACTGCCTGCCGCCGACACTGGGAAAGATCGCGTAGTGGAAACCCTCGTGGTTTAACAACGTCTGGTCGTTAAACACAATTGGAGCCGCAACCGGAACCTCGTCATTCACCAACTCTAACGCAAACTGGTGTTCTTCCAGTATTTGATCCACAGACCAACGCTCAGGACGGTAAAATTTAACGACATAACGTCGACGATCTTCGTCCTGAAATTGATAGACGCGATTTTCATAACTGTTGAGCGGGGTGAGACCGGAATCCACCCGGATCCCCTGTTCAAACAGTGCATCCACGATGGTATTCGGGTGTAGTGTCTGGAAAGTAAAAGCGCTGTCGTTCATCCCATCATCCGGAAAATACTACGAATAATTCAGGATATCATTTCATAGCGCTTTCTGTGGAGCCACTTACAAGGTTTTACTCTTTAATGACGCCACGTGCGCGCAATAACGCCGTTTTGAAATCTTCTTCATAATCTTTTTGAATCCCAGGGATCACGGCATCTTTTGCGGAGTCACGCATTTTCAGATGATAGATCAGAATGTCGTCAGTTAAATCCGCCAGCTCACCGTCAAAACCTGACTCTTTCGCCAGTTTCTGCAAAAATTGCATCAGGTTGAGATCGGGCTCTTTCTGCCAGGCTGGCTGCAGGAGTTCGATAACTTCATTCAGGCGTTTACATTTCATGGTTGTGCTCCTTACTCTTGATATAGATACGTTAGCAGGGTCAATCCCACAATAAAAGAGGCGATATCAGTGAATCTGGATAGTGCAATAACGGGGGTTGTACTGGCGGGAGGTAAAGCTCGCCGAATGGGAGGAGCCGACAAAGGTTTACTTGAGCTGGACGGAAAACCTCTCTGGAAACACGTTGCCGATAACCTTTTATCGCAACTTGAAACCGTTGTGGTTAATGCCAATCGCCATCGAAATATTTACCAAAAAAGCGGTCTGCGCGTGATCCCTGATTCACTTGCAGATTTTCCAGGCCCATTGGCGGGAATGCTTTCCGTTTTTCTGCAGGAAAAAGGCGACTGGTTTCTGTTCTGCCCCTGTGACACACCGTATATTCCTCGCGATCTGGTTGCGCGCTTAAAGGCCCAACGCAACGACGCTGCTGTAGTGTGGGCCCATGACGGCGAACGGGATCACCCTACCATCGCGTTGGTAAACCGCTCAGTACAGCCTTTACTACAGGATTACCTTCAGTCCGGCGAGCGACGAGTCATGGTCTTTATGCGTCTTGCCGGTGGTCATGCCGTTGATTTTAGTGACCAAAAAGACGCGTTTATTAATGTGAATACCCCTGAAGAACTTGCCAGACGGCAGGAGAAAAGATGATCCCACTACTTGCCGTTGCCGCATGGAGCGGAACGGGGAAAACCACACTGCTCAAAAAATTGATCCCGGAACTGTGTGCCAGGGGCATTCGTCCGGGACTGATTAAACACACTCACCACAATATGGATGTCGACAAACCCGGTAAGGACAGCTACGAGCTACGTAAAGCTGGCGCCGCACAAACTCTGGTTGCCAGCCAACAGCGTTGGGCACTCATGACTGAAACGCCGGATGAAGAGGAACTGGATCTCGCCTTTCTGGCCAGCAGAATGGATACCTCGACGCTGGATTTGATTCTGGTCGAAGGATTTAAGCATGAGGAAATCGCGAAGATTGTGCTGTTTCGCGAGGGGATCGGGCACCAACACGAAGAGCTGGTGATTGACGCACACGTGATTGCCGTCGCCAGCGATGTGCCTTTGAAGATTGATGTCCCGTTATTAGATATCAATGATATTCAGCAACTCGCTGATTTCGTTGTGCAATGGATGCGGGGTTTATGAGCCGCGCTATTTGGATCGCCTGATGGCTGTATTTATCAGACCCGCAGGCCGGATAAGGTATGCAAAAGTCACCCTCCGGCATTTTCCCCATACCGCAGACGCAAAAAAGCCCATCCGTCAGGATGGGCTTCTTCACTTGTCTGATGCCTGGCAGTTCCCTACTCTCGCATGGGGAGACCCCACACTACCATCGGCGCTACGGCGTTTCACTTCTGAGTTCGG
>NZ_JANEWG010000069.1 GCF_028069725.1 Citrobacter sp. Awk 4
GGGTATCCGGCTTTGGGGGGGGGGACTGTTTTCCGTTAGTCTTTTTTGGCGGCATTCGCAAAGAAGATATCGGACTGAATATCCTTGGTACGTAGGGTGAAAAGCTGATTTGTTAACGACTCAGTCAGTTTCTCGGCGTCGGCCATCACGCGTAAATTAAAGTCGTTCAGCATTTTATTGGCGGCGTCTTTATTGGTTTTTGCCATTTTCAGATACTCGGCTTCGACCTCTTTCTGTTCTTTCGCGACCTTATCTTCCCAGTCTTTGTACGCACGTTTAACGATAGGAGCGAGTTTCGGATAATCCGTCATCGTCAGCGTCTGTAATTTACGGTATTTCCAGTAAATTGACTGACTGTCCGCTTTATCAGTACCGATACTATAGTTGGCAGGATAGGCTTTTAATCCGCTGTAGTAGGGGACAAATGCGGTGAGATCGGCCATGCCGAGGCCAATATAACTCACTTCGCCGATTTCCTTCGGCAACCACGGGCGGACCTGCATAACGTGCGCTTCATAGGTACGGAAAACGCTTACCGGACGCCAGGGTTCTTTTCCATTCAGGCCGTTTGAATAGGGATCATGTTCGGTGCCTTCGTAATGATCGCGCAGGACGGCTTTAACGTCATCCAGCGTCATTTTTTTCTCAGGCGTGGCGAAGACCGGGAACTGTCTACCGGCTGCGACATCCTGCTTCAGTGAAGGTGTGAATTGCTTCTGAATAGTCCAGACGCGTGGGTCGTTATACGTCCGATCACGTTCATCATCACGGGTATAGGCTTTGGAGAAATTAAATGCCCCGTCACGTTTCTGATCATAAAGACCTTTTTCCGTGGCAAATTCAATCAGGTTTTTTGAGCCCATAAAATTAGGATCTTTTGCATCATAAGCCTGTAAACGTCCCTGATTTCCTGATGCAAAATATTGGCTGGAAGGAAGACGTTGTGCCATCCACTGATGTCCGGTTGCGGTTTCCAGATACCAGACTTCATTATCATCGACAACGGCAACACCAAAACCTTCGCCAGCGCCTACGGTTTCAATAATATGGCCAAGCAACGCGATGGCTTCCCGTGCGGTTTTTGTCTGAGAAAGAAGAACGTCTGGAATATCATCTTCAGTAATGCCGACATCTTCAACATAGGGATCAAATGCCAGTGCTTGTGGTGAGGCAAAAATAGATTCTGTGCCACTTACCCCGACACCCGCTTCGTTAAAGCCCGTTGCGCCATGTAACTGGGTTTTCCAGTTTGGGACGGTGGTATAACGCAAGGAATTCTTCGGTAATGGCCAGGTGAAATTATTCGCGCCGTTATGTTCTTTGGTACTGTATACCCCGGTTTGGTTTTTTTTCGCCGGATGAATCAGGAAATGCTGCGCTTTCATGGCATCGCTGTCTGCACTGCGGGCAACCATCATGGAGCCATCCGCGGACGCTTCATTTCCGACCAACAGTGTTGTGCAGGCGATACCCGATGAAACGACCGCTACGTTTATTGACAGTGCAATAAGGCACTTTTTAAAAATCGACATGCTAACTCCCTTTTTTCCGTTATAAATAGACCGGAAACACACTGCTTCCTTAAGCGCGATGACGCTTCGACTGACCTCGCGTCATTCGCCAGAGAGACAAACGCGTCTGCCCGCGTTTTCTCCAAATATCTGCCCGCGTATCTCAGTCTTCTGGACTAAATAACAGGTCCGTTTCGCTTAATTATTACGCAGAGGATATTGAGGTATTCAGGATGTTACCCAAACAGAGTCGAAGAATAGCAATGACGTAAAGATGATTTCAGTGACGCATATCCCAATGCCGCACAGCTTAGAAAGAACTGAATCTATATCTGGAGACTTTCATGTGATTATTGGAAAACAAAATGAATGAAAGGCAGAATATTAGAGTAATTTTTCGATGCAGGAGGATGACTTTCACGCAGAGTCATATTTCTGCATTAGCATACTCTCCTGGTTGCTGAAATGAACTCAGTGAAGAGGCGTCGCTTTGGAAGGTATATTATCAAAATTATGAGTCAGAGTTAGAGATACTTCTAACTCTGACATACAAAGATCTTCGATTATTTATTGTCGTGGCTACTGATCAGCTTATCAATCGTCACCGCTACGATAATCAATGCTCCCATAACGATCTGTTGATAGTAGGTTTGTACATTCATCAGGTTAAGTATATTGCTGATCACACCGATAATCAGCCCACCGACCACGACACCAAAGACTCGTCCGCGACCACCAAAGAAGCTGGTACCACCAATAATGGCCGAGGCAATAGCAAAAGTCTCGAATCCCACCCCTGCATTCGGCTCCGCTGCGGCGGTACGGGCAACCGTAATCACTCCTGATATTCCCGCACAAATACCGGAAATCATAAATACTACCAGGGTATGGTACTTAATATTAATCCCTGAAAACCATGCAGCTTGGGCGTTACCACCGATAGCATATATATTACGACCAAGTTTTGTATGGCGGGTAATAAACCACAGAATGACGGCCATAAGTAAAGCAATGATTACTGGCACTGGGATCGAAAGTACGGTTCCGGCAATTACGTCGCCGAACGCCGGATCAAAACCGAATACCGAACGTGCATCGGAGAGAATCAGCGTCAGTCCACGGTATACTGCAACAGTGCCAAGCGTGATAATAAATGGATGCAATCCGGTCATATTAACAAGGAAACCGTTGATGAGTCCCAGCAGCGCGCCAAGCATCACCCCACCGACGATAATTGCTATCCAGAATGGACAACCTGCCATCATCATTTGTGCGGTCACCATCCCGGTCAGTGCCAGAATCGAACCGACCGACAAATCAATCCCCGCGATCAGAATGGTAAAAAAAACGCCGCAGGCCAGCAAAACCATAACTGAACTTTGCAACAAGATCTGAATTAAGTTATCACTGGTTAGGAAATATTGCGGTGAGAGGATACCAGAAATAGCGAACAAGCAGATCAATACGCCGACGATGCCATACTCCTGCCACAGAGTGGAGAAATTGCGCGACGGTTTTTTCACTGCTGGCATAATTGCATTAGTCTTATTCATAGGGTACTCCGTCATCAAAATTCCGATCAACACACCGTGGCGGCATGCATAATTTTTTCTTCTGTGGCATCCCGGTTGTCCATAAAGGTCACAATCTGTCCATGGCGATATACAGCGATGCGATCACAGACAGACAACAGTTCTGGCAATTCGGATGAAACGACAATAATTCCGCAGCCACTGCGGGCTAAATCACGAAGAATGGTATAGATCTCAGCCTTTGCCCCGATATCAATACCGCGTGTTGGTTCATCAAAAATAAACAGATCGCTTTTTGCCGCCAACCATTTGGCAATGATAGCTTTTTGCTGGTTGCCGCCAGAAAGTTGTGTAATAGCCTGTTTTGAGGAGGTACAACGGATATTCAGCGCTGTTTTATAGTGTTCTCCCATTTTATTTTCAGCCTGGTAATCCAGACGTTCCAGCGACAGCGCTCGCCGTGCAGCTTTAATAAATGGCAAAATCGAGATATTTTCCGCGACACTAAAATTGTGGAAAAAACCGGTACGGCGGCGATCTTCTGTAACAAATGCAATTCCAGCACGGATGGCATCAGTAGGATTGTTTATATTCAGTGACTTATTATTTAGTGTAAGTTGACCGTGACTTTTAGGACGTACACCGAAAATCGTTTCCATGAGTTCGCTGCGCCCAGCTCCCATCAGTCCGGCAAAACCGAGAATTTCACCCCGATAAAGTTCAAACGAGACGTTATTGACACAGCCATCTCTGGATGACAACGCGTTAACGTCAAACACAATATCATTTTTGTTGATATTTTGTGTATCGGGACGGACATGACTTAACTCACGGCCTACCATGCGGGCGACCAACGTTTCGATGGGAGTAGTTTTCGCATCCCAGGTGCCGACGTAGCAGCCATCTTTCAATACTGAGACACGATCGCCGATAACGGGGATCTCTTTCAACTTGTGGGAGATGTATACAATGCCAATGCCCGACCGGCGAAGATCGTTAATAATAGCGAATAGTCGCGCTACTTCCTCATCATTTAGCGATGACGTGGGTTCATCCATAATAATAACGCGCGGTTCTTCTACCAGGGCTTTGGCAATTTCGACCTGCTGTTTTTCCGAGATGGAAAGCGTACTGACCAGTGTTTGAGGTGGCGGTGTCAGACCAACGCGCGCCATCACTTTGCTGGCCTTTTCACGCATCAATTTGTGATCAACGACGGAGACGCCGAGCACTTTTTTGGTGGGGATACTGCCCACAAACAAATTTTCTTCGATAGAGAGATGATCAATAACCGACAGTTCCTGGTATATCAGCCTGATGCCAAACTCTCGCGACTGGGCTGGCGTCAATGCGTCCCAGGATTGTTCGCCAAGTAAAATTTTGCCGGACGTTGGGGCGTAAATGCCTGACAGAACCTTCATCAGCGTCGATTTACCCGCGCCATTTTCCCCCAACAAGACATGCACTTCGCCAGCTTCAATGTCAAACGTGACATCTTTAAGTGCGACGGTCCCGGAAAACTTTTTCACTACATTCTTCACCGCGACGAGCCGGGTCATAATCTACCTCATTGAAAAAGTGGGCATCACCATTGCGGAGTAACGGCATAACCCGGTGAGGGTTATGCCGTTGACATTACTCGTCCACTCTGCCGTTTTTGGTCATGATATAGGTATCCACTGGCACGAATTTCGGCTCAGCGTTTGGGTCCATCGGTGGTTTGGTGGTAATAGCGTCAAGCAACATATCAAGTCCTGCTGCACCAATAGCTTGCGGGTTCTGGGCAATTGATGCGGTCAATTCACCGCGTTTAATGGAGTCACGCGCCTCGGGTGAGGCATCGGTTCCCACAACCATCACTTTGTCGAGTTTCCCGGCATTTTTTACTGCCTGAACAACGCCCAGCGACATCACATCATTAGCGGAATAGATCGCGCGAACATCCGGATAACGCTGCAGAATATTTGCTGTAACGTCCATCGCCTTAACGCGATCCCAATCACCGGGTTGGCTGGTGACGATAGTGACTTTCGGGCCGGTTTTGAGGCCGTTGCTCACCCCTGTTTTACGGGTTTCACTGGCAAAATAGCCCGGTTTTCCCTCTATAATCGCGACTTTTCCACCTTCCTCGCCAAGTTGCTTAACGATGTATTTGCCCGCTTTTTCACCCAGCAGCACGTTATCAGTACCGGTATAACCAACAATGCTGCCCCCTACTGAACGTAACTGTGGAATATCAACCTTCTCATCAATATTGACGACGTAGATACCTTTCTTGTTAGCTTTGGCAATCGCGCGCACCAGACTGACTGGTGAGATTGGGGCGAGGGCGATCCCTTTGTAGTTTTTGTTTACTGCATCTTCGAGCAAACGTTGCTGACCCTGTGGATCTGCATCGCTGACAGGTGCAAAGAAATCGACGGTGACGCCACGTTTTTGGGCCTCTTCCTCAACGCCTTGCTTTATTGAAAGGAAAAATGGATCTGACAGGGATTTCAGGATAACCGCAACATCAGCAGCCATAGCGGACTGCGACATAAGCGATAACAGTACGCAAGAGAGAGCAGCGTTACGTAATTTCATGGTGCATTCCTTTTATTATTGTTACGTTCAGGGTCGGTTTACAGAGATACAGAATCGTTAGGGGAGAAAATTTCCATTTCCAGCATCGCGCACAGGCAGTGATAGACCACCAGCGTCATTTCCTGAATACGGTAGGTTTTTTCCGCAGGTAAACGAATGGGATAGTTGGCGAGGTGAGCGAGTTCTCCTCCTTTGCTTCCGGTGATAGAAATGGTTTCCATGCTACAGATTTCCGCGATGCGCACAGCATTGGCGACGTTTGTCGCATTGCCGGAAGTGCTCAGCGCCAGTAGCATATCGCCGGGTTTGCCATAGCCGTACACTTGCTGGGCGAAAACCATGTCGGCAGCGACATCATTAATAAATGCTGTGCTTAAGCTGGTATGGCTTACCAGTGAAATTGCCGGTAATGCCCCTTGTAGATGGTTGCAGAGGTAGTCCCCTTGTGCTGGCCAGGCGGTGGTGATTTTTTCTTTCAAGCTATCAGGCAGTTGTCGCGGTAAGATAAATCCTTTCATCAATTCACCGACAATATGCTCACAGTCTGAGGCACTGCCGCCGTTGCCGCAGATCAATAGTTTTCCACCCTGGCAAAAGCAGACCAACAAACGTTCCAGGACGCTGATGATTGCAGTTTCGCACTCCAGCAGTGCAGGATTATCATTCATCGTTTGTTGCAGAATACGCTGTGTCATGTTTTTCATGCGCACACCGCCTGATCGTTGATAGCCACGGCCAGTGCGGCGTAATCTCCTACATTGTCACCAAGCTTTGCAGCTACCACCAGGCACTCCGCCAATGATGAGGGGAGGCATTCGCGAGAGAGTATCGCGCTGGCGGCTGGCCATAGCAGGTCCTGGCAGCGGGTGAAAATACCGCCGATCACGATAACCTGTGGGTTAAGAATATCGATGATAATGGCCAGGCCTTTGCCCAGAGATTCGCCACTGAGGCGATAGATTTCCCGAGCCAGCTCATCACCTTCCCGCGCCGCGTCGGCAACGATACGCGCATCCAGATGTTCGAGGTCATGGACATTGGGGCAAAATGCCACGGGCTGACCAACCTGGAGTTTCTCGTACACTTTGCTCTTTGCTAACTGCGCAATGCCACCACCACTGCAAAATCCTTCAAAAGACCCCATTTTTCCATAACCCACTGGTCCATGCTCCGCCAGGCGAATATGGCCCACTTCGCCAGCCATGTCGTTACTGCCGGAATAGAGTTTTCCATTAAGGATCAGACCCGCGCCCAGCCCGGTACCAAAGGTTAAAAACACCGCGTTCTCATAGCCGCGAGCTGCGCCAAATCGCCATTCTGCAAGAGTGCAAGCATTGGCATCATTTTGTAACTTTACGGGCACATTAAAATGATTTTGCAGAATATTAACGATGGCAATGTTATCCCAGCCAATCAAATTTGGCGGTGATAAAATAAGTCCTTCTTTAACATTTAATGGGCCGCCACAACTGATTCCAATAGCATCCATCTGTTTTTCAGTTAACGCATTTCGGTGCAATAATTCACTGATGGATAAAATGATTTCGCCAATTATTCTATCTACATAAATGCTTTCCCCAGTATTGAAAATATGCTTATCAATAAGCGTAATCCCGTTTCCCGTAATAGCCCCAAGGGAGATTGCACATTTTGTTCCGCCGATATCCACGCCGATGATTTTCTGGTTCATATAGCCTCAGGGAAATAAAATTTAGCTGACTATCAGCCGCGTAACGGTGGCTAACAGGGACAATTGGCAGGATTTATAGCGTAAACAAAATAGTTGGTAAACTTGATTTACTAACTTGTGTGCATTTTTTTAGCAATGTGTGATAAACTTCACATCCGTGGATTGTAAAATTGAATTTATATATCTATCAGTATGTTGAGTTATTATTGTTTATAATATGACGATACTTTCAATGATCCACCAGTGAGCAAAATTGATGGCGGGCTTCGCAATACGCAAGGTTCCAGGGAAGATTACAATCTGCGCCAGTGTGGTATTGTGACAGCTTAACGACGATTCTCTTGTCATGAACAGAAAGGGTATCCCTTAATGAATAAGAAAAAAGGATTTAATATCAATGACGTAAGGGAGGCTAATCGACTGTCTGTTTTACGCTTGCTGGCAACCAACAAAATGATGTCTCGTGCTGAGCTTGCCCGACATACGGGATTAACCAAGATGACGCTATCGAATCTTATCCAGGATATGATTGCTGAAGACCTGGTTGCGGAATCACAACAGCTCCCTGACGATTATCAGACAGGACGTAAACCTGTCTTGTTAATGATTTCGCCAGATTCTCCCTGTATTTTGGGCGTGCTGATCCGCAGGGATGTATTAACCACGGTGATTGGCGACCTTACCGGGAATGTTATTTATAAAAATACCGCTGAGTATCCTGCTGAACTGAATAATGACACCCTCAAAGCACTAATATCAGAGCAGTACACATTGGCATTGAAGCATACCTCGCGACGAGTGATTGGCACTGGAATATCTTCTATTGGGCCACTTGATGAAAATGAAGGGGTTCTTTTACATCCACCTGAGTTTGGCAGGATTTATCATTTCAATGCGGTGAAAGTGATTGGTGAATTAACAGAGGCACCAGTGTTTCTGATTAATGATGCTAATGCCGCAGCACTCGCGGAAAAACTTTACGGAATTGGGAAAGCGTGTGCAAATTATATTTATGTGCACCTGATGAATGGTATCGGGGCTGGTCTGGTACTGAACGGTAGAATACATACTGGTAATGTCGGGCAAAGTGGTGAAATTGGCCATACGTCGATTAACTTCGAAGGACCGTTCTGCTCTTGCGGCAATCGTGGTTGCCTGGATTACTATACCAATATTCATAATTTGAGAAAACGAATCACTACGCAGGCCGCTCTGAATCCCGAATCACGGCTTGTTCAGCAGGATGCGCCGACGTTGGCTGATATTATTGATGCTGCTCATCAGAAGGATCAGTTGGCCGTTAGCGTGCTGGAGGAGTTCTGCCTGTATCTGACATGGTCACTGATCAACACGCTGTCATTGATCGATAGCGACTTTATTATTATCGGTTATGAGAAAAATGTTGCGGGTGGTTTGATCGAAGAGACGTTGATGCTGAATATTAATAACGCACCTGGATTTAATGAAAATAGAAAGGTGTCGATTGTTCATTCTGTCTTTGGTGGCAGTGCGCCGTTGATTGGGGCAATTGCGGTGATCAGCGAACATGTTTTCAACGGTCAGATTAAACTGACTCCTGGAGTAACATTGCAGAATTAATTATCAAACAGAAAAATAAATATCCTCCGGCATAGCCGGAGGTGTTTCATATGCGCCTATAAGGCTCTGTTACCAGCTACGCCCTGGCAAGTGCATCGCATCTGACATTTGCATTTATAGGTTACTTACGACCCGTAAACGGGCTACCCGGATACGGGATCGACAACTGCTTACCCATTTTGTCCTCTCCCTGTTGCTGCTTTATGTATTCTTGTATCTTCGTCGCATTTTTGCCAACCGTATCTACATAGTACCCTCGGCACCAAAACCCCCCTGTTTCGGTATTTGAACTTCAAGCGCCAAATTGTTCGTAAAGCATCAAACTGCTTTTACCCTTCAGATACCCATACCGTCCTTTATGTTTATGGAACAACGCTAAAATTCGGCGTTTATCATCAGCATATTTGTCTGGTTTTATACCACTGGCCAGTTGCCAGTAGAACGTTCTTCTCGCTAGCCCTACCGCTTTTAACAGGCGCGCAGAGGGAAGTGCTGCCTTAACTCTTTCACGATCTGCGTTTTATCCAGTGTTTTGACGTGCTTTTTTCCCTGAGTAAGGCCTGCAGCTTTTAAAGATAAGCCACTTCAGCGCGCAGTTGTTCAGGCCCCTCACGTTCATCCGGGTTAAGAGAAACCTGCAAAGGAGGGGCAGGGGTTACTGGCATCATTTTTCCTGCAGCCAGCTGTCAGTGAGGTTGACGGCGTACAGTTCAAGAAAACATAGCTATTGCTCAACAACACATTGCCCCCGGAACGACGGTGTCGTGGTTTTCGGGGTAGGGTTAAAACCGGAATGCAGGAGGTTTTCCATAAAATGCCAGGATTCACAAACAGCCAGATCATTGTCATTCTGATGCAGTTCGAATCCGGGATGTCCGTGGCTGGCCTATGCAGGAGACATAGGAACAGTGGAAGTAGTTTCTATATATGACACACAATGTTTGGCGGGATGGACGCTGCTCTGATGGGCCAGTACAGCGTCCTGATTTCCGATATTATTGGGTAATGTCCAGTAATCCAAAAAGTGATTTGACACTGGCACCAAATCCGCCTGCCAGAGGACTTCAGGTCTATATATTCGCTGAATGAGTCATGGTCTTACTGCAACATTTGCATATGTTGCTCTGATTGCTGTTCATGGGGACCAGACTGACCATTTTTTGTGAAGGAATGAGCAATGGCCGCCTGCTGATGCTCATTCATGGCAGAAAATGGTTTCGCAATACTGACTGTATTTTCCTGTGCCTGCTTGCCCATCATTTTTTGGTGCATTTCAGCCATTTGCTGGTGTGCATCAGCACTGCCATTGTTCATGGTCTCATGTGCAATCATGCTTTGTATGTGCTGATTCATATCCATTGCCGGCTTGGTTAACTGGGAAGCCCAGACTGATGATACGGTACTGAGGGTTAGAACCGCTGCGATAACTAATTTTTTCATGTTGTATACTCCAAATTAAACATCGAAATGTTGAGGGTAGACGCTATCCCTAAGAGGGATAACGCCTGGATTTGATTGATTATAAAGGGGGGATTTGGTTGGGAGCATGACTGAAGGGTGACACATATGTCATTAAAGATTGGGGATGAAAAGGGGCCTGTTTTAAAGTCGATGATGCTCAATGGGGCGGCATCCGTCAGGAACCTTTTCCTGATTTCTGAAAAAAGTTGAAGCGACGGAGTCGTATAATATTGGGTTATTTTGAATCAACGAAAATGCCTGACAGAATCATCGTTATATTAATTAAACAAGAGTCATACTTGTGAACCGCTAATCAACGCATCGAACACATGCCTCTTTCATATCTTATCCGGGAAGCACTGCTTGCATTGTTACGTAGCATGCAATCGAAACCCATTTCATCGCTGCTGAGTAAAGGGCGCTATACTTCACCTGTATTCTGTTTTGCAGGAGAGTGGAGCGACAATCATTTTCTGGGCCACTCTGGAGAACGAAAATGCAGTCGGCATGTTCATACCGGGCCTGTTGGCCCGGTATGAAATATCAAATTATCAAAATGACATATCAACGTAAGAGATCAGAGTTGGTAAAGATACTGGGAGCATCAAAATAATTAGCCCGAACAGCACTACCAATAAGATTAACGATTAAACGTCCCGCAGTAATACAGCTTATGTTATTGACGTCGAGTGATGGACAGATCTCTACAATATCCATCCCCACGACTCTTCCTTTTTTCACCAGTCCGTGAATCAATTTTCGCATTTGGATATAAGTGAGTCCCCCCAGCGCTGGGCCAGCCACTCCTGGCATGATTGAAGGATCGAGACCATCAGCATCAATTGTCAGATAATAACGACCACCATCAGGAATAGCATCTATCACGGACTCAATACCGTTATCGTGGATATCATACGCTGTATAGATATGCGCGCCATACGCTATCGCTGCATCATATTCTTCCGGACGGCCACTGCCCTGAGCTCTTAGTCCAAGCTGGAAGATTTCACCGATATGTGCCATCTCAGAGGCGCGTCGAATAGGGCTGGAGAGACCTTCACGGACGCCGTTGACATCATCACGCCAGTCCAGATGTGCATCCACGTGGATCAGTGTAATGGGGCCATAATCATCGTAAGCGCGCAGAACCGGGATAGGTATGCCATGATCTCCTCCCAGGATGACAGGCATTGCACCCGCCGCCAATATTTTTCTTACGGCTTGCTCGGTTCTGACTGAATGGCTGGAAAGATCGGTTGGGTCCGCAAAAACATTACCTACATCAATTACCTTCAGATCACGGTTATCGTAAACAGGCCCACCAACATCAAAGTCGTAATGGTGGAGTTGACGGCAGATACGGTCACTCATGGCCCTGATGGCATCCGGGGCACGGCTTTGATCATTACTAATATGATCTGCTGAATACGCCTGGCCAAAAGGAATGCCAAGAATCGCTATATGCGCATTAAGATTATTAAGATCTGTACATATTGGTGACCAAAGAAAACTTTGGTGTTTCTTTGAGGGGGGAATTGTCAAAGGAATGCTCATTTAATACACCTTCTTTGTATTTTGAGATAAAGATATATAAAAAATAAATCCGGAACAGTCTAAATACGGTTTTACTCTTTATCCTCAATGGCGTGATTGAAAATATCTGGTTTAACTGGACCGAGCATGAATATATAAATCAGGCATCCAACTAATGCAGCGAACGATGCTGATAAAAGTCCAGGAGCAAATGAACCTGTTTGATCTTTCAAATATCCAATAATGACCGGACTGGCTATTCCTGCAAAGTTTGCAATACTGTTCTGGAAACCCGCGATGGTGCCAACAATAGATTTGGAGCCAGGCGGCGATACATCTGCCGGGAGCGCGAGCATACTGGATGTCGCTGCAGATACCCCAAAAAATGCAAGAGAAAGCAGCGCAAGCGCGAGCCATGCCTGTGTTGCGAAGCCAGCAAGACCAATGGATGCACTCAGCATCATTCCAATAACAATACAAACTTTGCGACCCACACCAATTCCATAACCACTGTTTGCAATTTTGTCGGATGCCCAGCCGCCCACGAACGAACCTATGAAGCCCGCAATCCCTGGAAGAACACCGAAGAATCCCAGTTGCAGCATTGAGAATCCTCGTTCATTGACAAGATAAGTGGGATACCAGGTAATAAAAAAGTAAATAACATAGCTTTGGCATGCTAATCCAAGAGCCATAGCCCAGATGGCCCTGGTTTTGAGTAACACCCGCCAGCGGATCCGCACAGTTGAAATTCGCTCATCCTTTATTTCCCCCTGGATATGCTGAACTTCAGCACGGTTCACAAACCTGCTTTGTGATGGATACTCACTCGCCATAAACATCCACACTACAACCCAAATGATACCAATCAGGCCTGTTACTAAAAATGATGCCTGCCATCCAAAACCCGCAATAAGTGCTGTGCAAACAGGGATGGCAATCAGAGTTCCTCCCCGGGCTCCACTGTCATAGATCCCTGTAGCCATGCCCCGTTCACCGGGAGGAAACCAGCGTTCGACGAACTTTGTGGCGGCAGGAAAAGCGCCTGCCTCACCCACACCGAGCATCAGGCGAACCCCAAGTAATCCGGCACTGGTACGAACCACGCTTGTCGCCATTGTGAATGCTGACCACCACACAACCGCAACGGCAAGAACAATTTTTGAACCAAATCTGTCGACCAGCATTCCTGCTGGAATCTGAAATAAAGCATAGGTCCAGAAAAAAGCGCCTAGAATAAATCCTGCCTCCGCAGACGTTAATCCAAATTCATCTTTCATATAGGGAAGCGCCAGCGAAAGGTTGGCCCTATCCATATAGTTTGTAACAATCGCGATAAAAGCCATGAAAACCAGGAACCATCGATAACGGGTCGGTTTATCCGCTAAAATTGCTGCAGGTGCTAATACTCTCATTGCGCCTCCAATAATTATATGTAGTTTCAGAGAATCTCTTTGTTCACATTTACCCAACTGCAGACTCAGCCCCCGCTCTCAGGCATTTCCACCACATGAATCGGGTTTGTATTTACGTCTGGCTGATAAACATGCAATCTATCGGTTAACTGCCACGCTGAAAACTAACAATATTCGAGACCATGATTACAAAAAATAAAACCACAATGTCTGAATTGACGGGGTCGCTGGTTGAAAAGGATCTTAAAGCTTTGCGGATCTTTCGGGTTGCTGCTGAAGTGGGAGGATTTAGTGCGGCAGAGCAGCGTCTGCGTATGAGTCGTGCAACAATCAGTCGGCGAATTAAAGACGTTGAGGTCAAACTTGGGACATCACTTTGTACCAGAGGACCTCAGGGATTCGAACTTACGGAAGCGGGTAGAATGGTGCTCAGACTCACGTCCGAAGCGCTTGATGCTCTGGATCGCATTAAACCAGGGGTTGATGTTCTGCGCGGACTTGTCACCGGAGATCTTTCAATAGGGATTACGGATAATGCGTTTAGTAATCCGGACTGCCATGTTGCAGATGCACTGAATCAACTACTTCAGGCAGCTCCTGGAATACATTTAGAGATTCATACACTCCCGCTAAACGAATTGGCCCGTGCACTGCAAGAACGACGGATTCATGTTGCCATTCAGGGAGTTCATGTAAGATCCCCCTCACTTCGTTACGTCGAACTTTTTGACGAACCCCATTTCATTTATGCATCAAATGACGCTAACAATGTTAGAACCCACCTACCTTTAGTTAATCGGGTTGG
Source organism: Citrobacter sp. Awk 4 (assembly GCF_028069725.1). Taxonomy (GTDB): domain Bacteria; phylum Pseudomonadota; class Gammaproteobacteria; order Enterobacterales; family Enterobacteriaceae; genus Citrobacter_D. The sequence continues at coordinate 14,130 of NZ_JANEWG010000069.1, forward strand.
CCAGCCTTTTGTCTCCAGTGCGCTGTCAGATCATGGGTTTATCCAGGGTCCTGACGCAATCGGACTGGACTCAGTGGCGTTGCTGCTCAGGAGCGGGCGATACTGTGGAATTCTTCCCCGGCATTACGCAGAACTCCTGCCACAAGTCTGGGGACTAAATGTAGTGGCAGAATCTCCTGATTTTACAGTGAAATTTTGTGCAGTCACTGACAGTTGCCGACCACTTCCTCCCAGCGGTATTCGTTTTCTGGAGCTCCTGAAAATCTTACATTGTTCACACTTGTAAAGACTGTGCGTCCAATCGTCTGGATGAAATGGCAGCGTCCTGTGACTTAACACAAGGCCTCTCGTTTCAATTCAGGTGTAAATCAGCAACGCCGATTCCTACCTGGATTGACAAACAAATACAGACCGTGCAAATCAGACACTTTGATGGGTTCAAATGTAGGTTTTAAGTTGCGTATCTTTGAATCGTTAAAGGATATTTGGGGGGCACTCCGATATCAGAACCAATCTGACCACCAATTTCACCGGATGCGCAGGGAAAACCAGATACGCATCGCGAAAGATTTCCACGCTAACTTATTGAAACCTAATCTAACTGAGCTTTATAAGTACGCCTGAAAACAAGAATTTGGCTCCTCTGACTGGACTCGAACCAGTGACATACGGATTAACAGTCCGCCGTTCTACCGACTGAACTACAGAGGAATCGTGTGAACGAGGCGCATATTAGCGGCGAGAGTTTGGGTTGTCAAAGGGGGAAATATGATTTCGCGTTCGTTTGCCGACAAAATCAACAAAGCGATGAACTTTCGGGCAGTTTCCCGTTTTGCCCTGATCTGGTGCGCTTTTACCTGTGATGGAGCAGAACAACATGATCGATTGGGTTTATAAGATTGTCTCAAAGGCATAATACCTTGCTTAACAACAAATTAGAGTACGTGTTGTCAATTGACAGAAACTGGCAAGCATCTTGCAAAACCTTCCTTACACGGTTACCAGCACCAGGGCTGGCGTTCCGGACAGGAGGCAAAATGAATTTCAGACGGCTGAAATACTTCGTAAAAATCGTCGATATTGGTAGCCTGACTCAGGCTGCTGAAGTGCTACATATCGCGCAACCTGCACTTAGCCAGCAGGTCGCAACGCTGGAAGGGGAACTGGATCAACAACTGTTGATTCGAACCAAGCGGGGCGTAACGCCTACTGAGGCTGGAAAAATTCTCTACACGCATGCGCGGACGATACTACGCCAGTGCGAGCAAGCCCATCTGGCGGTGAATAACGTCGGCCAGACCCTTAGCGGACAGGTTTCTATTGGCCTTGCGCCAGGGACCGCCGCCTCTTCTATAACCATGCCGCTGCTTCAGGCGGTTCGCGCCGAATTACCTGATGTACGGGTCTACTTACATGAAAATAGCGGCGCGGTACTGAATGACAAATTGCTCAACGGCCAACTGGATATGGCTGTGTTGTATGAATGCTCTCCAAACGACGGTATTACCAGCCAACCTCTGCTCAAGGAAGATCTGTTCCTGGTGGGAACCTGTGATTGCCCCGGGCAGAGTGTCGATTTAACGGCGATTGCTGAGATGAATCTGTTTCTTCCACGGGACTACAGCGCGATTCGCTTGCGTGTGGATGAAGCTTTTTCGTTACGTCGTCTGACGGTGAAAGTGATCGGTGAAATTGAATCCATCGCCATATTAACGGCGGCAATTGCCAGCGGGATGGGAGTGACCGTTTTGCCTGAGTCGGCAGCCCGCGCTCTGAGCAGTGTGGCGAATGGCTGGATGGCGCGTATTACGGTCCCCTCCATGAGTTTACCTTTGTCGCTGAATACGCAAGCCAGAGGGAGCTTGTCACCACAGGCTCTGGCGGTAAAAGAGATTTTGATGTCGCTGGTGAGCCATCCAACCCTGGAAAATCGGGAACTGTTGCTGGTGAGTTAAGCGTTATTCCTCAGTGGAATAAGATGCGGGTTTTTATTATTTGTTATGCCGGGCAGCAGACTTTAACAATAACGCAATGTCTGATGTTTCCGGAGTGAAGTGTGAATTTTCAGCAACTAAAAATAATCCGCGAGGCGGCCCGTCAGGACTATAACCTGACGGAGGTCGCCAATATGCTCTATACCTCTCAGTCGGGGGTGAGTCGGCATATTCGTGAACTTGAAGACGAACTGGGGATTGAGATTTTTATCCGTCGCGGTAAACGCCTGCTCGGAATGACGGAGCCCGGTAAAGCGCTGCTGGTGATCGCCGAGCGAATTCTCAATGAAGCCAGTAATGTCCGCCGACTTGCAGATTTGTTTACCAACGACACCTCCGGTGTTTTAACGATTGCAACTACGCACACCCAGGCGCGATACAGCCTGCCGGAAGTCATCAAGGCTTTCCGTGAGTTATTTCCGGACGTTCGTCTGGAATTAATTCAGGGGACACCGCAAGAGATTGAAGGGTTGTTGCATAGCGGAGGGGCCGACATTGGGATTGCCAGTGAACGGTTAAGCAATGACCCTCTGCTCGTCGCGTTCCCCTGGTTTCGCTGGTACCACAGTCTGTTGGTTCCTCACGATCACCCGCTTGTTCACGCTTTACCCTTAACCCTGGAGTCAATTGCACACTGGCCGTTGATCACTTACAGGCAAGGGATTACCGGGCGTTCCCGCATTGATGAAGCGTTCACCCGCAAAGGACTACTTCCTGATATCGTCCTGAGTGCTCAGGATTCCGATGTCATAAAAACGTATGTGGGGCTGGGACTGGGGATAGGTCTGGTGGCTGAGCAATCAAGTGGTGAGCAGGAAGAGGGGGCGCTGACTCGTCTCGATACCCGCCATTTATTTGATGCCAACACGGTTTGGCTCGGTCTGAAGCGCGGGCAGTTACAACGTAATTACGTCTGGCGTTTCATTGAGTTATGTAATGCAGGGTTGTCCGTTGAGGATATTAAACGACAGGTGATGGAATCTGACGAGAGTGTTATCGATTATCAGATATAAAACAAACAGCCCAATAAGATGGACTGCTCCCTGCAATCGTGGACATTTCCGGACTTCACTGTGAGGCCGCTATCAGCGGCCTCCGGGATAACGGCTAGTTGTAGAACACTTCAATGCAAGAAAAGCATCATCATCATTGGTGACTTCAGCTACTACTGCGCATCCCACTTCTCTAGTAGCTCCGCAGGAATTTCGTTGATCACTTCCGAAAACCGTTTTCCCACCAACCGTTCTGTCTGGCGCAGTACCTGAGTCGCCTGCATGACGGTCGCTATGTGCTGCATTACACCGACCGCAGTTATTATGTGTTTGACGAATTTGACGATCAGGGCATTGCCCCGTTGCTTTTTATGGAGGCACCACATCGCCAGCGCATTGCTTTCGGGCGTGAGAATGGCAGGCTGGTGCGGGTGGTATCCAGCAGCGGGCACCATCTGCTGTTGCACCGCACGATGACGCCAGCAGGTGAGCGCCTGTCACACATTGAACTGGTGGCGGGCGGGCGTCCCGGCAACCTGGTGGAATATCGTTATGACGATAACGGACAACTCACTGGCGTGGTGAACCGGGCCGGTGTGACAGTGCGCCAGTTTGCGTATGAAAACGGCCTGATGGCAGAGCACCGTAATGCGGCGGGATTTACCTGTACTTATCGCTGGGAAGATATTGAGGGTTTTCCCCGCGTGGTGGAGCACAGATCCAGCGACGGCGAGCACTACCGCTTTAATTACGATTTCGGGGGCGGGCATACAGTTATTACCGGCAGATCGGAGCAGACGTGGCAGTGGTGGTTTGATAAAGAGACCTATATCACAGCCCATCAGACGCCGGGCGGTGGGATGTACCGCTTCACGTATAACGAAAACCACTTCATCACTGACGCAGAACTGCCCGGCGGGCGCAGGGTGGCGCTGGAATACGACACCCTGAGCCGGGTGGTGAAAGAGACTGACCCGGCAGGCAGGGTGACACAGACGCAGTGGAACGGCAGTTTTGATGAAATCACGCGCCGCGCGCTGGATGATGACCACATCTGGAAGGCGGAATACAACGGGCACGGGCAGGTGCTACAGGAGACGGACCCGGAAGGGCGCGTCACGCTTTACGGGTATGACGAACAGGGGCAGGCGGTCAGCCGCACGGATGCGCGGGGTGGCAGGGTGCTGCTGGCGCATGATGCGCGCGGCCAGCTGACGCATTACACCGACTGCTCCGACCGTACCACGCATTATGAATACGATGAAAACGGTAACCTGACGGCGGTGACGGATGCGGAAGGGAAAACGGTACGCATCCGCTATAACCGTCTGGGGCTGCCGGAGACAGTCAGCCACCCCGGTAAACAGCAGGACCGCTACACCTGGAACGCGCTGGGGTTACTGAGCAGCCACCGCCGCATCACGGGCAGCGTGCAGTCCTGGCAGTATACGCCTCGCGGGCTGCTGGCGCGCCACACGGATGAAGAGCAGCGGGAGACGCGCTGGCAGTACACGGCGGAGGGCCGGGTTGCCAGTCTGAGCAACGGCAACGGGGCGCAGTACCGCTTCAGTTACGACACGGACGGACGGCTGACGGGAGAACAGCGCCCGGACGGGCTGATACGGATGTTCGTGCTGAATGCGGGCGGGTTCCCGGTCATCATCCAGACGCAGGGTACAGAGGGCGGGGTGCGTGATGAGCGGCAGGCGCGTGACGCGCTGGGCCGCCTGTTGCGCAGTGACACGCTGCACAGTACGCGCACCTTCAGCTATAACCGCCTTGACCAGATAACGGAAGTGACGCTCACNCCNACGGAGGAAGGGGGGCGGCTGCACCATATGCAGGCGGACAGGGTGTGTTTTGCGTATGACCGCAGCGGGTGGCTGACGGCAGAGCACAGCGTGCACGGCAGCATCAGATACCAGCGTGACGCGCTGGGCAATCGCACGGATATCACGCTGCCGGACGGGCAGCACCTCAGCCATCTTTACTACGGCAGCGGACATCTGCTCCAGACGGCGCTGGACGGTATCACGGTGAGCGAATATGAGCGTGACAGCCTGCACCGGCAGGTGATGCGCACCCAGGGGGCGCTGACGACGTTCAGCGGCTACAACGCGGACAACCGGTTAAGCTGGCAGCGCAGCCTGATAAGTGGCAGCCAGAACCCATATCAGGCAGGTAACCCCCCGGCGCAGGGCGACAGTGTGACGGCGCGGGATTACCTCTGGAACGCAGACGGCGAAGTCGGCGGCATTAATGACAAACTGCGCGGTTGCCTGGTGTTCAGCTATGACCGCAGCGGCTGGCTGACCAGTCGCACGGGTCAGATGTACGACCATGGCCATTATTATTACGACAAAGCCGGCAACCTGCTGACGGACGAGCACCAGAGCGCAGTGATGGATAACCGCCTGCCGGGTTACGGGCGTGACTGTTACCGTTACAACGAATGGGGCGAACTGTCAGAGCGGCGCGGGCAGCAACTGGAGTGGAACGCGCAGGGCCAGTTAACGCGGGTTATCAGCAGCAACAGCGAGACGCGGTATCAGTATGACGCGCTGGGCCGGCGCATCAGCAAGGTGACATATGACCGCCATTCGGAGCGGAGGGAGAAAAGCAGGACGACGTTTGTGTGGGAAGGGTTCCGGCTGTTGCAGGAGACAACGTGGCAGGGAAAGCGGACGTACCTGTACGACGCGGAACAGCCATACACGCCGGTGGCGGCCATCACGGGGCGCGGAGAAAGCCGGAAAATCTGGTATTACCACACGGACCTGACGGGCACGGTACAGGAGGTGACCACAGCGGACGGGACGCTGGTGTGGGCGGGCTACCAGGCGGGATTTGGTGAAAACCGGGGAGATATCAGCAACAGCGGGGCGTATTATCATCAGCCGCTGCGCCTGCCAGGACAGTATTTTGATGAAGAGACAGGACTGCATTATAATCTGTTCAGGTATTACGCGCCGGAGTGTGGAAGATTCGTAAGTCAGGATCCGATTTCGATCCGTGGGGGGCTGAATCTTTACCAGTATGCGCCGAATCCGATTAGCTGGATTGATCCGCTGGGATTGGCTACAGTTGATGCTATTTTTGAAATGGCAGGTCAGGTATTTACTGGTGCGAACCCAACCGAGCGTGCTCCGCGAATTGATGGCCCTACTCTTTCGGGAATGTCTGGCCCAAATAATAGTCGGTTTGATATGCATGCTGAAATTGATGCGATGCTACAGGCACATGATGCGGGGCTTCGTGGTGGTTCGGCAACTTTAACTATTGAGGGTAAGGAAATCTGCGGCTTCTGTAAGCGAAGTCTAAAAAATATGGCACAACATTTGGGACTTGATGAACTTACGATCCATGAAAAGGTTACTGGGAATACATATAATTTTAAAGGAAATGATTTCAATAAAGTTCGTGAGGGTGGTAAAGGTTTCAAGAACAATGGCGGAGGATGTTGATAATGAGATTTGATATGGAGGCTTTAAACATTCTGGTTGATAAAGATTTTGAGGACGATGGACTTTATGCTGTGACTCTATGGGTTGATTTGGACCCTCCTCGGTATATTTCTGTTTCTCGTGATGTATTTGAAGAATCGGAAGTTATATATATTGAGGTTCAGGATCAAATC
>NZ_JANEWG010000007.1 GCF_028069725.1 Citrobacter sp. Awk 4
CAGTAAAAATACCTAACGCCTTATTCTATTATATTCCGTTACGCAGTTCACAATTTCATCTTTGTCCTTATTTAAGCAACAAAATAATCTCATTCACAGCAAATAAGATTCCGATCACAAAGATGACATCTCACTTATTAAGTGATTATGTAATTAAATAAAACACCACCCATAAAAACAAAGCATAACACGCTGATTTAAAACGCTTTATTTAACAACAAAACTCTAAACAATCGTTTTCAGAAGGATATTTTGAAAATAGATCAATTGCTTCATTTTCGGCTTAAACAGACACTCCTGGGCTATTAACAGGTTACGACAACCTGCGTTCTAAATATTAAAAACGAATCTTACTTTTTTTACCAACAGCCCTACAGAGGATTACTCATGAAAAAATCTACACTTGTTATTGGCGTCATTGGTGCTGACTGCCATGCGGTAGGCAATAAAGTTTTGGATCGCGTTTTTACAAACCATGATTTTCGCGTAATCAATCTGGGGGTGATGGTAAGCCAGGATGAATATATCGATGCCGCGATCGAAACCGGCGCCGACGCAATTGTGGTGTCATCTATTTACGGTCACGGCGATATCGACTGCCTCGGTTTACGTGAGCGCTGCATCGAACGTGGTATCGGTGAAATTCTGCTCTATGTCGGCGGTAACCTGGTCGTCGGTAAGCACGATTTTGCCGACGTAGAAGCGAAGTTTAAAGAGATGGGCTTTAACCGTGTCTTCGCACCAAGCCACGATCTGGAAGATGTCTGCCAACTGATCACCAATGATATTCAGCAACACTCTGGTGTTGAGCAACGTTGTCTCGAAGAGGCTATCTGATGCAAACAGTCTCTGTCGATATCGGATCGACGTGGACCAAGGCCGCCCTCTTCGATTACGAAGGGGACGCGTTAACCCTGGTAAACCATGTCCTGACGCCAACCACCACGCATCATCTGGCAGAAGGTTTTTTTGCCAGCCTGAATCAGGTGCTAAATGTTACCGATGCTCGCCCGTTACTGAAAAGTGGTGAAGTGCAGTTGAAGTATTCCTCATCGGCCAAAGGTGGACTCGCCGTTGCCGCAATGGGGCTTGTACCTTCTATTACGCTGGAATCTGCGAAAGTCACCGCACACTCTGCGGGGGCAAAAATCGCGCAGTATTACTCGTACAAACTCAACCGGCATGACATTCAGGCACTGGAAACGTCGCCGCCGGACATCCTTCTGTTTACTGGTGGCACGGACGGTGGTGAAGAAAGCTACGGCCTGACGAATGCGCGTACGCTGGCTGAGTCGAATGTCAACTGCGCCATTATTTACGCTGGAAACAGGGATATTCAGGACGAAGTACAGTCTATTTTGGCGCACAAGGATCTGACCACAGTAGATAACATTCTGCCAGACCTCGATCACCCAAATCCGTATGCCGCCCGTCAGGCCATTTGCGATCTGTTTTTATCACGCATCGTGAAGGGCAAAGGACTGGACGTCATTGTGGACGCGACCGGTGAAGAGCCGATGCCAACACCCTGGACCGTCTTTGAGCTGGTAAAGGCGATAAGCGATTACGACAGCACGTGGAAAGAGTTCATGTTAATCGACATGGGCGGCGCCACAACGGATGTCTACTCTGCCAGCGCCAACACGCTCTCCCCTGACACTGTACTGCATGGCGTACCGGAACCTTTCGTTAAGCGTACCGTTGAAGGCGATCTGGGCATGCGTGTCTCCGCCGTCGTGGTGGGTGAAAGTACCCAGGAACTGGTGAATGTCGTATTTGCACAACAACCGGCACGTCAGGAAGCCTTTTACGGCTATCTGCGTCACCTGGTGGCACACCCGGATTATCTGCCGCACAACGAAGAAGAAAAATACTTCGATACCCTGCTGGCGGGACTCTGTGTAGGTTACGCCGCCGAGCGACACGCCGGAACCAAAAAACAGGTCTGTACCTGCGTGGGAAACGTCGACCTACAGATGGGTCGGGATCTCACCACCGTACGCAAAATCGTCGGTTCGGGCGGATGGCTCTCACGTGCCAGCCAGTTCGATATTCACAACTGGCTTAAATACCGGGAGCTGGATGACGACGGCAGAAGGATCCTGTTGCCGAACCAGTTCGAATATTACCGCGATTCTAATGGCCTGCTTCCTCTACTGGCTAATGTTGCCAGGCTGTACCCGCAAGCCGCTGCTCGCACCAGCATTCAATGTTTAACCCTATAAAACATAAGGCTACAAAGAATGGAACTCCGAAATAAAAAGTTAACCCATGATGAATTCATGACCGAGCGTGCCGAGGTTATCAAGACCTGGCATACCGGCAAAGACGTCGAAAATTTTGAAGATGGCGTTAAATACCAACAGACTATTCCAGAGAGTAAACGCTTTTCTCACGCGCTGTTAAAAGCCGATCAGGAAGGTAAAACCCTGAGTCAGCCGCGCGCGGGTGTTGCGTTAATGGATGAGCACATTGAACTGCTCAAAACATTGCAGCAAGAGTGCGACCTTCTGCCGACCACTATCGATGCGTATACCCGTTTGAACCGCTATGAAGAAGCGGCTATCGGGATTCAAAAATCCATTGAAGCGGGTACGTCAAAACTGAACGGGTTACCGGTTGTTAACCACGGGGTTGACGCCTGCCGTCGTCTGACCGAAACGCTGGAAAAACCACTGCAGATTCGTCACGGTACGCCGGATGCGCGTCTGCTGGGTGAAATCTCCATGGCCAGTGGATTCACCAGCTATGAAGGCGGCGGTATCTCCTACAACATCCCTTATGCCAAACGCGTTACGCTGGAAAAATCCATCCGCGACTGGCAGTACTGCGACCGTATGATGGGGATGTATGAAGAGCACGGTATTCGTATCAACCGTGAACCGTTCGGCCCACTGACCGGTACCCTGATCCCACCGTTTATGTCCCACTCTGTGGCAATTATCGAAGGCCTGCTGGCGCTGGAACAGGGCGTTAAATCGATTACCGTCGGTTACGGCCAGGTGGGTAGCCTGACGCAGGATATCGCCGCGATTCAGTCCCTGCGCGAACTGTCTCACGAATACTTCCAGAACTATGGCTTCGACGATTACGAACTGAGTACGGTATTCCACCAGTGGATGGGCGGCTTCCCGGAAGATGAATCCAAAGCGTTCGCCATCATCTCCTGGGGCGCAGCAGTCGCAGGTATGTCCGGCGCCACTAAAGTGATCACCAAGAGCCCGCACGAAGCTTGGGGTATCCCGACAGCGGCGGCAAATGCGCAAGGGCTTAAAGCCTCTCGCCAGATGCTCAATATGGTCAGCGACCAGAAATTCCCGCAGTGCGCTGCCGTGGAACAGGAAGTCGACCTGATCAAGAGCGAAGTCCGCGCCGTACTGAAAAAAGTCTTCGAACTGGGCAACGGCGACATCGCGCGCGGCACAGTGCTGGCCTTTGAAGCAGGTGTTCTGGACGTGCCTTTCGCACCAGCCTCCTGTAACGCAGGCAAAATCCTGCCAGTACGCGATAACTCAGGTGCCATTCGTATCCTTGAAGCCGGTGCGGTTCCGCTGCCGAAAGACATTCTCGCCCTGCACCACGACTACGTTGCAGAGCGTGCGAATTTCGAAGGACGTAAACCTTCCTTCCAGATGGTTATCGATGACATTAACGCCGTATCCCACAGTAAATTAATAGGAAGACCATAATGAAAATTAAACAGGCCCTTTTCACCGCTGGCTACTCCTCATTTTATTTTGACGATCAGCAGGCGATCAAAAATGGTGCAGGTCATGATGGGTTCATTTACACCGGTGATCCGGTAACGCCTGGCTTTACTTCCGTTCGTCAGGCCGGTGAGTGCGTCTCTGTACAACTGATTCTGGAAAACGGTACGGTCGCCGTCGGTGACTGCGCTGCGGTGCAATACTCTGGTGCAGGCGGTCGTGACCCGCTGTTCCTGGCGGAAAATTTCATTCCATTCCTGAATGACCACATTAAACCGCTGCTGGAAGGCCGCGATGTGGATGCGTTCCTGCCGAACGCCCGCTTCTTCGACCAGTTACGCATTGACGGCCAGTTGCTGCATACCGCAGTACGTTACGGCCTGTCTCAGGCACTGCTGGACGCCACTGCGCTGGCATCCGGTCGCCTGAAAACGGAAGTCGTTTGCGACGAATGGCAGCTGCCATGCGTTCCGGAAGCGATTCCTTTATTTGGTCAGAGCGGCGACGACCGTTATATCGCTGTCGACAAAATGATCCTCAAAGGTGTTGATGTTCTGCCTCATGCGCTGATCAACAACGTCGAAGAGAAACTGGGTCTTGAAGGCGAAAAACTGCGTGAGTACGTGCGTTGGTTGTCTGACCGCATCCTGAGCCTGCGTACCAGCCCGAAATACCACCCTACCCTGCATATCGATGTGTACGGCACGATTGGTCTGATTTTCGATATGGACCCGGTACGCTGCGCAGCATATATCGCCAGCCTGGAACAAGAAGCACAGGGCCTGCCGCTGTACATTGAAGGTCCGGTCGATGCGGGTAACAAACCGGATCAGATCCGTCTGTTGACCGAAATCACCAAAGAGCTGACCCGCCTGGGCTCCGGTGTGAAGATTGTGGCCGACGAATGGTGTAACACCTACCAGGATATCGTGGACTTCACCGATGCAGGCAGCTGCCACATGGTGCAGATCAAAACTCCGGATCTGGGTGGTATTCATAACATCGTTGATGCAGTGCTCTACTGCAACAAGCATGGAATGGAAGCCTATCAGGGCGGTACCTGCAACGAAACCGAGATCAGCGCCCGCACTTGTGTGCATGTCGCCCTGGCCGCACGCCCAATGCGCATGCTGATCAAACCGGGTATGGGCTTCGATGAAGGTCTCAATATCGTGTTCAACGAAATGAACCGCACCATCGCGTTGTTGCAGACTAAGGATTAAGAAATGGCTCGCACATTTAAGATCTTATCGCCGACGGCTATTCTGGGTTATGGCTTCCCGGAAGAGAGTTTTCGCAAAGCCATGGAAGAGTCACCGGATCTTATTGCTGTTGACGCGGGATCCTCCGATCCAGGTCCTCACTACCTGGGAGCCGGTAAACCGTTTACCGATCGGGCAGGCGTTAAACGCGATCTGCGGTATATGATCACCGCTGGCGTGAAAAACAACATTCCGGTGGTGATTGGTACCGCCGGTGGATCCGGCGCGGCACCGCATCTGGAATGGTGTCGCCAGATAATCCTGGAGATTGCGCAGGAAGAGAAGCTGACCTTCTCAATGGCGTTAATCCCGTCGGATGTTGAAAAAGACGTCGTTCATCAGGCGTTGGATAACGGGAAAATTACCGCCCTCGACTTCGTGCCGGAACTCACTCACGAAGCCATTGACGCGAGCACCTACATCGTCGCGCAAATGGGTGTCGAACCTTTCCAGCGTGCGCTGGAAGCCGGTGCGCAAGTGGTACTTGGCGGACGGGCATATGACCCGGTCTGCTTCGCCGCCCTGCCCATCATGCAAGGCTTCGATGAAGGGTTGGCTCTGCACTGCGGGAAGATCCTTGAATGTGCCGCCATTGCTGCAACACCTGGCTCCGGCTCAGACTGCGCGATGGGGATTATCGATGACAACGGTTTCACGCTGAAGACGTTTAATCCGAAGCGTAAATTTACCGAAACCTCGGCCGCTGCCCACACCCTGTATGAGAAGTCAGACCCCTACTTCCTGCCAGGTCCCGGCGGCGTGCTGAACCTGAAAGGCTGTAGCTTTAAGGCGGTGAACGAGGGCGAAGTCTACGTCAGCGGTTCACGCCATGAAGAGACGCCTTACGCGCTGAAACTGGAAGGTGCTCGTCAGGTCGGGTTCCGTTGCATGACCATCGCCGGAACACGCGATCCGATCATGATTGCGGGCATTGACACCATTCTTGAAGAGGTGAAAGCAAGTGTGGCCAGCAACCTCTCTCTGAATGATGACAGCATCCGCATCACGTTCCATCTGTACGGTAAAAATGGCGTCATGGGTCTCCATGAACCGATGCAGTCAGCCGGGCACGAACTGGGGATCTTGTTGGACGTGGTTGCGCCAACGCAGGACATTGCCAACAGCGTTTGCTCGCTGGTGCGCTCTACCCTGCTGCATTACGGTTATGAAAACCGAATTGCAACGGCGGGCAACCTCGCCTTCCCGTTCTCACCGTCTGATATTCCAAGTGGGCCGGTGTATGAGTTCTCAATTTACCATCTGATTGAGGCAAGCGACGCACTGCGTTTTGATTTCCACATCGAACAGGTGACGCCAGAAGGAATCCAGGCATGAAACAGTCAATTTGTTCACTGGCGCAGGTAATCCGCTCCAAAAACGCCGGACCGTACGAACTGGTTTTAGATATTTTATTTAAAACTCGTGAAGATTATCAGCGTGTAAAAGAATCGGGGCAATTAACACCACAACTTATTGCTGAGTTGTATCACGTTGAGCCTGACTTTATTCATCGCATTGTCTGGTTTGATCCAGCTAACGCGGTAAAAATCGTCATGCCGCGCGATATTATCTCCGGCAATGTGGGGGACAATGATGTTTATGGTGCCCAGCAGCATGCGCCATTACTCAGCATCCAGTTTGATTTTTAATAAATAACACAACAACAACCATTGAAGTACTGGATTCTGCTGTATCGCAGTACTTCGCATAATTCATGCGGTTGGTCATAACAGGCGAGCACCTGAGCGTTTTTCTGCGCTCAGGTGTTTGCTAACCCTACACATTAATTACCAGCCATTTTCCGATGGAGTAAACATGAAGAAAATTAGTTTAACAAAGATGATCATATTAGGCCTGATACTCGGGATGATTGCCGGGGTGGTCATAAATAATGTGGCATCCGTTGACACAGCAAAATCGTACTCACAAGATATTTCTATTTTCACTACTATATTCTTACGAATGGTGAAAATGATTATCGCCCCTCTGGTTATTTCTACCCTGGTGGTAGGTATTGCCAAAATGGGCGATGCAAAAACCCTGGGACGTATATTTTCAAAAACGTTTTCTCTCTTTATTCTCGCGTCCCTGGTCTCAATTGCGTTAGGTCTGGTCATTGTTAACATTTTCCAACCTGGTGCCGGCATTAACTTTGTTCCTCATGACGTTGGGGCTGTGGCCGCCGTTAAGTCTGAGCCGTTCACGCTGAAAGTCTTTATCTCACACGCTGTTCCTACCAGTATTGTGGATGCGATGGCGCGTAACGAAATCCTGCAGATTGTCGTGTTCTCCATCTTCCTCGGTTGCAGCCTGGCGGCGATCGGAGAAAAAGCAGATCCGATCGTGAAAGTGCTCGATTCTCTGGTACACGTGATGCTGAAACTGACCGGTTATGTGATGCTGTTTGCGCCACTGACCGTGTTTGCTGCCATCTCCGGACTGATCGCTGAACGTGGTCTGGGCGTAATGGTCAGCGCCGGTATCTTTATGGGCGAGTTCTACCTGACGCTGGGTATGCTGTGGGCGATTCTGATTGGTCTCTCAACGATGCTTATCGGTCCGTGCATCGGCCGTCTGACCAAATCTATTCTCGAACCTGCTCTGCTGGCCTTCACTACCTCCAGTTCTGAAGCGGCCTTCCCTGGCACACTGGATAAACTGGAAAAATTCGGCGTCTCTTCCAAGATTGCCAGCTTCGTTCTGCCTATCGGTTACTCCTTTAACCTGGTCGGCTCCATGGCCTACTGCTCGTTCGCAACCGTATTCATCGCACAGGCCTGTAACATCGAACTGAGCATGGGCGAGCAGATCACCATGCTGTTAATCCTGATGCTGACTTCAAAAGGCATGGCTGGCGTACCGCGTGCGTCAATGGTGGTTATTGCCGCAACCCTCAACCAATTCAACATTCCTGAAGCAGGCTTGATCTTGTTGATGGGCGTCGATCCGTTCCTCGACATGGGCCGTTCCGCAACCAACGTCATGAGTAACGCCATGGGTGCTGCGATTGTCAGCCGCTGGGAAGGCGAACACTTCGGTGAAGGTTGCCGTGGTAAAGCTCCTGAACAACGTCCGGTTACTGAAGCTGCTCTTTCCTGATTTTACATAACCCGATGCATTGGGCCGACTCCGGTCGGCCTTTTTTCCAACAACACCAACACTAACTTCACCAGGATCCTTTATGAATCTAAAACTTATTAGCGTCAGTGTGTTTTCGGCAAGCTTACTCTGCAGTGCTGCCGTTTGGGCCCAACCCGCTCCGGATTACGCCCAAATCATAGAGCAAGCGCATCAAAAATATAAAAACAATAACGACGGAAAAGTCGCTGACTACATCCCGGCGCTGGCAACCTACAGCCCGAAATTTTACGGTATCGCGATCGCGACCGTAGATGGAAAAATCTACAAAGTCGGTGATTCCAGCAAAGCCTTTCCAATGGAGTCGCTGAGCAAAGTCTTCACAATGGCGCTGGCGATGGAACAGCATGGAACGCAGGTTGTGCTGGATAAACTCGGCGCCAACGCCACGGGTTTACCGTTTAACTCCGGTCTGGCCGTTGAGCTGACGCAGGGTGCGCCGGAAAACCCGCTGGTGAACGCGGGTGCCATGAGTACCGTTAGTCTGATTGAAGCGAAAGACAAAACGGAACGCTGGAACAAAATCCTCAATTACATGAATGACTGGGCAGATGCGAAACTGGTCGTCAACCAACCGGTATTCAAATCGGAAATGGACACCAACCAGCATAACCAGGCGCTGGCGAAATTGATGGAATCGTACAACAGCTTCTACGGTAACACCGATGAAGCCGTCGAGATTTATACCCGTCAGTGTTCAGTCGATCTCAACGTCGAGCAGCTCGCCAAAATGGGCGCCGTACTCGCCAACAAAGGTAAATCACCCTTCACCGGCAAACAGTTGCTGAACGAGAAGTATGTTCCACAGGTGCTGGCAGAAATGGCCATTGCCGGCCTCTATGATGGCAGCGGTAAGTGGCTGTACACCGTCGGTATTCCGGCGAAAAGTGGTGTCGGCGGCGGTATGGTTGCCGTTGTCCCAGGCGAGTACGCGATTGCCGTTTACTCTCCGCCGCTGGATCAAGCCGGTAACAGCATTCGCGCACAGAAAACGATCGAAGATGTTGCTCACGCAACGAAAGCTAATCTCTTTTTAGCCCAGTAAGAAAATGCCGGATGGCGACGCTCAAGCGTCTTATCCGGCCTACAACGGATAGCGAACACGTAGGCCGGATAAGGTGCATGCACCGCCATCCGGCAAAATAACAACAAGGTGAGAAGTTAACATGTCTAAACCATTTGTCTGGCAGGAACCGTTTCTTCAACAAAAAGATAATACAGAATACGAATTGCTGAGTAATCAATACATTTCAGTAACGGAGTTAGACGGTGAAGAGGTCATCAAAGTCGCACCTGAGGCGCTAACATTGCTGGCTCAGCAGGCGTTTTATGAAGCCTCTTTTTTCCTGCGCGCCGGACATCTGAAACAAATCGCCAGTATTCTGCATGACCCACAGGCCAGCAGTAATGATAAATACGTAGCTCTGCAGCTGTTACGTAATGCTGAGGTTTCCGCCAAAGGCGTGCTACCTAACTGTCAGGATACCGGTACGGCAACTGTTGTGGCGAGCAAAGGGCAAAATGTCTGGACGGGCTGCAATGACGCCGAAGCGTTAAGCAAAGGGGTCTACACCACATTCACAGAGAATAATTTGCGCTACTCGCAAAATGCCCCGCTGGACATGTACACCGAGGTAAATACCCAGACCAACCTGCCAGCACAAATTGATATTAGCGCGACGCCGGGCAGCGAATACCGTTTCCTTTTCGTCAACAAAGGCGGCGGTTCAGCCAACAAAGCGGCGCTGTATCAGGAAACCAAATCAATTCTGCAACCCGAAAAACTGACGGCTTTCCTGATCGAAAAAATGAAGTCGCTGGGAACAGCGGCTTGCCCGCCGTACCATATCGCGTTTGTGGTGGGTGGATTATCAGCCGACCAGGCACTGAAGGTCGCGAAGCTGGCCTCGACGAAATACTACGATAACCTGCCCACCAGCGGAAACGAGCTGGGTCAGGCATTCCGCGATACCGCGCTGGAAACCACACTGCTCAACGCCAGCCGTGAGTTTGGCATCGGCGCCCAGTTTGGTGGCAAATATTTCGCGCATGATATCCGCGTCATTCGTCTTCCACGTCACGGCGGCTCCTGCCCTATCGCAATGGCGCTCTCCTGCTCAGCCGATCGCAACATTAAAGCGAAAATTAACAAGCACGGTATCTGGCTGGAAAAACTGGAGCACAATCCGGGCAAATACATTCCTGACTCTCAGCGTGTAGAAAATAGCGCTCAGACCGTTCGCCTTGATCTTAATCGTCCTCTGCGTGAGATCCTGCATGACCTTTCTGCGTTGCCGATTGGTACACGTGTGACCCTGAATGGCCCGATTGTCGTTGCCCGCGACATTGCGCATGCCAAAATTAAAGAACGCCTGGACAACGGCGAACCCATGCCGGAGTACATGAAACATCATATTGTCTACTATGCAGGTCCGGCCAAAACACCGGAGAACAAAGCCTGCGGCTCACTCGGCCCGACGACCGGCGGTCGTATGGATGGCTACGTGGATGCGTTCCAGGCCGCTGGCGGCAGTTTGATTATGTTGTCCAAAGGTAACCGCAGCAAGCAGGTCACTGATGCCTGTCATAAGCATGGCGGATTCAACCTTGGCAGCATCGGCGGCGCGGCAGCCCTGTTGGCGCAGCAGTATGTGAAGAGTTTACGTTGCCTCGAGTACCCGGAACTGGGCATGGAAGCTGTCTGGATGATGGAAGTCGAAAATCTGCCCGCGTTTGTACTGGTTGACGACAAAGGTAATAACTTCTTCAGTCAGTTTGAGCAGCAGCATCGCTGCACAACCTGCCCTGCCGGGCATTAAGGAGCAATAATGGAAGCGCGATCCAACACCGAAAGGCACCGTCAGCGGCAGCAGAAACTGAAAGAACAAGTTGATACCCGCGTGGCAGCAGCAACCGAAAAGAAAGGCATCCTGATTGTCTTCACCGGCAACGGCAAAGGCAAATCGACGGCAGCATTTGGTACGGCAACACGCGCTGTCGGCCATGGAAAAACGGTTGGCATCGCGCAATTTATTAAAGGCCAGTGGGATAATGGTGAATACAACACCCTGCAACCTCTCGGCGTTGAATTCCATATTATGGGGACAGGATTCACCTGGGAAACGCAAAACCGGGAGTCTGATATTCATGCTGCACAGAGTGTCTGGCAGGAGAGCAAACGCATGCTGGCCGATGCGCATTACGATCTGGTCGTGCTGGATGAGTTGACGTATATGCTGGCGTATCATTACCTGGATACAGAGGAGGTGATCGCAGCCATTGCGAATCGTCCTGCTCACCAGACCGTCATTGTCACAGGACGTGGCTGTCATAGCCAGTTACTGGATCTTGCCGATACGGTCAGTGAGGTTCGCCCGGTAAAACATGCTTTCGACAGCGGCATTCAGGCGCAAGCCGGAATTGATTGGTAAATGCAGGGGCGGTGCCAGCGCACCGCCCTTCCAACGTAGCTACAACAGCGTCAAACGCCCCTCGAAACCACCGATTTTTCTAACAACCAGTTGCGGAAAGCCTGCAAATGCCGGGATTCCGCTTTTTCTTCACGCCAGGTCATGATGAAACGGTTCCCCGTCCGCATTGGCACATCACAAGGAATGACCATCTCGCCATTATCAAGGTCGCGCTGAATAGCAAATCGCGGAAGTAGCGCAACACCAAGATTAGAGCGCACTGCGGCAATCAGCATCGACAATAAATCAAAACGCGGACCTTTATTCACCTGCGCGTCGCTGATATCAGACAGTGCAAACCACTCCTGCCAGCCTTTAATGCGCGTACTTTGGTGTAATAAGGGAAACTCATTGAGCAGGTCGTTCACCGACACTTTTTGGTCTGGATCCATGAGCAAATGTCGGCTACACACCGGCAAAATTTCCTCTTCAAAAAGATACTCAACCGCCGACCACGGCGAGCAAAAGTCTTCCCGCATGATGGCAGCGTCATACTCGCGGTTGAGAAAATCACCAATATTTGCCAATGAGTGAATATTTACGATGATATCCGGATTAAGCTTATTGAATTCACGCAAGCTCGGGATCAGCCAATGCGTGCTAAACGTCGGGTTTACCGCTAACTCGATAACTTGTACGGTCGGCTGCCAGGTCATTATTGTTGTCGTATCGCGTTCCAGTTTGTTCAGCGTCTCTTTTACGATACTTAAATAATGTTTGCCCGCTGCATTTAAAAAAATACGCTTTTTAGCATGATTAAAAAGTGATGTGTTGAGAAAATCCTCAAGCGCGTTCACCTGTCGAAACACGGCGCTCTGGGTTAATGCCAACTCTTCAGCTGCCCGGGTATAACTTTCATGACGTGCCACGACCTCAAAAGTCACCAGTAGCTCAGTTTTCGGTATTTTGCCTCTCATAACGTCTTCCATATGCAGCGTGCAAAAAAAGTTTATATTATTAAAACAATGTAAATGCTCCAGAATAATCCCAAGAGTTATATTTTATTTCCATCATTGTTGTCTTTGATCCATTCCATGATTTACTCACACAAATAGCGAATAAATATTCACCAATAATACTCAAGCTCACCCATAAACACAATTTAAATGCGGTTAATTTCAGGCAATTAGTGCCAATAACTTCTTAATAATTTTTCAAGATATCTTGTTTATTGAAGAAAAAAGTTTGCGAGTTTAATCAATATTATCTCCGCATTATTTCAGGAAAATTGAGCGCTATGACTTACAGGCAAACAGCGATTTTTTATCATTCTGCCATTGTAGTCTCCGCCATTTTCTACGTTTGACGTGATAAAGGACACAGTGTGAAAATTTCCGGAAAAGTTTGGCTCGTTGGGGCAGGCCCTGGTGATATATCGTTGCTTACTATTAAAGCGATGCAGTGCATTCAACAGGCCGATGTGGTGATCTACGATCGGCTGGTTAACCCCAAAATACTCGAGTGGGTCTCTCCTGACTGCCTGCTGATTAATGTTGGCAAAAATCCAGGTTTCCATTGCGTTCCCCAGCATGAAATCAATGCGCTGCTTGTCCAGTATGCCGAAACACATGAAAACATTGTTCGCCTCAAAGGCGGCGATCCTTACGTCTTTGGTCGCGGCGCTGAAGAGGTTGAATGTCTGGTCGATGCCGGTATTCCCTTTGATGTTGTTCCCGGTATCAGCTCGGCGATTGGTGGCCTTGCCTGCGCAGGTATTCCGGTCACACATCGTGACATGGCTTCCGGTTTTCATGTCGTAACCGGTCACACCCGTGAGGGTAATCAACAGCAAGACTGGCGACAGCTGGCCAAACTCAACGGAACGTTGGTCATCGTCATGGGCATCGCCAATTTGCCATTTATTTGTGAAGAATTGCTTATGGGTGGCAAATCCCCGGAGACGCCGGCCGCCATTGTCATGTCGGCAACGCGGGAGAATCAGCGTCGATTAACCTGCACGCTTGGTACGTTGCTTAACAAAGCGCAGGAGGCCAACATCGTTCCCCCTGCGTTGATCGTGATTGGCGATGTTGTCACTCTGAGTGATCGATTATCGTTCATTCCCAGTAATGTTAAACTGCCAAAAAATCGCTATTGCGAAAGCTGCTCATAACGAAAAGATTGCGGTGAACGTTGATGTACGGCCCGGAAAACGCGACAAAAGTAACTGGTTTGCGCGTATTGAAGTTTCCGGGCAATACTCTCAATTGAATGGCCTGGGTCGCGAAGTAGTTCACTGGCGCGCTGCATTTTCTTGCGATTAACCCAGGTTTTGAAATTAACCCCCTGCTGCTTCTTAAAAAAGCGACTAAAATAATTTGCGCTTAAGCAGACCTGGGAAGCCACAGACTCTAACGTTAACTCACCATAGAGATTTTCATCAATATAACGCAGCGCCGCCGCCAGTTTCCTTTCATGACGAGAAAGTTCAGAGTAAGAAAAAGGCGTTTCACCGCAGAGTGATTCGAGAGTCGATGAACATTTGCTTTCTGTTAAAGTAATATTATTAACAATGAAATTAAGTAAATTCGCTGATGCAACCAGGTGATTATTATCGATAATAGCAACGTGCCGCCAGGCCTCGTTTATTTCAGCATTCTGCGCCCACAATCTGTCATCCTGAATGACAATTGTTTTATATTCCTGATATTTCGCCCGAACCTGCCCACAAATGATAAAGCCGAGCAGGCTTCCTTCACGAATGAGCGGCATCGAAAATAAGCTCAACCCCGCATGACAGCTGAGTATTTTGGGTCTGGATTCTTTAAGTCCTTCATAAGCGCAATATTTTTCGCACTGCTGACAGCCTGTTCGGTATTGCTCATGGGCACGCATCAACGAACAAAAGGAATTAAAATGATGACAACTTGAAAGCGCATTGCCGTGTATATCAACGACCACAGCAGCCAGCCCAGTCGCACTGGAGAAGACATCAGCGAGTGAGTAAAAACGATCTAAGTATTCATCCTGATTATGCATGGTCATGCATTTCCCCAATGGTTATTCTCTGTAGGTGGGTAATATGCAGAATTTGGCGTAATGAAAAAATGATGCTAACCGCAAAAAAATATCTCTTTTGCTCAGGTAATTATGATTAAAACGCAAGAAGTTCAATAAAGAAAAGAACAAAAAAGGCCATCATCAGATGGCCAACCATGTCGAAACGGACCAACCCTTCGCCATTCACCTACGGGAAATGAATGACTTGGGTTGTTTTACTCTTTTAATACTTTACTTAATAACGCTTTTCAGTGCTTCGCCGATATCGGCCAAGCTACGAACGGTTTTCACGCCAGCAGCTTCCAGTGCGGCAAACTTCTCGTCCGCCGTTCCTTTGCCGCCCGCGATGATCGCGCCTGCGTGACCCATACGTTTGCCTTTCGGCGCGGTCACACCGGCAATGTAGCCGACAACCGGTTTGGTCACATTTTCTTTAATGTACGCAGCCGCTTCTTCTTCCGCGCTACCGCCGATTTCACCGATCATCACGATCGCTTCCGTCTGCGGATCTTCCTGGAACAGTTTCAGGATGTCGATAAAGTTGGAGCCTGGGATCGGGTCGCCGCCAATGCCCACACAGGTGGACTGACCGAAACCGTAGTCAGTGGTCTGCTTAACCGCTTCATAGGTCAGCGTACCGGAACGGGAAACGATACCCACTTTACCCGGCTTGTGAATGTGACCTGGCATGATGCCGATTTTGCATTCGCCCGGAGTGATAACGCCTGGGCAGTTCGGGCCAATCATGCGCACGCCCGCTTCGTCCAGTTTCACCTTCACGGTCAGCATGTCCAGCGTCGGGATGCCTTCGGTGATGGTGATAATCAGTTTGATGCCTGCATCGATCGCTTCCAGAATGGAGTCTTTGCAGAACGGTGCCGGTACGTAAATAACCGATGCGGTCGCGCCGGTCGCTTCTACAGCTTCACGCACAGTGTTAAACACTGGCAGACCCAGATGTTCAGTACCGCCTTTGCCTGGCGTCACGCCGCCAACCATCTGCGTACCGTAAGCAATTGCCTGCTCAGAGTGGAAAGTCCCCTGGCTACCGGTAAAGCCCTGACAGATAACCTTGGTATTTTTATCAATTAAAACGGACATTATTTCCCCTCCACTGCGGCAACAACCTGCTGAGCTGCATCCGTCAGACTTTTCGCTGCAATAATATTCAGGCCGCTGTCAGCCAGTTTCTTCGCGCCGAGTTCGGCGTTGTTACCTTCCAGACGAACCACCACCGGAACGTTGACACCCACTTCCGCTACTGCACCGATGATACCGTCAGCGATCAGGTCGCAGCGTACGATACCGCCGAAGATGTTAACCAGAACGGCTTTCACATTGTCGTCGGAAAGGATGATTTTGAACGCTTCGGTCACGCGCTCTTTGGTTGCGCCGCCGCCAACATCCAGGAAGTTAGCCGGTTCGCCGCCGTGCAGTTTAACGATGTCCATAGTGCCCATTGCCAGGCCTGCACCGTTAACCATGCAACCGATGTTGCCATCCAGCGCGACGTAGTTCAGTTCCCACTGTGCCGCCTGCGCTTCACGTGGATCTTCCTGAGATTGATCGCGCATTTCGCGCAGGTCAGCCTGGCGGAACAATGCGTTGCCGTCAGCGCCCAGTTTGCCATCGAGGCAGATCAGGTCACCCTGCTTAGTGATAACCAATGGGTTGATTTCGATCAGCGCCAGATCGCGCTCCAGGAAGATGGTCGCCAGACCCATGAAAATTTTGGTGAACTGCTGAACCTGTTTACCTTCCAGACCCAGTTTGAACGCCAGCTCACGACCCTGATACGGCATTGGGCCTGCCAGCGGATCCAGTGCCACTTTGTGGATCAGGTGCGGGGTTTCTTCCGCGACTTTCTCGATTTCCACACCGCCTTCAGTCGAGGCCATGAAGACCACGCGACGGGAGCTACGGTCAACAACCGCGCCCAGATAGAGTTCTTTATCAATATCCGTGGCCGCTTCAACCAGAATCTGGTTTACCGGCTGACCGTGCGCATCCGTTTGGTAGGTCACCAGACGTTTACCCAGCCAGTGTTCAGCAAAAGCGCGGATCTCTTCTTTGCTCTTGACCACTTTCACACCGCCCGCTTTGCCGCGGCCGCCAGCGTGAACCTGACATTTGACTACCCACGGACCCGCACCGATTTTAGACGCGGCTTCTTCTGCTTCACGCGGAGTAGTACAGGCATAACCCACCGGCGCCGGTAAGCCATAGCGGGCAAAAAGTTGTTTTGCCTGATATTCATGTAAGTTCATGTGTTCTGTCCATCCTTCAGTAATCGTTATCTTTAAACCCGTAGACCAGAGCGGTATCTTTGCCGGATGGCGCTACGCTTATCTGGCCTACGGGGCAGGTGATACTCTTGTTTACTACACGTCCAGCAGCAGACGTGTCGGATCTTCCAGCAGCTCTTTAATGGCCACCAGGAAGCCTACTGACTCGCGACCATCGATCAGACGGTGGTCGTAAGACAGCGCAAGGTACATCATCGGTAGGATCTCAACCTTACCATCGACAGCCATCGGACGGTCTTTGATCGCGTGCATGCCGAGGATTGCGCTCTGCGGCGGGTTGATGATCGGCGTAGACATCAGGGAACCGAACACACCACCGTTGGTGATGGTGAAGTTACCACCGGTCAGATCTTCAACGGTCAGTTTGCCGTCGCGACCTTTCACTGCCAGTTCTTTAATTTTCTTCTCGATGTCAGCCATACCGAGGGCATCAACATCACGCAGCACCGGAGTCACCAGACCGCGCGGCGTAGAAACCGCCATGCTGACATCAAAGTAGTTGTGGTACACCACATCATCGCCATCAATAGACGCGTTGACTTCCGGGTAACGTTTCAGCGCTTCAACCACCGCTTTCACGTAGAAAGACATAAAGCCCAGACGGATACCGTGACGTTTTTCGAACGCGTCACCGTACTGCTTACGCAGATCCATAATCGGCTTCATGTTGACTTCGTTGAAGGTTGTCAGCATGGCGGTCGAGTTTTTCGCTTCCAGCAGACGCTCGGCCACGCGCTTACGTAGACGGGTCATCGGAACACGTTTTTCACTGCGCGCGCCGAGAGCCGGTTGTGCAACAGGAGCCGCTACCGGTGCTTTAGCCTCGGCTTTCGCCGGTGCTTTCGCCAGATGCTTTTCAACATCTTCACGGGTAATACGACCACCAACGCCGGTACCATTAATGGCGCTGGCTTCGAGGTTATGTTCACCCAGCAGGCGACGGATCGCCGGGCTCAGGGCATCATTGCTTTGCTCGGACAGAGAAGCCTGCTGACGCTGAGCCGGGGTGGATGCTTGCTCATCAGACTTGGCGCTGGTTTCTTTACCAGTGCTGTTGCCTTCACGCAGGCGACCCAGAATCTGGCGAGAAGTCACGGTGGTGCCTTCATCTTCCAGCACTGCATCCAGAATGCCGTCCGCCGATGCCGGTACTTCCAGTACCACTTTGTCAGTTTCGATTTCTACCAGCACTTCGTCGCGAACAACCGCGTCGCCTGGTTTTTTATGCCAGGTTGCAACGGTCGCGTCTGCTACAGACTCAGGCAGGTCGGGAACAAGAATATCTACGCTACTCATTTTGTATCCTTTAATTAATCGACGTTCAGCGCGTCATTGACCAGATCTTGTTGTTGCTTCTGGTGAACGGACATATACCCTACCGCCGGAGAGGCGGAGGCCGGGCGACCTGCATAACGCAGAGCAGACCCAAATGGAATCACTTCACGGAAATGATGCTGGCTGCAATACCATGCGCCCTGGTTGAGCGGCTCTTCCTGGCACCAGACAAAATCATGTACGTGAGCGTACGGTTTCAGCGCTTCCTGAACCGCTTTGTGCGGGAACGGATAGAGCTGTTCGATGCGCACAATGGCCACATCGTTTTGATTGTTCTTACGGCGCTGTTCCAGCAGGTCGTAGTAAACCTTACCAGAACACATCACCACACGCTTCACGGCTTGTGGATCGAGTTCATCAATCTCACCAATTGCCGGCAGGAAGGTGCCATTTGCCAATTCATCAAGTGAAGAGACCGCCAGCGGATGACGCAGCAGCGACTTCGGTGACATCACCACCAGCGGACGGCGCATACCGCGCAGCGCCTGACGACGCAGCATGTGGTACACCTGTGCAGGGGTAGACGGTACGCAAACTTGCATGTTCTGCTCAGCGCAGAGTTGCAGATAACGTTCCAGACGCGCAGAGGAGTGCTCCGGGCCCTGACCTTCATAACCGTGCGGCAGTAACATGACCAGACCACACATACGTCCCCACTTCTGCTCACCCGAGGAGATGAACTGGTCGATAACCACCTGTGCGCCGTTGGCGAAGTCGCCGAATTGCGCTTCCCAGATAGTCAGCGTGCGAGGTTCAGCCGTGGCATAACCGTATTCGAACGCCAGTACCGCTTCTTCAGAGAGCACGGAGTCCCAGACACGGAAGGTGCCCTGACCGTTATGAACGTGCTGCAATGGGGTATAGGTGGAACCATTGGACTGGTTATGGATCACCGCATGACGGTGGAAGAACGTACCACGGCCCGCATCTTCACCTGATAGACGCACCGGAATACCTTCGTCGACCAGCGTCGCGTACGCCAGCGTTTCCGCGCCGCCCCAGTCAAACAGTTTCTCGCCTGACGCCATCGCCTGACGATCACCGTAAATTTTGGCTACGCGAGACTGCATCTCAACCGCTTCCGGCACGGTGCTGATACGTTTGGCCAGTTCCTGCAGGCGCTTCATTTCAACCTTGTTCGGGTAATTTTCATCCCATTCATGGTTGAGGTAAGGCGACCAGGTAAAGGAGTGCAGATTCATCGGACGCCACTCTTTCACCACACATTCGCCAGCATCCAGCGCGTCGCGGTACAGATTGACCATTTCGGTGGAGTCTTCCAGCGAAGCGACTTTATCCTGCTCGAGTTTGTCGGCATAGATTTTGCGCGGCGTCGGATGTTTTTTGATTTTCTGATACATCAACGGCTGCGTTGCACTCGGCTCATCGGCTTCGTTATGGCCGTGACGACGGTAGCAGAACAGATCGATGAAGACATCGCGTTTAAAGGTGTTACGGAAGTCCAGCGCCAGACGGGTCACAAACGCGACCGCTTCCGGATCATCCGCGTTAACGTGGAAGATCGGCGCCTGTACCATTTTACCGATGTCGGTGCAGTACGGGGTAGAACGCGCATCCAGCGGGTTAGAGGTGGTGAAGCCCACCTGGTTGTTGATCACGATGCGAACGGTACCGCCCACTTCGTAACCCCGCGCTTTCGACATGTTCAGGGTTTCCTGAACCACGCCCTGCCCTGTCACTGCCGCGTCACCGTGAATGGTGATTGGCAGGACTTTATTGCTGCTCGGCTCGTCGAGTCTGTCCAGGCGCGCACGCACGGAACCGATAACCACCGGGCTGACGATTTCCAGGTGCGACGGGTTAAACGCCAGCGCCAGGTGAACCAGACCGCCTTCGGTTTCGATATCAGACGAGAAGCCCATGTGGTATTTCACGTCGCCGGTGCCGAGATGTTCTTTATGTTTGCCCGCAAATTCGTCGAACAGATCCTGCGGTTTTTTACCCAGTACGTTAACCAGAACGTTCAGACGACCACGGTGCGCCATACCCAGCACCACTTCACGCGTGCCGCTGTTGCCCGCATGACGGATCATCTCTTTGAGCATGGGAATTAACGCATCGCCGCCTTCCAGCGAGAAACGTTTTGCACCCGGGAATTTCGCCCCCAGATAACGCTCAAGACCTTCTGCCGCAGTCAGTTCGCTCAGGAAGCGTTTCTTCTCTTCGCTGCTAAATGCTGCACGACCCGATTCGATACGCTGTTGCAGCCAGCGTTTCTCTTCAGTACTGGTGATGTGCATATATTCGGCGCCAATCGGGCCGCAATAAGTCTGCTTGAGCGCTGAAATCAGCTCGCCCAGCTTCATTGTCTCTTTGCCGCCAGCAAAAGAACCTACGTTAAAGCTTTCCTGGAAATCGGCCTCTGTCAGATCGTGGAAAGAAGGATCCAGATCTGCCACGTTTTCTTGTTTCCACAGTCCCAGCGGGTCGAGGTTTGCATGCTGGTGACCGCGGAAGCGATAAGCGTTGATAAGCTGCAGGACTTTAACCTGCTTCGCATTAGTGTCAGGGTCGGAAATCGTAGAAGAGTAACGTGAGGCATCCTTCGCCAGACGACGGAAATAATCACGCGTTGTTGAATGGAATTGATCCGGTTTGACTCCGGTGCCAGGTAACTGCTGGAACATAGCACGCCAGTTGGCGTCTACTGAGTCAGGATCGGTTAAGAAGTCTTCATAGAGCTGTTCTATCCAGCTCTGGTTTGCGCCAGAGAGGTAAGAAGAGTCCAACCAGGCTTTCATTGCGCCGTTCTGCATCGTGATCCCTTAAGCATTCTGTATGCTTATTTCGCCGTGGATACTAACCACGCACACCCGGTGTGCGTGCCGGGGTTCACTTGTTGCGGACTGTCGTGTCGTCTGCGTCCGCTAAGGAACCTTTAAAAACTGTCTGACTGAATGGGCAGCTTTTAGAGGTTTCCTGCACTTACTTGCCTGATGGCGCTTCGCTTATCTGGCCTACGGGAAGGTACCCTGTAGGCCGGATAAGACATTTACGTCGCCATCCGGCAACGGTTACTTACGCACTGCGTTGCAACAGCATCGACTTAATATGACCGATAGCGCGCGTCGGGTTAAGCCCTTTCGGACAGACACTGACGCAGTTCATGATGCTGTGGCAGCGGAATACACTGAAAGCATCACTCAACCCTTCCAGACGGCTATCGGTTTCAGTATCGCGGCTGTCGATCAGGAAGCGATACGCGGCCAGCAGGCCAGCCGGGCCGATAAATTTGTCCGGATTCCACCAGAATGACGGGCAAGATGTAGAGCAGCATGCACACAAAATACACTCATACAGCCCATCCAGCTTTTCACGTTGCTCAGGCATTTGTAAATGCTCGCGAGCGGGTGGATTTTGCCCATTATTCAATAGGTAAGGCTTAATCTTCTCATATTGTGCATAGAATTGCCCCATGTCTACCACCAAATCGCGAACAACCGGTAAGCCAGGCAGGGGACGGATCACAATTTTCTTACCAGGCTGGTTCAACGCCGAGATCGGAGTGATACAGGCCAGACCATTTTTACCGTTCATGTTCAGACCATCGGAGCCACACACCCCTTCACGACAAGAGCGACGGAACGACAGACTTGGGTCTTTTTCTTTCAACTGGATTAAGGCATCCAGCAGCATCATGTCACGCCCTTCTTCGCCTTCCAGGGTGTAATCCTGCATGCGCGGAGCGTCATCAACATCCGGGTTATAGCGATAAATCGAAAACTCGAGTTTCATTGTCCTGTCTCCGCATTAATAAGTACGAATCTTCGGCGGGAATGCCGGGCGCAGTTTCGGTTCCATATTGACCTGACGTCGCGTCATGGATTCCGTCTCTGGCAGATACAGGGAATGGCACAGCCAGTTTTCATCATCACGTTCCGGGAAGTCGAAGCGGCTATGTGCGCCACGGCTTTCAGTACGGAAGTTGGCGGATACTGCGGTTGCGTAAGCGGTTTCCATCAGGTTATCCAGCTCCAGACATTCAACGCGCTGGGTATTGAACTCGCTGGAGGTGTCATCCAGGCGCGCGTTTTTCAGACGCTCGCGGATCGCTTTCAACTGCTCAAGCCCTTTCGCCATCGCATCACCTTCACGGAAAACCGAGAAGTTATGTTGCATACATTCCTGCAAGGCTTTACGGATAACCACCGGATCTTCGCCGTCACGGTTGCCGTTCCAACGGTTCAGACGTTCCAGAGAGGCATCAATTTCCGCTTCGGTCGCATCCCGCAGAGCACCCTGCTCGGCAATGGATTCCTGCAGATGCAGGCCAACCGCACGACCAAACACCACCAGGTCGAGCAGCGAGTTGCCGCCCAGACGGTTGGCACCGTGAACCGATACGCAGGCGATTTCGCCCACCGCAAACAGCCCAGGGATCACCACGTCTTCGCCCTGCTCGTTCACGGTCAGCGCCTGACCGGTCACTTTGGTCGGAATACCGCCCATCATGTAGTGGCAGGTTGGGATGACCGGAATCGGCTCTTTCACCGGGTCAACGTGTGCGAAGGTACGGGACAGCTCAAGAATACCCGGCAGACGGGATTCGAGAACTTCTTTACCCAGGTGATCCAGTTTCAGCTTCGCGTGTGGGCCCCACGGACCGTCGCAGCCGCGCCCTTCACGGATTTCGATCATGATGGAACGCGCCACCACGTCACGACCCGCCAGGTCTTTCGCATTCGGGGCATAACGCTCCATAAAGCGCTCGCCGTGTTTGTTCAGCAGATAACCGCCTTCACCACGGCAGCCTTCTGTTACCAGAACGCCCGCACCGGCGATACCGGTTGGGTGGAACTGCCACATTTCCATATCCTGCACCGGGACACCGGCACGCAGAGCCATACCGACGCCGTCACCGGTGTTGATATGCGCGTTAGTGGTGGACTGATAGATACGGCCTGCGCCGCCGGTCGCCAGCACGGTGGCGTTGGCTTTGAAGTAAACCACTTCACCGGTTTCGATACACAGCGCGGTACAACCGACCACTGCGCCATCGGCGTTTTTCACCAGATCCAGCGCATACCACTCAGAGAAAATAGTGGTGTGGTTTTTCAGGTTCTGCTGATACAGCGTGTGCAACAGCGCATGACCGGTACGGTCAGCCGCCGCTGCGGTACGTGCCGCCTGCTCGCCGCCGAAGTTTTTCGACTGGCCGCCAAACGGACGTTGATAAATAGTGCCATTATCGAGGCGAGAGAACGGCAGCCCCATATGGTCCAGCTCCAGAATCGCTTCCGGGCCGGTTTTACACATATATTCAATCGCGTCCTGGTCACCGATGTAGTCCGACCCTTTAACGGTGTCGTACATGTGCCATTCCCAGTTATCTTCATGGGTATTACCGAGCGCTACGGTGATACCACCCTGCGCAGACACGGTATGGGAACGGGTCGGGAAGACTTTAGACAGCAGCGCGCAGGTCTGGCCGCTTTGGGAAATTTGCAGCGCCGCGCGCATACCTGCGCCGCCTGCGCCAATCACTACAGCATCAAATTCTCTTACTGGCAGTTTCATTACACACCCCACACCACAACAAATCCATAAATGACGTAAACCACCAGCGCAACAACAATAACCAGTTGCAGCACAAGGCGCACAGCCAGCGGTTTAACGTAGTCGGTCAACACCTGCCACATGCCGATCCAGGCATGGATTAAGATGGAAAACAGGGCCAGCAGGGTGAAGACTTTGGTGAATGCCGATGAGAAGAAACCCGTCCAGGCTTCCCAGGTCAGCTCGCCGCTTGTGGCGAAGAAGCCCACCATGTAGATGATGTATAACGTCAGAACGATAGCGGTAGCACGGACCAGAATGAAGTCATGTACGCCGTTGCGTCCCAATGCGGAGGCGTTGCTTACCATACGAGGACTCCTGCGAGAAGTGAAAGCACGACAGTGATAACAAAAGAGATTTTGGCGGAGCGTTTACCCGCTTCGAATGTTTCTTCCAGATAGCCAAAATCCATCATCATGTGACGAACACCGACCACGACGTGATACGCCAGCGCGGTGAGAATGCCCCACATGATCAATTTAACAAAGAAGCTCCCCATGATGGCGGACGCCTGCTGGAATCCTTCAGGGGAAGAGAGGCTGGTACCCAATAACCACAACAGGATCCCGACCGCCACAAAGGTGATCACTCCGGAAACGCGATGGAGAATGGACGCTATCGCCGTGATTGGGAAGCGGATCGTTTGCAGATCCAAATTGACAGGTCTTTGTTTTTTCACATTTCTTATCATGAATAACGCCCACATGCTGTTCTTATTATTCCCTTTGGACTTCGGGCACAGAGAGGATCCTGTAGCCTGAAAGACGGCGGGATTTCCATACTCCGGTCTGCGTGCGGGTCAGACAGCGTCCTTTTCTATAACTGTGCGTCATGTAAAACACTGCTTCCAGATGCTAAATCGACACGTTACAACGCTGGGTGGCTCGGGATTGCAGGGTATTCCGGAGACCTGGCGGCAGTATAGGACGTTCACAAAATCATTACAATTAACCTACATATAGTTTGTCGGGTTTTATCCCGAACAGTGACATAGGTCACGATACAAACATTTATTTAATTTTTAATCATCTGATTTGACAATCATTAAACAAAGTTGTTACAAACGACACCAGAAAAAGCATATAATGCGTAAAAGTTATGGGGTCACTCTTTCACCTGACATTAAGTTATGTAACAGTGTATAGGTATTGACCGATTCCTTCAGGACAGTTATTAGTGATAAACAGGTTTAATAATTCGGATTGCTAAGTTCTTGATTTGCTGCTTATTCGCCATGAATTAACCGTTTTACCTGCAAGCGCCCATAGCTCTGTACCCAGGTCTTCCCCCCTCTTTCCAGAGCGGCGAGCCAAATAACAAACTGGTAACGGTTCATTGATGTACGAAGGCAAATGTGAGTTCCGGCAGTCTTAAGCAATAAGGCGCTAAGGAGACCGTAAATGGCTGATACAAAAGCAAAGCTCACCCTAAATGGTGATGCTGCTATTGAACTGGATGTGCTGAAGGGCACGCTAGGTCAAGACGTTATTGATATTCGTAGCCTTGGCTCAAAAGGTATGTTCACTTTTGATCCAGGTTTTACCTCTACCGCATCCTGCGAATCCAAAATTACGTTCATCGACGGTGATGAAGGTATTTTGCTGCATCGCGGCTTCCCGATCGATCAGTTGGCGACCGAGTCCAACTATCTGGAAGTGTGTTATATCCTGCTGTACGGCGAGAAGCCGACTCAGGAAGAGTACGACGAGTTCAGAACTACTGTTACCCGCCATACGATGATCCACGAGCAAATTACTCGCCTGTTCCACGCCTTCCGTCGCGATTCTCATCCGATGGCGGTCATGTGTGGGATCACCGGTGCGCTGGCGGCGTTTTATCACGACTCTCTGGACGTGAATAACCCGCGCCACCGTGAAATTGCTGCATTCCGTCTGCTGTCCAAAATGCCGACCATGGCAGCAATGTGTTACAAGTATTCTATCGGTCAACCGTTTGTTTACCCGCGCAACGACCTCTCCTATGCCGGTAACTTCCTGCGTATGATGTTCTCCACGCCGTGCGAAGAGTACGAAGTGAACCCGGTACTTGAGCGCGCAATGGACCGTATCCTGATCCTGCACGCCGACCACGAGCAAAACGCATCAACCTCCACTGTCCGTACCGCAGGCTCCTCAGGCGCGAACCCGTTCGCCTGTATTGCTGCGGGTATCGCCTCCCTGTGGGGACCGGCTCACGGTGGTGCGAACGAAGCGGCACTGAAGATGCTGGAAGAAATCAGCTCCGTTGAGCACATTCCGGAATTCGTGCGTCGCGCGAAAGACAAGAACGACTCTTTCCGCCTGATGGGCTTCGGTCACCGTGTTTACAAAAACTACGATCCACGTGCGACCGTAATGCGCGAAACCTGCCACGAAGTACTGAAAGAGCTGGGCACCAAAGATGACCTGCTGGAAGTGGCAATGGAGCTGGAGCACATCGCACTGAATGACCCGTACTTCATCGAGAAGAAACTCTACCCGAACGTAGACTTCTATTCCGGTATCATTCTGAAAGCGATGGGTATTCCGTCCTCCATGTTCACCGTCATCTTCGCGATGGCGCGTACCGTTGGCTGGATTGCGCACTGGAACGAAATGCACACCGACGGCATGAAGATCGCGCGTCCTCGTCAGCTGTACACCGGCTACGAAAAACGCGATTTCAAATCCGCGATCAAGCGTTAATTTTTACGCTCAGCAAAACGCGCCTGCGGGCGCGTTTTTTTATACCTTCACCGCCCTTTCCTCAAATTTTATTGATGGCTGATATTTTTTTCTCCCCCGGCCTTCTCTATGCTGTATCGATACATCTCACAAAAATACCAGGGAGCATGAAATGCCCGTTTTGCAGTGGAGTTCGTTATTTCTACTCTCTCTCCTGCTCTCGTTAGTTTTTCTCTTCTTCCATCTCCCGGCGGCTCTACTCCTCGGCCCGATGATCGCCGGCATTATATTCAGTCTGAAAGGTGTCACTCTCCGCCTTCACCGTTCTGCTTTTCTTGCCGCGCAGGCGATTCTTGGCTGCATGATTGCGCAAAACATGACCGGCTCGATACTGACCACCCTGGCGATAAACTGGCCGGTCGTGCTGGCAATCCTGTTGGTCACGCTGCTCTCCAGTGCGGCGGTCGGCTGGCTGTTGGTGCGCTACAGCGCACTACCGGGTAATACCGGCGCGTGGGGCTCATCCCCCGGCGGGGCGGCGGCGATGGTCGCAATGGCGCAGGACTACGGCGCAGATATTCGACTGGTAGCGTTTATGCAGTATCTGCGGGTACTGTTTGTGGCGGGTGCGGCAATCCTGGTGGCTCGCCTGATGCTCGGTGCCGACGCACAATCCCTGAATCAGACGCTGGTCTGGTTTCCGCCGCTCAACCTGAACCTGTTGACCACCCTGCTGCTTGCCGCTGTCGCAGGCGTTGCCGGGCGCGTGCTACGTATTCCTTCCGGTACGATGCTGTTGCCGATGCTGGTTGGCGCAGTGCTGCATTCAGGTGGGATCATTGAAATTGAATTGCCTGAATGGCTACTGGCGGCGGCTTACATGGCGATTGGCTGGCGTATTGGGCTGGGATTCGACAGGCAAGTCTTCTTTATGGCATTGCGCCCGCTACCGCAGATCCTGCTCTCTATTTTTGCTCTGATGGCGATTTGTGCGGTTATGGCCTGGGGGCTCGCCCACTATATGCAGATTGATTTTATGACCGCCTGGCTTGCCACCAGCCCTGGGGGACTGGATACGGTTGCGGTGATCGCCGCTGGCAGCAACGCCAACATGGCGCTGATCATGGCGATGCAGACCCTGAGGCTGTTTAGCATTTTGCTGACCGGGCCGGCCGTGGCACGCTTTATTTCAGCCCATGCGCCGAAACGGCCCTTGTCATAAAGAAACCGGTTAATCCGGGAATGCGGTCTCCGTTACGGTGGTTCCCGTCGTTGCCGACTCAAGTATAAATTCCGTCGTCCCGCCCGGAAAAAGCTGCGTAATGTGCAAAACGTTATCCCCTTGCCACTGATATTCCACGCGTTCGGTATCACCCAGTTTTTCAACGGCAAGGTCTTTACCCGGCGTCAACGTTGGCAGCAGACTTTCGCTATCTGACCGCGCTTTTCTGTGCGCCTCGTAGGCTTGTTTCATCGACATACCAGGGTAAAAACAGCGCGTCATTGCCCCATGTTCATAGACATATTCCATATCCCGCGGCCCTGACTCACACTTGCGGATATCCGGTTTTGCGGCCTGTGTATTGGCGCCGCGAGTGTAAGTGACGATTTTATCTTCATATAAAAAGGCCAGTTTGCTGCCAAAATCGAGTAACTCAACGCCCGCAACCGGACACTCTCCCTGGGGCGATGCTGTCTCCAGAATCGTCAACTCATCGGGAAGTTTCAGACCGACACTGGCAAACAGGGATGTGTAGAGTTCGACAGTGCTATTGCTGTGATAATACTTCACGGGCGTCTGAAAGTAGGGCTGCCAGGACAAACGACACGCAGTACCGAACATCATCTCACGCTCTTTGAAAGCGATCGGTTTGTCGGCAAAAGTCTGTTGGTAAAAGGAATCAGGGTGACCAGATTCCCCCATCAGCGATTCCCGGCTGACCGACTCATAGTGCCACTGAGTGCCATTAAGCCTTTGCACCAGCGCCTCAACCGGGGAGTTGATGGGTAACGCGCGGCCTTCCTGCGCGACAGGTTGGCTGTCGTTGGCAAACACGACGGGGATACCGCCAGAGATAAAAAGTAATGCAACACAATAAAAACGCCGAAAATCCATTTTCTCTCCTGCTCAATGCCTGAAAAGCGGTGCGCAAAGGTAACCTGTGGCGCTACCGTTGACAAGTCGGGCACCAGTAATAGGGTCGGGATGACTGCATCGTTTTTTCGATAATCCCACCGCAGCGTTCACAGGCTTCGCCATCGCGATGAAACACCTTAAAGCGAAACTGCGCGCCGTGGTGTGTATTCTCCTCCACCTGCCCACGCGTCGCATAGGAGAGACGCGGAATATCGAGTAACGCGTGAGATAACGCCACGCGCTGCGAATCACTGAGATCTTTCGCCTTATGCTGCCCGTTCAATCCCACCTGCCAGAGGATCTCCACCCGCAGATAGTTTCCCAGTCCGGCAAGAAACGCCTGATCCAGCAGAAGTCCGGACAACTGGCGATTGCGAAAACGTGGTGAAAGCAGCCTGGCTTCAACGGTCTGCGGCGTTAAACACGGATCCAGCACATCGGGTCCGACCCGTTGCAGAAACGGATGTGTGGTGAGTTGTTCGGGAGTCAGCATCTCGATATCGGATGCGCTATAAAGCAGGATGGTTTTATCGACCGTTTGTAACCTGACGCGCAGCACCCGCGAGGTCTGTGGAAGCGTTCCGGTATCGACCACCCGCCACACACCATAAAGCTGATTGTGGCTGTAGAGGGTGAGTCCTGAGGAGAAGTGGGTAAGCAACGCTTTTCCCCGCGTCTCCATCCGGGTGACGGTTTGCCCAATCAGCGGTGATTGATACGGTTTTAACCGATCAAAAGCAAACCAGACGTCCGTCAGCGGTTTGCCTTTGATTGCCGCCTCCAGACTATCCGCCGCACGGCGGATCTCCGGGCCTTCTGGCATGTTTTGTCCTTACTTAATGGGTTGCGCCGCCCGTGACGGCGATATCATTTTCTACCTGTAACGCTGTGGTAATGGCGATTTCCAGTGCCTGACGTACCGTTGCTGCGGCCATACTCGGCGCGCCGGGATGCGCCGCTGCCTGTTCTGGCAAATAAGGGATATGGATAAATCCCCCCTTCACCTCCGGCCTGGCGTTTAGTTTATGCAGCAGACCGTACATTACGTGGTTACAGACAAACGTCCCCGCCGTTTGCGACACCGAGGCCGGAACGCCCGCTTCGCGCATCGCCGCCACCATCGCTTTGATGGGCAGCGTACTAAACCAGGCCGCAGGTCCCTGCGCCTCTATCGGCTCATCAACCGGCTGCTTGCCACGGTTATCCGGGATACGGGCATCATCAACATTGATCGCCACCCGCTCGACCGTAATATCCGCACGTCCACCCGCCTGACCGACAGCCAGCACCAGCGAAGGTGACAGCGCATCAATGGCAGCGCTCAGTACCGTGAGCGATTCGCCAAACACGCACGGCAGTTGCCGCGCCACCACCCGGCATCCTGCGATGATAGCATTGTCGAGTCGCGAGACCACTTCCCAGGAAGGATTAATCGGCTCGCCGCCAAAGGGTTCAAATCCGGTGATTAATACCGTTTTCATGGATTGCGCCCCTCCTTACAGGAACATCAGGAAATACATCAGGAACACGTTGACCAACAGCAGCAGCACGCCGGTCGGCACCTGCGCTTTGATGACCGCGTTTTTATCCGGCAGCTCCAGCAGCGCAGCCGGTACGATGTTGAAGTTGGCCGCCATCGGCGTCATTAACGTTCCGCAATAGCCGGAGAACATGCCGATGGCCGCCATCACCGCCGGATTACCACCGTGTTGCAACACCAGAATCGGAATGCCAATGCCCGCCGTCACAATCGGGAAGGCAGCAAACGCGTTACCCATCACCATGGTCAGCAGCGCCATACCGATGGTGTAGACCGCGACAGCGACAAAGCGGCTGTCAACGGCAAGGTAGTGCTGAGTAAGATACGAAATCCCGCTGCCAACGCCCGCCGCCGTAAACAGTAATCCCAGCGTGGCGAGAATTTGCGGCAAAATGAAAGCCCAGCCAATAGAATCCAGCAGACGGCGCGCCTCCTGAATCGGCTGATGAACACTCTCGCGGGTCATTTTTATCGCCATCCCCAGACCGATCAATGTTCCTGCCGTCATCGAAAACAGCGTGACCAGCGTGGAGTGATTGCCGGGGCCAAACAGCGCATCCTGTAAGCCGGGGATATGGTTGAACATCAGTACGCCAATCACTGTCACCACCGGGATCGCCAGCGCCGGATAAAACAGACGGTTGCCCAGCCGGGTGGCGCTCTCCTCACGCTGCTCGCGGGTACGCTGGTGATAGCGGCCCAGTTTCACGCCGCCGAAACCGGCAATCAGCGCCATCAGTACCACCGCCACGCCAACAGCGATATGCACCGTACGTTTGTCGCCAACCAGCGAATATGTCCAGTCGCCCAATAAAAACAGCAGGCCATAAACGCCCCAGAACAATCCGGTCGTTAAACGGCGCGGATTGGCTTTATCCCGCCATGACATCACGGCGACCAGCAGCAACACCACACCGGCCAGCCAGTAGAGATAGCTTTGCTGAAAATTCATTGTGCTTCTCCTTTGCTGGCCGTAACGGTATTCACTTTCGCCATTTCTCGCTGCAGATAGTTGTCCAGCCGCCATAGCCTTGTTGCGTGGATCAGGAAAGCGCAGATCGCCGTCGGGATCCCCCACAGGGCAATGTGCAGCGGTTCAGTCTGGATCCCTCCCGACTCCAGCATAAAATTGTGCATGAAAATAATGGCGCCAAAGGCGACGAAAATGTCTTCGCCAAAGAACAGCCCAACGTTGTCGGTCGCCGCCGACATCGCCCGCAGGCGGTAACGCACCGCCCCGGGGAGCTCGCCGTAATTTTTTTCCGCCGCCCCTTCCGCCATCGGTGCCAGCAGCGGGCGCACCATTTGCGGGTGGCCGCCGAGGCTGGTCAGTCCCAGCGCAGCGGTCGCTTCACGAACAAACAGATAAACAATCAGCAGGCGTCCCGCCGTGGCGCTGTGGATTTTGGCAATCCACGCCTGGGCGCGTTCTTTCAACCCGTGGCGTTCCAGCAGACCAATAACGGCCAGCGGGATCAGCAAGATAAACGGCAGATTGCGGGTATTGAGGAAACCTTCCCCCAGTTTTTCAAGGATCGTGGCGATCGGCATATGCGCCGCCAGTCCGGTGACGATCCCGGCAACGATGACCACCAATACCGGGTTAAAGCGTAAGAGAAAACCCACCACAATGACGGCGATCCCCATCAGTGGCCAGAGTGCGACTGCATCTTCCATAATCCATTCCTGTCAGTTATGTTGCGTGTTATATTATTGTTTTATATAGATATTAATACTTTATGCGCCAACCTGAATAGCACAGGCGTTGAACGCGACGCGCAAGCGGCGGGCAAAAGCGAGTGCGTGCTCGCCATCACCGTGGAGACACACCGTTTGCGCCACCACCTTCGCCCACTCGCCGGTAATGCTTTTGACTCGCCCGGACTGCACCATCTCCAGGGTTTGCGCCAGAGACTGTTCTTCGTCTTCGATAAGCGCGCCGGGTTGGGTGCGTGGAACCAGACTGCCATCCGCCAGATAGCCTCGATCGGCGAATACCTCCTGGCGCGTCGTCAGGCCATAGTGTGCGCCCGCGCGGATCAATTCACTGCCGGCCAGTCCCACCAGAATCAACGTCGGATCGCAGGCATGCACCGCCCGGGCAATGGCATCTGCCAACAGCGCGTCTTTGGCCGCCTGGTTATACAACATGCCATGCGGTTTAACGTGACGCATCACGCCGCCTTCCGCCCGGGTCATGGCCGCCAGCGCGCCAATTTGATACAGCGTTTGCGCATACACCGTTTCCGGCGGTAGCGACATGGCGGTACGACCAAAGTTTTCCCGATCCGGAAAACTGGGGTGCGCGCCAATCGCCACACCATTTTTTAGCGCTTCACGTACGCTGACCAGCATGGTTGTCGCATCGCCCGCGTGAAATCCGCAGGCGATATTGGCCGAGGAGACCAGCGTGAGCAGTTCGCTGTCGCTGGCGCAGCCTTCACCTAAGTCGGCATTGAGGTCAATTTTCATCATTGAGTCGCCATGTGAGCTGTTCCAGGTAACGTTGCTGATCCCGGCGTGCTTTTAGCGCCTCCTCCAGCGAACACAGAACGAAATGAATCGGTTGCCCGAGGGGAATTTGCGCCAGATGGTACATATCGGCTTCAATAATGCAGGCGATCCGCGGATAGCCCCCCGTTGTCTGAGCATCATTCATCAGGACTATCGGCTGACCATTGTGCGGCACCTGCACGACGCCAGGCAGTAATCCGTGGGACACCAGTTCACGATCCGTGGTGCGAGTTAACGGCTGCCCCTGCAAACGATAGCCCATCCGGTTACTCTGCGGGCTGAGTTGCCAGGGCGAGCGCCAGAATGCCTCCTGCGAGGCGGCATCAAATTCATGATATTCCGGGCCAGGCAGCGCACGGATCCAGTTCCCCCACAGCAATTGCTTAACCCCCTGCGGACCGCTGAATTGCCGTGCAGGTTTTCCTGTCGCCAGATGATCCCCGTCTTTTAACAGTCGACCTTCCAGACCACCGATCCCCACTTTCAGATCGGTACTGCATGAACCCATCACCGGTGGAACGTCAATCCCGCCCGCGATAGCCAGATAGCTGCGCATCCCGTGTTCCGGTCGTTTCAGCGTCAGACGCTGTCCGGCCTTCATCGGCAGCCGCCAGCCTGTCCAGATGGGTTTGTCGTCCAGTCGCGCTTCGCAGCTTGCGCCGGTCAGGGCAAACCAGCCATCCGCCATAAACTCCACCACCAGCTGACCCAGCGTCACTTCCAGCGCTGCGGCATTGGCATCATTGCCCACCAGCAGATTGGCGATTTGCAAGGCGGGTTTATCCAGTGCGCCACAATGGCTGATCCCGGACTGACGAAAACCATGACGCCCGCCATCCTGCACGGAGGTGTACAGACCCGCACGAATAATCTTCAGCATACGCCCTCCTTCTGCGGAACAAATCGCACGCTATCTCCGGGACGCAGCAAAATAGGTTCATCCTGCAAAGGGTCAAACAGTTTTAGCGAGGTATGACCGATCAACTGCCAGCCGCCTGGCGTCGGCAAGGGGTAAATCCCCGTTTGCGCGCCGCCAATGCCAACGGAACCTGCCGGAACAAGCAGACGCGGCTCAGCGCGTCGCGGGGTGTGTAATTGTTCTGGTAAATTTCCAAGATAGGGAAAACCTGGCTGAAAACCTAAAAACCAGACCACGTACTCAACGGATGAATGCAGTTCAACCACCTGTTTCTCACTCAGGCCGCTGTGTCGGGCCACCTCGGCCAGATCCGGCCCTCCCGCGCCGCCGTAAGTCACCGGAATCTCAATAAAACGTGAGTCAGGCTCCAGCGCCTCACTCTCTTCCCACCAGCGCTGCAGGCGCTCGATGGCATCCAGCGCCAGCGTTTGCGGCTCATGCAGGATAACCGTGATATTGTTCATTCCGGGAATGGCTTCCGCCACATTTGGCAAGTCGACCAGACGCTGTGTCAGCCGCCAGATACGTTTTTGCGTGGCCAGAGTGACCGGCGGCTCAAGTTCGAGTACCACCGCCGTTTCTCCCAACAGATAACAACGCGCTCGTTGCA
Organism: Citrobacter sp. Awk 4; assembly: GCF_028069725.1. Classification (GTDB taxonomy): domain Bacteria; phylum Pseudomonadota; class Gammaproteobacteria; order Enterobacterales; family Enterobacteriaceae; genus Citrobacter_D. The sequence goes on from NZ_JANEWG010000007.1 coordinate 34,179, forward strand.
CTTTCGTCCCTCTTATTGTTGCTTATGCCGGATTGGGAATGTCGATAAAGGTGACGTCCAGATCGGTGTTTTCATTGAGCCATTCGCTTAACGCACGAATACCGCCACGCTCGGTCGCGTGATGTCCGGCGGCATAAAAATGCAGTCCCTGCTCACGCGCGGAATGAATCGTCTGTTCAGACACTTCGCCAGTAATAAATGCATCGACGCCAAAACGGGCTGCGCTGTCGATAAAGCTTTGACCGCCACCGGTACACCACGCCACACGCTGAACAGTTTCCGGCCCGGTATCCCCACACCATAATGGTTTACGTCCCAGTCGCGCTTCAATCCATGATGCCAGCTCCAGCCCCGGAACCGGCATCGTCAGTTCGCCCCACGGTACTAACGGCTCAATTTCACCGATCACGGTGATCCCGAGCAACGCCGCAAGTTGTGCGTTATTGCCCAGTTCAGGATGGGCATCCAGCGGCAGGTGCCAGCCGTAGAGGTTAATATCATGGGTCAACAGTGTTTTCAGGCGGTTACGCTTCATGCCACGAATTACCGGTGATTCCCCTTTCCAGAAGTAACCATGATGAACGATAACCGCATCAGCCTGCAGGCGGACGGCTTCGTCGAGCAGCGCCTGGCTTGCCGTTACACCGGTCACGATTTTTTGTACCGTCGTTTTCCCTTCTACCTGCAATCCATTTGGCGCGTAATCACTGATGGCTGCACTGTTTAGCTTGTCGTTGATCAGATGTTCCAGTTCAGTGTTTTTCATCATTGTTCCCTTCTTATGTAGTCATTACGTTAAAATAGCGTTCTCCCGCCAGTTCGTCGATAGCCATTTCCTTGACGTAATGAGAAACATTAGCGCCATTTTAAGACGGAATTTGCTTATCCCCGCCCGCCCCGCTTCAGGTGGATTTATGCAGCCAGACAACATCTTGCAAAAATAATCAGATCTGTCCCGATGTAACGCTCTGGCAGACGTCATTACCGACCAGATCGCACAAGTTGCGTTAGACGGCCCTCTTCTACGCACCGCCCTTTCGCGCCGCATCATACGCCGCAAGCGTGTCTAATCGCGCCTGTTTGTGATCCACTATCGGGCGCGGGTAATCCAGCGTAACGCCTTCTTTCAACGCCCATTCCCAGGGCGTGTGGATGGCCTTTCCGGGCACGGTGCGCAATTCCGGCAGCCACCGGCGAATAAAATCGCCGTCACGGTCAAACTTTTCGCCCTGGGTCGTTGGGTTAAAAATGCGAAAATACGGCGCGGCGTCAGTGCCGGTCGAGGCGGCCCACTGCCAGCCGCCATTGTTAGCGGCGAGATCGCCATCAATAAGCCGCGACATGAAATACCGCTCTCCTTCCCGCCAGTCGATCAGCAGGTCTTTCACTAAAAAGCTGGCGGTAATCATCCGTAAACGATTGTGCATCCATCCTGTAGTATTGAGCTGGCGCATCGCGGCATCGACGATGGGATAGCCCGTTTTCCCTTCCTGCCACGCCTGAAAATGCGCAGCGTTACGGTTCCACTGCACGCGATCGGTCCAGTGAATGAACGGACGGTGTTGACACAACCTCGGATAAAACGCTACCAAATGCCGGTAAAATTCCCGCCAGATCAGTTCATTCAGCCAGACGCTACCCGCCCCGCCGTCAACAGCCTCGGGCTGCTCTGCCAGTAAGCGATGCAGGCACTGTCGCGGCGAAAGCCCTCCGGTCGCCAGGCTCGCGGATAACCGACTGGTCCCTTCAATAGCGGGAAAGTCGCGCAACTGTTCATACTGGCCCGCCGTCTGCTGGCAAAACTGACGCAATTGCGCGATGGCCGCCTTTTCCCCGGCAGGGAATAACGTCGGATCAAAATCCTGTTGCGGTATAGTCAATGCCAACGGCGTTACATCGCCCGACATCGCCCCACCGTCACGGAGTCCTGGCGCCGCTACACACGCAGGCATCTCCTCTTTGAGTCGCTTTAGCCAGGCGTTTTTAAAGGGGGTGAACACTTTGTACATGTCGTGATTGCCGGTCATCACCGCGCCGGGCGGTAATATCACGCTGTCGTCAAATCCTTCACAGACAACATGGCTTAGCGCGCGCTCTACCGCAGCATCACGCTGACGTTCGTTCACTTCATATTGATAGTTGTAAAACAGATGGCTGACGTTGTGCTGCTGGCATATCTCAGCCACCACACCGACGCTGGCTGCGAAATCATCCACTTCACGAAACAGCAGCGGGATGCCTTTCTCCGCCAGCGCGGTTTGCAACGCGTTGAGCTGGGCATTCACCAGCGCCGCCTGACGTGGGGACATGTCATGCGCCGCCCACTGCGCCGGGGTAGAAATGAACAACGCCAGCACCTGCGCCGAACGATTCCGGCAGGCAGCGGCTAAAGCAAGATTATCATGCAGACGTAAATCGCGACGAAACCAGACCAGATGGGTGGTCATAACACTCCTGAATCAGTAATACGTTTAGCTTCCGTAGCGCAAACGCAGGGCCTCAGGCCAGGGTTCAAAGTAACGTTGCCCACAAAGGTAGGCATCCGGATACTCCGCCATATAGTGTTTGAGTAACGTGATCGGCGCAAGCAGCGGTTGCGTCGCAAGGCGATACCCCTCGATAAGCGCAGTCAGCTCCTGTCTTTGACGGGCATTCAATTGCTTACGGAAATATCCCTGAACATGCATCAGAACATTGGTGTGATTACGCCGGGTGGCGGGGTGCGAGAGCAGCTTCATCAGTCGCAGGCGATACTCGGTGAAATAAATGTCCAGATCCGGCCAGTCGTGGATAGCCGCCACAAAACGCCCCAGTTCCCGATATTCTGGCTGTGAATGCGCCAGCAGCAACAGTTTGTAGCGGCTGTGATAGCCCAACAATGCTGCCCGGGTCAGTCCCTGTTGACGAATTTCATTCAGTTCATGCAACGCATAGATGCGTTCGACAAAGTTTTCACGAAGTTGCGGATCGTGCAGCCGCCCGTCCTCTTCCACCGGCAGCCACGGAAAGGTTTCCATTAAAATCGAGGTGTAGATCCCGCGTCCGGCCTTACGGTTGTTTTTACCGTCAGCATCGTAGACACGTACGCGCTCCATCCCGCAACTGGGCGATTTGGCGCAAACAATGTATCCGCACAAATGTTCGAATCCAGCTATACGCGTATGGCTGAACGTGGTCATGGCATCGGTCAGGTTCCCTTCCCGCCGATCGCTAAAGCGTAGCGCGAAGGTGCCCCCGTCATCTTTCACCAGACGCAATGCGGGTCTGGGTACCGGCAGGCCGATCGCCATTTCCGGGCAAACCGCTTCAAAACGTACCCAGGGAGACAACGTTTCAACGGCAAATGCCAGTCGTTTATGTCCGCCATCAAAGCGAACCGCGTCGCCTAATAAACAGGCGCTGATGCCGACAGGGATTTTCTCACTCATCACAGCTCCTTTTTCGTTACTGAGATAAGTGTAGACATAAGGACAGTCACAGTGCGGGGGTAATGCGGGTCAATTAAGGAATGAGGGAGAACCTTTTGCTCTGGTGGTCAGGTGTGAGGAGAGTCCGACCGAAAATTGCCGACGTGTTTCCGTAAGGCCGGGGGAACCCGCAGGGAGGCGGCGGTGAGCCTCCCTTGCACGTTCACAGGTATAGTGATTGCAGAGAGGCTATGGACATAAGGTGAACGTCACCTTTCACCAGAGTGACAGATTCTCCCTCATTCCTTAATCGATTGTCACCGCCACATTACTGTTGAGCGCCTTTTCAGGCGACGATCAATTAATAGAAATCGCAGGTGGCTTTTTCAGCCTGATCCATCCACACCGGCTTATCGCTGGTTTTCGACCAGACGCGGTGCAGATAGCTATAAAAACGGGCGCGGTCTTTCCAGAACAACATCACTGGCAGCGCCAGTACACCCGCCACAACGGCAAAAGTACGGCGTAAAAAGACAATGTGTGCAGGATATTCTTTATAGAGTTCCATACTTTTCTCCCCTTTATCTGGCCGGTGAAACGCACCGGAAAAATGAACTTGATTAACTGATGAAAATAGTATCGCTTTTCGTGTAATTTTACTACTCATCCGACCACTTATTTTTAGCTATTTAAGCTTTATTTACATTCACTCCTGTAATTAAGTTACGAGAAAGTTAAATTAAAACTAACCATTAGTTAAATAATGGTCTTTTCTATTTTTATACTTTTTTTATACCCGCCCCCCGGATTTTTGCGAAATCTTTGCAACCAAAATCCTACCCTCTGGATATCAAAACAAAATGCCACGGGAGGTGCTCTGTGAGTACAGGCGTGATAATCGGCATCGGGCTGGTTTTCTTGTTATTGGTTTATCTGGTGTATGCCTTGATTAATGCGGAGGCATTCTGATGGCCGCTTCAGGATTTTTACTCATTGCCAGCTTTTTACTGGTGCTGTTTGTGGTCGCCAGACCTTTAGGGTCTGGACTGGCCAGGCTTATCAACAATACGCCGCTACCGGGCGTAGGCGGTGTCGAACGTCTGCTCTGGCGGAGTCTGGGAATCCCGGCTGAAGAGATGAACTGGCAGCGCTATTTGCTGGCTCTCCTCATGCTGAATTTACTGGGCCTGGTGGTGTTGTTTTTCATGTTGATCGGGCAAAACCTGCTGCCATTCAACCCGCAGCAACTGCCGGGCCTCTCCTGGCATCTGGCGCTGAATACGGCGGTCAGTTTTGTCACCAATACCAACTGGCAGTCTTACAGCGGGGAGACCACCCTAAGCTACTTCAGTCAGATGGTCGGCCTTACGGTACAGAACTTCCTCTCCGCTGCGACCGGTATTGCGGTGATCTTCGCGCTGATCCGCGCCTTTATGCGCCAGAACATCAGCACGCTGGGCAATGCGTGGGTGGATCTTATCCGCATCACATTGTGGATACTGCTACCCATTTCACTGCTCATTGCGCTGTTTTTTGTTCAGCAAGGCGCACTGCAAAACCTCTCCGCCGGGCAGCCTTTTGTCACGCTTGAAGGGGCAAAACAGATCTTGCCGATGGGGCCGGTTGCATCGCAGGAAGCGATAAAAGTGCTCGGCACCAACGGAGGCGGGTTCTTCAATGCCAACTCATCGCATCCGTTTGAGAACCCTACGGCACTGACCAACATGGTACAAATGCTGGCGATCTTTTTGATCCCTACCGCGCTGTGCTTTGCGTTTGGCGACGCCGTGGGCGATCGCCGACAGGGACGCACCCTGCTGTGGGCGATGTCGTTGATTTTTGTGGTCTGTGTGGCGGTGGTGATGTGGGCGGAAGTCCAGGGCAATCCCCATCTGTTGTCGCTGGGCGCTGACAGCAGCCTCAACATGGAAGGCAAAGAGAGTCGCTTTGGGGTCCTGGCCAGCAGTCTGTATGCCGTGGTGACGACAGCGGCATCCTGCGGCGCGGTCGTTGCCATGCACGACTCCTTCACCGCACTGGGCGGTATGGTGCCGATGTGGCTGATGCAAATTGGCGAAGTGGTCTTCGGCGGCGTTGGGTCTGGTCTCTACGGCATGCTGCTGTTTGTGCTGCTGGCGGTGTTTATCGCCGGGCTGATGATTGGCCGTACACCGGAGTATTTGGGTAAGAAAATCGACGTGCGCGAAATGAAAATGACCGCGCTGGCGATTCTGGTCACGCCCGCGCTGGTCTTGCTCGGTACTGCACTCGCCATGATGACGGACGCCGGACGCAGCGGCATGCTCAACCCGGGTCCGCACGGTTTCAGCGAGGTGCTGTACGCCATCTCGTCCGCCGCAAACAATAACGGTAGCGCCTTCGCAGGCCTGAGCGCCAACTCCCCTTTCTGGAACTGCCTGCTGGCGTTCTGCATGTTTGTTGGCCGGTTCGGCGTCATTATTCCGGTGATGGCGATTGCCGGGTCGCTGGTGAATAAAAAAATCCAGCCCGCCAGTCCCGGCACATTACCCACGCACGGCGCGTTATTTGTTGGGCTGTTGATCGGTACGGTGTTGCTGGTCGGTGCGTTGACCTTTATTCCTGCCCTGGCGCTTGGTCCGGTGGCAGAACACCTCTCTTTACGTTGAGCGATGTGGAGCACATTGTTATGAGTCGTAAACAACTGGCGCTGTTCGAACCCTCCCTGGTCGCTCAGGCGCTTCTCGATGCCGTGAAAAAGTTAAATCCGCACGCACAATGGCGCAACCCGGTGATGTTCATCGTCTGGATTGGCAGTCTGCTGACCACCCTGATAACGGCGGCCATCGCAACCGGACATATGCCGGGCAATCCTCTGTTTACGGGTGCCATCAGCCTGTGGCTGTGGGTGACGGTGCTGTTCGCCAATTTCGCCGAGGCGCTGGCAGAAGGACGCAGCAAAGCCCAGGCCAATAGCCTGAAAGGCGTCAAAAAAACCGCGTTTGCCCGCAAACTGCGCGAGCCGAAATATGGCGCAAAAATGGATCACGTCCCGGCGGACGAACTGCGTAAAGGCGACATTGTGCTGGTGGAAGCAGGCGATATTATCCCCTGCGATGGTGAGGTTATCGAAGGCGGCGCGTCGGTGGACGAAAGCGCCATTACAGGGGAGTCAGCGCCGGTGATCCGTGAATCTGGCGGCGATTTCGCCTCCGTGACCGGCGGGACACGTATTCTTTCCGACTGGCTGGTTATCGAATGTAGCGTCAACCCCGGCGAGACGTTCCTCGACCGGATGATCGCGATGGTGGAAGGCGCCCAGCGGCGCAAAACGCCCAACGAAATTGCGCTCACCATCCTGCTGATTGCCCTGACCATCGTCTTTTTACTGGCGACGGCGACCCTGTGGCCCTTTACCGCCTGGGGGGGAAACGCCGTCAGCGTAACGGTACTGGTTGCCCTGCTGGTGTGCCTGATCCCCACCACCATCGGTGGGCTGCTTTCGGCAATCGGGGTGGCGGGGATGAGCCGTATGCTGGGGGCGAACGTGATTGCCACCAGCGGTCGTGCAGTGGAAGCCGCCGGTGACGTGGATGTCTTACTGCTGGATAAAACCGGCACCATTACCCTCGGCAACCGTCAGGCTTCCGATTTTCTGCCTGCCCAGGGCGTAGATGAAAAAACGCTGGCCGATGCCGCGCAGCTTTCTTCTCTGGCGGATGAAACGCCGGAAGGCCGCAGTATCGTCATCCTCGCCAAACAGCGATTTAATCTGCGCGTTCGTGACGTTCAGTCATTGCATGCCACCTTTGTGCCGTTTACCGCCCAAAGCCGCATGAGCGGGATCAATATTGATAACCGGATGATCCGTAAAGGGTCGGTGGACGCTATTCGTCGCCACGTTGAAGCCAACGGCGGTCATTTTCCTGCCGATGTCGAACAAAAAGTGGATAACGTCGCCCGCCAGGGCGCCACGCCGCTGGTGGTTGTCGAAGGTTCCCGCGTGCTCGGCGTGATTGCGCTGAAAGATATCGTCAAAGGGGGAATAAAAGAACGCTTCGCCCAACTGCGCAAGATGGGTATCAAAACAGTGATGATCACCGGTGATAACCGTCTGACAGCGGCGGCGATCGCGGCGGAGGCCGGTGTTGATGACTTTCTCGCAGAAGCCACGCCGGAAGCGAAACTGGCGCTGATCCGCCAGTATCAGGCGGAAGGTCGTCTGGTGGCGATGACCGGAGATGGCACCAACGATGCCCCAGCGCTGGCCCAGGCCGACGTCGCGGTGGCAATGAACTCCGGGACTCAGGCGGCGAAAGAAGCTGGCAACATGGTGGATCTGGACTCTAACCCCACCAAACTGATTGAAGTGGTCCACATTGGTAAACAGATGCTGATGACGCGCGGTTCGCTGACGACGTTCAGTATCGCCAATGACGTGGCGAAGTATTTCGCGATTATTCCGGCGGCTTTTGCAACGACCTATCCGCAGTTGAATGCCCTGAACGTGATGCACCTGCATTCGCCGGATTCCGCGATCCTCAGTGCAGTCATTTTTAACGCGCTGGTCATTGTGTTTCTGATCCCACTGGCGCTGAAAGGCGTGAGCTACAAGCCGTTATCCGCCTCAGCCATGCTACGCCGCAACTTGTGGATTTATGGTCTGGGCGGTCTGGTTGTGCCATTTATCGGTATCAAGGTGATTGATTTACTGCTGACCCTGCTGGGTCTGGTGTGAGGTTTCTGATGGCTGGATTTCGTCCTGCAATATCCACGTTACTGTTTCTGACGGTTATCACTGGCGGCGTTTATCCGTTGCTGACGACCACCCTGAGCCAATGGTGGTTCCCTGATCAGGCCAACGGTTCGCTCATTCGCGATGGCAACAGCGTGCGCGGTTCCGCGCTGATAGGTCAGGCATTTACCGGCGCAGGTTATTTTCAGGGGCGTCCGTCCGCTACGGCTGAAATGCCCTATAATCCAATGGCTTCGGGTGGCAGTAATCTGGCTGTCAGCAATCCTGAACTGGATAAACAACTGCAGAGCCGCATTGCCGCATTGCGCGCGGCCAACCCACAGGCCAGCCCAACGGTACCGGTGGAACTGGTGACCGCCTCCGCCAGCGGCCTGGACAACAATCTGACGCCCGCCGCGGTGGCCTGGCAAATCCCGCGCGTCGCGAAAGCGCGTCAGCGTCCCGTTGAAGAGGTGGCGCAGCTGGTTGCAAAATATACGCAAAAACCGCTGGCGAGTTTTATCGGACAGCCGGTGGTAAACATTGTTGAACTCAACCTGGCGCTGGATGCGTCACAGGGGCACTAAGCGACATGAACGACGAACCCTTGCGTCCTGACCCGGATCGCCTGCTGGAGCAGACCAGCGCCCCCCACCGGGGAAAGCTGAAAATATTCTTCGGTGCCTGCGCGGGCGTCGGCAAAACATGGGCGATGCTGGCAGAAGCGCAGCGGCTACGGGCGCAAGGGCTGGATATACTTATCGGCGTGGTGGAAACCCACGGGCGCAAAGAGACCGCTGCGCTGCTGGAGGGACTCGCCATCCTCCCGCTCAAACGCCATGCGCATCGTGGACGGCATATCAGTGAATTTGATCTCGATGCCGCCCTTGCTCGCCGTCCGGCGCTGATACTGATGGATGAACTGGCGCACAGCAACGCGCCAGGCTCACGTCATCCCCGTCGCTGGCAGGATATTGAAGAACTGCTGGAAGCGGGGATCGACGTTTTTACCACCGTGAACGTCCAGCATCTGGAAAGTCTGAACGACGTCGTCAGCGGTGTAACGGGGATTCACGTCCGTGAAACCGTCCCCGATCCGTTTTTTGATGCTGCCGATGAAGTGGTGTTGGTCGACCTGCCTCCTGACGATCTTCGCCAGCGCCTCAACGAAGGCAAAGTTTATATCGCCGGTCAGGCAGAACGGGCGATCGAGCATTTCTTTCGCAAAGGGAATCTGATTGCCCTGCGTGAGCTGGCGCTACGCCGTACCGCCGATCGGGTAGACGATCAGATGCGCGCATGGCGCGACCGTCAGGGGGAAGAAAAGGTCTGGCATACCCGCGATGCCATCCTGCTGTGTATCGGACATAATACCGGCAGCGAAAAGCTGGTACGTGCGGCGGCCCGGCTGGCCTCGCGGCTTGGGAGCATCTGGCATGCGGTGTATGTGGAAACGCCCGCGCTGCACCGGTTACCAGAAAAACAACGACGGGCGATCCTCAGTGCGCTGCGACTGGCCCAGGAGCTGGGCGCTGAAACCGCCACGCTTTCCGACCCTGCGGAAGAGAAAGCCATCGTGCGCTATGCCAGAGAACATAATCTCGGCAAAATCGTTATGGGGCGCCCCACCACACGCCGCTGGTGGCGTAGCGATTCCTTTGCCGAGCGGCTGGCAAAACGCGCGCCGGATCTCGATCAGGTCATTGTTGCGCTGGATGAGCCGCCCGCCCGCACACTGACGCACGCCCCCGACACCCGCGCCTTTAAAGACAAATGGCGGGTACAAATCCAGGGCTGCATCGTCGCTGCCGCACTTTGTGCCTTCACCACCCTTATCGCCATGCAGTGGCTGATGACTTTTGACGCCGCGAACCTGGTGATGCTGTATCTGCTGGGCGTGGTGGTGATCGCCCTCTTTTACGGTCGCTGGCCGTCAGTGGTGGCGACCGTAATTAACGTTGTCAGTTTCGACCTCTTTTTTATTGCTCCCCGTGGCACCCTCGCCGTCTCAGACGTACAGTATCTGCTGACCTTTGCCGTGATGTTAACGGTCGGTTTGGTGATTGGGAATCTGACGGCCGGGGTACGTTATCAGGCCCGCGTCGCCCGCTACCGGGAACAACGCACCCGCCATCTTTACGAAATGTCGAAAGCGCTGGCGGTTGGGCGTAGCAGACTGGATATCGCGACCACCAGCGAGCAGTTTATCGCCTCCACATTTCAGGCGCGCAGCCAGCTTTTACTGCCCGATGAAAACGGCAAGTTGAGGCCCCTGACGCAGCAACAGGGACTCACGCCCTGGGATGATGCCATCGCCCAGTGGAGCTTTGATAAAGGTCAGCCTGCCGGTGCGGGTACGGACACGTTGCCCGGCGTGCCGTATCAGATCCTGCCCTTAAAAAGCGCCGATAAAACGCATGGTCTGGTGGTTGTCGAACCGGATAATCTTCGCCAGTTGATGATCCCAGAACAGCAACGACTGTTGGAAACATTTACCCTGCTGGTCGCCAGCGCCCTTGAACGTCTGATGCTCACGACCAGTGAAGAACTGGCCCGGCTCGCCAGCGAGCGCGAAAGCCTGCGTAATGCCCTGCTCGCCGCGCTTTCTCACGATTTACGCACGCCGCTGACCGTGCTGTTTGGTCAGGCGGAAATCCTGACCCTCGATCTGGCGAGCGAAGGATCACCGCATGCCCGTCAGGCCAACGAGATCCGCCAACATGTGCTCAACACCACGCGGCTGGTCAATAATCTGCTGGATATGGCGCGCATTCAGTCTGGTGGGTTTAATCTTAAGAAGGAGTGGCTGACGCTGGAAGAGGTGGTTGGCAGCGCCCTGCAAATGCTGGAGCCGGGATTAGCGCATCCGATCAATCTTTCGCTGCCGGAGCCGCTAACGCTCATTCACGTCGACGGCCCGCTGTTTGAACGTGTGCTGATCAATTTGCTGGAAAATGCGGTTAAATACGCCGGCGCACAGGCAACGATCGGCATTGATGCCCACATTGAGGAAAATCACCTGACTCTGGATGTATGGGACAACGGCGCTGGCATCCCGCAAGGGCAAGAGCACAGCATCTTTGATAAGTTCGCCCGGGGAAATAAAGAGTCTGCGGTACCGGGCGTTGGGCTGGGTCTGGCGATTTGCCAGGCGATTGTCGAGGTGCACGGCGGTACTATCGCTGCGCATAATCGACCGCAGGGCGGTGCCTGTTTCCGTGTTACACTGCCACAAGAATCTCCCCCTGAACTTGAAGATTTTCATGAGGATATGTGACAAACGTTTTGATTGTTGAAGATGAACAGGCCATTCGTCGTTTTCTGCGTACCGCGCTGGAAGGCGACGGACTGCGTGTCTATGAAGCCGATACGCTGCAGCGCGGTTTACTGGAAGCCGCGACGCGAAAGCCCGACCTGATCATTCTCGATCTTGGTTTACCGGATGGCGACGGTATTGATTTTATTCGCGATCTGCGCCAGTGGAGCGTTATCCCCGTTATCGTGCTTTCTGCCCGCAGTGAAGAGAGCGACAAAATCGCCGCGCTGGATGCCGGTGCCGATGACTATCTGAGTAAGCCCTTTGGTATTGGCGAACTGCAGGCGCGTTTACGTGTCGCTTTACGCCGCCATTCCGCCAGCCCTTCTCCCGAGCCGGTCGTCTGTTTTTCCGACGTGAAGGTGGATCTGACCGCAAGACTTGTGCATCGCGGCGAAGAAGAGATCCATCTGACGCCGATTGAATTTCGCCTGCTGGCGGTGATGTTGAATAACGCGGGCAAAGTATTAACCCAACGCCAGTTGTTGAATCAGGTGTGGGGGCCGAATGCCGTCGAACACAGCCACTATCTGCGCATTTATATGGGACATTTACGGCAGAAGCTGGAACAGGATCCCGCCCGCCCCCGCCACTTTATTACCGAGACAGGAATCGGTTACCGGTTTATGCCATAAAAAAGGAGCCATACGAGGCTCCTTTCTTCATTCAGGAAATTGCGTGTTTAGGCGTTTTTCAGCACTTCACTGACAATTTCAACAGCTTCTTTCTCGATCTGCTTGCGATGTTCTTCACCGAGGAAACTTTCACAGTAGATCTTGTAAGCGTCTTCAGTACCGGACGGACGCGCGGCAAACCAGCCGTTGTCGGTCATCACTTTCAGACCGCCAATGGATGCGCCGTTGCCAGGCGCCGCCGTCAGACGTGCAGTGATCGGATCACCTGCAAGCATGCTGGCGCTGACCATTTCCGGGGACAGTTTGGACAAAGCCGCTTTCTGTGCGGACGTTGCACCTGCCTGCAAACGGTTATAGCTCGGCGCACCAAAGCGAGCCGCCAGTTCGTTGTAGTGTTCCTGCGGGTTTTTACCGGTGACAGCGGTGATTTCCGCCGCCAGCAGACACATGATGATACCGTCTTTGTCAGTAGACCACGGCGTACCGTCGAAACGCAGGAAAGATGCCCCCGCGCTCTCTTCACCACCGAAACCGAAGCTGCCGTCAAACAGACCGTCAACAAACCATTTGAAACCGACCGGCACTTCCACCAGCTTACGGCCCAAATCGTTCACCACACGGTCAATCATTGCAGAAGAGACCAGCGTTTTGCCGACTGCGACATCTTTGCCCCACTGCGGACGATGCTGGAACAGGTAGTTGATGGCAACCGCCAGGTAATGGTTCGGGTTCATCAGCCCTGCCGGTGTGACGATGCCATGACGGTCGTAATCTGGATCGTTGGCAAACGCCAAATCAAACTTATCACGCAGCGCCAGCAGACCCGCCATCGCGCACTCGGAGGAGCAGTCCATACGGATAGCGCCGTCTTTATCCAGGTGCATAAAGCGGAACGTCTGATCAACCTGATCGTTCACGATGGTCAGATTGAGTTTGTAATGCTCGGCAATACGCTTCCAGTATTCGATACCGGAGCCGCCCAGCGGATCGACGCCCAACGTCAGGCCCGCTTTTTGAATCGCCGCCATATCGACAATATCTGCCAGCCCTTCAACAAACGGCTGCACCAGATCCTGCTCTTTGACATGGCCGGAGGTCATTGCCGCCTCCAGAGAAATGCGTTTCACGCCTTTCAGACCATCCGCGAGCAGCGCGTTAGCCCTGTCTTCCACCACTTTGGTGACGTTGGTATCCGCCGGGCCGCCATTGGGCGGATTGTATTTAATGCCGCCATCTTCCGGCGGGTTGTGGGACGGCGTAATCACGATGCCGTCAGCCAGCGGACCGCCTTTTTTGTTATGGACCAGGATTGCATTCGAAACAGCAGGCGTCGGCGTAAAGCCGTTGTTTTCCTGAACAATGACATCAACACCGTTCGCCGCCAGAACTTCCAGAACGGAAATAAAAGCGGGCTCGGACAGTGCGTGAGTATCTTTACCCACATAGCAAGGGCCAGTGATGCCGTTTTTCGCACGCTCTTCAGCAATCGCCTGAGCTATGGCCAGAATGTGCAGTTCATTAAAACTATGGCGACCGGCACTGCCGCGATGTCCGGACGTTCCGAACTTCACCGCGTGTTCCGCATTCCCTGCTTCCGGTTTCAAAACATAGTATTGCGCCGTCAGTTGGGCGACATTAATTAAATCACTCTGTTGCGCAGGCTGACCTGCACGCTTATGGATTGCCATTGCCTGGTCCTTTTAATGCAACGATTAGATTGTGCCGCAAACCTTTTCAATCAATTCCGCCGGGAATTGCATTGATTGCATGATGTGTTCAATCATGCTGCATTTACGGCCGGTGTTGGTGTTGGTAATCACCCAATACGGTGTGCCTGGCACGTGTTTCGGCTTGGTTTGATTACCATTTTTCAGCAGAGTCTGCTCGTCTGCCGCAAAATATACGCGTGTGCGACCGTGCAACGAATCCGTTGCCTCTGCAAACGCGTTGTTGTCCAGTGAGTAAAGTGTAGACAGTACCAGCATAAAGCGATTTACCGCTTTCTTCTGCTCTGCATATTCATCGGACAACAGAAGTTCGCGCATGGCGCGTACTTTATCTTTTACGGGGTTGACCGGCTTCGCTTCAACGATAGCGGGTTGCGCTGCGCGCACCTCTTTCGCCGTCGGAGTGACAGGCTGTGATGCGGCGGAAAATTTCAACATACGCCGTAAAATGTCGGATGCGCTCTCGCCGATATGCTTGGTGTGGCTGGCAATATAGCTATAGAGTTCATCATCAACTTCAATCGTTTTCATCTTAATCCAGTGCGGTGTCTTATCTGAATACAAGTCGTTGGGATTATAGGGACAAATCCCAACAGCGGATAGCGTCAAGCCAGGCTGTCAGAAAAACTCGGAGTAAACCGTAGTTGTTGCAGCCCCGTGGCAGAATGGTCAACATAATACCCTAACCCGACAGAGCGAAAAAAAGAACTTTGCCATGAAATTGAACATCCGAGCGCAATCTGCACAAAAGCTGCACAATAATTCTCCCATCGTCCTTGTTCACGGCTTGTTTGGTAGCCTTGATAACCTCGGCATACTGGCACGCGATCTGGTACAGGATCACGACATCATCCAGGTTGATATGCGTAACCACGGTCTTTCTCCCCGTTCACCGGAGATGAATTACCCGGCGATGGCGCAGGATCTGCTGGATACTCTGGATGCCGCGAGTATCGAAAAAGCCACCTTCATTGGTCACTCAATGGGCGGAAAAGCCGTCATGGCGCTGACTGCACTGGCACCGGATCGTATTGATCAACTGGTGGCGATTGATATTGCGCCGGTTGATTATCACGTGCGCCGTCACGATGAGATCTTTGCCGCGATCAACGCCGTAACCGAATCTGATGCGCAAACACGCCAACAGGCGGCGGCAGTTATGCGCCAGCACCTTCAGGAAGAAGGTGTTATTCAGTTCCTGTTAAAGTCGTATGTCGATGGCGAGTGGCGCTTTAACGTGCCCGTATTGTGGGAGCAGTACCCGCATATCGTGGGGTGGGAAACTATCCCAGCCTGGAATCATCCGGCATTGTTTATCCCTGGTGGTAATTCCCCCTATGTCACCGAAGCCTATCGTCACGACTTGCTGACGCAATTTCCTCAGGCCCGGGCACATGTGATTGCGGGTGCCGGCCATTGGGTGCATGCAGAAAAACCGGATGCCGTGCTACGCGCTATACGTCGGTATCTGGCGGAAAAGGCTAACTGATTAAAAACTCAGCGTCCGCGCGCGATTACGTGCGCAGGCGTTGGCGTGCCTCACTCGCTGATGTATGATGGCGCGCTATCCATCCGGGCATACGCCTGGCTGATTGTTTCCCCGAAGTCACCAAAATCATGGCCAAAGAACAAACGGACCGTACGACATTAGATCTGTTCGCGCACGAGCGTCGCCCGGGACGACCCAAGACCAATCCGCTTTCGCGTGATGAACAGCTACGCATTAACAAGCGTAATCAGCTTAAACGCGACAAGGTTCGTGGGCTTAAGCGTGTCGAACTGAAGCTTAATGCTGAGGCCGTGGATGCGCTGAATGAACTGGCGGATGCACGCAATATGAGCCGCAGTGAGCTCATTGAAGAGATGCTGACAAACCAGCTTATCTCGCTGCGTGGCCAGGGGTCTGTCTGAATTTCTGCTCTAAATCATAAATCGTGTAGCACAGAGTGCAGTCCTGCGTGTTTGCTGTTTCCGCATGCCTGACTGATCTGCTATGATTGCCCTTATCCGTGGGCAATGCGCCACCACCATTTCAATAAGTTTCAAGAGGTTATTTTACTCATGGCAATCACTGGCATCTTTTTCGGCAGCGACACCGGTAATACCGAAAATATCGCAAAAATGATTCAAAAACAGCTTGGTAAAGACGTTGCCGATGTTCATGACATTGCGAAAAGCAGTAAAGAAGACCTGGAAGGGTATGACATTCTGCTGTTAGGTATCCCGACCTGGTACTACGGTGAAGCACAGTGCGACTGGGATGACTTCTTCCCTACCCTCGAAGACATTGATTTCAATGGTAAACTGGTGGCTCTGTTTGGTTGCGGCGATCAGGAAGACTACGCAGAATACTTCTGCGATGCGCTGGGCACCATCCGCGACATTATCGAACCACGCGGCGCAACCATCGTCGGTCACTGGCCAACCGCAGGCTATCATTTCGAAGCCTCTAAAGGTCTTGCTGATGACGATCATTTTGTCGGTCTGGCTATCGACGAAGACCGTCAGCCGGAATTGACCGCTGAGCGCGTTGAAAAGTGGGTTAAACAGATTTCTGCCGAACTGCATCTCGACGAAATCATCAACGCCTGATTTCGTGCGGCGCAGAAACTATCTGCGCCGCATCAATAGATAAAACCAATCAAAATAATTGCTACAAATTTGTAACTTTCCTGCCCATCCCTGTACAATGTTCGGGTGTTATTCTGGTATTGCACAGTGTGATTGTAGGCAGTACCACGTTTTGATTAATAATATTTGCCCGAGGCTTGCAGTTTTCATTTAGACATGGCAGTTCTATAATGATACGCATTCTCTCAAGTGCAATTTCTGTCACTTCTTTAATGAAGTGAATCGTTTAGAAACAGGACAGATTCCGCATGACTGACAACAATACCGCATTAAAGAAGGCTGGCCTGAAAGTAACGCTTCCTCGTTTAAAAATTCTGGAAGTTCTTCAGGAACCGGAAAACCATCACGTCAGTGCGGAAGATTTGTATAAACGTCTGATCGACATGGGTGAAGAAATTGGTCTGGCGACCGTGTATCGCGTGCTGAACCAGTTCGATGACGCCGGTATCGTGACTCGCCATAATTTTGAAGGCGGCAAGTCCGTTTTTGAGCTGACCCAACAGCATCATCATGATCATCTTATTTGCCTCGATTGTGGCAAAGTGATCGAGTTTAGCGATGATTCTATCGAAGCGCGCCAACGTGAGATTGCGGCTAAACATGGTATTCGTTTAACCAACCATAGCCTCTATCTTTACGGTCACTGCGCTGAAGGCGATTGCCGCGAAGACGAACACGCGCATGACGCAAAGTAATACTTTCTCCAAAGAGCCAACCATCCGGTTGGCTTTTTTATGCCCATAAAAAAGACCCGCTATCAAAGCGGGTCTTTTTTTCTTTCAGCGAATCCCTTTACTGCACTGTATTTTTACTGCGAATTTCTTTCCAGATTTTGTCGCAATCGGCACTTACCGCCTGGCCATTGCCCGTGCGTGTCGCCTGAATACACTGCTGGTAATCCAGTACCCGCACGCTCTCTTCATTAGCAAACTGCTTATGCTTATCTTCTTTTTTCAGCACATTTAATACACTTTGGCAGGCTTCGATTTTTTCCGGTGAACCTTGTGCAGTGTTAATACATGCGCTGTACGCCTCTTTAAGGCGACTATCTTCCTTTGGTGCGGGAGATTGCGCACAGGCCACCAGCCCTGACGCCATAATGGCGATGAGTAGCATTTTTTTCATACAACAGTCCTCAACGGCGCGGCAGAGAAACACTCTGCCGCGACAGGCATCAGAAAATAGTGAACGGTGCGATAACCATGAACTTCACGTCACGCTCATCCTGGAAGATGTTGCCATAACCACCACCCCAGCTCGGGATATTGGAGTGGTTGTCATACTCGGTGAAGTGCAGTTTAAACATGGTGCCTTTGGCACGTCCTTCCTGCATGGTATAAACCGCATCAAGACTGTAGGAGGATTCTTCGATGGTTTTATTTTTGTCGTAGAACGCATCCGGGTTGCTCTGCCAGGTCGCCGGTTTTGCATCCCAGGCGTAGACGTATGACGCCCCCAGCGCCATACCCGGCAGATTCCAGTTCTTCAGGTCATACATCGCGCCGAAGAAGACTGCCTTTTCACCGTTGGCGTTAAAGTCGGAACGGTTATCCCACCAGATATCCAGACGACCATTTGAGGAGGCGTAAGTCGGCGTCATACGCTGCAAGAAGTAACCCTGCTGCCCGTCCGCTTTAACCCAGGTTCCTTCCAGACGCAGATCAACCACTTCCGCCACTTTGTAACCGAAAGTCAGTGCCTGCAACCATGCAGTGCCGTCATAGATGTCGTTCACACTGCGGTCATCAACTTTATCGCGTGCACCGTAGAACTGGTAACTGGTGGTAAGCGGATTCCCGCCCAGATCGAATTTGTAGCTGGCTTTGGCAAAGTACTGATCGACATACCCTTCAGACTGACCAAAGGCAGCTTCAAGAATAAAGTCATTTTTGAAATCGTATTTTGCGCCAACAGAGTGGAGGTAATCGACTTTGGTCTTTTTATCAGCCTGATAGAATTTATCCACTTCAATGTGCCACGGCGCTTTATATTCGTTGGCCCACATGTAGGAGAAGCTCAACGCGCCAGCATCACCATAGTCAAAGTTGGCTCCGGCTTCGGCCCCTTGATAGGTACCCGGCATAAAGCTCCAGTGCGGCGCTAACAGCGTCTGTCCGGTTGGCTGAATATAACCGGCACGCGCCCAGGTCGGACCGTATTTGAATTTTGCCGCAGCTTTATAAAGGCTGACACCACTCTTATCGCCAGAGTAATCTTCGTCATAGCCTTTATTTTTTTTCGAGAATGCAATTTCGTTCGGGTGTCCGCTTTCATCACTTTCCGCCATTTCAATTGCAGTAAACGCTGCAATATCCAGACCGAACATATCCGCCGCATAACCCGACTGGAAATCCAGGTTGGCGTTCCAGGTCGCGTGTGAAAGGTTGGTTTTATATTTGTCTTCATCCGTGACGTCTTTACGGTCACGCTCACGCTGCCAGTAATAAATGCCGCCAGTTAGGGTCGAATCGTCGATAAAGCCCGCGGCGCTTGCCTGCGGCGCAACCATCCAACCCGACATTGCTGTGATACCGGCGATAGCCAGCGCCAGCGTACTACGTTTGCCACTAAACGTACGCATATGTTAATCCTCTTTGACGTATAAAATGCTGCCGCCAAAGGCGAACAGCTAAAAATAAAAATTAAAAATAGCGCTGAGAAAACCTCATTGACTACAGTGAACAGACTATTTTTCGCGACGCGAATTATCAATCTCTTTCTGTAACCAGTATGTAATAATATGAGCGACCGCACATATTTCATTGCTTTTTGTTACACATTCGACAAATGCGAAAAATTATCATAAAAACGCAAAATCCCTTTGTTTTCCATAAAGATGAAAACGGTTACAGCGTTTAATATCACCACAGACCACACTTCTGTGCACTCTCATCAAAATATCTTTTACCGGATTAATTATTTTTTAGGTGTCATTAATTCGCTCTGCAAACAGAGGATGTAGCGGAAATTAAGCGAAAAAAAACGCCGCGAAGCGCGGCGTTTGTCGGATGGGATTGTGTCGTGTTGCTTATTCGCCGACTTTAGCCCATGTATCACGTAAACCGACGGTACGGTTAAATACCAGCTTGTCAGCCGTTGCATAGCGGCTGTCGAGGCAGAAGTAACCCTCACGTTCAAACTGGAAGGCTTTACCCGCAACCGCAGTCTTCAGCGACGGTTCTGCGAAGCCCTGTTTGATCACCAGCGATTCCGGGTTCATCGCCGACAGGAAATCGTCCGCCGCGCCAGGGTTCGGTACGCTGAAAAGACGATCGTACAAACGAATTTCAACCGGCAATGCGTGCGCTGCACTCACCCAGTGAATAACGCCTTTCACTTTACGCCCGTCAGCAGGATCTTTGCTCAGGGTGTCTGCATCGTAGGTACAGAAAATGGTGGTGATATTGCCTTCCGCATCTTTCTCTACTCGCTCTGCTTTGATGACATACGCATTACGCAGACGGACTTCTTTCCCCATCACCAGACGTTTGTACTGCTTGTTGGCTTCTTCGCGGAAATCAGCACGATCGATCCAGATCTCACCGCTGAACGGCACTTCACGGCTGCCCATTTCCGGTTTGTTCGGATGGTTTGGCATGGTGACCATTTCGCCTTCGCCCTGGTAGTTTTCGATAACCAGTTTAACCGGGTCGATAACCGCCATTGCGCGCGGGGCGTTTTCGTTCAGATCTTCGCGGATGCAGGATTCCAGCGATGCCATCTCAATGGTGTTGTCCTGCTTGGTGACGCCGATGCGTTTGCAGAACTCACGAATAGCGGCAGCCGTGTAACCACGGCGACGCAGACCGGAAATGGTCGGCATGCGCGGGTCGTCCCAGCCTTCTACGTGCTTTTCCGTCACCAGCTGATTCAGCTTACGTTTGGACATCACGGTATATTCCAGATTCAGGCGCGAGAATTCGTACTGGCGCGGGTGAACCGGGATCGTGATGTTGTCCAGCACCCAGTCGTACAGGCGACGGTTGTCCTGGAATTCTAGCGTACACAGGGAGTGCGTAATGCCTTCCAGCGCATCGCTGATGCAGTGGGTGAAGTCATACATCGGGTAGATGCACCACTTACTGCCCGTCTGATGGTGATCGGCAAATTTAATGCGATACAGAACCGGATCACGCATGACGATAAACGGCGAAGCCATATCGATTTTGGCGCGCAGGCACGCTTTTCCCTCTTCAAAACCGCCAGCTCGCATTTTCTCAAACAGCGCGAGGTTTTCTTCTACACTGCGATCGCGGAACGGGCTGTTTTTGCCAGGCGCTGTCAGCGTGCCGCGGTATTCGCGGATCTCATCAGCAGACAATTCGTCAACATAGGCCAGCCCTTTGTTGATAAGCTCAACGGCATACGCATACAGCTGATCAAAATAATCTGAGGAGTAGCAGATGTCGCCAGACCAGTTGAAGCCCAACCATTGCACATCGTTCTTAATAGATTCTACGTATTCGATATCTTCTTTTACCGGGTTGGTATCATCAAAACGCAGGTTGCATTGGCCATGGTAATCTTGCGCGATACCAAAGTTCAGGCAGATAGATTTGGCGTGCCCGATGTGCAGGTAACCATTGGGTTCCGGCGGGAAACGGGTATGAACTGTGGTGTGCTTACCACTGGCCAGATCTTCATCGATGATCTGACGAATAAAGTTAGTCGGGCGGGCTTCAGCCTCACTCATCGTGGATTCCTCAAAGCGTAAACAACGTATAACGGCATATGATCTTATAAGCCGGACAGACTGACAACCTTTAGTTACTTAAAATACGTAACAGACTGGAATTATGGGATCAATTGCTGCAAAAAAAAGCGGCGGAGGTTTCCCCCCGCCGCTTAAGTTGTCTTGCTTCGTTTTAGTTTGCCGGATGGCGGCGCTTGCGCCTTATCCGGCCTACGAGCGATTACTTGCCTTTAATCTCATACAGCGGTGTTTGACCGGCAACGACCTGACCTTGCGCCTGGAGCACCAGACCGCTGAAGTCATCGATGTTGCTGCAAACGACCGGGCTAATCATAGAGCGCGCATTGGCGTTCAGGAAATCCAGATCCATTTCCAGAATCGGCTGACCGGCAACCACTTCAGCCCCCTCTTCCACCAGACGCTTGAAGCCCTGGCCACCCAACGCGACAGTATCGATACCCATGTGGACAACGATTTCCGCGCCTTTTTCGGTTTCGAGGCAGAACGCATGATTCGTATTGAAGATTTTAACGATGGTGCCAGCAGCCGGAGAGACAACGGTTTTTTCCGTTGGTTTCACCGCCACACCGTCGCCTACCGCTTTGCTGGCGAACGCTTCGTCAGGTACCTGCTCCAGTGCAACCACCTCACCGGTCACCGGAGAAACCAGAGCGGCAATGGTCGTTGCGTTCGGCACTGCCTGCGGTTTTGCTACAGGTGCTGCTGCCGGAGCCGGAGCCGCTTCTGCTGCCGCTACCGGGCCGGTGGTTTTCATGGCGTTCGCAATTTTCTCAGCCACAAAGCCAACGATAATCTGTACGCTGGTTTTGTTCAGGCGAATCACACCGGAAGCACCCAGGCGTTTTGCCAGCGCTTCGTTCACCAGTGAAGAGTCTTTCACATTCAGACGCAGACGAGTGATGCACGCATCGATACCTGTCAGGTTGTCAGAACCACCAACTGCAGCGATGTACTGACGCGCCAGACCTGCGACATCCTGGTCTTTGTCGGCGCTGACATTCATGTCCTGACCGTCGGCTTCGCTACCGGCAACCGCCAGTTCACGACCCGGCGTCATCAGGTTGAATTTGGTGATAGTAAAGCGGAACACCACATAGTAGATCGCGAAGAAGACCAGACCCTGTGGGATCAGCATCCACCAGTGAGTCGCCAGCGGGTTACGGGAAGAAAGCACCATATCCACCAGACCCGCACTGAAACCGAAACCGGCAATCCAGTGCATAGAGGCGGCGATGAAGACAGAAATACCTGTCAGAACGGCGTGAATAACATACAGAACCGGCGCAACGAACATGAAGGAGAATTCCAGCGGCTCGGTGATCCCGGTGAAGAACGCAGCGAATGCGCCCGCCATCATGATACCCAGCACTTTCGCCTTATTCTCAGGACGCGCACAGTGGTAGATAGCCAGCGCTGCACCCGGCAGGCCGAACATCATGATTGGGAAGAAGCCTGCCTGGTAACGACCGGTAATGCCCACAACCGCTTTGCCCGCGTCAATAGACTGCGCGCCGCCGAGGAAGTTAGGAATGTCGTTAATGCCCGCCACGTCGAACCAGAACACGGAGTTCAGTGCGTGGTGCAGGCCAACAGGAATCAGCAAGCGGTTGAAGAAGGCGTAGACGCCCGCGCCAACGGAGCCCAGTTTCTGGATGTGTTCACCGAAGTTCACCAGACCGTCGAAGATAACCGGCCAGATAAACATCATGATGAAGGCAACAATGATCATCACAAAGGAGGTCAGGATCGGCACCAGACGACGGCCGCTGAAGAAGGAGAGCGCTTTCGGTAACTCAACGCCGCTGAAGCGGTTGTACAGCTCAGCAGAGATGATACCCACCAAAATCCCCACGAACTGGTTGCTGATTTTACCGAACGCGGCAGGAACCTGGTCCGCCGGGATCTTTTGGATCATCGCCACCGCCGCCGGGGAACAAAGTGTGGTCAGCACAAGGAAGCCCACAAAACCGGTCAGCGCCGCAGCACCGTCTTTATCTTTGGACATACCGTAAGCGACACCAATCGCAAACAGTACGGACATGTTATCGATGATTGCGGAACCCGATTTAATGAAGAACGCCGCTAGCGCGTTATCTCCACCCCAACCTACGGGATCAATCCAGTAGCCAACACCCATCAATATTGCTGCCGCAGGCAGCGTGGCCACCGGCACCATAAGCGCGCGGCCAACCTTTTGTAAATAACCTAGAATACTCACTTTATTCCCCCTATGAGACCCCGTTTAAGGCGCGTTCTCAGCTGTGTTTTTATTGTGTCACTATCTTAGTGGTTCACTGGCATTCTGAGTGTGTGAAAATTTAATTCGTATCGCAAATTAAAAGCATGTTTTTTGTGAGTCCAGTCACCAAATATCGCTATAACCACTCCCTTTTACTGGCTAACTGCGAAAACTTATTTTATCATTCAAAAAATCAAGACGGATTGCCTCTTGCTGATACAAAACGCTTGTCTATGTACCCATGTTCAATCCGCCAACGTCTACATAAACTTTTGAGGTGAAGAATGAGACTGATCCCCCTGAATACCGCTGAACAAGTCGGCAAATGGGCTGCTCGCCATATCGTGAACCGTATTAACGCATTCAAGCCGACGGCGGATCGTCCGTTTGTTCTGGGTCTGCCTACTGGCGGCACACCATTAACCGCCTACAAAGCATTAGTTGAAATGCACAAAGCGGGCCAGGTCAGCTTCAAACATGTTGTGACGTTCAATATGGACGAATATGTTGGCCTTCCGAAAGAGCATCCAGAAAGCTATCATAGCTTCATGCACCGTAATTTCTTTGATCACGTTGATATTCCAGCAGAAAATATCAACCTTCTCAATGGCAACGCTGCGGATATTGATGCTGAATGTCGTCAGTATGAAGAAAAAATTCGCGCTTACGGTAAAATCCACCTGTTTATGGGCGGCGTAGGCAACGACGGTCATATCGCGTTTAACGAACCGGCCTCTTCTCTGGCTTCCCGCACACGTATCAAAACATTGACCCATGACACTCGCGTGGCAAACTCTCGCTTCTTTGATGGCGACGTAAACCAAGTGCCTAAATACGCGCTGACGGTAGGTGTGGGTACGCTGCTTGACGCAGAAGAAGTGATGATTCTGGTGCTGGGCCATCAGAAAGCGCAGGCGCTCCAGGCGGCGGTAGAAGGCAACGTTAACCACATGTGGACCATCAGCTGTCTGCAACTGCACCCGAAAGCCGTTGTGGTGTGCGATGAGCCTTCCACCATGGAGCTGAAAGTTAAGACGCTGAAATACTTCAACGAGTTAGAAGCCGAAAATATTAAAGGTCTGTAATAGTATCCCCGCCCTGGCGAGCGTGTTGCAGGGCGGTATTTTTTGAAATCGGGGGTCGGAATGTATGCTTTAACCCAGGGCCGGATTTTTACCGGTCACGAAATTCTTGATGACCATGCGATTGTTGTCGCCAATGGCCTGATTGAAAGAGTCTGTCCAGTGGCTGAACTGCCGCCGGAAATCGAGCAACGCTCGCTGAATGGGGCCATTCTCTCCCCCGGTTTTATCGACGTACAGTTAAATGGTTGTGGTGGCGTGCAGTTCAACGATACCGCAGAAGCGGTGACCGTTGAAACGCTGGAAATAATGCAAAAAGCCAATGAACGTTCTGGCTGCACCAGCTATCTGCCAACGCTTATCACCACCAGTGATGATCTGATGAAACAGGGCGTTCGCGTCATGCGTGAATACCTGGCGAAATATCCGCATCAGGCATTAGGTCTGCATCTTGAAGGCCCGTGGTTGAACCTGGTCAAAAAAGGGACGCATAATCCGGGTTTTGTCCGCAAGCCTGACGCTGCGCTGGTTGATTTCCTGTGCGATAATGCCGACGTCATCACCAAAGTCACCCTGGCGCCAGAAATGGTTCCTGCAGACGTGATCACAAAACTAGCAGACGCGGGGATTGTGGTTTCTGCCGGGCATTCCAACGCAACGTTAAAAGAAGCGAAAGCCGGTTTCCGCGCTGGAATTACCTTCGCCACTCATCTGTTTAACGCCATGCCGTACATTACCGGTCGTGAACCAGGACTGGCGGGTGCGATTCTGGATGAAGCCGACATTTTTTGTGGCGTGATCGCCGATGGCTTGCATGTTGATTATGCCAATATCCGTAATGCCAAACGCCTGAAAGGCGACAAGCTTTGTCTGGTCACCGATGCAACAGCACCGGCAGGCGCAAACATTGAGCAGTTCATTTTTGCTGGTAAAACAATATACTACCGCAATGGACTCTGTGTGGATGAGAACGGTACGCTGAGCGGTTCATCTTTAACCATGATTGAAGGTGTCCGTAATCTGGTCGAACATTGCGGTATCGCGCTGGATGAAGTACTGCGCATGGCGACCCTCTACCCTGCCCGCGCGATTGGCGTCGACCAACAGCTCGGGAGCATTGCACCGGGTAAAGTGGCTAACCTGACCGCATTCACACACGACTTTAAAATCATCAAGACCATCGTTAATGGCAACGAGGTCGTTACAGAGTAAGAACAAGTATGACACCTGGCGGACAAGCTCAAATCGGTAATGTTGATCTCGTAAAACAGCTTAATAGTGCGGCCGTTTACCGCCTGATTGATCAACATGGCCCCATCTCGCGAATTCAGATTGCCGAGCAAAGCCAGCTTGCCCCCGCCAGCGTAACGAAAATTACGCGTCAACTTATTGAACGCGGGCTGATCAAAGAAGTTGATCAGCAGGCCTCCACCGGGGGCCGCCGCGCCATCTCTATCATCACGGAAACCCGTAACTTTCATGCGATCGGCGTACGCCTGGGTCGTCACGACACTACGCTAACGCTCTACGACCTGAGCAGTAAAGTCGTGGCGGAAGAGCATTACCCTCTCCCTGAACGTACTCAGGAAACGCTGGAATATGCCCTGCTCAATACCATTGAGACTTTTATTGAAAGCTGCCAGCGTAAAATCCGCGAACTGATCGCTATTTCGGTGATCCTGCCGGGGCTTGTCGACCCCGAAAGCGGCGTCATCCGTTACATGCCACATATTCAGGTCGAAAACTGGGGACTGGTTGAAGCGCTGGAAAAACGTTTTCACGTCACCTGTTTTGTCGGCCATGACATCCGTAGCCTGGCTCTGGCTGAGCACTATTTTGGCGCAAGCCAGGATTGTGAAGACTCCATTCTGGTGCGCGTACACCGGGGCACCGGGGCGGGTATCATCTCCAATGGCCGAATTTTTATAGGCCGCAATGGGAATGTTGGCGAGATCGGCCACATTCAGGTCGAACCGCTCGGCGAGCGCTGCCACTGCGGCAACTTTGGTTGCCTGGAAACCATCGCCGCCAACGCCGCCATTGAACATCGCGTGCATAATTTGCTCAAACAAGGCTATCAGAGCCGCGTTCCGCTGGATGACTGCACCATCAAAACCATCTGCAAGGCTGCCAATAAAGGTGATAGCCTGGCCGCAGAGGTGATCGAGCACGTGGGTCGCCATCTGGGAAAAACCATCGCCATTGCGATAAACTTGTTTAATCCGCAAAAAATTGTCATTGCCGGTGAGATAACCGAAGCCGACAAAGTTCTGCTGCCGGCGATTGAAAGCTGCATTAACACTCAGGCATTGAAAGCATTTCGTAAGAATCTGCCGGTTGTGCGTTCGACGCTGGATCACCGCTCCGCCATTGGCGCATTTGCGCTGGTAAAACGCGCCATGCTGAACGGCATTTTGCTTCAACATTTGCTGGAAAATTAATGCGCTTTTATAGTATCGGATTCATAACCATTTCCCTGGGTAGTTCATGACCATCAAAAATGTCATTTGTGATATTGACGGCGTGCTAATGCACGACAACATTGCCGTACCCGGTGCGGCAGAATTTTTGACGGGTATTCTGGAAAAAGGCCTGCCGCTGGTGCTCCTGACCAATTACCCCTCCCAAACCGGACAAGACCTGGCGAACCGCTTTGCCACTGCGGGTGTGAATGTCCCTGACAGCGTCTTTTATACCTCCGCAATGGCAACGGCTGATTTCCTGCGTCGTCAGGAAGGCAAGAAAGCCTACGTAGTGGGTGAAGGCGCGCTGATTCACGAATTGTATAAAGCGGGCTTTACCATCACCGACGTTAACCCGGACTTCGTGATCGTCGGTGAAACCCGTTCCTATAACTGGGAAATGATGCATAAAGCGGCCTTCTTTGTTGCCAATGGCGCCCGCTTTATCGCCACCAATCCGGACACCCACGGTCGCGGCTTCTACCCTGCCTGTGGCGCGCTCTGCGCAGGCATTGAGAAAATTTCGGGTCGCAAGCCGTTTTATGTGGGCAAACCCAGCCCGTGGATCATCCGTGCCGCGTTAAACAAAATGCAGGCACATTCCGAAGAAACGGTCATTGTCGGCGATAATCTGCGTACCGATATCCTTGCCGGTTTCCAGGCGGGGCTCGAAACGATTCTGGTGTTATCTGGCGTCTCCACGCTTGACGATATCGACAGCATGCCGTTCAGACCAAGCTGGATCTACCCTTCTGTGGCAGAGATCGACGTTATCTGAAAACGACGCCATTCCTGATGGCACTTTGCATATCCGGCCTACGGTCCGCACCTCGCAGTAGGCCAGATAAAGCAGTTTATGCAGCAATCCGGCAGGGCTCCATTTAATAAAATGGCTATAAAATTGCTGATTCATCAATAAAGACGCCCTGTACGTAATCTTTTTTCACTAATCCACAACGCCTATTGCATTTTTTCTTTTCTGACCGGCAATTCACTTGCGCCCTCTCCTGCTTTGCGGCATTTTCTTTATCAAGCAAACACAACAAGCACCACGCAACAGATTAACGGAGAAGGTTATGTGTTCTATTTTCGGCGTATTCGATATCAAAACAGACGCGGTTGAACTGCGTAAAAAAGCCCTTGAACTGTCACGTCTGATGCGTCACCGCGGGCCGGACTGGTCCGGCATTTACGCCTGTGACAACGCGATCCTGGCGCATGAACGTCTGTCAATTGTTGACGTAAACGCCGGTGCCCAGCCGCTGTATAACGAGAAGAAAACGCACATCCTGGCGGTAAACGGTGAAATTTATAACCATCAGGCGTTGCGTGCGGAATATGGCGATCGCTATACCTTCCAGACCGGTTCCGACTGTGAAGTGATCCTCGCTCTGTATCAGGAGAAAGGGGCGCAATTCCTCGACTCCCTGCAGGGCATGTTTGCCTTTGCGCTGTACGATAGCGAGAAAGATGCCTACCTAATTGGTCGTGACCATCTTGGCATCATCCCCCTCTATATGGGGTACGACGAACACGGCAACCTGTACGTCGCCTCCGAAATGAAAGCGCTGGTTCCGGTATGCCGTACCATCAAAGAGTTCCCGGCGGGCAGCTATCTGTGGAGCCAGGACGGCGAAATTCGTTCTTATTACCAGCGTGACTGGTTTGAATATGACGCGGTGAAAGACAACGTCACCGACAAAGCGGAACTGCGCCAGGCACTGGAAGATGCCGTCAAAAGCCATCTGATGTCAGACGTACCTTATGGCGTACTGCTCTCCGGTGGTCTGGATTCATCGGTCATTTCCGCTATCACCAAGAAATATGCCGCGCGTCGTGTGGAAGATCAGGAGCGTTCCGAAGCCTGGTGGCCACAGCTGCACTCATTTGCAGTCGGTCTCGAAGGCTCTCCGGACCTGAAAGCCGCGCAGGAAGTGGCGAATCATCTGGGGACTGTACACCACGAAATCCACTTCACGGTACAGGAAGGACTGGATGCGATCCGCGATGTGATTTACCACATCGAAACTTACGATGTCACCACCATTCGCGCTTCGACGCCGATGTATTTAATGTCGCGTAAAATCAAAGCGATGGGAATTAAGATGGTGCTGTCTGGTGAAGGGTCTGACGAAGTATTCGGCGGCTATCTCTACTTCCATAAAGCGCCGAATGCCAAAGAATTGCATGAAGAGACGGTTCGCAAACTGCAAGCGTTGCATATGTTTGACTGCGCGCGAGCCAACAAAGCGATGTCAGCATGGGGCGTAGAAGCGCGTGTCCCGTTCCTGGATAAGAAATTCCTTGATGTGGCAATGCGCATCAACCCACAGGATAAAATGTGCGGCAACGGTAAAATGGAAAAACATGTCCTGCGCGAATGTTTTGAGTCTTACTTACCGGCAAGCGTCGCGTGGCGTCAGAAAGAGCAATTCTCTGATGGCGTCGGTTATAGCTGGATCGACACGCTGAAAGAAGTGGCCGCCGAACAGGTTTCTGATCAACAACTGGAAACAGCCCGCTTCCGTTTCCCGTACAACACGCCGTCCTCTAAAGAAGCGTACTTGTACCGCGAGATCTTTGAAGAGCTGTTCCCGGTTCCCAGCGCCGCAGAATGTGTGCCTGGCGGCCCGTCCGTCGCCTGTTCCTCTGCGAAAGCTATCGAGTGGGATGAAGCGTTTAAAACCATGAACGATCCCTCCGGTCGTGCGGTTGGCGTCCACCAGTCCGCCTATAAATAAGCGAAAAGTGGAAAAAGGGCCCTCCGGGGCTCTTTTTTATATTGTAATAATCCTTACAAAAACGA
The DNA here is from genome assembly GCF_028069725.1 of Citrobacter sp. Awk 4. Classification (GTDB taxonomy): domain Bacteria; phylum Pseudomonadota; class Gammaproteobacteria; order Enterobacterales; family Enterobacteriaceae; genus Citrobacter_D. Next base: position 63,912 of record NZ_JANEWG010000007.1, read on the forward strand.
TTAATAACCAATAATTGCCTAATATTGCGTCACGCTGTTCGCAACCTAACCAAACAGTCACATTCCGGCCATTTTCAATGAAAAAGGGGTTGACGCTTCAAGGCTCAATACGCATAATGCGCCCCGCAACGCCGATAAGGTAACGCGAAAAAAAAGATGGCTACGTAGCTCAGTTGGTTAGAGCACATCACTCATAATGATGGGGTCACAGGTTCGAATCCCGTCGTAGCCACCATCTTTTTTTGCGGGAGTGGCGAAATTGGTAGACGCACCAGATTTAGGTTCTGGCGCCGCAAGGTGTGCGAGTTCAAGTCTCGCCTCCCGCACCATTCACCAGTAAGCGTTGCACGGATGGGGTATCGCCAAGCGGTAAGGCACCGGTTTTTGATACCGGCATTCCCTGGTTCGAATCCAGGTACCCCAGCCATTTTTTCTTCGATATCGCGGTTCACCGCAACGGTCATTGGGGTATCGCCAAGCGGTAAGGCACCGGTTTTTGATACCGGCATTCCCTGGTTCGAATCCAGGTACCCCAGCCATCGAAGAAAAAAATCTGGCTACGTAGCTCAGTTGGTTAGAGCACATCACTCATAATGATGGGGTCACAGGTTCGAATCCCGTCGTAGCCACCATATTAAAGATGTACTGATTCAGTTCGGTAAATCAAAAAAATTGTTGGGGTATCGCCAAGCGGTAAGGCTCTGGTTTCTGATACCAGCATTCCGAGGTTCGAATCCTCGTACCCCAGCCAATTTCGAAAGACGTTTACGTTGTAGACGCACCTGTTGGGGTATCGCCAAGCGGTAAGGCTCTGGTTTCTGATACCAGCATTCCGAGGTTCGAATCCTCGTACCCCAGCCACATAAAAAAGCTCGCTTCGGCGAGCTTTTTGCTTTCTGCGCTTATTGCCTGATGGCGCTACGCTTATCAGGCCTACGGCGAGTCGCGCAGGCCTGCATTAAAATTACAACCCTAACGCATATTTCAGCGCCTGGCGCTTAAGTATTCCGGCACGCTCTGCCGCCATCAGCCCAATATTGCGCATGATCCTCAGCGGTTGCAGATTATTGCTGAACCCGGCATAGAAGAGATCCATCCCACTCTGCATGACGAAGTTATCGGTCATGCGGCGCGTCTGATAGCGTTTCAGCACCTGATGGCTGGACCAGGATTCACCGTAGCTACGCGCATTCGCCAGTACGTCGATCAACGCATCAACGTCCCGATAACCTAAATTCACCCCCTGCCCTGCAAGCGGATGAATGGTGTGCGCCGCATCCCCTACCAGCGCCAGTCCTGGCTGAACGTACTGCAAAGCATGTCGGCGCGTGAGCGGAAATGCCCCTGCCGCTATCGGTGTGACGCTGCCCAAACGCGAAGGGAAATGTTTTTCAATCTCGACCTGCAACTGCGGCATACTCAGGCTCTGCAACTGGCGAATTCGGGCTGGCGTGTCATACCACACCAGCGACGCCCAATTATCGAACAAGGGCAGAAATGCGCGCGGGCCGTCTGGCGTAAATTGCTGCCAGGTGCTGTCACCGGGATCGCTGTCACATTGCACGCTGATCAGCATGCAGGATTGATCATATTGCCAGGCGTGAATACCAATGCCCGCCATTTGCCGAATACGCGAGTTAGCGCCATCTGCGCCCACAACCAGTTTTGCCGTGATTATCTCGCCATCGGTCAGTTCCAGTTCGTGACGGTCATTATTTCGATGCAAAGCAATGAGGGAAGCGGGAACTCGTAGCGTCACTTTCGGATGCGCTTCCAGCGCCTGCCAGAGTGCGCGTTGCAGAACGTTGTTCTCCACCATATATCCCAGCAGTGGTAATTTAAGCTCGGCAGCATCGAACATCACATGAGCATTTTCCCACTCCCAGGTTTCCAGACGGCGGTAAGGGTGGCTACGCATCCCTTGTACGGTATCCCAGACGCCCAAACCTTTGAGTAACGACACTGATGCAGCGCTTATCGCCGAGATACGCACATCAGGTTGGCTGTCAGTAACAAATGGCGCAGGAACGGCATGTTCTATCACCGTCACCGAAAATCCTTGTTGCGCCAGCCCCAGCGCCAGCGCGCCGCCGACCATCCCAGCGCCGACAATGGCTACTTCCGTTGGTTGATTTGTCATGGTCAATCATCCTGTTATCAATATGCTTTAAGTTTACAGGATTTTTTACCCCTTGAGGCTGATAACGGTCATACTGGTCACAACCGCGCCAAAGCATTACACTATGCGCCCTGCATTCCTGGCTACTATTTCGCAAGAGCAAGTCGATGACCAAAAAACTCCATATTAAAACCTGGGGCTGTCAGATGAACGAGTACGATTCATCGAAGATGGCCGATCTGCTGGACGCTACCCACGGGTATCAACTGACCGATGTGGCGGAAGAAGCGGATGTGCTGCTGCTGAATACCTGCTCAATCCGCGAGAAGGCTCAGGAAAAAGTCTTCCATCAATTAGGCCGCTGGAAGCTCTTAAAAGAGAAAAACCCGGAGCTGATTATCGGCGTCGGCGGTTGCGTAGCGTCCCAGGAAGGCGATCATATTCGTCAACGTGCGCACTATGTCGACATCATTTTTGGGCCGCAGACACTGCATCGCCTGCCTGAAATGATCAACTCCGTACGCGGCAACCGTAGTCCGGTCGTCGATATCAGCTTCCCGGAGATCGAAAAGTTTGACCGTCTGCCGGAGCCGCGTGCCGAAGGTCCAACAGCATTCGTCTCCATCATGGAAGGCTGCAACAAATATTGTACTTACTGCGTGGTGCCCTACACCCGTGGTGAAGAAGTCAGCCGTCCGTCTGATGACATTCTGTTTGAAATCGCCCAGCTGGCTGCCCAGGGCGTCCGCGAAGTGAATCTGCTCGGTCAGAACGTTAACGCGTGGCGTGGCGAGAACTATGACGGCACCACCGGTTCATTCGCCGATTTGCTGCGTCTGGTCGCTGCGATCGATGGCATTGACCGCATTCGTTTTACCACCAGCCATCCGATCGAGTTCACCGATGATATCGTGGAAGTCTACCGTGATACCCCTGAACTGGTGAGTTTCCTGCATCTGCCAGTACAAAGTGGGTCAGATCGCATACTGAATTTGATGGGACGTACCCACACTGCGCTGGAGTACAAAGCGATCATCCGTAAACTGCGCGCAGCGCGTCCGGACATTCAGATAAGTTCCGATTTCATCGTCGGCTTCCCAGGCGAAACAACGCAAGATTTCGAGCAGACTATGAAGTTGATTGCCGACGTGAACTTCGACATGAGCTATAGCTTTATCTTCTCCGCCCGCCCGGGTACACCCGCTGCCGATATGGTTGACGACGTCCCGGAAGCCGATAAAAAACAGCGTTTGTATATCCTGCAAGAGCGTATCAATCAGCAGGCGACAGCCTGGAGCCGCCGTATGCTCGGCACCACGCAGCGTATTCTGGTAGAAGGAACATCGCGCAAGAGCATTATGGAGCTGTCAGGTCGCACCGAAAATAACCGGGTTGTGAACTTTGAAGGAACCCCGGACATGATCGGTAAGTTTGTCGATGTGGAAATCACTGACGTCTGGACAAACTCCCTGCGCGGTAAAGTTATCCGCACAGAAGACGAAATGGGCCTGCGTATTGCAGAAACCCCGGAATCAGTCATTGCCCGTACCCGTAAAGAGAACGACTCTGGCGTTGGTTTCTACCAGCCTTAATCCTCAAGGCCTGCCATCGGGCAGGCCTTGTAATTCCCCTCTTTGTCCCCATCTTCATTGCAATGCTTGCGCCTTTATCCTGTGGCGTGAATAATTTCCTTACAGGCCGGGAATGTTCATCTTCCGGCGCCCTATGCATAAGAGGAACAGTTTGAACATAGACACTCGCGAAATCACCCTTGAACCTGCAGACAATGCCCGTCTGCTGAGTCTTTGCGGCCCGTTTGATGACAACATTAAACAGCTGGAGCGCCGTCTCGGCATCGAGATTAACCGTCGTGACAACCACTTTAAACTGACCGGTCGCCCAATTTGCGTAACGGCTGCGGCAGATATTTTGCGCAGTCTGTATGTCGATACCGCGGTGGTGCGTGGTCAAACGCAGGATATTGAGCCGGAACAGATCCACCTCGCCATCAAAGAAGCGCGGGTGCTGGAACAGAGCGCGGAGAGCGTGCCGGAGTACGGCAAAGCGGTAAATATCAAAACCAAACGCGGTGTGATTAAGCCACGTACGCCAAACCAGGCGCAATACATCGCCAATATACTTGATCACGATATCACCTTTGGGGTTGGCCCCGCCGGTACAGGCAAAACATACCTTGCCGTCGCCGCTGCCGTCGATGCCCTTGAGCGTCAGGAAATTCGCCGTATTCTGCTGACCCGCCCAGCGGTGGAAGCCGGTGAAAAACTGGGATTCCTGCCAGGCGACCTGAGCCAAAAAGTCGATCCGTATTTGCGCCCCTTGTATGACGCCCTGTTCGAAATGTTAGGTTTTGAAAAGGTCGAAAAACTGATTGAACGCAACGTGATTGAAGTCGCACCGCTGGCCTATATGCGTGGTCGTACCCTGAACGACGCCTTTATCATTCTCGATGAAAGCCAGAACACCACCATCGAACAGATGAAAATGTTCCTGACACGTATCGGTTTTAATTCAAAAGCCGTAATCACCGGCGATATCACGCAGATTGACCTGCCGCGTAGTACCAAGTCAGGGTTGCGCCACGCCATCGAAGTGCTCTCTGAAGTCGATGAGATCAGTTTTAATTTCTTCCACAGTGAAGACGTTGTACGCCACCCGGTGGTCGCGCGGATCGTTACCGCCTATGAGGCCTGGGAAGAAGCAGAACAAAAACGAAAAGCAGAACTGGCTGCCGTTCGTAAGCATGAAGCCCAGGAGCAAGGACAAAAATGAGTCAGGTTATTCTCGATTTACAGCTCGCCTGTGAAAACAACACGGGCTTACCGGAAGAAAGTCAGTTTCAGACATGGCTAAATGCGGTGATCCCACAGTTTCAGGAAGAGTCAGAAGTCACCATTCGTCTGGTGGATGAAGCCGAAAGCCACGATCTTAACCTGACATACCGTGGCAAAGATAAGCCGACTAACGTGCTCTCTTTCCCCTTTGAAGCGCCACCGGGTATTGAGATGCCGCTGCTGGGAGATTTGATAATCTGCCGTCAGGTGGTTGAGCAAGAAGCGAAAGAACAGGGCAAACCGCTGGATGCCCACTGGGCGCATATGGTGGTGCACGGTAGCCTGCATTTATTGGGCTACGATCATATCGAAGATGACGAAGCGGAAGAGATGGAATCCCTTGAAACAGAGATTATGCTTGCTCTGGGCTATGAGGATCCGTACATTGCCGAGAAGGAATAAGCGTCCGGGCTGATGCCCGGTCGTTTCCCGCAATGCCGTACGCTGAAGATACGCGTGACGGGCGCCCCATTAACTCACATGAGAACCCATACGACGCCATGAGCGACGACAATTCACACAGTAGTGACACATTAAACAGCAAAAAGGGATTTTTCTCCCTGTTACTGAGCCAACTGTTCCACGGTGAACCGAAAAACCGTGACGAACTGCTGGCGCTGATCCGTGATTCCGGGCAGAACGAGCTTATCGATGAAGATACGCGCGACATGCTCGAAGGGGTGATGGACATTGCGGACCAACGCGTTCGTGACATCATGATCCCCCGTTCCCAGATGATTACCCTGAAACGCAACCAAACCCTGGACGAGTGCCTTGATGTCATCATCGAGTCTGCTCACTCGCGTTTTCCGGTAATTAGCGAAGACAAAGATCACATTGAAGGGATTCTGATGGCGAAGGATTTGCTGCCATTTATGCGCAGCGATGCCGACGCGTTCAGCATGGAAAAAGTGTTACGCCAGGCAGTTGTCGTACCTGAGAGTAAGCGTGTTGACCGCATGCTGAAGGAGTTTCGCTCTCAGCGTTACCATATGGCGATCGTCATTGACGAATTCGGTGGTGTTTCGGGTCTGGTGACCATTGAAGATATTCTCGAACTGATTGTCGGTGAAATTGAAGACGAGTACGACGAAGAAGACGATATCGACTTCCGTCAACTCAGTCGCCACACCTGGACCATTCGCGCGCTGGCGCCAATTGAAGACTTCAACGAGGCCTTCGGCACCCACTTTAGCGATGAAGAGGTCGACACCATTGGTGGACTGGTCATGCAGGCGTTTGGTCATCTGCCAGCGCGTGGTGAAACCATCGACATTGATGGTTACCAGTTCAAAGTGGCGATGGCCGATAGCCGTCGTATTATTCAGGTTCATGTCAGAATTCCGGATGACTCACCTCAGCCGAAACTGGACGAATAAAACCAGGATTGGACTTAACATGGCATTTGCCTCATTGATTGAACGCCAGCGCATTCGCCTGCTGCTGGCGTTATTATTCGGCGTCTGCGGGACGCTGGCCTTTTCTCCGTATGACCTCTGGCCTGCCGCGATAGTATCGCTCATGGGTTTGCAGGCTCTAACCTTAAATCGCCGCCCGCTTCAGTCTGCCGCCGTAGGGTATTTCTGGGGACTGGGGCTCTTCGGCTCCGGTATCAACTGGGTTTACGTTAGCATTGCGCAGTTTGGCGGCATGCCCGGTCCAGTCAACGTCTTTCTCGTGGTGCTGCTGGCCGCTTATCTCTCGCTTTATACAGGGCTTTTTGCCGGCGTACTATCACGCTTGTGGCCAAAAACCACCTGGCTGCGCGTGGCGATTGCCGCCCCCGTTGTCTGGCAAATAACGGAATTCCTGCGCGGCTGGGTATTAACCGGCTTCCCGTGGCTGCAGTTCGGTTATAGCCAGATTGACGGTCCGCTGAAAGGGCTGGCGCCGGTCATGGGTGTGGAAGCCATTAACTTCCTGTTGATGATGGTTAGCGGTCTGTTGGTACTGGCTATCGCCACTCGCCACTGGCGTCCCTTTGTCGTGGCTGCGGTGCTTTTCGCCCTTCCCTTCCCACTGCGCTATATCCAGTGGTATACCCCTGAGCCGGAAAAAACCATTCAGGTTTCCATGGTTCAGGGCGATATCCCTCAATCGCTGAAGTGGGATGAGAATCAGTTGGTCAACACGCTAAAAATCTATCTTGATGCCACACAGCCAGAGCTAGGGAAATCACAGTTGATTATCTGGCCAGAGTCCGCCATTCCGGATCTGGAAATGAATCAGCAGCGTTTTCTTGGCATGATGGATGACCTGCTGAAATCGAAAAACAGTACGCTGATTACCGGTATTGTTGATGCGCGTCTGAACAACAAAAACCGTTACGATACGTACAACACCATCATCACGCTGGGCAAAGACAGTCCGTATAGCTACGACTCCACCAATCGCTATAACAAAAACCACCTTGTCCCGTTTGGCGAGTTTGTGCCGCTGGAATCTATTCTGCGCCCGCTTGCACCGTTCTTTGACCTGCCGATGTCGTCATTCAGTCGTGGGCCATATGTGCAGCCACAGCTGCATGCGCACGGCTTCAAACTGACTGCCGCCATTTGCTACGAAATTATTCTCGGCGAACAGGTTCGTGACAACTTCCGCCCTGATACCGATTACCTGCTGACCATCTCGAATGACGCCTGGTTTGGTAAATCGATTGGTCCGTGGCAGCACTTCCAGATGGCGCGGATGCGTTCACTGGAGCTGGCGCGTCCGCTGCTGCGCAGTACCAATAACGGTATTACGGCAGTCATTGGGCCGCAGGGTGATATCCAGGCGATGATCCCGCAGTTTACCCGTCAGGTATTGACCACCAGCGTCACGCCAACGACGGGCCTGACGCCATACGCCCGCACTGGCAACTGGCCGCTGTGGATAATCACCGCATTGTTGGGTTTTGGTGCTGTGGTAATGAGTCTGCGCCAGCGTCGTAAGTAATCCCCATCCCCTATTGCCCGGTGGCGCTTCGCCTACCGGGCCTACAACTCTCCTCCCACATTCCATTCTGGCACGCCTATTGCTTTGTTATGCAAAGCAAATGCGTTTTTGGCCGATTGTGCAACCCGGTCGCACCAACTTCATTCTCTGGTAGCGCCAAAATAGTGCAATGACAAATTTTTGCCTCTAAACGGTGCGGCGCACTTCGCAAAAATAAACAATAACGCAGCAATATCTTTACATTAAGCCAGACTAAATGTTAACAAACAATCATAACACTGCACATTAAAGTTGCAGGTGATAACAACACAGACACTCACAATGGGTATCAATGCGTTTTTGACGCAGACGATAAGGAGTTGGATATGCAATTACGTAAGCTGGCCACAGCAATGCTGGTGATGGGAATGTCTGCCGGTCTGGCGCATGCAGAAGATGCAGCACCCGCCGCAGGTAGCACGCTGGAAAAAATCGCGAAAAACGATGTCATTGTCGTCGGTCATCGCGAATCTTCTGTTCCGTTCTCTTATTACGATAACCAGCAGAAAGTGGTGGGTTATTCACAGGATTACTCCAACGCTATCGTTGAAGCCGTGAAGAAAAAGCTCAACAAGCCTGACCTGCAGGTGAAGCTGATCCCAATCACCTCTCAGAACCGTATTCCGCTACTGCAAAACGGCACATTCGACTTTGAATGTGGCTCCACCACCAACAACCTTGAGCGTCAGAAACAAGCGGCCTTCTCCGATACCATTTTCGTAGTCGGTACCCGTCTGCTGGCGAAAAAAGGCGGTGATATTAAAGATTTCCCGGACCTGAAAGGGAAAGCGGTCGTCGTCACCTCCGGTACAACCTCCGAAGTGCTGCTGCATAAACTGAACGAAGAACAAAAAATGGATATGCGCATCATCAGCGCGAAGGACCATGGCGACTCCTTCCGTACCCTGGAAAGCGGTCGCGCGGTTGCCTTTATGATGGATGACGCGTTGTTGGCAGGCGAACGCGCGAAAGCGAAGAAACCGGACAACTGGGAAATCGTCGGCAAGCCGCAATCTCAGGAAGCTTACGGCTGTATGCTGCGTAAAGACGATCCCGAGTTTAAAAAGCTGATGGATGAGACGATCGCTAAGGCACAGACCTCAGGTGAAGCGGAGAAATGGTTTGCCAAATGGTTTAAAAACCCGATCCCACCGAAGAACCTGAATATGAATTTTGAACTGTCTGAGCAGATGAAAGCTCTGTTCAAAGAACCGAATGATAAAGCGCTTAACTAACTAAAATAAATGGGAGGTTTTCCCTCCCTCTCGATTGCTGCTCAGCACGGACAGACTATATGTCAGGTGGTCGTTCCCCACCTGGCCTGAAAACCGCAAATCGCTGAGCAACAATCTTCGAGGGTAGCGCTGCTACCCTTTTTTTTCAGGAGTAGATTTATGTCTATAGACTGGAACTGGGGAATTTTTTTACAACAAGCCCCGTTCGGCAACACCACCTATCTCGGCTGGCTCTGGAGCGGCTTTCAGGTCACCGTCGCGTTATCCATTAGCGCCTGGATTATTGCTTTCCTGGTCGGATCCTTATTCGGTATCCTGCGCACCGTTCCTAACCGCTTCCTCTCCAGCCTCGGCACGCTGTATGTAGAACTGTTTCGTAACGTTCCGCTGATTGTTCAATTTTTTACCTGGTATCTGGTGATCCCTGAACTGCTGCCCGAAAATATCGGCATGTGGTTCAAGTCTGAGCTGGACCCCAACATTCAATTCTTTCTCTCTTCCCTGTTTTGCCTGGGGTTGTTTACTGCCGCACGTGTTTGCGAACAGGTTCGTGCCGCTATCCAGTCACTGCCGCGCGGGCAAAAAAATGCTGCGCTGGCCATGGGCCTGACACTGCCGCAGGCGTATCGCTATGTTTTGCTGCCGAATGCGTATCGCGTGATTGTGCCGCCAATGACGTCAGAAATGATGAACCTGGTGAAAAACTCAGCCATCGCCTCCACGATTGGTCTGGTGGATATGGCCGCCCAGGCGGGTAAACTGCTGGATTACTCCGCTCACGCCTGGGAATCGTTTACCGCCATTACGCTGGCGTATGTATTGATTAACGCCTTCATCATGCTGGTGATGAATCTGGTGGAACGCAAAATCCGCCTGCCTGGCAATATAGGAGGCAAATAATGTACGAGTTTGACTGGAGTTCCATTGTTCCCTCCATGCCTTATCTGCTGGAAGGACTGGTCATTACCCTGAAAATTACCGTGACTGCCGTTATCATCGGGATTGTCTGGGGAACCGTGCTCGCGGTAATGCGACTTTCCAGCTTTGCGCCTGTTGCCTGGTTTGCCAAAGCCTACGTCAACGTATTCCGCTCCATCCCACTGGTGATGGTTCTGCTGTGGTTTTACCTGATTGTACCGGGGCTGCTACAGGATGTTCTTGGGCTCTCGCCGAAAGCCGATATTCGGCTGATTTCAGCGATGGTCGCGTTTTCCATGTTTGAAGCGGCATATTATTCAGAGATTATCCGTGCTGGTATCCAGAGTATTTCACGCGGTCAGTCCAGTGCGGCACTGGCATTAGGAATGACGCACTGGCAGTCGATGAAACTGATCATACTGCCGCAGGCGTTTCGCGCGATGGTGCCATTGCTGCTCACCCAGGGGATTGTGCTCTTCCAGGATACCTCCCTGGTCTACGTATTGAGTCTGGCGGACTTCTTCCGTACCGCCTCTACCATTGGCGAACGCGACGGTACGCAGGTCGAAATGATCCTGTTCGCGGGCGCCGTCTATTTTGTGATTAGCCTGAGCGCGTCGTTGTTGGTCAGCTATCTGAAGAAAAGGACAGTTTAATGATTACCCTGAAAAATGTTTCTAAATGGTATGGTCACTTTCAGGTGCTGACCGACTGCTCTACCGAAGTGCAAAAAGGGGAAGTGGTGGTCGTGTGCGGCCCTTCGGGTTCCGGCAAATCGACGCTGATCAAAACGGTAAATGGGCTGGAGCCTGTTCAACAGGGGGAAATTACCGTAGACGGCACCGTCGTTAACGATAAAAAAACGGATCTGGCGAAACTACGCTCTCGTGTAGGGATGGTTTTCCAGCACTTTGAACTGTTCCCGCACCTGTCCATCATTGAAAACCTGACGCTGGCGCAAGTCAAAGTCCTCAAGCGCGAGAAAGAACCGGCCCGCAAAAAGGCGCTGAAACTACTTGAACGTGTGGGTCTTTCTGCACATGCCGATAAGTTTCCGGCGCAGCTTTCCGGGGGGCAGCAGCAGCGTGTGGCGATCGCCCGTGCCTTGTGTATGGATCCCATCGCGATGTTGTTTGATGAGCCGACTTCCGCACTCGATCCGGAAATGATCAATGAAGTGCTGGATGTCATGGTAGAGCTGGCACATGAAGGCATGACCATGATGGTGGTGACTCACGAGATGGGATTTGCCCGCAAAGTGGCCAATCGGGTCATCTTTATGGATGAAGGCAAAATCGTCGAAGACTCGGAAAAAGAGGCCTTCTTCGCCAACCCGAAATCAGAACGCGCCAAAGATTTCCTCGCCAAAATCCTGCATTAATCTTGCTGGCAGAGAGGTTCACTTTTTACGCCTGAACGATGCCGGATGGCGCTAACGCTTATCCGGCCTACGCAACAGTTCATTTGTAGGCCGGATAAGACGCGTCAGCGTCGCCATCCGGCACAATGCATTACGGCTCAAACGGTCTACGCTGGAACTGGTCGTGACCACATTTCGGACACAGCGGCAGCACATCCGGGGTGTAGACCGCTAAATGGAAATGGCATTTTTCACAGACCAGATTGCCAAGCCCCACCACCTCTCCGCTGTGATAGACGCCGTGGTGACTCAAATCCTGAAAAACTTCACGCCATTCAAGCTGCGTTTTGTCGGTAATATCGGCCAGTTCCTGCCAGATGCTCTCTTTGATAACCCGCATAAAAACGCTGTCGGTTTCCTCGCTCTGGCTCTCCTCGTAACTCATGGCGAACTCTTCCAGGTCTCGTCTGACCGCACGCGTGAGTTCGTCCACCTCCGTTCGTGTTAACTCCCCTGCCTGCAAAACACGTTGGCGCGCCTGTGCTACCAACGCGTCAATATCTCGTTCGCCATTTCGCAAGCGTTCGCTTAATGACGCCACCAGTTCACGGTAATATTGAGCAACCTTGTTCATCACTTCGCCTCCTGGGTCGTTAACTGTCTATAATAATAGACGTTATTTGTGCTTCACTCTGCAAGAGTGCCCACAGAGTATGTAAATTCGTGCAAGAATTATCCTTACGGGAATTCAGAGCAGAATGCGCGAAAGGCTGTTTTGACGCGGGCGTTTGGGCTATGCTATGCGGATCTGAAACACCACCTCTAAGGCTACGTTTGTAGCTGTATTGAAAACAGGACCACTGGCTGCCATGCAAGAGCAATACCGCCCGGAAGAGATAGAATCCAAAGTACAGCTTCACTGGGATGAGAAGCGCACATTTGAAGTAACCGAAGACGAGAGCAAAGAGAAGTATTACTGCCTGTCTATGCTTCCCTATCCTTCTGGTCGACTACACATGGGCCACGTACGTAACTACACCATTGGTGACGTGATCGCCCGTTACCAGCGCATGCTGGGCAAAAACGTCCTGCAGCCTATCGGCTGGGATGCGTTCGGTCTGCCTGCAGAAGGCGCGGCGGTAAAAAATAACACCGCCCCGGCCCCGTGGACGTATGACAACATCGCCTACATGAAAAACCAGCTCAAAATGCTGGGCTTCGGCTATGACTGGAGCCGTGAACTGGCGACCTGCACCCCGGAATACTACCGTTGGGAGCAAAAATTCTTCACCGAGCTGTACAAAAAAGGGCTGGTGTATAAGAAAACGTCGGCGGTGAACTGGTGCCCTAACGACCAGACCGTACTGGCGAACGAACAGGTGATCGACGGCTGCTGCTGGCGCTGTGACACCAAAGTTGAGCGTAAAGAGATCCCGCAGTGGTTTATTAAAATCACCGCTTACGCCGACGAACTGCTGCGCGATCTGGACAACCTGGATCACTGGCCAGATACCGTTAAGACCATGCAGCGTAACTGGATTGGTCGCTCTGAAGGCGTAGAAATCACCTTCAACGTGACAGGCTATGACAACACACTGACCGTTTATACCACCCGTCCAGACACCTTTATGGGCGCGACGTATCTGGCGGTTGCTGCAGGTCACCCACTGGCGCAGAAAGCGGCCGAGAATAACCCACAACTGGCGTCCTTTATCGACGAATGCCGTAATACCAAACTTGCCGAAGCAGATATGGCGACCATGGAGAAGAAAGGCGTTGATACTGGCTTTAAAGCGGTTCATCCGTTAACGGGTGAAGAGATCCCGGTATGGGCGGCAAACTTTGTCCTGATGGAATACGGTACTGGCGCCGTGATGGCGGTTCCTGGTCACGACCAGCGCGATTACGAGTTTGCATCAAAATACGGTCTGAATATCAAACCGGTTATCCTGGCGGCTGATGGTTCCGAACCGGACCTGTCTGAGCAAGCGCTGACCGAGAAAGGCGTTTTGTTTAACTCTGGTGAATTCAGCGGCCTGAGTTTTGAAGAAGGTTTCAATGCTATCGCCGACAAATTGACGGCGATAGGCATGGGTGAGCGTAAAGTTAACTACCGTCTGCGCGACTGGGGCGTTTCCCGTCAGCGTTACTGGGGTGCACCGATCCCAATGGTGACACTGGAAGACGGTACTGTACTGCCGACCCCGGAAGATCAACTGCCAGTGATTCTGCCAGAAGATGTGGTAATGGACGGTATCACCAGCCCGATCAAAGCCGACCCTGAGTGGGCAAAAACCACCGTTAACGGTCAGCCAGCGCTGCGCGAAACGGACACCTTCGACACCTTTATGGAGTCCTCCTGGTACTACGCGCGCTACACCTGTCCGCAGTACAACGACGGGATGCTGGATCCGGAAGCGGCAAACTACTGGCTGCCGGTCGACATCTACATCGGTGGTATTGAACACGCCATCATGCACCTGCTCTATTTCCGCTTCTTCCACAAGCTGATGCGCGATGCAGGGATGGTCAACTCTGACGAACCGGCTAAGCAGTTGCTGTGTCAGGGGATGGTGCTGGCAGACGCCTTCTACTATGTTGGCGAGAACGGCGAGCGTAACTGGGTTTCTCCGGTTGATGCTATCGTTGAGCGTGACGAAAAAGGTCGTATTGTTAAAGCCAAAGATGCTGCGGGTCATGAGCTGGTGTATACCGGCATGAGCAAAATGTCCAAGTCCAAGAATAACGGTATCGACCCGCAGGTGATGGTTGAACGTTACGGCGCGGACACTGTGCGTCTGTTTATGATGTTTGCGTCCCCGGCTGATATGACGCTGGAGTGGCAGGAATCCGGTGTTGAAGGCGCAAACCGCTTCCTGAAACGTGTCTGGAAACTGGTTTACGAACATACCTCTCAGGGCGATGTTGTTGCACTGAATGTCGGCAGTCTGAGTGAAGATCAAAAAGCGCTGCGCCGTGACGTGCATAAAACCATTGCGAAAGTGACCGATGATATTGGTCGTCGTCAGACCTTCAACACCGCGATTGCAGCGATTATGGAGTTGATGAACAAACTGGCGAAAGCACCGACAGAAAGCGAGCAAGACCGTGCCCTGATGCAGGAAGCGCTGCTGGCGGTTGTCCGTATGCTCAACCCGTTCACACCGCATGCAAGCTTTACCTTGTGGCAGGCGCTGAAAGGCGAAGGCGATATCGATAACGCTCCGTGGCCAGTGGCTGACGAAAGCGCTATGGTTGAAGACTCCACGCTGGTTGTGGTTCAGGTCAATGGCAAAGTCCGTGGCAAAATCACCGTTCCGGTGAATGCAACTGAAGAACAGGTTCGCGAACGTGCTGGCCAGGAACATCTGGTGGCAAAATATCTTGATGGGGTTACCGTACGTAAAGTGATTTACGTTCCGGGTAAACTTCTCAATCTGGTCGTTGGCTAAGCGCGGGAGGAAGCGTGCGATTTCTGACAACATTGGTGTTATCTCTGGCGGTGCTGGCCACCGCCGGATGTGGCTGGCACCTGCGTAATACCACGCAGGTACCAACCACGATGAAAACCATGATTCTGGACTCAGGCGATCCAAACGGTCCGTTAAGCCGTGCGGTGCGTAATCAGTTACGTCTGAATGATATCGAATTGCTTGATAAAGATACGATGCGTCAGGATGTTCCGTCGTTGCGCCTGGGCCGGGTGAGTATCGCAAAAGATACAGCCTCTGTTTTCCGGGATGGTCAAACGGCGGAGTATCAAATGGTAATGACCGTTAACGCCAGCGTATTGGTTCCCGGGAATGACATTTATCCTATCAGCGTGAAGGTATATCGCTCGTTCTTCGATAACTCTCAGATGGCGCTGGCGAAGGATAACGAAGAGGAGATGATCATCAAAGAGATGTACGACAAGGCTGCCGAACAACTGATTCGTAAACTGCCAAGCGTTCATGTTGCTGATGTTCAGTCATCCAAAGAAGACGACAAGACTGTTGAGAGTTCAACCGTCGCTCCGGCAACCTCATCGTCACGCGTCACTACCACGCTGGGTAACTGATGCTTAAGTTGTACCCTGAACAACTCCGCGCACAGCTCAACGAAGGGCTGCGCGCGGCGTATTTATTACTGGGCAACGACCCGCTTCTGTTGCAGGAAAGCCAGGATGCTATCCGTCAGGTTGCTGCCGGAAAAGGATTTGAAGAACACCACACCTTCACGATCGATACCAGTACCGACTGGGATTCACTTTTCTCGTTATGTCAGGCCATGAGTCTGTTTGCCAGTCGGCAAACACTCCTTTTACTGCTCCCCGAGAATGGCCCCAACGCCGCCATCAACGAGCAACTCGCGACGCTAACGACTCTGCTGCATGACGATCTCCTGCTGATCGTTCGGGGCAATAAACTTACCAAAGCCCAGGAAAATGCAACATGGTATACCGCGCTGGCAGCGACAGGCGTGCAAGTCAGTTGCCAGACGCCGGAGCAAGCCCAGCTTCCGCGCTGGGTTGCCGCCCGGGCAAAGCAAAATGGTCTACAACTGGATGACGCGGCAAACCAACTGTTGTGTTACTGCTACGAAGGTAATCTGTTGGCGCTGGCGCAGGCACTGGAACGTCTGTCATTGTTGTGGCCCGACGGGAAACTCACGCTGCCGCGCGTGGAGCAAGCCGTTAACGATGCTGCCCATTTTACCCCTTTCCATTGGGTGGACGCCTTGCTGATGGGCAAAAGCAAACGCGCACTGCATATCTTGCAGCAGCTACGGCTCGAAGGCAGCGAACCCGTGATTCTGCTACGCACAATACAGCGTGAGTTACTGTTACTGGTTAACCTGAAACGACAATCTGCGCATACGCCGCTACGCGCCTTATTTGATAAGCATCGGGTATGGCAAAATCGCCGGGGCATGATTGGCGATGCGCTGAATCGCCTGAGCCAGACGCAACTCCGCCAGGCGGTACAGTTACTGACACGTACAGAAATTACGCTTAAACAAGATTATGGTCAGTCGGTGTGGGCTGAGCTGGAGGGACTCTCTCTCCTGCTCTGTCATAAAGCACTGGCCGATGTATTTATTGATGGTTGATATGAAATCACTGCAGGCTCTGTTTGGCGGCACCTTTGATCCGGTGCATTATGGTCATCTTAAACCCGTAGAGACACTGGCCAATTTGATCGGCTTATCCCGTGTCATTGTTATGCCCAACAACGTGCCGCCACATCGCCCGCAACCAGAAGCCTCTGCAATCCAACGCAAGCACATGCTTGAACTGGCTATCGCCGACAAACCGTTATTTGCACTGGATGAGCGTGAACTGAAGCGCCCCACCGCCTCTTACACCGCGCAAACGCTGCGCGAGTGGCGGATTGAGCAGGGCCCTGAATGCCCTCTGGCCTTTATCATCGGCCAGGACTCACTGCTCACCTTTCCCTCGTGGTATGACTATGAAACCATTCTGGACAATACTCATTTGATCGTCTGCCGGCGTCCGGGATACCCGCTACAGATGGCGAATGAGCAACATCAACAATGGCTGGAACGCCATCTGACGTCAGTGCCAGACGATTTACACCAGCAACCTGCGGGCAAAATCTATCTGGCAGAAACGCCATGGTTCAATATCTCCGCAACATTAATTCGCGAACGTCTGGAAAAAGGTGAGTCCTGCGATGATCTGATGCCAGAGTCGGTGCTGAACTACATCAATCAGCAGGGGCTGTATCGCTAAACACGCAGCTAAGCGCAGTGAGTACCCGATTATTCTCCTCGCAGCTACGAATCGCCACCCGATAAAAACGGGCATCAAGCCCCGGATAGTTGGCGCAACTGCGAATCAAAATATGTTGCTCCAGCAAAGCCTGTTGTAAATCAATGTCCTTTCGATCACACCGTAACAGAAGATAATTTGCCTGACCGGGATACACCGTCAGTCCCGGTAATGCTTGTAAAAGCGCATAAAATCGCTGCCCCTCTTGTGCCAGCCACTTCCATGTCGCCTGCTGATAAGCGGTATCCTGCAAAATAATCTCTCCGGCAAGCGCCGCAAACGCATTGATAGTCCACGGCATTTGCTGATGACGCATCTTCGCCACGGCACTTTCGTCGCTGTTGACCAGATACCCCAGACGCAGGCCCGGTATGGCGTAAAATTTGGTGAGCGAGCGTAGTACCCAGATATGCGGATGTTTTTCCAGCAGCGGAATAAATCCCTGTTGCTCAGGAATAAAATCAATGAACGCTTCGTCCAGGATCAGGGTGATCCCCAACGCTTTACAGCGTTCGGCGATCGACAAGATCAAATGGGGATCAGGCAGCAGCCCGGTCGGGTTGTTGGGCGTACAAAGAAAGAGGCAATCCAGTTCAGGCGTCAATGCGTCGAGGATCGCGTCAGTCAACTGCCAGCCATCGGCTTCGCGAAGCGCAAACTCATGAATCTGGCAATCCCCCCATTGTAGCGCCCGACGGTATTCGGCAAATCCAGGGGTCACAATCATCGCGTGGCGCGGTTTGAGTCCTTTCACCAGCGTAAAGATAGATTCCGTTTCGCCATTGCCCGCCAGAATCCACGCAGCAGGAATGCCGTGATGACGCGCCAGCGCCTGATGCAAACTGAAATATTCCACATCAGGATATTTCTCTGCACTGGCAAGATTGTCGATGATCGCGCGTTTTAGGCTTTCAGGCATACCCAGGGGATTGATATTTGCGCTAAAATCCAGCAGCTGTTCAGGCAAGATGCCCAACAATGCGGCGGCTTCCCGGGTGTTACCGCCATGTTCACTCTTCAGTAGAGACATCGTGCCGCTCCGGCTAAAAGCGTCTAGTTTATTGAAAAAAACCTTACGCAATCAGGGCGAATATCATGTTTTGCGTGAATAGGTATCAAGAGGTTAAAAATGCGACTCTGGTTAGTACGTCATGGGGAAACCGAAGCTAACGTAGCCGGGCTATACAGTGGCCATGCACCCACACCACTGACAGACAAAGGAATAGCGCAGGCCAGCACGTTGCATACATTGCTGCGTGATGTGCCTTTCGAGAAAGTGTTTTGCAGTGAACTGGAGCGCGCCCGCCACACCGCGCGGTTGGTCCTGCACGAACGCGACGTTCCGGTACGTATTTTACCCGAGCTTAATGAGATATTTTTTGGCGACTGGGAAATGCGACACCATCGCGATCTGGCACGTGAAGACGCGGAAAGCTACGCCGCCTGGTGCGCAGACTGGCAAAACGCCATTCCCACCAATGGCGAAGGTTTCCAGGCATTTTCGCAGCGAATCGAACGTTTCATCGCACAATTATCTGATTATAAAGAATATAATAACCTACTGGTGGTCAGCCACCAGGGCGTATTGAGCCTGCTGATTGCGCGGCTATTATCGATGCCCGCGACCTCGATATGGCATTTTCGGGTCGATCAGGGCTGCTGGAGCGCCATTGATTTCTGTGAAGATTTTGCCACCTTAAAGGTTTTGAACAGTCGGGCAGTCTGGAAGCAGGGTGAGTAAATCTCTCTTTTTTCACCTCAGAGGCATCGCTATCATTGACACCCCCTGACAGGCTGATATCCTCCGCAGCCAGACTTTTTTCGTCATTCAGAGCTTCGCAGAAATTGTTTTACAAAAATGGCGATGCATTCTGTTGCGTGGGGTGGGATGATAGCCCACTTTCTAAAGCCTGTTCGGTGACTTTTGTCCCGACATCGCCTCTGGTTCAGGTATACTAACGGGCCTTTTTATCTCTATTCATACACCCAGGGGGAAAACTTGCAGGGTAAAGCACTCCAGGATTTTGTTATTGACAAAATTGATGACCTGAAAGGTCAGGACATCATCGCCTTAGACGTTCAGGGTAAATCCAGTATTACCGACTGCATGATTATCTGCACCGGTACATCCAGCCGTCATGTTATGTCCATCGCCGATCACGTGGTACAGGAATCTCGCGCTGCCGGTATGCTGCCGCTCGGCGTTGAAGGTGAAAACGTCGCGGACTGGATCGTCGTTGACCTGGGCGATGTCATCGTTCATGTCATGCAGGAAGAGAGCCGTCGTCTGTACGAACTGGAAAAACTCTGGAGTTAATGCGTGAAGCTTCAACTTGTCGCTGTTGGAACGAAAATGCCGGACTGGGTACAAACGGGGTTTACGGAGTACCTTCGGCGTTTTCCAAAAGACATGCCTTTTGAGCTGATAGAAATTCCAGCGGGAAAGCGCGGCAAGAACGCGGACATTAAACGCATACTCGATAAAGAGGGTGAGCAGATGCTGGCCGCCGCAGGCAAAAACCGCATCGTCACCCTTGATATCCCTGGCAAACCCTGGGATACACCGCAACTGGCGACAGAACTGGAACGCTGGAAGCTGGATGGTCGCGACGTTAGCCTGCTGATTGGCGGCCCGGAGGGATTATCGCCAGCCTGTAAAGCGGCGGCAGAACAAAGCTGGTCCCTCTCTGCATTAACGCTTCCCCACCCTCTTGTTCGGGTGCTGGTCGCAGAGAGTCTGTACCGGGCGTGGAGCATTACCACCAATCACCCTTATCACCGTGAGTGATCGTTTAAGCCTTGAGTAGATTAAGCAGCGGATGAAACTACAGAATTCTTTTCGCGACTATACGGCTGAGTCCGCGCTGTTTGTGCGCCGGGCGCTGGTTGCCTTTTTGGGTATATTGCTGCTGACCGGCGTGCTCATCGCCAACCTTTATAATCTGCAAATCGTGCGTTTTACCGATTATCAGACCCGTTCAAATGAAAACCGTATAAAACTGGTGCCTATTGCCCCCAGTCGCGGGATTATATACGACCGTAACGGTATCCCCTTAGCCCTTAACCGCACCATTTATCAGATAGAAATGATGCCGGAAAAAGTGGATAACGTTCAGGAAACACTGGATGCGCTGCGTAATGTCGTCGATTTAAACGATGACGATGTCGCAGCCTTCAAAAAAGAGCGCGCACGCTCCCACCGCTTTACCTCTATTCCCGTTAAAACGAACCTGACAGAAGTTCAGGTGGCGCGTTTTGCCGTCAATCAGTACCGTTTTCCCGGCGTGGAAGTTAAAGGCTACAAACGTCGCTACTACCCGTATGGTTCTGCGCTGACCCACGTCATTGGCTACGTCTCGAAGATTAACGACAAAGATGTCGAGCGCCTTGATAAAGACGGTAAACTGGCCAACTATGCTGCAACGCATGATATCGGTAAGCTCGGTATTGAGCGTTATTACGAAGAGGTTCTTCACGGTCAGACGGGTTACGAAGAAGTTGAAGTCAACAACCGTGGTCGCGTGATCCGCCAGCTCAAAGAGGTGCCGCCGCAGGCCGGGCATGACATCTACCTGACGTTGGATCTTAAACTTCAACAATATATCGAAACGCTGCTGGCAGGCAGTCGTGCCGCTGTCGTGGTGACCGATCCCCGAACGGGCGGCGTACTGGCGATGGTCTCCATGCCAAGTTACGATCCTAATCTCTTTGTCGATGGCATCTCCAGCAAAGATTATTCAGGTTTGCTCAACGATCCGAATACCCCGCTGGTTAACCGCGCCACTCAGGGCGTTTATCCTCCCGCCTCAACGGTAAAACCGTATGTGATTGTCTCTGCGCTCAGCGCTGGCGTGATCAACCGCAATACCGGTCTGTTTGACCCAGGCTGGTGGCAATTGCCAGGTTCCGAGAAACGCTACCGCGACTGGAAAAAATGGGGTCATGGCCACCTTAACATCACAAAATCACTGGAAGAGTCGGCGGATACATTTTTCTATCAGATCGCCTATGACATGGGGATAGACCGCCTCTCCGAGTGGATGAGTAAGTTTGGTTACGGTCATTATACCGGGATCGACCTTGCCGAAGAGCGTTCCGGCAACATGCCTACCCGCGAGTGGAAGCAAAAGCGCTTTAAGAAGCCGTGGTATCAGGGTGATACCATTCCGGTGGGTATCGGTCAGGGATACTGGACCGCGACGCCAATCCAGATGAGTAAAGCGCTGATGATCCTTATCAACGACGGTGTGGTGAAGGTTCCCCATCTCCTGATGAGTACGACAGAAAATGGTAAACAGGTTCCCTGGGAGCAACCGCCAGAAAAACCTGTCGGCGATATCCATTCGGGTTACTGGGAACTGGCTAAAGATGGGATGTATGGCGTGGCAAACCGTGGGAACGGTACTGCGCATAAATACTTTGCCAGCGCGCCTTACAAAATTGCCGCAAAATCCGGTACCGCGCAGGTCTTTGGTCTGAAAGCCAACGAAACCTACAATGCGCACAAAATTGCCGAGCGTTTACGTGACCATAAACTGATGACGGCATTCGCACCGTACAACAATCCCCGGGTTGCCGTCGCCATGATCCTTGAAAACGGCGGTGCAGGTCCGGCGGTGGGTACAATCATGCGTCAAATCCTCGACCATATTATGTTGGGTGACAACAACACCAATTTGCCAGCGGAAAACCCAGCGGTTACAGCGGCGGAGGACCAATAATCATGACGGATAATCCGAACAAACGAACATTCTGGGACAAGATTCATATCGATCCCACTATGATGCTTATTCTGTTAGCGCTGCTGGTATACAGCTCACTGGTTATCTGGAGCGCCAGCGGCCAGGACATTGGCATGATGGAGCGAAAAATAGGGCAAATCGCCATGGGTCTGGTGGTCATGGTGGTGATGGCGCAGATCCCTCCCCGTGTCTACGAAGGCTGGGCGCCCTACCTGTATATTTTCTGTATTATTTTGTTGGTGGCGGTCGATGCCTTTGGCGCAATATCCAAAGGGGCGCAACGCTGGCTTGATCTTGGCATCGTACGCTTTCAACCCTCTGAGATTGCCAAAATAGCGGTCCCCCTGATGGTCGCGCGTTTTATCAACCGTGATGTCTGCCCGCCGTCATTAAAGAACACGGCGATCGCGCTGGTATTGATCTTCATGCCTACGCTGCTGGTTGCCGCACAGCCCGACCTTGGCACCTCAATTCTGGTCGCGCTTTCTGGTCTGTTTGTGCTTTTCCTTTCCGGCCTGAGCTGGCGACTGATTGGTGTTGCCGTGGTGCTGGTCGCCGCGTTTATTCCCATCTTGTGGTTCTTCCTGATGCATGACTATCAGCGCCAACGCGTGATGATGCTTCTCGATCCGGAAACCGACCCTTTAGGCGCGGGTTATCACATTATCCAGTCTAAAATTGCTATTGGCTCTGGTGGGCTGCGCGGTAAGGGCTGGTTACACGGTACTCAATCGCAATTGGAATTCTTGCCCGAACGCCATACCGACTTTATCTTCGCTGTACTGGCGGAAGAGCTCGGGCTGGTCGGAATCTTAATTCTGCTGGCACTATACATTCTGCTGATCATGCGCGGGTTGTGGATTGCCGCCAGAGCGCAAACCACCTTTGGCCGGGTCATGGCTGGCGGTTTGATGTTGATATTATTCGTTTATGTTTTCGTAAATATTGGTATGGTGAGCGGTATTCTGCCCGTTGTCGGAGTTCCACTCCCGCTGGTCAGTTATGGTGGCTCCGCACTGATAGTGCTGATGGCCGGGTTCGGGATTGTTATGTCGATCCACACCCACAGAAAAATGTTGTCGAAAAGCGTGTAAGGGGTACGCAATGCGTAAGCAGTTGCCTGGAGTCTGCGTCGCAGCAGGAATTATGCTGCTCGCAGCATGTACGAGTGATGATGGTCAGCAACAAACGACCGTCGCACCGCAGCCTGCGGTATGTAATGGGCCAGTTGTTGAAATCAGCGGGGCCGATCCGCGTTTTGAACCGCTCAACCCAACGGCAAATCAGGATTATCAGCGCGACGGTAAAAGCTACAAAATCGTGCAGGATCCTTCTCGCTTTAGCCAGGCTGGGCTCGCCGCTATTTATGATGCCGAACCGGGCAGCAACCTGACCGCCTCAGGCGAAGCGTTCGATCCTATGCAGCTTACCGCAGCGCACCCAACGTTGCCGATCCCCAGCTATGTGCGAATCACTAACCTGGCTAACGGTCGCATGATTGTCGTTCGCATCAACGATCGCGGTCCTTACGGTAATGATCGGGTGATTTCACTCTCCCGTGCCGCTGCTGACCGACTGAACACGTCGAACAATACCAAAGTGCGGATTGACCCTATTATCGTGGCTCAGGATGGCTCGCTCTCCGGCCCCGGTATGGCGTGTACGACCGTGGCGAAACAAACTTACGCCCTGCCCTCTCGCCCTGACCTTAGCGGCGGCATGGGAGGCGCGTCTTCCGCTCCAGAACCAACACAGCCACAAGGTGATGTTCGCGCGATCAGTAATTCGACGTTAAAAAGCGATGACGCGGCAGGTGCGCCAGTCAGCAGCAGCGGTTTCCTCGGTGCGCCGACCACGTTAGCGCCGGGCGTACTGGAAGGTAGCGAACCTACGCCTGCACCTGCGCCCGCCACGACGACGCCCCCCATCACCACACCCGCAACAAGCGCGGCTGTAACGCCAGTCTCATCGGCGTCTACCAGCGGCCGCTTTGTGGTTCAGGTCGGCGCCGTGAGCGATCAGGCTCGCGCGCAACAGTATCAACAGCGCTTAAGCCAGCAGTTTGGTGTGCCGGGCCGCGTGGTGGCAAACGGTGCCGTCTGGCGTATTCAACTCGGGCCATTCGCCAGTAAAAATGAAGCCAGTACTTTGCAACAACGTTTGCAATCCGAAGCTCAATTACAGTCCTTTATTACCGGCGCGTAGCGCTGTAAAGCAGGCATCTGAACAGTCAGTTCTGTCAATGACGCTAACAAAGTCATGCCGAAAGTCAGATGCCTGCGGGTATAGCATTTGCTATAGTAGGGCACTTTTTTTAATTTCATCACGGATGTCGTAGTTCAGACCATGAAGACCACTTTTTCCGCTCGTTTCCTGCAGCGCATGGCGCTCACCACGGCTCTTTGCGCAGCCTCCATTTCCGCTGTGCATGCCGATGACCTGAATATTAAAACCATGATCCCGGGTGTTCCGCAGATCGATGCGGAGTCATACATCCTGATCGATTACAATTCCGGAAAAGTCCTGGCAGAGCAGAACGCTGACATGCGCCGCGACCCGGCAAGCCTGACGAAGATGATGACCAGCTATGTCATCGGCCAGGCAATGAAAGCCGGGAAATTTAAAGAAACGGATCTGGTGACTGTCGGTAACGACGCCTGGGCGACAGGCAACCCGGTATTTAAAGGTTCATCCCTGATGTTCCTGAAACCCGGTATGCAGGTTCCGGTTTCACAGTTGATCCGTGGTATTAATCTGCAATCCGGTAACGATGCCTGCGTCGCGATGGCTGATTTCGCCGCGGGAAGCCAGGACGCCTTTGTCGGCCTGATGAACAGCTACGTTAGCGCTCTGGGCTTGCAAAACACCCATTTCCAGACGGTCCATGGTCTTGATGCTGACGGTCAATACAGCTCTGCGCGCGACATGGCGCTAATTGGTCAGGCCCTAATCCGCGACGTTCCTAACGAATATTCTATCTACCGGGAAAAAGAGTTTACCTTTAACGGTATCCGTCAATTAAACCGTAACGGTCTGCTGTGGGATAACAGCCTGAAAGTCGACGGCATCAAAACGGGCCATACTGACAAAGCAGGTTATAACCTTGTCGCCTCTGCAACCGAAGGCCAGATGCGTTTGATTTCTGCAGTGATGGGCGGTCGTACTTACAAAGGGCGTGAAACAGAAAGCAAAAAACTGCTGACCTGGGGCTTCCGGTTCTTTGAAACCGTCAACCCATTGAAAGTCGGCAAAGAGTTTGCTTCTGAACCCGCCTGGTTTGGTGATACCGATCGTGCCTCGTTAGGTGTAGATAAAGACGTCTACCTGACGATCCCACGCGGCCGAATGAAAGACCTGAAAGCCAGCTATGTTCTGAACACGACCGAATTACATGCTCCGCTGCAGAAAAACCAGGTGGTCGGCACAATCAACTTCCAGCTTGATGGTAAAACCATTGAACAGCGCCCGCTGGTGGTGTTGCAGGAAATTCCTGAAGGTAACTTCTTCGGTAAAATCGTTGATTACATTAAGTTAATGTTCCATCACTGGTTTGGTTAATAATTGAGCACTTGAAAGTGTGATTTCCATCCCCATATACTAAGCATCAGTAAAACTCCCGCCCTTTGGCGGGAGTTATTATTTATTTACGTTACGCCGGAGCTGACATGAAAACCAAACTTAACGAACTGCTTGAATTCCCTACACCATTTACTTACAAAGTAATGGGGCAGGCGTTGCCTGAGCTGGTTGATCAGGTGGTTGAAGTGGTACAGCGCCATGCGCCAGGTGATTACTCCCCGACGGTAAAACCAAGCAGCAAAGGCAATTACCACTCGGTCTCCATCACCATCAATGCCACCCACATTGAGCAAGTAGAAACACTGTATGAAGAATTAGGCAATATCGACATCGTTCGTATGGTGCTGTAAGTCGTATTACCGTGGTTACCCGGCATCGTCCGGGTAACAGCGTTCCCCTCTGTGTTATACTCTTCCCCCTCATTTATTCATTCTCTACGGAGATGCCGTTTTGTATCAGGATAAAATTCTTGTCCGCCAGCTCGGCCTTCAGCCTTACGAGCCCGTTTCCCAGGCTATGCACGAATTCACCGATACCCGCGATGAAAACAGCAATGATGAAATTTGGCTGGTTGAACACCATCCTGTCTTCACGCAGGGTCAGGCTGGTAAAGCGGAGCACGTATTAATGCCGGGAGATATTCCCGTAATCCAGAGCGATCGCGGCGGGCAAGTCACTTACCACGGCCCTGGCCAGCAGGTGATGTATGTCCTGTTGGATCTTAAACGCCGTAAGCTGGGCGTACGTGAGCTGGTCACGTTGCTGGAACAAACTGTCGTGAATACCCTTGCAGAGCTGAATATCGACGCGCATCCGCGTGCCGATGCGCCCGGTGTATATGTTGGCGAAAAGAAAATTTGCTCATTGGGTTTACGCATCCGTCGCGGCTGTTCATTTCATGGTCTGGCCCTTAACGTAAACATGGATCTCTCGCCTTTCTTACGTATCAATCCTTGTGGATATGCGGGAATGGAAATGGCCAAAATATCTCAATGGGATAGCGAAGCGACAACTGATAACGTGCGTCCACGATTACTGGCGAACATGTTAGCTTTACTTAATAATCCAGAGCATGAATATATCCAGGCTTAATCCGTAAAATATAATGACCCGGATATTCATGGGTCATTAGTCATATACTCGTTGAATACTTTACTTCTCCGCCTGCTTTCTATATTTTCAACCAATAAACCATAACATCTTTATGGGTTATCCCTCATCCAATCGCATGATGGAATGACGGGCTATATGGAAAAATAATATTCCCTCAGCTATCTTATTGAAATAAATGCAGAATAAAACATTGATTAACTTTCACTCTAAAATATAAATCAAGAATATTACACTTATTACATCATTCATATAACGAATGATTTCGGAGCAAAAAAGTGAATGACAATAATCTGTCTGAAAAACGTTCCCCTACACATCAGTTAGAAGAAAAGCCTCAAATATTCAAGACGCTAAGAAATATCGACCTGAATCTTTTGACTATTTTTGAAGCGGTCTATGTCCATAAAGGCATTGTTAATGCCGCCAAAATTCTCAACCTGACGCCGTCTGCAATTAGCCAATCTATTCAAAAACTACGGACGATATTCCCGGACCCCTTATTTATTAGAAAGGGTCAGGGCGTAACGCCCACCACTTACGCCACCCACCTGCACGAGTATATTAGCCAGGGGCTGGAATCGATTCTTGGGGCACTGGATCTGACGGGTAGTTACGATAAGCAACGCACGATTACCATAGGCACAACCCCTTCGGTCGGCGCGCTGGTGATGCCAGAAATCTACAACGCCATCAGAGCGCGTTACCCGCAACTTCTGCTGCGCAACATTCCCATCAGCGACGCGGAAAACCAACTGACCCAGTTTCAGACTGACCTGATCATCGACAACCACACCTATAGCAATCAGGCAATACACCGCCACGTCTTGTTTACAGACACTATGGAGCTCGTCTGCCGTCAGGATCACCCGTTGTTTTCAGCATCACCTGGCGAAGACAACCTGAAGAATGCAGAGCATACCCTGCTCATGCTGGAAGGTCAGAATATGCACCCGCTACGCCAACGTCTGCAAGAGATGTTCCCGGAACGGCAGGTCAGCTTTAGCAGCTACAACATCTTTACTATCGCGTCGATGATTGCGAACAGCGACGTAATTGGCATGATGCCAACACGCTTTTACTCGTTGTTTAGCCATTGCTGGTCGCTTAAAAATATTCCTTACACTGCTCTTAACAATGAAAAAATCGCATTTTCATTGCATTACAACAAAGTGAGCCTGCGCGATCCTATTCTTGAGAACGTTATCGACATCATACGCGATGCTTTCCGCTGTGAAGATGTTGCAGCTTAGCCATCAGCAAGGGTGGATGAAGAGCACAAAACAACAACTATTTTACATTTTGCCGACCACTCAGGCTGCTTTATGGCCCGTTTCAATGATATACTGCGTATAGATAATTCAAAAATAGTTGATAAATACAACATTTCCTTGAATTGAAACGCTTTCCTTCGTTATTCGCAACTGGAACACGCACGCTATGAGTAAACCCATTGTGATGGAACGCGGTGTTAAATACCGCGATGCCGATAAGATGGCCCTTATCCCGGTTAAAAATGTGGCAACAGAGCGTGAAGCCCTGCTGCGTAAACCGGAATGGATGAAAATAAAGCTTCCAGCGGACTCCACTCGTATTCAGGGCATCAAAGCAGCAATGCGCAAGAATGGCCTGCATTCTGTCTGCGAGGAAGCCTCCTGCCCTAACCTGGCTGAATGTTTCAATCACGGTACCGCGACGTTCATGATCCTCGGCGCAATTTGTACCCGCCGTTGTCCGTTCTGTGACGTTGCGCATGGACGACCGGTCGCCCCGGACGCCAACGAACCGTCAAAACTGGCGCAGACGATTGCTGATATGGCATTACGCTATGTTGTCATCACCTCCGTCGATCGCGACGATCTGCGTGATGGCGGTGCTCAGCACTTTGCTGATTGTATTACGGCGATTCGCGAGAAAAGCCCGACGATCAAAATTGAGACGCTGGTACCGGACTTCCGTGGCCGTATGGATCGCGCGCTGGAGATCCTCACAGCAACGCCGCCGGATGTATTTAATCATAACCTTGAAAACGTTCCGCGTATCTATCGTCAGGTGCGCCCGGGGGCTGACTACAATTGGTCCCTGAAGTTACTGGAACGCTTCAAAGAAGCGCATCCGGAGATCCCAACTAAATCGGGCCTGATGGTCGGTCTGGGTGAAACTAACGCTGAAATCATTGAGGTTATGCGTGATTTACGTCGTCATGGCGTGACCATGCTGACGCTGGGTCAGTATCTGCAGCCAAGTCGTCACCATCTGCCAGTGCAGCGTTATGTCAGCCCCGATGAGTTTGAGGAGATGAAAGCGGAAGCAATGGCGATGGGCTTTACCCATGCCGCATGCGGACCGTTTGTTCGTTCCTCTTACCATGCAGACCTGCAGGCAAAAGGGCTGGAAGTTAAGTGATCGCGTAACACTCACTTACATTTCAGACAAAAAAAACCGGCAAATCGCCGGTTTTTTTCTCTGTAGAGTATAACGTACGGACATCCTGCTCCGGGTATTACTCTTTATGAGAGAGTTTCTCTGCATGAACGTCGCCGCTTGCGTCTTTCTTCGCTCCGGCATCTTCATCGTTCATCGCTTTCTTGAAGCCTTTAATTGCCGATCCCAGGTCTCCACCCAGCGTACGTAACTTCTTGGTACCAAACAGCAGAACAACCAGTGCGGCAACCACCAGCAGTTTGGTAATACTAATCTCACCCATAGATACCTTCTTAACTTAAAACAGGCTGCGTAACGCGCCGTATTAACCAGAAAATTGTAACGGTCTTTTGGCGCGCGCACACAATAGCAATCTGTAACAAGGTGAATCAAGCATTGTTTAAAAAAACGTCATAATAATTGCGGTGGCGCAAATCGTCGGTTATGTAACACCGGGAGTTGCGCCCGGACCTGGCGAACCCGTTGCGCGGAAACCTCCGCCATAATCAATGTCGGCGTCTCGGCGGCGGCGGCTATCGTGACGCCAAACGGATCAATAATACGGCTTTGACCAATATTTTTGTTGCCGCACTCCCCTGCAGCAACCATATAGCATGTTGTGTCCAGCGCTCTGGCAGCCAATAACGTTGACCAATGATGCTCTTTAAGCGTTCCTCTGACCCACGCCGCAGGAAGCACCAGCATTTCTGCGCCCTGAAGCGCCTGAGCCAGTGCCAGCTCAGGAAAGCGCAAATCATAACAAGTCATTAAACCAACTTTCATATCATCAACCTCCAGCAGCGGCGCAATGACGTCTCCTGCGTCCACATTGCGGGATTCTTGTATCGCGAAGGCATCGTAAAGATGAAGCTTTGCGTAATGCGCAACAATCTTGCCTGCTCGTAGGGCGACCAGCATGTTAAATGCCCGTCCCGGTGTGGAGGGAACATGAAGGGTCAGAATGGTCGTCATGGCATTTTTGGCGCTTTCCCGTAGTAAGCAGGTCAAAAAGCCCCCTTCCAAAAGTTGTGCCGATTTTACCGACAAGTCGGGGTCAAGATCGTCACGAGCCAATAACGCCTCAGGCAACACCAGCAACGCCGCCCCATTTTCTGCCGCCTGAGACATCAAGGAGACGCATGTTTGTGCATTTTTCTCCCACAAGGGACTCACCGCAAACTGCCCTGCTGCAACGAACATATTCCCTCCACTTACGTTTGTTGAACTCGCCAAAGAGGATTATTCAGCGTTACACTCACCCCTATACCAATCAAATAGCAGGATTGTGTTGTGTTACAACTTCTTTTAGCAGTTTTTATCGGTGGTGGTACAGGTAGCGTTGCTCGCTGGTTGTTGAGTATGCGGTTTAACCCGCTGCATCAGGCGATCCCGGTTGGCACACTCGTGGCGAACTTATTGGGTGCTTTTATCATTGGTATGGGGCTTGCGTGGTTCAATCGCATGACGAATATCGACACGATGTGGAAAGTACTCATCACCACGGGTTTTTGCGGTGGCTTAACGACATTCTCTACTTTCTCAGCTGAAGTCGTTTTTCTACTACAGGAAGGGCGTTTCGGCTGGGCTATGCTCAACATGCTGGTCAACCTGTTAGGGTCTTTTGCGATGACGGCAATGGCTTTCTGGCTTTTTTCAACGTCTCCAGCACACTAAAGACGAAAAAAAACCCGCAATTAAGCGGGTTTTGAATTCTTGCTGTCGTATGCTTACAGAGCGGTTACGTTTGCAGCAGAAGGGCCTTTGGCACCGTTAGTGATTTCGAACTCTACGCGCTGACCTTCAGCCAGAGTTTTAAAACCATTGGTCTGGATTGCAGAGAAGTGTACGAACACGTCTTTGCTGCCATCTTCCGGAGTAATGAAACCGAATCCTTTGGACTCATTAAACCACTTAACGTTACCTTTAATCTTAGACATCAAAATTACCTTTACATGAAAAATAGACACAAATGCTGTGTCGGGTATCAGTACATCAATTGTGGTGCATTTTGTCCAGTCGAACTTTGCCAAAAAGTGATAAATGTCGCGTTATTTTTTAGAGTGATGTCGTTACACTTTGTTTTTGTTGATCTTTTTTACCTGGGAAAAGTCCGAGATTCAGGCATCAGAACTGAAAGCGCATCCATGCAAAGTAGACATTCCCGTTGTTATAGGTCCCAGGGATGTAAGTCATCTGGAACGTCGCGGGTCCATAGCCAATAGAAGCCAACGGTAATAAAACGGGAACAGGGATATACTTCCAGTTATCACGCGCCGTGGCACCCGCCGTAAAACCTAACCCCATATGAAAATTCTCATCTGCTAATGGTCGCCAGGTTTTTTCCCAACCATAGCCCCCGATCGGCTCCCATTTATTGTAAGAATCCTTAAAGGCCATAATATAAAGACCGTGCCAGTTACCTTTATCATCCCAGCGAGATTGGCCAAACCCTGCGCCCCACGGACGTTCATTGTAACGATCCGTTTTCTCTTTATCGTAGGCGAATCGCGCATGCCAGGTAATCGCTGGGACATAAAGATCATAATGTTCAGGCTGTTGCCAGGTTTGCGCAACATTATCCTTCAGTGTATCAAACCACCCTTTATCTTCTGCAAAGACCTGAGGCAGGAGAGTCAGTTGAGCAAACAGCAATGAATAAATAAGAAGATATTTTTTAGCGACAATCACAATATAATTACCATTCTTGGGTTCGATGGCGATCTTAGCAAAGCCAACTCAAATGAAACCTTAACAAAAATGGAACTGAGAAAAATCGCAAAGTGCTGGATCTCGATTGTCTACAATAGTATTTCCTCGCAGGAATAACGCTCAGAAATAACCTTTTTAATCACATGGAAATAGACTTAACTTTATTTAAATCCAATCGTTATTTTAAAATTAACAAAAACACATCAATTTTGCATCAAATTAAAAACAAACGCAGTTTTGTCTAAAAAAAAGGTTACCCAGCGTTGAATTCGTCTTTTTATTGATTTCAATCAGCAAGAGAATGCCGTTTATTCGGCACATTTTTACACTATTTTGAAATCATTTACTTCGTTTTCACTTTCTGGGTGTCCATGCGACAGGGGAAATAATGTTGACATTTATTGAACTCCTTATAGGGGTTATGGTTATTGTGGGTGTAGCGCGCTACATCATTAAAGGCTACTCAGCCACCGGTGTATTATTTGTTGGTGGGTTGGTACTGCTGATTATTAGTGCGATCATGGGGCATAAAGTTTTACCCGCCAGTGAAACGGGTACAGGCTATACAGCTACAGATATCGTTGAATATATTAAAATTCTGCTGATGAGTCGCGGCGGCGATCTCGGCATGATGATCATGATGCTGTGTGGTTTCGCCGCGTATATGACACATATTGGTGCCAACGATATGGTCGTCAAATTAGCGTCTAAACCTTTGAAGTATATCAACTCGCCCTATTTACTGATGATCGCCGCTTATTTTGTTGCCTGCCTGATGTCGCTGGCCGTGTCCTCCGCAACAGGGCTTGGCGTACTGCTGATGGCGACCCTCTTCCCTGTGATGGTCAACGTCGGTATCAGCCGTGGCGCAGCCGCCGCAATTTGTGCCTCCCCGGCTGCGATTATCCTCTCACCGACCTCTGGTGATGTTGTATTGGCCGCAAAAGCAGCGGAAATGCCGTTAATCGATTTTGCATTTAAAACGACGCTGCCTATCTCAATCGCCGCCATTATCGGCATGGCGATCGCCCATTTTTTCTGGCAGCGTTATCTGGATAAAAAAGAGAATATTTCACATGAAATGCTCGATGTGAATGAAATCACCACCAGCGCCCCTTCTTTTTACGCGATACTGCCCTTTACCCCGATCATTGGCGTTCTGGTATTTGATGGCAAATGGGGCCCACAACTGCACATTATTACTATCCTGGTTGGCTGCATGTTATTCGCGGCCTTGCTGGAATTTGTTCGTGGTTTCAATACCCAAAAAGTATTTTCCGGGCTGGAAGTGGCATATCGGGGAATGGCGGACGCCTTTGCCGGCGTGGTTATGCTGTTAGTGGCGGCAGGTGTTTTCGCTCAGGGTCTGAGCACCATCGGTTTTATTCAGAGTCTGATCTCTATCGCCACCTCCTTTGGCTCAGCAAGCATTATTCTGATGCTGGTCCTCGTGATTTTGACCATGCTCGCGGCCATGACAACGGGTTCCGGTAATGCGCCTTTCTATGCCTTCGTGGAGATGATCCCGAAACTGGCGCACTCTTCCGGCATTAACCCGGCTTATCTGTCGATTCCCATGCTGCAGGCGTCAAATCTGGGACGTACTATTTCTCCGGTATCCGGCGTGGTCGTTGCGGTTGCCGGTATGGCGAAAATCTCTCCCTTTGAAGTGGTTAAGCGGACATCTGTCCCGGTGATGGTAGGATTGCTGATCGTTATCGTCGCCACGGAAATCATGGTACCAGCCTCATCCGCGATCATTGGCGGCTAACGCATAAATGCCGGGTAGCGACGCTCATTGCACCGCTATCCGGTATAGCCGAATCAACCACCGTGGTAGATGCGTTGCGGCCTGCCAATCTTACCGTGAACAATCTCTGCAATAATCAGATGGCGACCTGCGCAGTATTCCAGATAGCGCCTGGAGGTCGTCCGGCTGATGGTCAGCGTCTGCGCTACGGTTTCTGCGGTATGTTGAACCGTCGGATCGCTGAACAGCTTGAGTACCGCATTAAGTGTTAATGCATCAATACCCGTAGGCAGATCGCCTTTAGGTTCTCCCCGGGCATAGGCATTAAACATTTCGTCAATTTGCCTCTGACTGGCACTGTCGTTACCCGCCAGCATGCGTCTGCGTTGCTGATACCGCGTCAACGTTTGACCAAGTCGCTCATAGGCAATCGGTTTGATCAGATAATCAAACGCCCCACTGCGTACGGCCTCAGAGACCGTATCCATATCGCTGGCCGCCGTGGTAAAGACGACGCCGCCAGGATAGCGTGACTGCATCAATTCATGGAGTAACGTGATGCCCTTTCCGTCTGGCAGATAGTTATCCAGCAAAATTAACCCTGGCTTAAAACGCTCAATCATCATCCGGGCCTGCGCCAGATTCCCTGCAAGCCAGATCTGGTTAAAACCCGGAATATGGCGAATATATTCCGCATGCATTTCCGCCAGCAGCGTTTCATCCTCAACGATCAGTATGCTTAATGGTTCCGTCATTGTTTTTTTTCACTTTCGGAAGAAATAGAGAAAACAAGGTGCCGCAAGGATCATTATCTTCCAGCGTAATGATCCCCCCACAGCGCCCCACATAACTTGCAATCAAATACAGTCCAATGCCATGCTCTCCAGGCTCGTCAGTTCGCGTACTGACCCCCTGTTCGAATATTTTTTCGCGCAATGTCTCAGGAACGCCACAGCCCTGATCGGCAACTTCGATGACGACTTCATCCCCTTCATCACTCAAAAAGAGCTCAACGACATTATTTCCTTGCGGAGTTCGCAAACTGGCTTCAAAAGCATTATCGAGCAGATTCCCGACAATCGCCGCAAACTCCGTGCTATCAAGCCCTTCCGGAAGCTGGTGTAGCTGGCTACCGGGGACAATCGTCATCTGGAGTCCCAACTCCCGCGCACGCTGCACTTTACCAAACAGTAAACCGGCGACCTGACGATCGGCAAACGCGCTACGCAAGCTGTCGATAAGCTGCTGCTGCGCCTGCGATTCCCCCTGCACCATCTCCCGGACGCGATCATACTCCTTCATTTGCAGCAAACCATTGAGCGTGGACATCCAGTTGAGATGTTCATGGCGCAGAGTTCTGAGGCTCTCGACATACTGTTTAATTTGGGTCAACTGTGCGTTAAGAGTAGCAATCTCATCTTTGCTGCGAAAGCTGATGATCGCCCCAAGCAGTTCATCACCAGAGCGAATCGCCTCGCGGTTAGCAATCACACTGAGCCCATTAAAATTGGCCATCACATCCTGGCGTTTCTCCGCAATCTCCTGAGTGAAGAAATCCGCAGGTTTCACAACGTCTTCAATCGGTTTTCCCAGCCACTGCCTCCCGGGAGAAGCCAACCCCAGCATTTTCCGGGCGCTGCGGTTAATGGCGGTGATAAACCCATCAGGGTCAACGGCAATCAGCCCTTCATAAACGGAACTAAACAGCGCCTCCTGCTGACGAACCACGCGCGCGATTTGCTTTGGCTCCATCCCCAACATCTGGCGGCGAATATGGGAAGCAAAAAGCCACGAAAGTAACATCAATAGCAGCAATAACAGGACAAATACGCCCGCCATTGGTAATAAAAAGTCCAGTCGCCAGCTGTCGATTTTGCTGACCAGATAACCAATCGACACAACACCGATCACCTGACCGCTATCATTGAATATCGGTGTCTTGGCGCGCATCGCCATCCCGATAGATCCCTTCCCCATAATGAAATAGCTTTCACCTTTTTCAAGTGCGCCGGGTTTGGTGAACTGCATCGGTTGACCAATTTTTTCCGGGTTCGGATGGTAGAGACGGATCGAATTGCGATCGCCGATCACCACATAATCAAAATCGGTATCGCTCTGCAGTTTATCCGCAATGCTGGCTAACCGTGAGTAATCACGATGTTCGACGGCAGAGATAATGCTGTCATTCGAGGCAATGATCTTCGCCTGGTTCATTGCCATATCCCTGACATGGGTGACCAGATAGTCCTCGAAACTTGCAGAAAAATACCGGGCCAGAGCCGCGATGATAAAAACTGAAACCACCAGAATAAGGAGAAAAATACGTAACGGGAACGCAAGGCGCTGAAAAAAAAGAAACCGCTTTTTATTTTTATGAACTGGCATTATTGTTCCTTACGTATGTCAACCGGTACATTTAACGCATAGTTGTAATAAAAATGTTTTCTTCCGGAAGAAGAGAGTAATTGAAGATCGTTACAGATTCCCCACCTTAAATCAATTAAACAAATTAAAACCACGCCTTAAAAGACAGTAAGATTAATTAAATAACTTAAAACCATAAAACACATAAAAACCATCTAACTCTTTGTGAAATAAATCAAAATTTATCTATTAAATACTCCTTACGATGTATGCGTCAGGGTAAAAGTGAACTCACAGATAATAAAAAATGCCAAAACCCGTGACGTGAACAAAATGTTGCCAATTAGCAACATTGCACAACAAATGCAGAAATCCAGCAACAATATATATCTTCAGGACTCTTTTCACTATGTTTGGAAATAATGTATTCACGCAAGTAAAACGCTCTGAAAATATAAAAATGGCGGCAATCACGCAATTTTTGAAAGAGAATGATCTCAGCGTGGATACCACCGTTGAAATATTCATTACTGTTATGCGCGACGATCGTCTGATCGCCTGCGGTGGTATTGCTGGAAATATCATAAAATGCGTAGCCATCAGCGAATCCGTTCGTGGCGAAGGTTTAGCATTAACGCTGGCGACTGAGCTTATCAATCTCGCCTATGAAAGACACTGCACGCATCTCTTCATCTATACAAAAACCGAATACGAAGCACTGTTTAAGCAGTGTGGTTTCTCTACGCTGACCCGCGTACCAGGCGTGATGGTGCTGATGGAAAACAGCACCACACGGTTAAAACGCTACGCTGAATCACTGGCAAAACAGCGGCAGGACGGAAAAAAAATTGGCTGCATCGTGATGAATGCCAATCCGTTCACAAACGGCCACCGCTACCTGATCCAACAAGCGGCAGCACAATGCGACTGGCTCCATGTATTCTTAGTCAAAGAAGATACATCCCGTTTCCCATACGAAGACCGATTTGATTTAGTGCTCAAAGGGACTGCGGATATCCCACGATTAACCGTCCATCGTGGCTCCGAATACATCATCTCTCGCGCCACCTTCCCGTGCTATTTCATCAAAGAGCAGAGTGTTATCAACCACTGCTACACCGAAATCGACCTGAAGATTTTCCGTCAGTACCTGGCGCCCGCACTGGGCGTCACCCACCGTTTCGTGGGTACTGAACCGTTTTGTACCGTCACCTCTCAGTACAACCACGATATGCGTTACTGGCTGGAGACGCCCACGCTTCCCGCCCCACCCATTGAGTTGGTGGAAATTGAGCGGCTGCGTTTTCAGGAGATGCCGATTTCCGCCTCCTGGGTACGCAAGCTGCTGGTTAAAAAAGATCTCACGGCTATCGCGCCGCTGGTGCCTGAAGCCACTCTGCACTATCTGCAGAACATGCTTGAGCGCAGTCCATCCAGCGCGACAGTCCGCCAAAAGACCCCCGCATTAGAAACAGGTGAAAAATGAAAATAAACCAGGCAGCCGTCGCCGGCACACTTGAGTCTGGAGATGTGATGATACGCATCGCTCCGCTCGACACGCAGGAAATCGACCTGCAAATCAGCAGCAGTGTTGAAAAACAGTTTGGCGATGCTATCCGCACGACCATTCTGGAGGTGCTCTCACGCTACGATGTGCGCGGCGTACAGCTGAATGTCGATGATAAAGGCGCGCTGGACTGCATTTTACGCGCCCGACTGGAAACACTGCTGGCGCGCGCCAGCGGTATTCAGGCTCTGCCCTGGGAGGATCGCCAATGATTTCCGCCTCCTTACAACAACGTAAATCCCGCACCCGTCGCAGCATGCTGTTCGTGCCTGGCGCCAATGCCGCCATGATCAGCAATTCGTTCATCTATCCGGCAGATGCGCTGATGTTCGATCTGGAAGACTCCGTTGCACTGCGTGAAAAAGATGCCGCGCGTCGTCTGGTGTACCACGCCCTGCAACATCCGCTTTATCGCGATATTGAAACCATTGTGCGCGTCAATGCCCTGGAGTCTGAATGGGGTATCAACGACCTGGAAGCCGTTGTCCGCGGCGGCGCCGATATTGTGCGTTTACCAAAAACCGATACGGCTCAGGATGTTATCGATATTGAAAAAGAGATCCTGCGTATTGAGAAAACCTGTGGTCGTGAAGCTGGCAGCACTGGCCTGCTGGCCGCAGTGGAATCGCCGCTGGGCATCACCCGCGCGGTCGAAATTGCGCATGCTTCTGAACGCTTGATCGGTATTGCGCTAGGCGCGGAAGACTACGTACGTAACCTGCGTACCGAGCGTTCGCCAGAAGGTACCGAGCTTCTGTTTGCCCGATGCTCCATTTTGCAGGCCGCGCGTTCCGCCGGTATTCAGGCGTTTGACACTGTCTATTCCGATGCCAATAACGAAGCGGGTTTCCTGCATGAAGCTTCGCATATCAAGCAGTTGGGTTTTGATGGCAAATCGCTCATTAACCCACGTCAGATTGAACTGCTGCACAACCTGTATGCCCCGACTCAGAAAGAAGTGACCCACGCCCGTCTGGTGGTAGAGGCCGCTGAAGCCGCTGCCCGTGAAGGCCGTGGCGTCGTTTCTCTGAACGGCAAAATGGTAGACAGCCCGGTCATTGAACGTGCTCGTCTGGTGCTTTCCCGCGCAGAACTTTCCGGCATCCGCGAAGAATAAGGCAAATAAAATGAC
Source organism: Citrobacter sp. Awk 4 (assembly GCF_028069725.1). Taxonomy (GTDB): domain Bacteria; phylum Pseudomonadota; class Gammaproteobacteria; order Enterobacterales; family Enterobacteriaceae; genus Citrobacter_D. The sequence continues at coordinate 102,522 of NZ_JANEWG010000007.1, forward strand.
GCAGAAAATCGAACAACTTCAACGACAAGAACGGGTAACGACCTGGAGTCGCCGCGCTGAAAGTGAACTTTCCACTTACCAGAGCAGCTCAAAACAGAACTTGCAGGCGCAAAAACCGCGCAACAAAAAACTGTGTGCCGATCTCGAAGAAGCCATTCGCCGTTCCGGTTTGCAAGACGGTATGACCATCTCTTTCCATCACGCTTTCCGTGGCGGTGACCTGACGATCAATCTGGTCATGGAGACGATCGCCAGAATGGGCTTTAAAAATCTGACTCTGGCCTCCAGTTCGCTGAGCGACTGCCACGCGCCGCTGGTCGGTCATATCCGCAAAGGTGTGGTCAGCCGTATTTATACCTCCGGTCTGCGCGGGCCGCTGGCGGAAGAAATTTCCCGCGGGTTGCTAGAAGAACCCGTGCAAATCCACTCACATGGCGGTCGTGTACACCTCGTACAAAGCGGTGAATTGAGTATTGATGTGGCATTCCTCGGGGTTCCCTCCTGCGATCCTTTCGGTAACGCCAATGGTTATACCGGTAAAGCCTGTTGCGGTTCTCTCGGCTATGCGAAAGTCGATGCCGAAAATGCGAAACAGGTCGTGCTGCTGACTGAAGCGTTACTGCCCTATCCACATAACCCGGCCAGCATTGCTCAGGATCAGGTAGATCTCATCGTGCAGATCGACCAGGTTGGCGATGCCGATAAAATCGGCGCTGATGCGACCCGCATGACGACCAATCCGCGCGAACTGCTGATTGCCCGCAGCGCGGCAGAAGTGATCGCCAATTCTGGCTACTTCAAAGAAGGATTCTCCCTGCAAACCGGAACCGGCGGCGCTTCTCTTGCCGTCACCCGTTTCCTGGAAGACAAAATGCGCAGCCGCGATATTCGCGCCGATTTCGCGCTGGGAGGGATCACCGCCACTATCGTTGATCTGCATGAGAAGGGGCTTATCCGCAAGCTGCTGGATGTACAAAGCTTTGACCGTAATGCCGCCGAATCACTGGCCCGCAACCCGAATCACATCGAAATCAGCGCCAACCAGTATGCCAATTGGGGTTCTAAAGGTGCCTCGGTTGATCGCCTGGATGTCGTGGTACTGAGCGCGCTGGAAGTGGATACCCACTTCAATGTTAACGTGCTGACCGGTTCTGACGGCGTCTTACGTGGTGCATCCGGTGGTCACTGCGATACCGCCGTTGCCGCAGCGCTGTCTATTATCGTCGCTCCGCTGGTACGTGGTCGTATCCCGACGCTGGTAGACAATGTGACCACCTGTGTAACCCCGGGTTCCAGCGTTGACATTCTGGTGACAGACCACGGTATCGCCGTCAACCCGGCCCGTCCGGAACTGGCCGAACGTCTGAAAGAAGCAGGAATGAAAGTGGTGTCGATCGAATGGCTGCGCGAGCGCGCGCAACTGCTCACTGGTCAGCCTCGCCCGATTGAATACACCGACCGTGTTATTGCCGTGGTGCGTTACCGCGACGGTTCGGTCATTGATGTCGTTCATCAGGTGAAGGAATAAACCATGCACCTGCTCCCGGTTAACGCCACCCATCATGCAGTTTCTATTCCCGAGTTGCTCGCCAGCCGTGATGAGAGACAAGCAAAGCAACACGCCTGGCTCACGCGCCACGCTACACCACTGATTTCCTTTACCGTGGTCGCGCCGGGGCCGATTAAAGACAGCGACGTCACTCGCGGCATCTTTAATCACGGCGTGAATGCTCTGCGCACAATGATGCAGAAATCTGGCTGGGTTATCAGGGAGCAGTCCATCGTAGTTTCCGCCAGCGGGCCGGAAGCGCTGTTTGCGCTTGAAGGTCCGGCCCGCGACATCAAGCTTGCCACGATCGAACTTGAACATCAGTCACCGCTGGGACGTTTGTGGGACATCGATGTGTTGACCCCAGAAGGTGAAATATTGTCCCGTCGCGATTTTGCGCTTCCGCCCCGCCGCTGTCTGCTGTGCGAGCAAAACGCCGTTGAATGCGCGAGGGGTAAAACCCATGCGCTTTCCGATCTTCTCATTCAGATGGAGGCGTTGCTGCATGATGCCCAATAACGCAACGTCGACCACAATCCCCGCCCTGTCCCCTTCATTACTGGAGGGCTGGGCTACGCTTGGATGGCGCGCCATGATGACCGAGGTGAATTTATCGCCCAAACCCGGTCTGGTGGATCGCCTCAACTGTGGCGCGCACAAAGATATGGCGCTGGAAGATTTCCACCGTAGCGCACTGGCGATCCAGGCCTGGCTGCCACGCTTTATCGAGTATGGTGCTTACAGCGCGCAGATGCCGCCAGAAGACGTACTGCAAGGTTTGCGTCCGATTGGAATGGCTTGCGAAACGGACATGTTCCGCGCGACCGCCGGGGTGAACACGCACAAAGGCAGCATTTTTTCACTCGGATTGCTGTTTGCCGCTCTGGGTCGCCTCCATCAACAACAATCCCCGGTAACACCTGAGACGCTCTGTCATACCGCCGCCGCATTTTGCGCGGGCATGACACAGCGCGAACTGCGCCACAACAATCAACAACTCACAGCAGGTCAGCGTCTCTATCAACAACTGGGATTAACTGGTGCACGAGGTGAAGCGGAAGCAGGCTACCCGCTGGTGATTCATCATGCACTGCCGCACTACCGTGCTCTGCTGGCTCAGGGGCGAGATCCTGAACTGGCGTTACTCGATACCTTACTGCTGCTGATGGCGATGAATGGAGATACCAACGTCGCGTCTCGCGGTGGGGAGCAGGGGCTGCGCTGGTTACAGCAGCAGGCAACGAGTCTGCTGCAAAACGGGGGAATACGCACCCCCGCCGATCTTCATTTACTACGGCAGTTCGACCAGCAGTGTATTGAACGCAACCTCAGCCCCGGGGGCTGCGCCGATCTACTGATTGTCACCTGGTTTTTAGCTCAAATTTCGCAAGTTAACCATTAACACAATTACATAAAAGATCCTTTCCGGAGAATCACTCATGTCTTTATCTAAAGATAATATATGGAAGTTGTTGGCCCCATTGATAGTCATGGGCGTCATGTTTCTTATCCCTGTCCCTGATGGAATGCCCCCGCAAGCCTGGCACTATTTCGCCGTTTTTGTGGCGATGATTGTCGGTATGATTCTGGAGCCGATTCCGGCGACAGCCATCAGTTTTATTGCCGTTACCATTTGCGTGATTGGCAGCAACTACCTGCTGTTTGATGCCAAAGAGCTGGCGAACCCCAGTTTTGATGCCGGTAAACAGGCGTTGAAATGGGGGCTTGCCGGTTTCTCCAGTACCACGGTATGGCTGGTATTTGGTGCCTTTATCTTCGCACTGGGTTACGAAGTGACTGGCCTGGGACGTCGAATCGCGCTGTTCCTGGTGAAATTCATGGGTAAGCGTACCCTGACGCTGGGCTATGCCATTGTTATCATTGACATCATGCTGGCGCCGTTTACTCCCTCTAACACGGCGCGAACCGGTGGGACTGTATTCCCGGTAATCAAAAACCTGCCGCCGCTGTTTAAATCATTCCCTAACGATCCTTCCGCACGCCGTATCGGTGGGTATCTGATGTGGATGATGGTGATCAGTACCAGCCTCAGCTCTTCCATGTTCGTCACCGGCGCGGCGCCGAACGTACTGGGTCTGGAATTCGTCAGCAAAATTGCGGGTATCCAAATTAGCTGGCTGCAATGGTTCCTGAGCTTCCTGCCGGTCGGTATCATCCTGCTGATCGTTGCCCCGTGGCTCTCATACGTACTCTACAAACCGGAAGTCACCCACAGCGCGGAAGTTGCCACCTGGGCCGGTGAAGAGCTGAAAACCATGGGCAATCTGACCCGCAAAGAGTTAACACTGATCGGTCTGGTACTGCTGAGCTTAGGTCTGTGGGTCTTTGGCGGTGAAATGATCGACGCGACCGCCGTTGGTCTGCTGGCCGTCTCCCTGATGCTGGCTCTGCATGTGGTGCCGTGGAAAGACATTACCCGCTATAACAGCGCGTGGAACACGCTGGTCAACCTCGCGACGCTGGTGGTAATGGCGAATGGTCTGACCCGCTCCGGCTTCATCGACTGGTTCGCTTCCACCATGAGTTCTCACCTGGAAGGTTTCTCGCCTAACGCAACGGTGATTGTTCTGGTGCTGGTGTTCTATTTTGCACACTACCTGTTCGCCAGCCTCTCCGCACATACCGCAACCATGCTGCCGGTTATTCTGGCGGTAGGTAAAGGTATCCCAGGCGTGCCGATGGAACACCTTTGTATTCTGCTGGTTCTGTCCATCGGTATCATGGGCTGTCTGACGCCTTACGCGACAGGCCCTGGCGTCATCATTTACGGCTGTGGCTATGTGAAATCCAAAGACTACTGGCGTCTGGGCGCGATTTTTGGTGTCATCTATATCGCGATGCTGCTGTTGGTAGGGTGGCCGATTCTGGCTCTGTGGAGCTAATCTTCTTCCCGATCGCCGTCTGAAAATGATGCCAGTCAGATAAACCTGACTGGCATTTTTTATGGTTAAATAGAAGATATACAGTATTTCTATATATCAGAATTAATCATGAAACCAATATGGCGCTACAGTCCCCTACTGGCCGCATTTCTGCTTCCGGTATCTACAGTGAAAGCCGACGAACTTCAGGCGAAACAATACGGAGATTTCGACCGCTATGTGTTGGCGCTCTCCTGGCAAACCGGTTTTTGCCAAAGCCAGCATGAACGCCAGCGTCAGGAGCCTGACGAATGCCGCCTGCAAAAAGAAACGCAGGACAAAGCCGATTATCTGACCGTGCATGGACTGTGGCCAGGTTTGCCTAAATCCATCGCCGTCAGAGGCGTGGATGAACGCCGATGGATACGATACGGCTGCGCGACCCGCCCAATCCCAAACCTGCCGGAAGCCCGCGCCAGCCGTAAATGTGCCGCCCCCCAAACAGGGCTGTCGCTGGAAAGCGCCGCGAAGTTGAGCGCGGTAATGCCCGGTGCGGGAGGAAGCTCTTGCCTTGAACGCTACGAATACGCCAAACACGGCGCCTGTTTTGGTTTTGACCCGAATGCCTATTTCAACACAATGGTGCGCCTGAATAACGAGGTTAAGCGCAGCGCGCTGGGTGATTTTCTGAGAAATCATTATGGCAAAACCGTCAGCCGCGCTGACGTTGATGCTGCCGTGGCGGCAAGCTGGGGCAAAGAGAGCGTCAAAGCGGTGAAGTTGAGCTGCCACGGCAATCCTGCTTACCTGACGGAAATACAATTTTCGTTACATGCAAACGCCATCAACAAGCCGCTGGCTGCCGCCTCTTTTGCACCGCAACCGCATCCCGGCAACTGTGGCAAACGGTTGATACTGGATAGCGTCGGATATTAAGACCATGAAACCGGTGCATAAGCCGCACCGGTTTAACGCCAATTGCGCTTCGCTCATCTCCCTGTTGAGTTAAGAGGATCAGCGCAGAACAATCCGTCAGCCATTATGACTGGATAAACGTCAGCAGATCCTGATTAATCTGGTGTTTATGGGTGGTACAAATACCGTGCGACCCCCCTTCGTAGATTTTCAATTGCGCGTCAGGCAACATCGCCGCCGCCGCTTTACCGCATGTTTCAAGCGGGACGATTTGATCATCATCGCCATGAATAACCAGCGTCGGAATCGTCATTCTTTTGAGATCGTCCCGCAGGTCGGTTTCTGAAAACGCCTTAATACAGTCGTACAGGGCTTTGATTGACCCTTGTAACCCCTGCTCGACAAAACTCTCGCGCACCGCTTTTGACTCTTTTTCTCCGGCCCGGTTGTAGCCATAAAACGCTGCGGTAAGCTCATAGAAAAAGGCAGCGCGATCGTTGACGACACCTTGTCGGATGCCATCGAACACCTCTTTCGGTACGCCGTTGGGGTTAAAATCTGTCCTGACCATGATGGGCGTTACGGCACCGATAAGTACAGCTTTTGCGACTCGCTGTGTCCCGTGGCGGCCAATGTAGCGCGCGACCTCGCCACCGCCAGTCGAATGCCCAACATGCACGGCATCTTTTAAATTCAGATATGACGTCAGCTCGGCCAGGTCATCGGCATATTGATCCATATGATGACCGTCCCAGGGTTGCGCCGACCGGCCATGACCCCGACGATCGTGAGCAATCACGCGAAACCCTTTCGAACCCAGAAAAAGCATCTGATCTTCGAACGCATCTGCCGTCAGCGGCCAGCCGTGGCTAAAGACGATGGGCTGTCCGCTGCCCCAATCTTTAAAGTACAGGTAACTGCCATCTTTTAACGTGAGTTTGTCGTACAGGCTCATGAGGTCTCCTTTAAGGGAACGCTGAGTGTATGGACCCGCCAGCGGCGAGCGCTTAAAAAGCATAATGCAAATTTGAGAACGATCCCGTTTTTCGACTAAAATTCACTCAGTGATATAATCACCATCAATGTTAAGGATTTGCCTGAATGTGAACTAAATCACTTCAAAGAAGGGGTAAGTCTCAGTATCATCAGGAAAGCTAAACCCTCGCCGCCAGACGGTGAGGGTTTTCTTTTGGGATTATTTACCTGCGCTACTCGCAGTATCGACGACATGGAGTAATAAATGTCCAGACCAACTATTATCATCAACGACCTCGACGCCGAACGCATCGACCGCCTGTTGGAGCAACCTGCGTTTGCCGGTTTACCGATTGCTGATGCGTTAAACGCAGAGCTGGATCGCGCCCAAATGTGTTCTCCAGAAGAGATGCCGCATAACGTCGTGACCATGAACAGTCGAGTGAAATTCCGTAACCTTACCGACGGCGAGACGCGCGTCCGCACGCTGGTCTATCCGGCGAACATGACAGACAGCAGCAGCCAATTGTCGGTGATGGCTCCGGTTGGCGCTGCCCTGTTAGGTCTGCGCGTTGGCGACACCATTCACTGGGAGCTGCCAGGTGGCACCTCCACGCACCTTGAAGTGCTGGAGCTTGAATACCAGCCAGAAGCTGCGGGCGATTACCTGCGCTAACACAGTCTTTTCAAAGCCAACCGCGTTATCTTGCAGAGGATGCATATGCATCCTCTTCCCGGTTAAATATCAACCAAATTTATCATTCCTGCTTTTTTTACGACCAACTAACCTGATTGGGGTATCTGTCGGCGGAAAAGCGTATGGCTGAAGTTCTCGGTATCACGGTAGTGTATATCCTGATAGCAGCGATTCTCGTTGCCGCGGTGCTATTTCTCGAACAGCACTGGTAATCCCTTATCCCGGAATTGTCTCCTCTCTAATCCTTTAATAAACTAAATCTGTGCCGTGACTGACAGAATCATATTCATTAGTATGATGTTATATGTTCATGCGATAACAAGGAGAGACTGCTTATGTACAAAACAATCATTATGCCGGTTGATGTTTTCGAAATGGAACTGAGTGACAAGGCCGTACGCCACGCTGAATTTTTGGCGCAACAGGATGGCGTCATTCATCTGCTGCATGTCCTGCCGGGTTCCGCCAGTTTGAGTTTGCATCGGTTCGCCGCCGATGTTCGCCGCTTTGAAGAGCATCTGCAGCACGAAGCGGAAACCCGTCTGCAAACGATGGTCGGTCATTTCAGTCTTGATCCTTCGCGGATTAAGCCGCATGTTCGATTTGGCAGCGTGCGGGACGCCGTCAACGAGTTAGCGGAAGAGCTGAAGGCAGATGTGGTGGTTATTGGGTCGCGAAACCCGTCAATCAGCACACATCTTCTCGGTTCTAATGCGTCAAGCGTTGTTCGCCATGCCAACCTGCCCGTGTTAGTCGTGCGTTAATTCGCCCGAGTCTGATACTGAAAAGCCCTGCCAGGAATCTGTCCGGCAGGGCTTTTTGTTGTTACTGAGAACAATAAAAAAACCGCCTGGAATTTCACAGGCGGTTTGAGCTTGCAGGTGACAGTCTTACTGTCTTTTTTTATGCGGTCTTGGTGCGAATCAGATAATCAAACGAACTCAGGGAAGCTTTGGCGCCCTCACCCGTCGCAATAATTATCTGCTTGTACGGTACGGTGGTGCAGTCACCGGCGGCGAATACGCCCTTCACGCTGGTTTCACATTTCGCATCAATGATGATTTCACCCATGCGGTTACGTTCAACAGCGCCTTCCAGCCAGTTAGTGTTCGGTAACAGACCAATCTGCACAAAGATACCCGACAGCGCAACGTTGTGGACATCGCCACTGACACGGTCACGATACTCAAGCCCTGTGACTTTGCTGCCATCGCCTTTCACTTCAGTAGTCTGCGCGTTCAGGATGATATCGACGTTTTTCAGGCTACGGACTTTATCCTGCAGTACCTGATCGGCTTTCATTTCAGGCGCAAATTCCAGCAACGTCACGTGCTCCACAATACCGGCCAAATCGATAGCCGCTTCGACACCGGAGTTACCACCGCCAATGACGGCGACACGTTTGCCTTTAAACAACGGGCCATCGCAGTGCGGGCAATAAGTGACGCCTTTAGTACGATATTGGTCTTCCCCCGGCACATTCATATTGCGCCATTTGGCCCCCGTCGCAATGATAATGCTTCGGGCTTTCAGCACCGCCCCGGATGCCGTTTGAATCTGGTGCAGACCGCCTTCTTGCGTGGCTGGAACCAGTTTGCTGGCGCTCTGGCTATCAATCACATCCACATCGTAATCATCGACGTGCGCTTTTAAGGCACCCGCCAGCTTTTGCCCTTCGGTTTTCGGCACCGAAATGTAGTTTTCGATATCCACGGTATCGAGTACCTGACCGCCAAAGCGTTCACCCATCAATCCCGTGCGAATGCCTTTACGCGCAGAATAAACAGCTGCCGCCGCGCCCGCCGGGCCTGAGCCGACAATCAGCACATCGTACGCATCACGCTTGTTCAACTCTTCTGCTGCGCGTTTTTCTGCACCAGTATCGACTTTCGCGACGATTTCCGTCAGGGTCATACGCCCCTGGCCGAACTCTTTGCCGTTAACGTAAACCGCCGGAACGCCCATCACATTACGTTCGGTGATTTCGTTCTGGAATGTTCCGCCGTCGATTGCCGTATGCTTAATACGTGGGTTCAGCACCGCCATCAGGTTCAGCGCCTGCACCACATCCGGGCAGTTGTGGCAAGAGAGCGAGTAATAGGTTTCAAACTCAAAATCACCGTCGATTTCGCGGATCTGCTCAAGAAGCGATTGCGCTTCTTTCGACGGATGACCGCCAGTCCACAACAGCGCCAGAACCAGAGAGGTAAATTCATGCCCCAACGGGGAACCAGCAAAACGCGGACCCTGGGTTGAACCTGGGTTGGTTATCAGGAAAGACGGCGTGCGTACAGCCAGGCTATTGTCTTCTTTAAAGGTGACTTTCTCTGACAGTTCAGCAATTTCAGTCAGCAGTTCCTTGATTTCCGCCGATTTGGCGCTGTTATCCAGCGTGGCAATCAGCTCAACAGGTTTCGTCAGCTTCTCAAGGTAAGCCTTGAGCTGGGTTTTCATGTTAGTGTCGAGCATCGTTAATCTCCTGCTTTAAAAACATCATCATGCAAGCGGCCTCATTCGGCTGCCTGGATGCGGCTTGCATCATGGGGTTTGAATGAAATGGGCGCTGATGCGCCCATTAATTGCCGGGTGGCACTTCGTTTACCCGGCCTACGATGTTGTAGGCCCGATTAGTAGGCCGGATAAGCGTAGCGCCATCCGGATTCGAAGCACCTTAAAGGCTTAGATTTTACCAACCAGGTCTAAAGAAGGAGCTAAAGTCGCTTCGCCTTCTTTCCATTTCGCCGGGCAAACTTCACCTGGGTGAGAAGCAACATACTGAGCCGCTTTCACTTTACGCAGCAGGTCAGACGCATCACGGCCAATGCCTTCAGCGGTAACTTCGATAGCCTGAATGATACCCTGCGGGTCAACAACGAAGGTTGCACGGTCAGCCAGACCTTCGTCTTCACGCATGTTGTCGAAGTTACGGGTCAGGGCGCCAGTCGGGTCGCCGATCATCGCATATTTGATTTTCGCGATGGTTTCAGAGCTGCTGTGCCATGCTTTGTGAGTGAAGTGGGTGTCGGTAGATACAGAGTAAACGTCTACGCCCAGTTTCTGCAGTTCATCGTAATGGTCAGCAACGTCGCCCAGTTCAGTCGGGCATACGAAAGTGAAGTCAGCCGGATAGAAGAAGAAGACGCTCCAGCGGCCTTCGGTATCTTTTTCGGTAACTTCGATGAATTCACCGTTTTTGAACGCCTGGTTTTTGAAAGGTTTAATTTTAGTGTTAATCAAGGACATCTATACTTCCTCCGTGTTTTCGTTGGGTTGTAAGTTAACGAAATTTTTCCGATTCGGCTAATGCGTTTCCATTATCAAATCAATAAGCGTTATCTAACAACCGACGCAAGACAACTTTGTGAACCCTAAGCCGCCAACCGGCGACAAAAAGTAAAAAGGCCCCCTTTTCAGGCGGCCCCATTACCTGAACTACCCGTAGGTAACTTCAGTGCCAGTGAAACTGGCTATGTGTTGCGCTCTACATTACCTTAACAAAGGCTGTAACAGCGAAGGGGATTACAACACCCCACTGAAGAAAGGGCAATCATCCGGCTTAAGGTCTTCTCTATGGCTGCGATAGGTTTGATCATCGACCTTTCTTTCGCACTGATTTTTAAGGAAAAACAATGCTAAAACGAACACTACTGCTCGCTCTCCTCCCTCTCATCGCTCAGGCGGAAGAACTGCCAGCGCCGGTCAAAGCCATCGAAAAACAAGGTATTACAATTCTGAAATCCTTTGACGCACCGGGCGGGATGAAAGGTTACCTGGGAAAATACCAGGACATGGGCGTCACCATTTATCTCACCCCGGACGGCAAACAGGCGATATCCGGGTACATGTATAATGAAAAAGGTGAGAACCTCAGCAATGCGTTGATAGAAAAAGAGATCTATGCACCCGCCGGGCGAGAACTGTGGCAGCGCATGGAAAAGTCATCCTGGCTGTTAGACGGTAAAAAGGATGCGCCCGTTGTACTTTATGTGTTTGCCGATCCTTTCTGCCCTTACTGCAAGCAGTTCTGGCAACAGGCACGCCCCTGGGTAGAATCCGGCAAAGTACAATTGCGAACCCTGCTGGTTGGCGTGATAAAACCGGAAAGTCCGGCAACTGCGGCTGCGATTCTGACCACAAAAGATCCGGCAAAAACCTGGCACGACTATGAAGCCTCGAATGGCAAACTCAAGCTGGAAATCCCGACATCTGTTCCTCCTGAGGCGATGCGTATCCTGAACGCCAATCAAAAAATCATGGACGATCTGGGGGCCAACGTTACCCCCGCTATCTACTATATGAATAAAGAAAATACGTTGCAGCAGGTTGTGGGATTACCAGAAAAAGCGCAACTGGATGCCATGATGAATAGTCGTTAACGTCAATATAAAGGGTGATTGTTCTCATTCCAGTCACCCGGCTAAATAAATCACTTCCCTTACCGCCGTGAGCCAGTTGTTGCAAAAACTGTGCGTTCAACGCAATGAAATGTATAACCGCACATCGTTAAGCAATAAATAGTTTTCAGAATATATATCCTGATTAAATCAGGAGTAATAAATAACAAATATTACCTCTCTTATCCTAATTAAATTAATTCACGCCCTTTATTGGTGGTTATTGTATATTCATAAACACAATGCTTTTAACTGTTGCATGTTTAAATATTTAGCATATCTTATATTAAAACATTTCGAGTAAAATCAAATTGCTATTATGAGTCACTACCAAAATGTCCATCTATAAATATCCGCTTGATCAAAATGTCCTGGAGGCCGCGCAAGAGCGCATTATGTGGACGCTTGAAACGCTCCCACGGGTCTGTGTGTCATTTTCTGGCGGTAAAGACTCTGGTCTTATGCTGCATCTGACCGCAACTCTTGCCCGCCAATTAAAGAAAAAAATATGCATATTATTCATTGACTGGGAAGCGCAATTCTCTTGTACCATTGAGTATGTCCAGGCGCTGAAAAATGATTATTCCGATGTCATCGACGATTTTTATTGGGTTGCCCTGCCTCTGACGACACAAAATTCATTATCCCAATACCAACCAGAATGGCAATGCTGGGCCCCCAATACAGACTGGGTGCGTCAACCGCCAGCGGATGCTATTACTGATCCTGGCTATTTTCCTTTCTATCAACCGAATATGACCTTTGAGCAATTTGTTCGTTTTTTTGCTGACTGGTTTTCTAACAAGCGCCCTGCCGCCATGTTGATCGGTATTCGTGCCGACGAGTCTTACAATCGGTTTGGCGCTATCGCCTCCTTACAGAAGCAGCGTTTTGCTGATGACAAACCCTGGACAACGTCCGCGCCAGGCGGACACACCTGGTACATTTATCCAATATATGACTGGAAAACCGCAGACATCTGGACCTGGTTCGCGAAAACGAACAAGCGCTGTAATCCATTGTATAACCTGATGTACCAGGCTGGCGTACCTACCCGCTACATGCGGATTTGCGAACCCTTCGGCCCGGAACAACGCCAGGGGCTGTGGTTGTACCATGTCCTCGAACCCGAACGCTGGGCTGCCATGTGCGCGCGCGTGAGCGGTGTGAAAAGCGGTGGTATCTATGCCGGTCACGACAACCATTTTTATGGTCATCGAAAACTCTTAAAGCCCGATCATCTCAGCTGGAAGGAGTACGCTTTACTGCTGCTGAACAGCATGCCGGAACAGACCGCTGATCATTACTGCAATAAAATCGCCGTCTATTTACAGTGGTATAAAAAGAGAGGTCTGGACGATATTCCCCAAACGCAGGAGAGCGATATTGGAACAAAAGATATCCCGTCATGGCGACGTATCTGCAAAGTGCTGCTGAATAATGATTACTGGTGTCGGGCGCTCTCTTTCAGTCCTACAAAACCGAAAAGTTACCAGCGTTATAACGAACGCATGAAAACGAAACGTCAGGAATGGGGAATATTATGCAACAACGATTAACTCAGGAATTAACCCACTTTCTCTCGGCGCTGCCGGAAGAGGAACGGATCCGCGCCATTAACGAGTTCAGAATTGCCATCCACAGCGTCAGCCCTTTTCGTCATGAGCCTGTCGACTGCGTATTATGGATAAAAAACGAACAAATCACCCCTAACGATTACAACCCAAATAATGTGGCGCCGCCGGAGAAAAGACTGTTACTAAAATCCATTGAAGCAGACGGCTTCACACAACCAATTGTCGTGGCGCAGTCCAGTGAGGATAGCTACGATATCGTGGACGGTTTCCATCGACATGAATTAGGGAAAGGAAAAGCGGCGCTAAAAGCGCGTCTGAAAGGCTATCTGCCCGTCACCTGCCTGGAACGCACGCGCCATGAACGTATTGCGTCCACGATTCGTCACAACCGCGCACGAGGCCGCCACCAGATCCACGCCATGTCAGAAATCGTTCGTGAACTCTCACTACTGGGTTGGGACGAGAAAAAAATCGGTAAAGAGTTAGGGATGGATGATGATGAAGTGCTGCGTCTGAAACAAATCAACGGCCTGCAGGAGTTGTTTGCAGGTCGCCAATTTTCGAAAGCCTGGACGGTGAAATAACGCCAGTTGACCACATCACCGATTCTGGAAGAGTGAACAAAACTAGCAACAACGCGCGCCGCCTTTTCCACCGTAGCGCGCGTCCTGCCGCTCACGGAAAAATTCTTCATACGTCATCGGCGTTTGATCCGGATGCGTGATGCGCATGTGCTCAACATAGTTGTCGTAGTCCGGCACGCCGATCATCAACCTTGCCGCCTGGCCTAAGTATTTCCCGGCTTTTGAGAGCGTATCAAACATAGCGGTTACCTGTTATGCAAGCGCCCTCTCCGGTCGGAGAGGGCTTAATAATTGAAGATTAGTGCGCGCCTTTCGCCTGTGCCACAATCTCTTCCACATTTTCCGGCATCGACTCATACGGCGTCTCTTTCGCCGTCGGTTTGTCGACCTTCAGGGCAGCCAACGCTGTCTTGATGGAGAACACTGCCAGCACCACGACCACCACCATGAAGAAGACGGTCAGACCGGCATCCAGACGGTTGTTAAACACCAGCTGTGACAACTGCGATTCGGTGTACTGCGCCGGGATCTTGCCGCTGTCGATCATCGCCTGGAATTTATTGGCGATAGCCAGGAAGCCCACTTTGTTGTCCGGGCTAAACGCTTTTTGCCAGCCAGCGGTGAGCGTACAAATCAACAGCCAGGACGTGGGTACGAGCGCAACCCATGCGTAACGCTGACGTTTCATCTTGAACAGGACCACTGCGCAAAGCATCAGCGCCATACCCGCCAGCATCTGGTTAGCAATACCGAACAGCGGCCACAGGGTGTTAATACCGCCCAGTGGATCAACCACGCCCTGATGCAGGAAGTAGCCCCAGGCCAGCACGCAGAGCGCTGTCGCAAGCAGGTTGGCAGGCAGTGAATCGGTACGTTTCAGCCCCGGAGAAACCACACCCAGCAGATCCTGCAGCATAAAGCGCGCTGCGCGGGTTCCTGCGTCCACCGCCGTCAGAATAAACAGCGCTTCAAACAGGATCGCGAAGTGATACCAGAACGCAACATCCATCATTCCGCCGAGCGCGCCATGCAGAATGTAAGCCATCCCCACCGCCAGCGTCGGTGCGCCGCCTGCACGCGAGATAATGGATTGCTCACCCACTTCACTGGCGATTTGATGCAGCGTGTCCGGCGTGATAGCAAAGCCCCAACTGCTCACCACTTGCGCCGCAGACGCCACCACATCAGTGGTACCGGCTGGCGCCAGGACAGCCATTGGGCTGTTCATGGCAAAGTACACGCCCGGATCGATAATACAGGCGGAAACCAGCGCCATAATGGCGACGAAGGATTCCATCAGCATACCGCCGTAACCAATAAAACAGGCCTGGCCTTCGTTCGCCAGCATCTTCGGCGTGGTGCCGGAAGAGATCAGCGCGTGGAATCCGGAGACCGCCCCACAGGCAATCGTAATAAACAGGAACGGGAACAGGTTGCCCGTCCACACCGGCCCTGTACCGTCAACAAACTTGGTCAGCGCGGGCATGGTCAGCGTGGGGCGCATAATCAGAATGCCGACCGCCAGACCCACGATGGTGCCAATTTTCAGGAAGGTAGAGAGGTAATCGCGCGGTGCCAGCAGCAGCCATACAGGCAGTACTGCCGCCACAAAACCGTATCCCACCAGCATCCAGGTCAGTTGTACGCCGGTGAAATCGAAGTACGGCGCCCAGGTCGGGCTTTCGGCCACCCAACCACCGGAAATGATGGCAAAGACCAGAAACACCAAACCGATGACCGACACTTCACCAATCCGCCCAGGGCGCAGATAACGCAGGTAAACCCCCATGAAAATCGCCAGTGGAATGGTAAACGCCACGGTGTAGGTTCCCCACGGACTGTGGGTCAGGGCTTTGACGACAATCATCGCCAGCACCGCCAGAATAATCACCATGATCATAAAACAGGCCACCAGCGCAATGACGCCTGCTGTAGGGCCCATTTCCTCTTTGACCAATTCCCCCAACGAGCGACCGTCGCGGCGAGTCGAGACAAAGAGCACCATGAAATCCTGTACCGCCCCGGCTAACACCACGCCAGCCAGCAGCCAGATCATGCCGGGCAGGTAGCCCATCTGCGCCGCCAGCACCGGTCCCACCAGCGGGCCCGCGCCAGCAATGGCGGCAAAATGGTGACCGAACAGCACTTTTTTGTCGGTAGGGACATAATCCAGACCGTCGTTATGACGCACGGCAGGCGTCATACGCGTCGGGTCAACCGCCAGCACATTTTTGGCGATATACAGACCATAAAAACGGTAGGCTATGAGATAGACACAGACTGACGCCACCACAATCCACAGCGCGTTGATCTGTTCACCACGGTTAAACGCAATATATCCCAGGGCAAATGCTCCCATAACAGAGAGCACTGTCCAGATGAGGTATTTCCCTGATTTATTCATGGTTGTTGTCCGTTTGCGTGTTCCAGAGAGATGTTACATTTTGTTTCTATAACATCTTTGCTGGTTTTAACAACATGACAACCTCATAAACCAGAGATATCACTGATTATTTACATTGCATTGTTAACTGGATCACTCCATTCACCTGTTGCCCTGCAAATATCATTTTATTTTGCCGACATTACCCCAGAACAGCAGTCCCTAAACGGCAGGTGCAACAACGTCGTTCTTGTTCGTCAAAGACCGCAATTTCCCAACTCTGAGTTTGCCGTCCGATATGCAGCGGCTGGCACACAGCGCGCACTTTTCCCTGTGATACCGCCCGGTGGTGCGTGGCGTTCAGTTCAGTGCCGACAACGCACTGCCCATCGCGGGTCATCAGATAACCCGCCATTGAGCCCAGCGTCTCCGCCAGCGCTGCTGACGCCCCGCCATGCAGTAAACCAAACGGCTGGTAAGTCCGGGCATCAACCGGCATTTCCGCTTCCAGCACGTCGTCCCCCAGTTGGGTGTATACAATACCCAGATGCGCCACCATCGTGTTCTGGCTGGTCGCGTTCAGTTCTTCAAGCGTTAAATGGCGTTTCCAGATCATCGTTATGCCCCCAGCGTTGAGCCGCCATCGACCACAATATCCTGCAGCGTAATGTGGCTCGCCAGATCGGAAGCCAGAAACAAAATGGTATTGGCGATCTCCTGCGGACGCGCGATTTTTCCCAACGGAATGCCGAGTTTAAACTGCTCGCTGAAACCGCGAATTCGCTGCTGTTCGGCGTCATCACTGACCCACAACGAGCGCTGCATATCGGTGTCCGTTGACCCCGGTGACACGAGATTGCACCGCACGCCACTGGCGGCCAGTTCCAGCCCGACGGTCAGCGCCAGACTTTTCAGCGCCGCTTTCGATGCGCCATAAGCGCTCATGCCAATCCGCGGCGTATGTGCGGCATCGGAAGCCACGGTGACGATTGCCCCCCCCTGCTGGCGACGAAACTGCGCCATCGTCTGCTGGAAGAGATTAAACGCGCCGCCCACGTTGACGGCAAAGGTCTGCTGCCATTCATCAGCACTGAGTTCATCCGTAGCGCCCATGCGCAAAATTCCCGCCGCGTTAACCAGCACATCCAGACGTTCGGTTTTGTGCAACAGGCGCTGGCATACCTGCGCCACCTGCTCACGCTGCGCAATATCCATCACTTCCGTAGCAAACGGATAGTCGTCGCGCGTAAATTCACGATCGAACCCTGTAACATGCGCGCCCGCGTCGACAAACGCCCGCGCCGTCGCGTAGCCAATGCCTTTTCCGGCACCGGTCACCCAGACAGTTTTGCCCTGGAAATCAAACCCTGCCATCATTTCACCTCACGGGAGAGCAGCGTCCACCAGGCGTCAATCGTCGGGTTCTTCGCTAACATGACAAAATCGATGTCGCGGTGTACCTTACGCCAGCGTGCCGCCAGCGCCATCATGCGTACGGAATCCAGACCGTAGTCGATCAGATTTTCATCGTCCATCGGCTCGTCGGACTCATCCAGCAATGGCAGGATTGTCGCTCGCAGCGCCTGTTTGCTGGCAGGCACCGGCGTGGGCAACAGTTCTTGCGTCATGACCACGCGGCCGGTGCGTCCCGCCACATAGTTCAGCGACATCAGATGTTCGTCACGACTAAAGTCGGCCAGCGCATCCGCCACCATAAACGGCTTAATATCACGCATGAAGGCATCCGTGGCGGTGGTCATACAACCAATGTGCGCATACACCCCGGTAATGATCAGTTGGTTGCGGCCGGTTTCTTTCAGCATTTGCTCCAGCGGAGAACGGTGGAATGCGCTGTAACGCCATTTCACCAACACGTTATCGGCCTCATCCGGCGCCAATGGCCCGACAATTTTTTGTTGCTCGGGAGAGCGCGTCAGCCCCGGTCCCCACATATCGTTCAGCAACGCCCTGTCTTCATCACTTTGCTCTTTAGGCTGAGCGGTGTAATAGACCGGAATATGGTGCTCTTTACAGTACTGACGCAGCGCGGCGATATTGGCGATCACCTGCTCCATCATCGGACAATTATCGCCCCAGAAGCTGACGAAATAGTCCTGCATATCATGGATAAGCAGCGCGGCACGCTCCGGTTCAACGTCCCAGTTCACTTTGCTGGCGGGAATATCCAGTGCGGTAGGCAGCGCGTAAGCCTGCAGTTTAGGAATAGCCATGTTATTTTCTCCTTCAGGCAGGTATTCGTGACGCCAGCCACTGACGTAATTGTTTTTTATCGACTTTACCTACCGGGGTCAGAGGCAGAGCCTCAACACATTCCACGCGGTCCGGTAATTTGAATTCCGCAACGCCCTGTTCACGCAGGAAACGTCGTACCTGTACCGCACGCAGCGGTGATGTCACCACCAGATATGCGCAGCTTTTCTCCCCCATCAGCTCATCTTCCATGCTGACCAACGCCGCGTGGATCACGAGAGGGTGACGCAATAACAGGTTTTCGATCTCTTCGGCGGCGATCTTCTCGCCACCACGGTTGATCTGATCTTTTTCCCGCCCCTGCACCGTGATGTATCCTGCTTCGTCGATCGAGATCAGATCGCCTGAGCAGTAAAAACCGTCGGCATCAAATGCATTGGCGTTATGTTCAGGGCTTTTGAAGTAGCCGCGAAATGTGTACGGCCCACGCGTCATCAGGCGACCGGTTTCCCCTTGCGGCAGTGGATTGCCCTCGGCATCCGCCACCCAGACTTCATCATCCGGACACATTGGGCGACCCTGGGTATGGATAATGCGCTGCGGGCTGTCGTCCAGACGGGTGTAGTTCACCAGCCCTTCGGCCATCCCAAACACCTGTTGCAACTGACAACCAATTTCGACCGGAATGCGTGCCGCCAGCGTGGCTGAGAGCCGTGCGCCCCCCACTTGCAGCAGTTTCAGCGACGCCAGTTGCGCATTGCTCCCCCACTCGCCAATGGCCTGAAGCCACAGACTGACGGCCGGGGGCACCAGCGCCGTTGAATTGATCTGATGTTTTTCAATGAGCGGGAAGCACAGCGTGGCGCTCGGATCAGCGGCCAGTACCACGGCCCCCCCCGCCAGGAATACGCCAAGCGATCCCGGAGAACTCATGGCATAGTTATGTGCTGCCGGAATGGCGCACAAATAACGCGTCTCTTCGCTGAAATGGCAGATTTCGTTGCTACGACGCACGCTGTAGTAATAGTCATTATGGGTACGCGGGATCAGCTTCGGCGTACCGGTTGTGCCGCCGGAAAGCTGAAAGTACGCCACTTCATCAGCAGGCGACGGGGTCGCAGTGAAATCTGCGGCGGGTTGATTCATCGCCTCGCGCAGGTTGTGTTCGCCCTCGTCATTAAGCAATCGCACGATGCGAACAGAGGTGTGTTCAGCAATAAACGCATTAAGGAAATCATCCCCGGCGAACAACGCATGCTGGCGATCGGCAATCAGTAACGTCGGTTCGATTTGCGTTGCGTACGCATTAAGTTCGGTTCGCTGATGGCTGAACAGCGCCAGTACCGGAGCGACACCTATCTTCAACAGGGCGAAAAAAGTGATGTATAACTCAGCCACATTGCCCAGTTGTACCAGCGCAGTTTCGCCTGCGTTAATCCCCTGACGACGCAGACTACAGGCCAGATTCTCCGAGGCTTGATTGAGCTGGCGATAGCTCAGGTGACGCTCGCCCTCAATCACCGCCGTTTTATCACTCTGCGCATGGCGGGTCAGAATGTCTGTTAAGGGCAAATCCTGCCAGTAGCCTTTTTCACGGTAGCGACGGGCAAATTCATCTGGCCATCGGGTAAACGGAATGCTCATCATCGCTCCTTAATGCAGTCCGAAAACATTCAACATGGTGGAAAGTTTCGCGCCTGTTTCACGCCACTCCGCGATCGGAGAAGAGGCAGGCACAATTCCCGCCCCCGCAAAGAAGCGCACCTGATTCTGGCGTAACGTCGCGCAGCGGATCGTCACAACCCATTCACCGTTGCCTTCGGCATCACACCAGCCGACGATGCCGCCAAACAATTCACGGTCAAACGGTTCAAGTTCCGCGATCCACTTTTTCGCGACCTGATGCGGGAAACCGCTCAACGCCGGGGTCGGGTGCAGCAGGCACGCCAGCGTCAGGGCGTTCTCTTGTGTGTTCGCTTTGCCCTCAAACGGTGTACCGAGATGCCATAGCGTTGGGGTGGCTACTAGTTGCGGAGAGGACGGAAGCTGTAATTCACGGCTGCGATCGCGCAGCACCTTTTTCATCGCCTGAGTGACCAGATCGTGTTCATGCCGGTCTTTCTCAGATGCCAGCAGACGATTCCCCGCCTCTCTGTCCAGCACATCATCAGGCTGGCGGCGAGCCGACCCGGCCAACGGCAGAGAACTGAAATGATCGCCCTCTTTACGCAGCAGCAATTCCGGGCTGGCGCCGAGCAACACTCCACCGTCTTCCAGCGGGACATGGAAGTTGTAACTAACAGGATTCTGCGCCACCAGGCGTTCCAGCAAGGCTCCGCTATCAATATTGTCGTCGGTGGTGATATCAATAAGACGCGACAACACCACTTTGTCGACTTCCGGCGTCGCCGTCAGCGCTGCCGCTTTCGCCACCATTTCCTCAAAATCATCCTGTTCAGGAATGGCATTACGCGCAACGACGTTCAACGACGGATATTCAATGAAATAGCGCGATGACTGTTGCTTTGCCGGGCGAGAAAACGCCTGCCAGGACTCTGGTATAAACAGCGATGAAGGCTGGCGTGTATCGAAGGGAATTGCGCCTACCATGATCGGGTTTTTAATCCCCTGCGATTTGGCTCTGGCAAACAGAGTATGTAGTTTTTGTTGAAACGGGCTGTCTGGGGAATCCCCATCCACAGCGGGTTCATCATAGCGGGCGAAGCATCCGGACGTCGTAAAACTGCGATACGGCGACATAAAGAAAAAATGATCGGGGGTAAGCGTTGTCATTTTCTGCTGTACATCCTCGACCAGTGACGCATCCATATCATCCTCCAAAAACAATAAAGATTTTAATAATGATTATCATTTGTATTTTCGGTCGCTAACCTAAAAGTAAACAGACGACATGTCAACTCTTGCGCTAACACATTGTGCGACTTTGACTTGCATCCCTTTTCACTAACAATGAAAATGAGAAGCATTAACTTCACTGATAACAGGAACTGATTTGTGAGATTACCTTTTCTGCCTGGCCTGATGATTGGGCTATTCGTTTTCGGATTCTCCTCAGCCCACGCCGCTGACTGGCCACGTCAGGTAACCGACAGCCGTGGAACACACACGCTGGAGCACAAACCTGAGCGTATTGTCTCTACCAGCGTCACTCTGACCGGTTCGCTGCTGGCCATTGACGCTCCGGTCATTGCCAGCGGGGCCACCACGCCCAACAACCGCGTCGGTGACGATCAGGGATTCCTGCGCCAATGGAGCGAAGTCGCGAAAGCGCGCAAGCTAAACCGTCTGTACATTGGCGAACCCAGTGCTGAAGCCGTAGCCGCACAGATGCCTGACCTTATTCTGATCAGCGCCACCGGCGGCGACTCTGCGCTGGCGCTTTACGATCAGCTCTCTTCTATCGCACCAACGCTGATCATCAACTATGACGATAAAAGCTGGCAGTCGTTGCTGACGCAGCTCGGCGAGATCACGGGGCAGGAAAAACAGGCGGCGGAACGCATCGCTGAATTTGATAAGCAGATGGCGGCGGTAAAACAGCAGATTAAACTGCCGCCACAGCCTGTCAGCGCGCTGGTGTACACCGCCGCCGCGCACACCGCCAATTTATGGACGCCTGAATCTGCGCAGGGCAAGATGATGGAGCAACTCGGCTTCACACTGGCGCCGCTGCCAGCAAACATGCAGACCAGCACCAGCCAGGGTAAGCGGCACGACATCGTCCAGCTTGGCGGTGAAAATCTGGCCGCCGGTCTGAACGGTGAGGCGCTGTTCCTGTTTGCTGGCGACAGCAACGATGCTGATGCCATTTATGCCAACCCGTTGCTGGCGCACCTGCCGGCGGTAAAAAGTAAACACGTTTACGCGCTGGGCACCGAAACGTTCCGCCTGGACTACTACAGTGCGACGTTACTGTTGAACCGTCTTGCCGCCCTGTTTTAATTTATTTTGCCGGATGGCGGCTAATGCCTTATCAGGTCTACCTATCCCGTAGGCCTGATAAGCGAAGCGCCATCAGGCGCTTGCTGGCTGTTGGCGAAAACGCCGCAACTCACTCAGCAACAGCAGCAGTAATAACCCAACAATCACCAGGCCGAATCCACTTACGCTTGCCGAGGCAACCGGTGTCATCATCGCGCCCAGACCGCCTAACAGCGCCGCGCCGATAGCATCCCCAGTGACGTTCTGCGCCGTCCACAGGCCATTAATCCTGCCAAGCATCGATTCCGGCGTTTGCGTTTGTAGCATCGTGTATTGCAGTAACGAACTGATGGCGCTGAGCCAGCCAAACAGCGCGAGGCAAATGACGCCCAACGTCCAGACAGGCATCAGGCCAAACAAGCCAATCGCCAGGAAGGAACCTACCGTGGAGGCCAGCATAATCAGACCGGGACGGACACTGTGAACCAGTTGTCCGCTGGTCAGCGCGCCTACCGCAGCGCCGAGGGGAATAGCGGCATAGAGAAAACCAATTTGCGCTGCAGACATTTGCCAGTTCAGCGCCAGCGCCGGATAGAGTACCCGCACCGCGCTTGCCATCGTCAGCAAACCACCAAGCAGCGCAATACCGCCGATAAGCGGACTGGCAAACAAAAAGCGGAACGCCGCCAGCAGCGATTTAAGCGGATGCTCACGGGGGTGAGGCGGTGGAGGCAACAGCGGAAGTCGCAATAACGGCAGCAATGTTATAAAGGTGCCTGCGGCAGCCAGACCATAGTTCCAGGCCACGCCCCCCGAGGCTAATAGCAGTCCTCCCAGCATGGGGGAGATCACCGATCCCAGACGAACCGTCAGCATTGTTATCGCCCCCGCCTGCATCAGATTTTCACGACCGACCAGTGCGGGTGTTGCCGCCAACAGCGCGGTGACGCCCAGCGAAGCAAAGAAGCCATCCCATAAACCAAGCAGATAAATCGCCAGCAGCGACGGTTCCGGCAGCAGCGCGTTCAGACACAGGCCGATGAAACCTATCCCACAGGTACTCCGCGCCAGCAGGATCACTTTTTTACGCTCATAGCGATCGGCCAATACGCCGCCTACCATCAGCCCCACAAACATTGCGCTACCGGTCAGCGTCACCGACAAACCGACCTGCCATGTTGAGTGGGTCATCATTTGGATCTGTACCGGAACCGCCACGCCGAGCAAACCCAGCGAAACGATGGAGATAAAACGGGCAAGGAAAACAGCACGGAATGCCGGGTGCGTCTTCAACAGGCTGAGATTCAACAGCCAGGATTGTCGATTCATTACAACGCCTTAATACGAGCTTTTTTAAATATCCATTCAGAGTCTGCACATGCTAACATAACCAAATAAGATCGATAACGATAATTACTATCATTATCAGGGAAGTTGATATGTCATGCTCTGTTCCCGTGACGCGCGCGATCGCCGTCCCCGGATTGTTGTTATTACTTGTTCTCGCCACTGCATTAAGTCTGGCTATCGGCGCAAAATCACTGCCAGCCTCTGTCGTTCTGGATGCACTGACCGGTAGCTGTCAAAGCCCCGACTGCATTATCGTCCTGGATGCACGACTGCCGCGTACGCTGGCCGGATTACTGGCCGGTGGCGCGCTGGGGCTTGCCGGTGCCTTAATGCAAACGCTCTCCCGCAACCCACTTGCCGATCCAGGTATTCTTGGCGTTAATGCAGGAGCCAGTTTCGCCATTGTTGTAGGTGCCGCACTTTTCGGCTATTCCTCCGCACAAGAACAACTCTTGATGGCATTTGCCGGTGCCCTTGCGGCGTCGCTGATTGTGGTATTTACCGGCAGCCAGGGGGGCGGTCAGTTAAGTCCTGTACGGCTGACGCTGGCGGGCGTTGCGCTCAGCGCGGTGCTGGAAGGGCTTTCCAGTGGTATTGCTCTACTCAACCCGGATGTGTACGACCAACTCCGCTTCTGGCAAGCGGGCTCATTGGATATCCGCAGTTTGCAAACGCTGAAGGTGGTTCTGGTGCCGGTACTGATAGCAGGCATCGTCGCGTTATGCCTGAGTCGGTCGCTCAATAGCCTGAGTCTGGGCAGCGATACCGCCACGGCGCTCGGCAACCGGGTGGCGCGAACCCAAATTATCGGTTTGCTGGTGATTACCGTGTTATGCGGGAGTGCCACGGCGATGGTCGGCCCCATCGCGTTTATTGGTCTAATGATGCCACACATGGCGCGCTGGCTGGTGGGGGCCGATCACCTCTGGTCTTTACCCGTCACACTGCTGGCTACCCCCGCCCTGCTGCTGTTTGCCGATATTATTGGTCGTGTGATTGTGCCTGGCGAATTACGCGTTTCGGTCGTCAGCGCGTTTATTGGCGCGCCGGTACTTATTTTCCTTGTCCGACGCAGACAACGCGGAGGTGCCGGCGTATGAAACACGTTTCCCGCCGTCTGATCCTGTGCTGTCTGTGGCTGATGTTCGGTGCGGTATGCATCAGTTTATGGAGCCTGCGTAGCGGCGCCGTCACACTGGATACCCCACAAGTTATCGCTGCGTTGTGGGGGGATGCGCCGCGCAGTATCACGCTGGTCGTCACCGAATGGCGTTTACCGCGCGTACTGATGGCGCTGCTTATCGGCGCCGCGCTTGGCGTCAGCGGCGCGATTTTCCAGTCGTTAATGCGTAACCCGCTGGGAAGCCCGGATGTGATGGGATTCAACACCGGCGCCTGGAGCGGCGTGCTGATAGCTATGGTGCTGTTTGGTCAACACCTGACCGCAATTGCGCTGGCCGCGATGTTAGGGGGGATACTCACCTCACTGGTGGTCTGGGCGCTTGCCTGGCGTAACGGTATTGAGACCTTCAGGCTGATTATTATCGGCATCGGCGTACGCGCGATGCTGGTGGCATTTAATACCTGGCTGCTGCTGGAAGCCTCATTAGAGACGGCACTTACCGCCGGTTTATGGAATGCGGGCTCGCTCAATGGTCTGACATGGGCGAAAACCTGGCCCTCTGCCCCGTTGATAGTCGCCATGCTGGTTTGCGCGGCGCTTTTGGTACGGCGTATGCGCCTGCTGGAGATGGGGGATGACAGCGCTTGCGCGCTCGGCGTTAGCGTGGAGCGGTCTCGTTTACTGATGATGCTGGTGGCGGTGGTTCTGACCGCCGCCGCGACGGCGCTCGCAGGTCCTATCTCTTTTATTGCACTGGTCGCGCCGCATATTGCGCGTCGCCTCAGCGGCACCGCTCGCTGGGGATTAACCCAGTCAGCCCTGTGTGGCGCAGTATTACTGCTGCTCGCCGATCAGGTTGCTCAACAACTGTTTATGCCTTACCAGTTCCCGGTGGGCGTTGTTACGGTAAGTCTTGGCGGTATTTACCTTATCGTCTTGTTAATTCAGGAGTCTCGCAAAAAATGACCGAATCAGTAGCCCGTTTGCGTGGCGACCAGTTAACGCTGGGGTACGGCAAATATACCGTGGCAGAAAATCTGAGTGTCTCGATTCCCGACGGCCACTTCACCGCCATTATCGGGCCGAATGGTTGCGGAAAATCGACGCTGCTGCGTACGTTGAGTCGCCTGATGACCCCCGCCAAAGGACACGTTTGGTTAGATGGAGAACATATTCAGCACTACGCCAGTAAAGAAGTTGCCCGTCGTATCGGTTTGTTAGCACAAAATGCCACCACGCCCGGCGATATTACCGTCCAGGAGTTAGTCGCGCGTGGTCGCTATCCGCATCAACCCTTGTTTACCCGCTGGCGCAAAGAAGATGAAGAGGCGGTCATGCGGGCCATGCGCGCCACGGGGATCACCAACCTGGCGACACAAAGCGTGGACACGCTTTCCGGCGGGCAGCGTCAACGAGCCTGGATAGCTATGGTGCTGGCACAAGAGACGTCGATCATGCTACTGGATGAACCCACGACATGGCTGGATATCAGCCACCAGATTGATCTGCTGGAGCTGCTGAGTGAACTGAATCGTGAGAAAGGTTATACCCTTGCCGCTGTCCTGCATGATTTGAATCAGGCCTGTCGATATGCCACGCATCTGATTGCGTTACGTGACGGCAAAATAGTGGCACAGGGCGCGCCGAAGGAGATTGTGACGTCGGAACTGATTGAAAAAATCTATGGATTGCGTTGCATGATCATTGAAGACCCGATCGCTGGAACGCCTCTAGTCGTACCGCTTGGACGTTCCGGAATCTAGTCTCCGGACGCCCCTGTCATGATAGCCGGAGGGCCTGACCCCTCCGGCAGACCATCAGGTCAACCGCTCTTCCATTGAGAGGGATTCTTCCATTTTACGGGATATCAATGCATGGCGCAGTAATACCCCACCGCACGCCACCATGCCGCCAATTAAAGCCGCCAGAATAATGATGACAGACTTGCCTGGACCGTCTTTCTTCACGGGCAGTGAAGGCGCCAGTTGGTATTTAAAGGGGACAAATTTGACATCCTTGACATTCATCGCGCTCAGTTGATCAACGAGGTACTGGCGATTACGTAATTCCGCGTTAATTTCATCAACGTCCGTCACAGATTTTTCGATTTCCAGCTTACGTGCAATACCGTCTGCACCCAGTGAAATGGAGAAATCAGGGTCATCTTTTACGGCCTGACCGTTACTGTAGACCGGCTTCTTGATCCCAGCTGCATTAGCGATCTCCAGTGAGTAATTGAGTCGCTGAATTTTGGCCTCGAGCTGGTTTTTGAGCCTTACCCGATCCATTGCCAGTCGCTCTTTCTCAAAACTGGTTTTGATTTCCAGTTTATTGCGAATATTCTCAAGTGACTCTTTCACCACGAGTTCAGAAATAAACTGGATATATCCTGCAAGAACCTTCTGTGCCTCTTCTTTCGTCGGTGCGGTAAAACTCAGGGTCCACGACGTATATAACGACGTTTCATTTTTCTTACCCGCATTACTGTCGACCGCTTTCATTTTTTCACTCAGCGCCACAATGGCCCGGTGCAAATCCAGCTCATCAATCCTGGCATCTTTCAGCTGATCCATAACGTAAGGTGATGAGCGGAGATAGTCTTCCAGTAATGAAGGGGATTGAAACTTCTTGATAAAAAGGTTGAATACGCCGCCGCGATCGACGCTCACATCCAAATCCATCACCCGCAGTTTCGTCAGGGTTTTCTCAAGCCCTTGCCATTGAATAGGTTCAGGTGGTGTGACAATCGCCTCACTGGTCCACTTTTGCGGCAGGAGAAATGAGATCAGTAACCCGGCACATGCAAAGACAACAACGACAGCAACAATTCGATTTTTCGCACGCCATAAAACATCAATGAGGTTTAATAAATCAATCTCATTACTATTACTGGTTGCCAATGCAGGTTGCAAGGCAGTAAATTCCGAATCTTTTTCTTGTTTAACATTAAGTGATGGCATGCCATATAACCTGAGTACAAAACTTGATGAAAGAATCCTTCTTTGACAAGATTCTAACAGCAACTCAGAATTATCCTAAGCAAACTTTGTATAATTATCTTAATGAAACACTCTATTAG